>CAYVQP010000049.1:22370-36543 GCA_964452775.1 uncultured Ardenticatenaceae bacterium | reverse complement strand
GAACGGTTCTTACGCTTGTCTAACGGCGTCAATCTTCCTAACTATCCAGCGGGACGGGACGCGGATGAGACTTACCGCAATAACGTGAGCAGGCGTGATGTCTTCTTTGACACCGGGCGTCACAAACCACATAATCACGCCTCTATCAGGGCCGGCCGCGGTGGCCGCAAAGTTGCCGCCTTTAATACAACTTCATGGCTATGAAACGTTCACTTGTAATTGTCTTGTTCCTATTCATGGCGGCGTGCCAACAGTCCGCCGGCAACCCAACCCAACCGGCAGGGCGCGCCGAAGCTAGCTCAGTTGCCCCGGCGCTGGAAACGGCCGCTCCTACCGCAAGTCTTGAGGAGGAGGCCGGTGCTGAGGGGGGCAGTGAGGACTTGCCCAGCGGCGGCGTGACCGCCGTTGAGCCGGCCACGCCGCAGCCATTGGTGACTGCGCCGAACATGAATCCGTCTACGGAGGCGCCCACGACGCAGGCAGATGCGACGGCGGGAGTTGAGATCTCGGCAACACCAAGCTTGCCGGCAGTAGAAGGCGCGTTAATCGCGGTCAACATGGCCGGCGAGGTTGGCGTACTGCTGGATGAATATCCCGAAGAGATGCGGGATCGTGTGGCTGCTGAGCTGATGGCAGCCGGCGAAGATTTTTGGCGCGCAAAGGCCGAGCGACAGGTCCGCCTGACCACGCTGCGCCTTTACTTCCGTGACTACGATGCGCCGGACAAGGGTCAGTTACCGTTGCCGCCAAAGGAGTTGTGGAATATTACCCTGGATGATGCGGGACCGCGCCGGGTGGATGTGCAGGGCCATGACCTGGTGATGTGGCCATACGTCTTTGACAGTACGCTATTGACGGACGCCGCTTCTGTTGCGGAGTCTGAACCGAACCTTGGTCAGGTCGGGAGCGCCTGGCAAGAGCCTTTCACTTTGCCGGCGGATCCCGACTTCCTGTTACAACGCACCGCCAACGCTTGCCTCAACGAAGGCGGCTTTCCGCCCAACAGCTTTGACTCAGAAAATGCCTGGCGATTCTTTGACGACACCTGCACGGCGGACAGCGGCGGGGTCACCGGCTGCCACCGCATCCGGCTACCGCGTTTTGACTGCCGGGAGGCAATTGACCTGGCAATTGGCCGGGTCGAAACGGCTGTGCAGTTTGAGCGCCTGCCGTGGGACGAACAGTTGGCGGCGGCAGTAACGGTTGGGCCGGTCACTACCCTGGACGCGCCGGATCTGCTGGCCGTTGGACAAGACCTGGCCGACAACCGGCTGATAATGCGCTACGTTCCGCCGGGCGATTGCAGCTATCTGGAAGGAGCAGTCGGTGCGCTCGGCTGGCGAAGGTTACTCACCTTTGGCGCGACCATATACAACGTCGGTGGACAGCCTCTGCATATTGGTCAGGTTCGAGGCGGCGAACCGAATAACCTGTTTCAATACAATTCCTGTCACAACCATTATCACTATCGCAACTACGGCGACTTCCTCCTGGGCGACCTGACCAACCTCACCATGGATACCGTGGCCGGCGAGACAGACGATACGCTCACCAGCAAGCAAGCCTTCTGCGTTCAGAGCACCCTGCGGATGAGCAACAGCGTGCTTTCCCCTATTACGCATGACTACTCATGCAACTTTCAAGGCGTTCAGACCGGCTGGATAGATGAATACATTGCCGGCCTTGATACGCAGTGGGTGGATGTGACAGAGCTGGATATCCCGTCTGAGGGCATGACTGTCGACCTCGGATTTCGCAACAATGCGGATCAGTTCCTCTGCGAAGGACAACGGGTCCTGGATGCGAATGGTGAACAGATGTGGGAGGAAACCGGAATTACCACGGAGACGGGCGCGAGCGTACTTCGGCCCCTGTGCACCTTTTCACCCGATTGGGATGCAAACAACATCGCGGTCCATGAGGTATTCATTCCCCAGACCGGCAGCTTTGTGACCATGCCCTGTGCGCGAAATGAAGTGAGTCCCAAGCGCAACTGTGGTTTCGTCGAGCAGGAGATGGAAAATAGCAGTTGTGTTCCGGAGGAGCCGGTGGAATTGCAAGCGCAGGTAGCGGCGGACGACGCGTCGCAAGTAGTGCGAATCTGTGAGTATAGCGCCGCCTGGGAGTCTGGAGTGGCCTGTGCATTTAACGACGCTCTGGCAAATGTCGTTGTCTCCGCCGCTGCCTCGACCATCTCATTTACTTGCCCGCTGGTGCGGGACGCGGAGGAGCTGGAGGGGCGCTACAGCGTGTATACTGCTCCGGCATGGCCGGCTGATGACGTGCAGCCGGTAATTCTAGTACCCTGATTGGAGGTAGCAATGACCAGCGAAAATGGAGCCGCCGATGCGGCCGCATCTGCAGTCGAGCACAAGACATATGTGCTTGCGACCCGTGAGGAAGTTCTGGAGCAGTTGAGTAAGGAGCGGGACTTAAGCGGCGCGGATCTGCATGGCATTGACCTGGCGGGAATTCGACTGACCGGCCAAAGAATGTCCAAAGTGAATCTCGCTCAGGCCAATCTGAGAGGCGCGCTGATAGCCGGCGTCGATCTCAGCGGAGCAGATCTCTCCGGCGCGAACCTGAGTGGCGCCAAAGTGGCGGGAACAAACCTGATCGGGGCCAACTTGCAGGATGTCTCGCTGGAAGGAGCGCGCCTTGCCGGCGTGAATTTGAGCGACGCGAATCTTGCCCGGGCGAACTTTGACGGCTCGCTAATGCTGGGCGTCAACGTCACTGGGGCGGAGTTCCTGGACGCAAAGCTGGCTGGCGCCCGCTACGCAGGAATGGATTGGAGCAACACAAAGAACCTGCCGGCAGAGTTGCCCCGGCCTTTGCCGGCTCCACCCCCCTGGGTTCCGGCGCTGATCCTGGGGGTGATCGTCGTATTGGCGGTAGCCCTGCTTCGTCGCCGGAAAAGTACTGCTAGTCGAGCGGAATAAGCGGTACCTTTGGCGCGTGGCTGAGCACGGTTATTCCCTGCTCAGTCAGCAGGCAAAGGTCCTCGATGCGCACGCCGCCCCAGCCGGGAATGTAAACTCCCGGCTCTATCGTGACTATTGATCCGGCAACGACTACCGCGTCCGGCAGTGACCGCGAGAGCCAGGGCTGCTCATGGATCTCCAGACCGACGCCGTGACCCAGACCATGTCCAAAGTGCTGGTCATGGCCGGCCTCGCTAATCACGTCGCGGGCGAGGGCGTCGACGGCCTTGCAGCTCATGCCGGAACGCATCTGCCGCAACGCATTAGACTGCGCCTCCAGGACAAGGTTGTAGACGTTTAAGAAAGCGTCGTCCGCTTCACCGCCTAGATAGAATGTTCGCGTGAGGTCGCTGTGATAGCCATCAACCAAGGCGCCCATGTCGACCACAATCGCGTCGCCGGCCTGCAGTTCTCTGTCGCCGGGATGATGATGTGGCAGGGCGGCGTTTGGTCCGGAAGCCACAATGATGTCAAATGCGACCCCATCGGCCCCGAGTTCGCGAACCTCACGTTCAAGTTGCCAGGCCAGCCAGCGCTCAGTGACGCCGGGTCGAGCAAGCCGCGGAATGAGCGCTATCGCCTGATCGGTGATCGCTGCTGCGCGCCGGATCAGGGCAAGCTCTTCTTCTGATTTGACAGCGCGCAATGGCTCGACTGTCTCACGCTTTTTGAGCCACTTGACGTTTCCGTCCATCTGGGATCGCAACGAATCGAATTCAGACAAGGTGATTTGACTGGATTCAATCACGATGCGCTTCACCTCACCTTCCTGTAGCATGCCGGCTGGAAGGCGATCCTTGCCGTTGCCTTTCACCAGGGTGTACAACGGAGCTTCAGACTGTACCCGTTCCCAATAGCGGAAGTCGGTGGTGATGAAAGCTGCCTTCCTGGTAATCAGCAGCCACCCGCTTGAGCCGGTGAACCCGCTCAACCAGCGCCGGTTTGCCGGGCTGCCAATGAGCAGCCCATCCGCCTTCCAATACTTGATCAATTTCCGTGCATTGGTGATTCGGCTTTGAAAGTCCATCCTCTCTCGTGATTTCTCCACAACTGCTTTTATTTGACTCACCTTTGCCCGCTATTGTCGTATTGTGGCTCAGGTCTGACAAAGAGTTGCTCGTCAGACTGGGCATCAGGCCACATGGATAAGCCCGCTACCCTGAGTGACCTTGCCCACGACAAATCCGCCAGGTACCACTGCCAGCATTTTCTCTACTCTACCGGGTGGCAGCGATATCAACAGCCCGCCGGAAGTCTCCGGCGTCCACAACATGTCCTGGCGCTGCAGTGAGACCGCCGGACCAAATCGCACAAAGGGCGCAAAGTAATCCATGTTGCGCCCCATGCCGCCGGGAAAAGTGCGCAGTTCCGCATAGCGTTCTGCGCCCGGCAACCAACGAATGCCGGTCAAATCAAAATGGAAATCCACGCCGGCCTGGAGCGCCATTTCCCGCGCATGGCCGAGTAGCCCGAAGCCGGTGATATCCGTCATGCCGTTTGCGCTGGCGGCCAGCGCAGCTACGGCAGCCTGCCGGTTCAAGGTCTTCATGCTGGCGACGGCCGCGGTGACATCTGCAGCTTCGGCCTTTTGCTCTTTAAGCGCGGTCGTGATCAGGCCGGCGCCCAGCGGCTTGGTCAGCACCAGTATGTCGCCCGGCTGCGCTCCGCCCTTTCTTTTCACCAGCGATGGGTCAATAATGCCGATAACGGCCAGACCGTACTTCGGTTCGCGGTCGTCAACGCTATGCCCGCCGGCGACAACGGCCCCGGCCTCTCGCATCTTCTCCGCGCCCCCACGCAAGATCTCGCACAGGATATTCTTGTCCAGGTTGGCCGGGAAAGCTACCAGATTGATGCCGAAGAGCACCTGTCCGCCCATTGCGTAGATATCCGACATGGCGTTGGCGGCGGCAATCGCGCCAAAGTCGTACGGATCGTCCACGATTGGCGGAAAGAAATCGGTGGTTGCCACAACTGCCTGCTGTGCGTTTAGCTGATACACAGCAGCATCGTCGGCAACTTCCAATCCAACCAGGAGATCGGGATAATCTCCGGCTGAGAAGATCTCACGTAATGGCTGCAGCACGTGCGCCAGGTCGGCCGGGCCGAGTTTGGCCGCTCAACCTGCGCATGAGGCAAGTGACGTGAGGCGGATTTGCTCTGCTGTCATTGCGTCTCTCTCGTTTGTCGAAGATTCATCACGACGCTCGATTTGAAAAATCGAGTTACAGTGGAAGTTCACTGGTCTTGCAGTTCGACAGGGTACAGTATACCTTTCGGTAGATGAGGATCAAATGTGCGCCCGGTCGTGCACCGCGGGGAACGGAATCGCCCCGAGGTTCGTTTGGATGCGGTCTGTTGCGCCTCTCTCCGACTGTCCGACGCCAATCCAACTGTCTCTATCCGGCCAATTGACGAGCGAATTGCCGGGGCTATAATGCAAACGGAATTGAACCCGGCGCGAGCCGGTAAATACGGCAACCAGGTAGAGTGGAATTGTGAGCGCCCGACGACGACTGGCCAGGTTTGAGGAACTGGCGCAAAGCTTATTGGAGAACTCCCTGCAACGGGTACTGAGCGGCGGCCTCGAACCGGGGGCAATCGTCATGGCGTTGCTGGATAAACGGGAGGAGTTGGCGCGCTCAGGAATCACTGCCGGCAGCTACGAGATCTATCTCAATGAAGTGGAGCTGCAATCTCTGTTAGCCTTACGTCCTGACCTGGCAGACGAACTGGGAAGTGCGCTGGCGCAGGCCGCTGCCGACAACGGTAGTCAGAACATACCGGCTGTGCTCATCAAGAGTGATAGTGCGATGCCCCGCAATGAGTTTCGCATCGAAGTGCTTGCCGAAGGGGATCCTCAATCCGGCAGGACCACCTCAGTTCGTCCCGCTGACGAGGCATTTATTCTCAGTTTGCTGCAAGCTCTAGATGCCTTTCTGATTGTGGAAGGAAAGCGCCACGTGCCCCTAGACCGGCCCTTTATCACGATTGGGCGACACATTGACAATGACATCGTGGTGGACCATGCTTCAGTCAGCCGGCATCATGTCCAGATACGATTCCGCAATGGTCACTTCGTGCTCTACGACGCAGGCAGCCGGGGTGGGACGACTGTGAACAGCCAGCCGGTGCAAGAATGGGTGTTGCGACCCGGCGATCTGATCTACCTGGCCCGGCGAGTTCCACTAATTTACGGCGAAGGGCTGGAGAATCGGGAGCAACTGCCGTCCGTGCCGGCGGATAAGGGGCAGGAGACCGCTATCATCCCGCCACAGAACGCGTAAGGATGGAATGACCCTGGCGATTGTTTTGTTCTTGCTGCGCATCGCCAGCGCGCTGGCCCTGCTCGCGTTTCTGGGATTCATCGCCTGGCTGGCCTATAAGGATCTCCGGCGTAGCGAGCGTGAACGGCGGGAGCAGAACCGGAGTTATGGCTACCTCCGAATGGTCGCTGATAAATCCTCAGATAGTAATAGCGAAGTTGATCGACGATTCCCACTTTACTCGACGAACAGCATCGGACGGGCGACAACAAACACGGTAATTCTGGACGATGAATTTGTCTCAAATGAGCATGCGTTGTTGACGCTGCGCGGCCGGCAATGGTGGCTAACCGATTTGAACAGCCGAAATGGGACGATGTTGAATGGCGTATTGCTTACCACCGCGACCATTGTAAGCGTCGGCGATGTGATCAGTATTGGAGAGAACAAGCTGGTAATGGAACCGGCAGACGGTGCGTGAACCGGTCGCCGGGAACCAGGCTGCGGAATAGCGAGAAGGGTCATTATGGATCTAGGATTGGAGGGCAAAGTCGCGCTGCTGCCGGCGGCTACGCGAGGGCTGGGATTCGCGCTAGCGGAGACGCTGGTTCAGGAGGGCGCCAGAGTGTTTATTTGTGGGCGTGGGGAAGGGCGCACCGAGCAGGCAATTACCAGGCTCAGGCAAACCGGCGGGCAGGGCGCGGCGGCCGGTGTGGTTGCAGACATAACAGATCCGGCGGCGGCTGAACTTCTGGTTAGCCGGGTGGTTGAGCGCTATGGTCGCCTGGATATCCTGGTGACGAACGCCGGCGGTCCGCCCGGCGGCACATTCGACAGTACGGATGCTCAGGCATGGGAAAGGGGGCTGCAATTGACCCTGCTGAGCGCCGTCCGGCTGATTCGGGCTGGTCTACCTCACTTGCGGCAGAGCGACGCGCCAAGTATCCTCACCGTGACCAGCATTTCGGTCGTTGAGCCGATTGCCGGACTTATGCTGTCCAATGTGATCCGTCCGGCGGTGGCGGCGCTGACCAAGAATCTGGCTCGCGAGTTGGGGCCGGAGGGCATCCGGGCCAATTCCATCCTGCCCGGCTGGACTTCGACCGACCGTGTGGAGGAGATTCTGCAGTACCGCGCGGAAACGAAGGCTACTTCAGTCGAGGAGGAGCGCGCCTTGATCGTCAAGGACATACCCATGGGACGTATGGCCCGGCCGGAGGAGTTCGCACGGGTGGCAGCCTTTCTGGTGTCGCCGGCGGCCGGCTTTGTAAACGGTGTGATGCTGCTCGTTGATGGCGGCAGCTACCGGGGACTGATGTAGTTCCTCGCCCTACTCATGCAGAAAACGCTGGCGATGAAGGCTCTGGAGGGCGCGGGTGTGCCCTACGAGGCGCTGAATTACCCGGCAGACGAACGGGACGCCGAGCGCGTGGCAGTTTACCTGCAAGCGCTGCCGGGGCAAGTGCTGAAGACGCTGGTTGTGACCCGGCCCCAAGGCAAACCCATCCTGATCATGATTCCAGCGGACAAGCAGCTAGACCTGAAGGCGTTGGCAGCCGAGTTGGGGGAAAAGAAGCTGGCGATGGCCGGCCATGAGGAAGCTGAGCGACTGACCCGGCTGGAAGTAGGCGGCATCTCTGCCCTGGCCTTACTCAATAAGCCGTTTACTATCCTGATTGACAACGCCGCGCGCGGAAAAGAGTATGTTTATGTGAGCGCCGGCCGAAAGGGCACAAATCTGCGCGTGCCGCTTGCCGGTCTTGTGCAAGCAACGGGCGCGCGCTGGGTCAGCGCAAGTCGCTGAACGACGCACATTAGCCGGAGCGTTCCCACAAGTCTAACGCTACTCGAATGCAACCTGACCCTACTTGTGCGACAGGCAGGGTTTTCCGCCGAGAGCCGTCCAGCAACGCCGCCATTTCTCACAATCCTATAAAAAACCCGTAACAACTTCCCAACATAATCCGTATAAGCTTTTCGCAATGATCGATATGTGCGCGCGTCGAGGCGCGACTGTGACGCAGCGGTAGTACCGTCTGCGGGACAGTGGGCGCCCGGCAGATGCAGACGTAGCTAGAAAGAGGCATGGAGAAACTCAAACAATGAACAATCAATCCATTAAGACGTATAGGACCAGAGCTGCGTTGCTCGGCCTGATTGCCATCGTGCTCTTGTCAGCATGCAGCTTGTCGGACATCTCCGGCATCTTGCCGGGATCCAATGACGCCGCTGAAAATGCCGGCAACGTCCCTGTCAGTAACCCTACCGCGGAAAGTAATGCCGTGTCTGCGGACGAGGTTGCGGCGACCGTGCTGGCAGAAGTACAGGCAGAGATCGCTGCGCTTCGGCAAGATGAAGCGCCGGCTCCCGACCTGGCAGCATTGGCGGAACAGATAACAGCCGATGTGCTGGCCCAGGTGGAATCGCAGCTAGAGACTCAGGAGGAACAACTGCAGTTAACGTCTGCGCCAAGCGCGCCGGAAATCACGGGCGAAGACCTGCAGACGGCGCTCATTTCTCTCTATGAGCAAGTCAATCAGGCCGTCGTTTATGTTATCGTCGAACCACTGGGTACCGGCAGCGGCTTTGTCTACAGCAAGGAAGGCTACATTGTCACCAACAACCATGTGGTCGGCACGCTGAGCTCATTTGAAGTCGTGTTCTCCAACGGGGAGCGCCGAATGGCGACCCTGGTGGGAACGGACGTGGACAGCGACCTGGCGGTGATCAAGGTAGACTCGCTGCCGGAGGGAGTCACTCCGCTGCCCCTGGCTGAGTCCGGCAACATTCAGGTCGGGCAATTCGTTGTGGCCATCGGCAATCCGTTCGGTGAACAAGGCTCCATGTCCATGGGAATTGTGAGCGGTCTGGATCGTAGCCTGCCGTCGCAGCGCGAGACCGATTTGGGCAGCACCTATAGCCTGCCGGAAGTAATTCAAACGGATGCGCCCATCAATCCCGGCAATTCCGGCGGCCCGCTACTCAATCTGGACGGCGAGGTCGTGGGCATCAACTCGGCGATCGCGACCACTACCGGCACTAATTCCGGCGTTGGCTTTGCGATTCCGGTGGCGGCGGTGGCTCGTATTGTGCCCAGCCTGATTGCCAACGGTGAGTATAAGTACCCTTACCTGGGCGCCTCGTTTGATGGCGAACTGTCGCTGGAGGACATGAGCACGTACGGCATAGACAGGACGCAGGGCGCATACGTGTTCTCGGTAATCGCCGGCGGCCCGGCTGACCAGGCCGGCATCCAGGCGGCGGACCCGAATACCGGACAAGGGGGTGACCTGATTGTCGCCCTTGATGGCGTTCCAGTGAATGACTTTTCGGACCTGAACAGCTACCTGTCATTCAACGCTTCGCCAGGCCAGACGATTGTGGTGACGGTCGTGCGCAACGGCGAGG
This sequence comes from uncultured Ardenticatenaceae bacterium, assembly GCA_964452775.1. Lineage (GTDB taxonomy): Bacteria > Chloroflexota > Anaerolineae > Promineifilales > Promineifilaceae > JACKCB01. Next base: position 26,885 of record CAYVQP010000049.1, on the reverse strand, counting down.
AAGTTGACCTGGAACTGGTGCTGGGCGCACGCCCGTAGCTATTGAGGCTGTCCACGCAGCGCGGTTGTGAAGCAGTCCAGCCGTGTGCTCAGGTGGTGTCGTCCAGAATCTCCTGGGCAACTTCATGGGCCGGCCGGCGCTCATTTCGCGCTCGCTGCTGAATCTCCTGATGAGCCGCCGCCTCGGTCATGCCGGCGGCCATCAGTTTTGCCTTGGCCCGTTCCACCAGCTTGCTGCCGGCCAGTTTGCTCTCCAGTCTCTCCAGCTCATCTTGCCGGCGACGCTGTTCCGCGAAGCGCTTGCCGGCCACGGCAATGCTTGCTTTCAGCTGCTCTGGGGTAACAGGTTTTACCAGGTAACCATGAATCGGTAGCTCAGACGCCTCTTCGATAAGCGTTTGCTCGCTATAGGCCGTTAGGAACAAGATCGGCATGGGGCTGACGCGACTGAGCGTTCTTGCAGCTTGCAGGCCATCGGTATAGGGCATCCGGATGTCCAAGATGGCGATGTCGAAGGGTTGCCGGCGAGCCATGGCCAGCGCTTCCTGGCCGTTGGCTGCGGCGGTGACATCGTGGCCTAGTTCCTGGAGCATTCCCTTCAGGCCCAGGCGGATGATCGGTTCATCTTCAGCGACAAGTACGCGCATGACCCAACTCAGCTACTGATGGCGGCCAGCTCGCGCGGCAGGTAAACGGTCGCTGTCGTGCCGCCGGCGCCGGATTCATAGACTAGCCGGCCCTTCAGTTCCTCTTCAACCAGCGTGCTGATGATCTCCGAACCCAGTCCCGGGGACTGAAGGGCGCTAATTCCCTGTCCATTATCTCGCACACTGACCAGGAAGGCGTCAGGTGCGGTAGCCAGGGTGATCACAATTGAGCCTTCCTGCATGGCGGGGAAGGCGTGATCGAACGCATTCTGCACAAGCTCATTTACAATCAGGGCCAGATTGGTGGCCGACCGGCTGGGAAGCGTCAAAGACTCTCCCTTCACCGTGATCATAACCAGCTTGCCCGGGTCCGTCATTGTCCCGCTGACCAGATGAATCAGCCGTTCCAGGACCTCCTTCACATCAACCATGCTGAAGCCGCGTTCCGATAGCACTTCGTGTACCGCAGCGATACTGTGGACGCGATGGATGCTCGTCTCCAACACCTGGCGAGCGTTCTGACTTTCAGTCTCGCCAAGTTGCAACCGCATCAGCATAGCCACGGTTTGCAGGTTGTTCTTGATACGATGGTGCATCTCACGCACGATGGCCGCGTTGGTTGCCAGCCGGGCGTTCTCCAGGGCCAGGGCGGTCTGGTTGGCCAACGCTCGTAGCAGCGCCTGTTGCTCCGGCGGAAAGGTGCGATGGCTCGCCGAATAGGTATTCAACACACCGATCACCCGATTGCCAACGCTCAGCGGGACCGACAGCAACGACACCAATCCCTCCTCACGAGCAAGCTCCTGGTAGCCATAATCGGGACTGGTACGCACATCCGGCACGTAGACAAGCTTGCCGGTTTGAGCCACCGTTCCGACCACCCCCCGGCCGAGGGGAATCGGCTCCCGGTGGCGATAGGCGGCTGTCTCGCGCTGGGCCGACCGCAGGTGCAGGTGCGTTCCGCTCTCGTCAAGTAGATAGATCGAACAAACGGCCGCGGTCACCGTCCTGGCGGCCATGGCGGTGACAACATCCAGCATATCATCCAGGTAAAGCGGTGACGTAACTGCCTGGCTGACGTCGGCCAATGCCTGTAGCTCAGCAATCTGCCGTTGCTGAGAATCGTGCAATTGCGCTTTCGCCAGCGCACCGCCGGCCAGATCGGCGATCAGCAGCAGGGTTTCCACTTCCGCTTCGGTGAATTCATGGACGGCAATCGTTTGTACATTCATCGCGCCCAGGACTCGGTCGTCGAGCAGCAGGGGCACTGCCAATAGTGAGCGGAAGGCCTGCTCGGCTGAACCCTGCACCCATTTGAAGTGCGGATTTGCCTGGGCGTCGGCGTCATGGATGGGCTGTTTCTGGGCAACGGCGTAGCCGGTCATTCCCTCGCCGGTGCGCAAGGTCGCCTGGCCCAGCGCCCGGCGCGCCAGGCCCGTTGTGGCCCGCAGGCGCAGCGTTTCGCCATCGGGGTCCAGCAAGTAGAGGGAGCAAGAGTCGCAGCTCATCACCTTGGTGGTCTGGCGCACGATCAGGTCCAGCGTCGAGTCCAGGTCCCAGGCGGTGCTCAACGAGCGGGCAATTTCGCGTAGCGCAGCCAGGGCATGCGCCGGAGAATGCGGTATGGCTTCAGACAGGGTGTGGTAATTGCTCATCTATTTCAACTTGTATGCAAGCTTCCCTTACTCGCGCTCCTTAAGTAACCCGGCGCGATAAGCCTGCAAGAGTCGTTGAAGGGCAGAGATGCGCTGTTGCATTTCCAGCCCGTCATCGGTGTCGCGAACCAATATCGGCTCGGCGCTGGTCTCCAAAATCTCCGTTTGGGAGTGGATATCCATGCCCTGCTCAATGGCCGCTTGCTTTGAAGCAAACGGCTCATGCGCGCAAAGGATTAACCCATGTGAGCTGTATACGAGTGTATAGCCGGCAATGCCGGTCTTGTCCTGATACGCCTTAGAAAAGCCGCCGTCAATCACCAGCAGCCGGCCGTTTGCCTTAACGGGGCTTTCGCCCTGGCCCACCTTGACCGGAACATGCCCGTTGATTATATGCCCGCGATCAGCCTGCAACCCGAAGGCGGCCAGGATGCGCAGCGCCGTATGCTCCTGGTCGCGATAGGTGTAGTATGGGTTCTTGGTCTCCCGGTGGGTATCGCTGTCTTCCAGAAAATAGCGCTCGAAAGTGGCCATCCGGTCTTTGCCATATAGGGGAGACGTTGGGCTGTTCCAGAGCGCCCACATCATATCCTGGCCGGCTTGCCGGCGTGTTGAATCCGCTGCGAAATAACCCTGGCGAGCGAGACGCTCAACGTGGTCCATGTACTCACGCGGACCCAGTTGCTGACCGCCAACTTCATTGTAGGTGAAGCTGCCATCCGGTTCCATCGGGATGCAGCCATGGTAAAGCAGGTTGCCGTTGGAAATCAGGTACATGCTGCCACGATTGAACAAGAATCGGACATGCTCCTGCAAGCGATCGCTATTGCGGAAGGCCATCCGCAGACGGCGGACGACGTTTGCTTCGCCAAAGGACAGCCGGTAGGGATCGGCCGGATCGACGGTAGGAAAGGAGCAGTCAAGCAGCCTGTATGGCCGGTCGCTGAGTGTGATGTCACCCTTTTGGTAATCAATCCGGTGCAGAAGTCGTCGCTCCTCCAGACCAAATTCAGGCCGGCGTGCGATCAATTGGCCTTCCAATTTGAACTGGATGATGGAGATGGCTTTGTGCATCTTTGCCATCAGGCTGAGCTCATTCTCGGTGTACTCCTCGTCGCCGCCAGGCCGGGGCATGAACTGTGTGCAAGGGTCGTCGCGATAGGCGCTCAGAGCAAATGTGGCCAGCGGGAGCAAGCTGGTGCCATAGCCATCCTGCAGGGTTTCCAGATTGGCATACCTCAGGGCAATGCGAATGACGTTGGCGATGCAGGCTTCGCTGCCCGCAGCCGCGCCCATCCACACAATGTCGTGGTTCCCCCACTGCATATCTACCCGGTGATAGGCTAACAGCGTGTCCATGATCTTGTGCGCTCCTGAACCCCGGTCGTAGACATCACCGATGATGTGCAGCCGGGCGATCGCCAGCCGTTGAATCAGCTCAGCAAGCGTCTCAATGAAGTCGCGAGCCTCGCCGGTGGCAATAATGGCGTGGACGATCTCTGCGTGGTAGCCGATCCGATTGGGTTCTGCCGGCTGCTCCTGTAACAAAGTGGCGATTACCTCGGCGAAGTCCTGCGGCAGGGCGGCGCGCAATGTGGAGCGAGTATATTTGGCGGCCATCACCCGGCACAGTTTGATCAACCGGCCGATGATAGTCTCGTACCACTGCTCCGGAGCCTCAACTTCCTCCAGTTGCAGTCTGAGCCGCTCTTCGGGATAGTAAATCAGGGTGGCCAGTTCCCTGCGTTCGCCGGCGCTCAGTTCACTACCGAATACCTCATCTATGCGCCGTTTAACCGAGCCGGAGCCGTTGCGCAAGACATGCGAAAACGCCTCGTATTCGCCGTGGATGTCAGAAAGGAAGTGTTCGGTCCCCTTCGGCAACTGCTGCGCCGCCGAGAGGGTGACAATCTCCGTGGCCGCGGCGCGAATCGTGGGAAACTGCCGCGCCAGTAGATTCAGGTAATCCAGTTCGTTCCTGTTGAAATCGGCGCTGTCCACTTCCTGACATTCTCCTGCTGGAAGCACAATTGTTTTCGAACTGTGGCCGGAAGACAGGCAGCTCAGGACCCCGAACCAAATGCCGGCGCGTGCCTGCTCAAGAAGCCGTCCACCAGCTCCCAGAAGCTTGCTTCGTCCACGATAATCGATCGTCCGTGTCCGGCGCCCCAGTCCGTGATCTCCAGCTCGGTCGTCTCATGATTGCTGCGCGCG
>CAYVQP010000049.1:5768-22270 GCA_964452775.1 uncultured Ardenticatenaceae bacterium | reverse complement strand
CGAATCGGCCACGACAAAGGCTAACTCCGGGCGTAGCGGAATCAATTGCAGGCCGGTGGCCGCCCCATATGAGACTCCAATAACCCCTATTTCGCTGTAATCTAATCCTTCGCGCGCGGCTAACCAATCTACTGCGGCGGCGGCATCTTCTTTCTCAAAGTAGCCATAGGTATGTGGGGCGTTGTCGCTATCGCCGTGTCCACGAGCGTCGTAGAGCAAGAGGTCGCAGCCCATTTCCCAAAAGTACGGCATGTATTGGGTGACCCCGTAGCGATTGCCCGTATAGCCGTGGAGCAACACCACGCCGCATTCGACCGGCGCATCATTGGCAAAGTACCAGCCGGCCAACTGAACATCTGCCCCGTCTATGGTGATGTCCTCCGGCTCCGGGTAACCCTGTTCCGAGAAGGAGCTGAACTCCAGGCGCTCCTTCGTTTCTGCAAGCGGTTCGGTATCTCCGTACAGCAGCACGCCGGCAAAGTACCAGCTGCCTGCCGCATAGATGAGCGCTAACACAGCAACGCCGGCAACCAGCAGCAAAAGCCATCTACTTCTTCTCACGTAGAACCTTCCATAATCAGTCATTTTATCCGCAACTGAACAGCCGGCCCGCGGCAACTACCGCGAGCCTGCCAGACGATTCTCCTTGTAGTAGCGGATCAGCCCATTCGTAGAGGAGTCATGTCCGGAAGCTTCGGCATGACCCTTCAGCTCCGGCAGGATTTTGCCGGCCAGTTGTTTTCCAAGCTCAACTCCCATCTGGTCAAACGAGTTGATTCGCCAGACGACCCCCTGCACGAATATCTTGTGCTCATAAAGAGCGATCAATGCGCCCAATGTCTCCGGATCAAGCTGCTTGTAGAAGAAGGAATTAGTGGGCCTGTTGCCGGGAAATGTCTTGGCGGCGGTCAACAGGTCAAGCTCAATGCCGGAGTGACCCTGGGCAATCAATTCGGCCCGCGCCTCAGCCGGCGTGCGCCCCTTCATCAGCGCCTCCGTCTGCGCCAGGTAGTTTGAGATGAGGATATCATGGTGTTCGCCCAGGGGATTGTGGCTCTGGGCGGCAGCCAGAAAGTCGCAGGGAATGAGCGCGGTACCCTGATGGATGAGTTGATAGAAGGCGTGCTGTCCATTGGTTCCCGGTTGGCCCCAAATGACCGGCCCGGTCTCATAATCCACCGCTTCGCCGAACCTATCCACGCTCTTGCCGTTGCTTTCCATGTCGCCCTGCTGGAAGTAATCGGCAAACCTTGAGAGGTAGTGATCATAGGGAAGGATAGCCTGAGACTGTGATCCCCAGAAGTCACGATACCAGATGCCCAGCGCCGCCATGATTACCGGAATGTTTTGCTCGAAGTCGCTCTGCCGGAAGTGCTCGTCCACCTTGTGGGCCCCGGCCAACAGCGCTTCAAAATTGTCCATGCCGATGTAAAGGGCAATAGACAACCCGATTGCCGACCATAGCGAATAGCGGCCGCCGACCCAGTCCCAAAACTCGAACATGTTCGCAGTATCTATTCCAAATGTGGAGACGGCTCCGGCATTGGTGGACATGGCCACAAAATGCCTGGCGATGTGAGCCTCATCCCGAGCAGCGTCCAGGAACCATTTCCGCGCCGAGTGGGCGTTAGTCATGGTCTCTTGCGTGGTAAATGTCTTGGAGGCCACGAGGAACAGCGTTGTGTCGGGTCTAACCCGCTTTAGGGTTTCAACCAGGTCGGCGCTGTCTACGTTGGAGACAAAGTGGACCCGCAGTCCCGGCATTGCGTAAGGCGTGAGCGCCTCACAAACCATCTTAGGCCCCAGATCAGATCCGCCTATGCCGATGTTGACGATGTCGGTGATGGTTTTGCCGGTGTAGCCTCGCCACTGGCCGGAGCGCACGCTCTCGCTGAACCGGCGCATCCGGCCGAGCACGGCGTTCACAGCAGGCATAACATCCTGTCCCTCGACCAGGATCGGCCGGTTAGAACGGTTGCGCAAGGCAATGTGCAGGACGGCGCGCTTCTCCGTGACGTTGATCTTTTCGCCGGCAAACATGGCCGCTATCATCTCGCGCAAGCCGGCCTGGCGCATCAAGTCCGTAAGCAGACGCATGGTCGTTTCGGTGGTCCGGTTCTTCGAATAGTCGAACAGGATGTTGCCAGGGTCCGTCAGTTGTAGTGAATACTTCTGAAAGCGATGCGGGTCTCCGGCGAACAACTCCCGCATATGTGTGCCGGCCATTTCTGTCTGATGGTGGGCGAGCGCCGACCAAGCAGCGGAATCAGTCAATAAGGACATAGAGGCCTCCGGAGCAAGCGATACCCGCCCTGCGCCAAATCGTAAGTCAAGCGGCGGTCCAGACAATTCTACGCCATGTCCGGATGAATCAAAACGGGCAGCTTAATCGAGCATCACGAGGGTTCAGAGGCAGGAGGCGAGGCATAGACTTCGTCAAAAAGTGGCCCAATCCGCCGCCAGTCGTACTGTTCCGCCAGCTTCAGGCCCTCCGTGGCAAGGGAAGCGGCGAGCCGGTCGTCAACCAGCAGGCGAAGCACCCCGGTCGCAAAGTCATCCGGCGCATCGGCTATCAGCAGCTGCCGCTCGTGTTGGGCCGGATAGCCTTCGGCTCCGATTGTCGTGCTGACGACCGGCCTGCCGGCAGCCAGCGCCTCGATGAATTTCAGCCGGGTTCCGCTGCCAAAGCGAAAAGGCATGATCACCACCCCTGCTCCGGCCAGATATGGTTGTATGTCCGGCACCTTTCCCGTAATGGTTACCCCGGCCAGATCCTGCAAGCGGCCCAGTCGAGCGTCCGGCTGCTGGCCAACGATGGCCCAGGTAGCCTGTGGCCTGGCCTCCAGGATTCTCGGCCACACCTCCTTGCCGAACCAAAGCGCGGCGTCCACGTTAGGCCGGTAATCCATTTTCCCGGTCAACACTACATCAAAGTGCAACCCGATTTCCGGCTGCCGGTTTGCATATAAAGCGACATCAATGCTGTTTGGGATGACGTGCGCCTTCAGTTCCGGCGCCAGCTCCTGCAGCAGCTCACCGTCGCGCGTGCTGACAACTGTGACCCAATCGGCCATCCGGCAAGTAGTGGCCTCGAATCGCTTCAGGCGCTGCACCTGTACGAACGAGTATGCCGCCGCCGGCCAACGACGCGGAGCGCGCAAGTCGGTGAGAAAGGTGCGATACTGCAAGTCGGTCTCAGCGTTGTGGTCGTCAAAGAGAATGCGACTGGCAGGAGAGTTGCGACGAATCTGTGGAATCGCGCGGGCAAGCTCAATACCCTCAACCTGCACGACATCAAAGGAGCCGGCAGCCAGCAGTTCCGCTAATTTCAGATCAAACGCGGTACTGCGGAGCCGGTCGCCCATGTCCGGCGTGCGCGAGCTCAACAGCAGCCGGAGCCGCCGGCTCATGCTGCGCATGGGAAAGGGGACGACATGGACCTCCCGGCATAGTGAGTTAAGCGGGCTGTCCTCAAGGGTCAGCGGCGATTGATCCGCGCCCAGGAAAGTGAGTAATGTGACTTCATGGCGCGAGGCCAGATACTGCAGGGTGTTGAAGTTGCGCAGGCTGGCTCCTTGATGCGGTGGGTATGGAAGCTGCGGAGTGAGCAAGAGAATCTTCATCAATTGCCCACGCCGTACAGGTTTAACGTCAATTCAGCGGTTCTCTCCCAGGTGAATTGGCGGGCCTGGAGGTAGCCGGCAGCAATCATCTCCTCGCGGCGTGTTGTATCCGTGAGCACCTGCTCCAGCGCGGTGGCCCAGGCATCCGGGTCGTCAGGCTCCAAGAGTATACCTGCCGGGCCAACAATCTCCGGCAACGATGCCCGATTGCTGACCACCACCGGGCAGCCGCAATGCATTGCCTCCAAGGGTGGGAAGCCGAATCCTTCATAGTGCGAGGGCAGCGCCAGCACACTTGCCGCCCTGTAGAAGGACGCCAGATCGCTATCAGACACATCGGTGAAGTGGAACACCCTGTCGTTTAGCTTCAAGTCAGCTATCGCAGAAAAGACCTCGTCGAACAGCCAGCCCTTGCGACCGACCAGGACAAGCGGCAGGTCCAGCGCCGGCTGCAAATGTTTCAAGGCCTGCAGCAGCACGGGGATGTTCTTGCGCGGCTCCAACGTGCCCACAAAGAGCACGAAGCCGGCAGGAAGTTGATAACGGTCAACCACCTCGCGCACGATGTCCGGCGAAACAGGTCGCCGGAAAACCTCCGCCGCCGCCAGCGGAATGGTGGCAACCTTTTCCGGCGAAATCTCGAATGAAGCCAACAGGTCGTGGCGGGTGTGTTGGCTGTCAACCGCAATGGCATCCGCGCGTGACACCGCCCACTTGATCTGATCGCGATAATAGCGCAGGCTCTCCCCGGTCAGATACTGCGGATAGTATAGAAAGTTCAGGTCGTGAATGGTGACGACAAGTCGCCCGGCTCCGCCCCGTGGCGGTATGAAGTCCGGGCTATGAAATACGTCCAGGTTATGCCGGGCGAGTTCAGTAGTGAGTGACCAGCGCTCAAGCCGGTGATGGCAGGGTGTCCATAAGTGGCTGGCTTGGAAGTTGGGGGCCGCCGGAGTGTAACGCTTACCATCCTTGCGGCTGTGAAAAACAATATACCGGCTATCCTGGTCCAGCTTCGCTAACGCCGGGAGCAGCTGTAGCACGTATCGGCTGATGCCTCCCATCTGGTAGTAGGGCAGCCGGCAGTCGATTCCTATGCGCATGTCGCAATAATAGCAGCCGGAGAGTCCTGGGCAAGATGGGCCAGAAACGGCTGGCGACTCTGTTTCGGGGGTGGAAAACGGCTCACCCCTTGATGTCGCCAGCCGCCGGCCAGTCAAGGAGGGTCTACTGGCTGCTTTCGTAGATTTCGATGCGCTCGATGACGTCCGCCGCCGGCTGATTGGCGGCGGTCGGATCGCGGCGAGTCAGTGAGTTGAGCACTTCCATGCCTTCAATGACTTCGCCAAATATAGTGTGCAAGCCGTTCAAGTGCTCGGTCGGCGCATAGGTTATGAAGAACTGGCTGCCGTTGGTGGCCGGGCCACGGTTAGCCATGGCCAGAAGGCCGGCCCGGTCAAACGTCAGGTCGTTATCCGTTTCATCGGCAAACTCATATCCCGGGCCGCCGCTGCCTGTGCCGGAAGGGTCCCCGCCTTGCGCCATAAAGCCCTCCAGCACCCGGTGGAAGACTACGCCGTCGTAAAAGCCCTGATTGGCCAGGAAGACGAAGTTGTTCACTGTTTGCGGCGCTTCTTCAGCGAAGAGCCGCAAGCGGATGTCGCCCTTGTCGGTGACCACTACCGCCTCATATGACTTCGCCGGGTCAATCACCATCTCAGGATATTCGCTGTACATATTGTTGCGATCAGCCGGGTCCAATTCGGCGGCCGGACGTTCGCCTTCCATCAAGGTCATGTCGCCTGACTGGGCAGCCCCGGCTTCGGTGTCGGTGCCGGTCTCGGTCTTTTCCGCCCGATTCTGCGCGATCGCCTGCCAGACCAGCAGCCCGATCACTATCAGAGCAACAACGCCAACAATGCCGGCAACCAGCCGGATGGTGCGGTTTTGCTGCTCCTGTTTTTTATCAAGCTGGTCGCGCCGCCGGGCGACGCTGGATTTGGTTGTCTTATTGGTCATTTTCCTTCTGTTCTCTCCTTCAGTAGTTAATCAATATTATGCCTGGTCAGTCGCTGCTCCTGTCCATTTTCCAGATTGCATAGGCACAAACAACCGCCACAACGCCCCCGATGAAGTAGCCCTCGATCACGGAGGCTTGCGTGACAAAGAGGGCAACCATGCCGAAGACGCCGCCGATCAAATAGAGCATCAGTACGGCCTCACGTTGGCTGAATCCCCGGTCAACAAGCCGGTGACTGGTATGATCCCGGCCGGCTGTAAAGGGATGTACGCCGCGGCGCAGACGAGATACGACTACCAGGGTGGTGTCAAAGATTGGCAGGCCCAGGATCAACACCGGAACCATCCAGGTGACGAAGTTAACGTTGTCGGGGAAGCGCAGCTGAATGCCGAGGACCGCCAGCCAGAAGCCGAGGAAATATGCCCCGGCGTCGCCCATGAAAATACGGGCAGGCCGGAAGTTGTAGCGCAGAAAGCCCAGGCAGGCGCCCAGGAGCGCCGCCGCCAACGCCGACACCAGATATTGCGCGTTTACCGCGCCGAGCAGCATGATGAACGACGCTGCCACCGCGCAAACACCGGCGCTCAGCCCATCCATGTTATCCAGCAGGTTGATGGCGTTCGTGATGCCCAACAGCCACAAGAAGGTGAGCGCGTAGTTCAGCCATTCCGGCACCGGCAGCCGCACCTGGATGCCGAAAGCCATCAGGATGATGAAGGCCACACCTTGGACGGCCAATCGGACCAGGGGCGGCACGTTTCGGCGATCGTCTATTAGTCCGACGGCAGCGACCAACGTGCCGGCGATCAAGGCTCCCACAATGTGAGTGGGGATATTCTCGCGAAAAAACAACAGCGTGGCGATTATGGCGCCGGCGAAAATGGCAACGCCGCCCATCAGGGGCATCGGACTCTCGTGTACTTTGCGCGCGGCCGGCGCATCAACAAAGCCGGTGGCGACCGCCAGCCGGCGCAGCCAGGGCGTGCTGACCAACGTAACTGAAAGGGCGATCAGGAAAACCAGAATGATGGACTGCATTATGCCGGGCAGGTCTACTCTTCTTCCTGCTGTTGCTCCGCCACTCGGTCCAGGAATTGTTGCACGGTAGGTTGCTGATCAACGGGCGCGGCGGCGAGCGCTTGCAGACCCAGTTCGTTGGCCGAAACAAGATCGCCGGCCACGCGATAGGCGCGAGCCGTCTCCAGGAGAAGTTGCCACTCGGCCACGCTGCCGTCGTTCAGTTGGCGCAATTCCTCCAGGGCAGCCAACGCCCGCTCGTGGTCGCCGGCCTGGCGGAAAAGCTGCGCCGCCTGGAAGAGGTATGCGCCCCGGTCGCTGCCGGAAAGCTCCAGGGCCGCGAGGACAAGCTCGGCCGAGCGCTCCAGATACGCTTCCCGCTGCTCCGGCTGCTGAGATTCCGCGCACGCCTGGTAGGCACCGGCGAGACCGAGATAGGTCACCTCATAATTAGGGTCAACTTCCAGGGAGTGTTCGTACGCCTCAATGCCGGCGTCACAATCATTTCCCATGGTCAACAGGAGATTGGCGTACTCGTTCCAGATGGTTGAGTTCTGCGGGCTCAATTCGAGCGCCCGTGCATAATTTAGCCTGGCAGCCTCGAATAACTCCGCCTGACGTTCAGGATCGGCGGCGCTGACATCCGCCCAGCGGGTATACAGGCGCGCCAAATTAGCCGTGTGATCCGTGTTCAGGGGATTAATCTGTTGGGCCGTACGCAGCCGGCTCTCGGCCGTCTCCAACAGTGCGGCGCGGGCGGCTGTGTCTTCGGTGATGGAGGCCTCTTCGAGATATGCTGCGCCAAGGAACAAATAGTAGAAGTCCTCGAAGGGGGCCAGTTGGATGGCGTGTTCGTAGATGGCAACCGGGAACTCCCAACTCTCCGGCGTGTTGGTCCGCTCGGCAATACGTTCAAGTGGCCGGGCGCGCTTGTAAACCATGTCGGCCTGAACGATGCGCAGGTTGGTGACGGTGACCAGATAGAAGCCAGCGACGAACAGGACCACCAGAGTGACAATGCCGGGAACAGTTGATGAGCTTGTAACTGGCGTCAGATCCTCGGAAGCGAAGGCAAATCCGGCCGCGACGATTAGGGCAAAGACAAACAGGTAGAAAAAGGTCAACATGCCGGCAAAGCTGTCAGACGCCAGCACCTGGCGTTCAACTTCTGTAATGGTGGTGATTTGGGGGCCGATGAAACTGGCGCGCAGTAGCGAGGCGTGAAGGAGAACATAGCTGGCTGCCACCAACCAGGAGACCACGCCGAGGATCGCCGCCGGCAAGAGATCGCTATCCCAGGCCGAGTCCCAAATCAGATAGAGAACAACGACGTTCGCAAGCATCAGCCCAAAAGCCAGCCAGAATGCTGCGGTAACCACTGAGGCAAGCGAAAGCAGCAGCGCGGACAAGGAAAATATCGCCGTCAAGCGAGTCCCAATAGGATGATTCCTCAGCAGCAGGGCCGATGCCGCGATGCACATGCCGCCCCAGATGACCAGCAGCAGGTTGCCGATGAGGTTGTTAGCCGCCGTAGCGGAACTCCCGCTGCCCGCGCCGCCTACAAGGGCGATTACGACAACTACCACCTGCACAATTAGTAAAGCCGCTGCCAGACGCTGCCGCTGCGGCACGGTTCTTGTCGTTCCGCCGGAGACGAATTGAAGAATCCCCTGCCGGGCCAGCTCGCTGACGCTGAGCAGTATGCCCAGGCCCCAGGTTAATACGATGATCAGAAGCACAAACGGGGACGAGACAAAATCGCGGGTCGCATTGACCAGGAGCGACTGGCGAATGATTTCAAGTATGGAGGGTATGTCTTCGATGCTTTGCAGCTCACCCTCCAGAACAAAGTTCATGAATTGGAAGCCAAGGATACCTACAATTAAGGTGAGCACATAGGTGGATGCCAGGACGGCTCCGGTCCAATCCGGCCGGCTAGTTCGATTGCCAAGCGGTCGCCTGCGCCGTCGCTTGCCGGCAACCGCTCGCTCGACCGGGAGGGCGACCGGAGCCTCCTTCCGCTGCGGTAGGAGGTAGCCGACCAGGAACATTGACGCCACATAGATGAAGAAGTGCACCCTCGTGGCAGCGATGGCAATGCCGAAGTGGATCTCCACGTAGTGCGCGACGACCGCGGCCAGCAGCCCCATCATGATCAGCCGGTCTACGTGGAATGGGTCTTGTTGCGCGCCGCCATGCGAGGTGGCAACGATCGCATAATAGATTAGATAAATGACCAGGCCGACGATGCTGCCAAAGGGAATGGCCACGCCCAGGTAAACGGCCCCCAGCGCCTGGGTCAACACAAGAGTGGCAATTAGTGCGCCGGCTACCCATAAGAAGAAGAGCAGATTGCGATCGCGAGCCGAGCGGACCACGCCCAGCCAGCGAAAGCCATAGTAGAAAACGCTCAAGTAGAGGATTTGCCAGGTCAGAAAGCCAAGCGCGCCGGTGATGGTCAGAGCATCAAAAGTCTCGTTGTGCGAACGGTCGGGGGAGGCATTGCGCGCTTCTATTGAGGCCAGTTCCGGCTGGTAGAAGCTGTTATAGGCCACATACATGGACTCCGGGCCATAGCCGATTAGCGGGCGCAGGAAGTTCAAACGATCGGTTGTGCCGTCAGGATATTGGAGCGGTGCATGAGGTTGGAGCAGCTTCAGCACCCCTTGCCAGATCAGCACGCGCACCCGGCCGGTTCCTTCCTCTGACTCCAGGATATTGCCGAAGCGGCCTACCGTGGGCAGCTCCTTCCACTCTGACATCGTCTCTAAGGCGTCGCCGACGAGCGGGACGCCGGAGGCGCTCGCTACCTGCTCCTCCGGCAGGTTAAAGAAGACCAGCCACGCTCCGGCAATTAACGTCAAAAGAATCCAACTTAACCAGAGCCAGCGCCAGCCCCGGCGGGCGGCAAGTAAGACGAAAATAGCCAGCGCCACGGCCCCCATTGACCCGAGGAATGCCAGGAACGACCCCATCGGCCCCTGAACTGCCAGCCGCATGATCAGAGACAGGGCCAGGAAAGCAACGACAACCCCGCCGGCAGCCAGGGCCAGCGCCTGCAATGCGTCCTTCAGGCCAAATCGTTGCTCGTCCGCAACGGCATTACGCAGGGAGACCAGCAGAATGAGCATCAAGGCGAACAACCCAACGATCAGGCCAAGCATAGGTCCCCGGCTGCCGGACCAGTAAATGGCCAGCATTTGGATGGCGAAGGTGAAGATGTAAATCGAGGAGCGGATCACGTCCGAGTAGGAGAACTTCTCCTCGCTGAGAATGTTGGTAAAGGCATCCAATATGCGGGACAGGGTAAGCGGCGCGACCATGATCAGGTAAGCAGCGATGAAGATCGCGTTACCCATGTGCCCGGCAATGCGCCGCTGCGTGTTGCCTCCCCAGGGGAGAGGATCCAGTCCGAAGTGCTGAATCATGCCATAGAGGGCCACCGGGATGCTGGTGATGATGATCGTGGTGACCAGCCGGCTCACCTGTTCTCGGCGGCGCACCGTTGCCACGGTCAGCGTGAAGATGACAATGTAGGACAGCGTGGTATAGGCGCCCTGTAAGCGCTGGTAGGAGCCGGCCCAACTGACGCGCGGAACGACGGAGAAGAGGGTTGCCAGGAGATAGACGATCACCAGAGCGGCTACGGGCAGCACAAACGGCATTCGCCAGATGCTGTGCTCCGCCCTGGGCCGTAGCCAGCTAAGGTCCTGCCACCCACGACTGTCAACGAACTGCACCAGCCAGGCGGCGCTCATCATCAGCGCAATTGAGCGCACGATGGTCAGCTTGTCCGGCTCAAAGACGCGCTCGGAATGGATGTTGAAGAAGAGAGGAGCGACAATGACGGCTGCCAGCCAGCCGGCTTCGATAAAGCCCTTGCACCAACGGGTGAGTCTGGAATCCATTCGGGTAGTATCCTCTAGCCGGCTGTGTCTAAGGGCGGAATCTTATCGTAACGGCGATAGACGGGCAATTGGCGCTAATTATCGGGGTTGGCGCTTAAGACAGACTGATAGACAGCGGTTACCCGTTGCAACAGGGCCGCCGGGCTGAACTCCTGAACTACCCGGGCGCGACCGGCCGTTCCCATCTGCACGCAAAGCTCGGGATTACTTAGGAGACGGTTCAGCGCTTCCGCCAGAGCGAGCGGCTGCAGCGGAGGCACAACCAGGCCGGTGATCCCATCTTGCACGACATAGGAAGTGCCGCTGCCCACCTCGGTAGTGACACAGGGCAAGCCGGCGGCCATCGCTTCAAGCAGTACGGTCCCGAATGCTTCGGCCCTAGCATTCGCGGGCAGGATAAAGACGCCGGCGGCGGCATATAGCCGGGGTAGGTCCTCGTCGCTCACCTCTCCAAGGAACGTCACCCGCGCACCCAGGTTTAGTTCGCGGGCCATTTGTTCCCACCTGGCCCGCATGGGGCCATCTCCAGCAATCATCAACTCTGCATCCACCTGCGGCATGGCCTGCAGCAGGGTTGCGATGCCCTTGTAGTAGCGATGCCGGCCGACGAAGAGAAGTCGCGGCTTTTCTGCCGGCGGCAGCAATGGTGTGGCCTTCAGGAATGGCAGGGGGTCCACGCTCAGCGGCGTCACCGTGCAATGATCTTGCAGGTCGCGCAAATAGGGTGATGTAGCGATGTATGGCGCGCTGGTCGGCAGGATGCGATTCGCGCGGCTCAGCACTCGCCTCATGATCGGCGCGTACATGAGCAGCATCGCCCTTTGCCGGACAACATCACTATGATAGGTGATCACATAGGGTCGCCTGCGCCGGAACAACCACTGGCCGATCTCGCCGATAGGGTAGGGAAAGTGCAGGTGAGTAATGTCGGCGTTTATCGAGCGAAGTTTCAGGGGCAGCGCCAGGCTGAGCGGGGTTGAGGCAACGGTAGCGATTCGGCCGGCGCGCAGCAGTTGCACGCCGCTGATTACTTCTGATCCGGCTTGTCCCCCGGGGTTGGTCACCAATACTGTAACCTGATGGCCGGCGGCGCACTGTAATTCGGCCAGCGTCTTGATGTGATTCTCGATGCCGCCGACAATCGGGTAATAGTCTTTGTAGACGTGGAGAATTCTAAGGACTCCGCTTGCAGCCATGGGACCGTTCACCGGGCTTCAGTCTACCCGACAAGTGGCCGGCGGGCCAAACGGCGGTGGGATATGCACTGCTGAGTACGTAATGACAGTCATTGCGGCCGGTTTGCTGCCGGGAATCGTCAACGGTAATATCGCCGGCAATGTCCGCGGATCCCAACGCCAGCATTTCGCGCCAGACTGCCAGCGGTTCGCTGTATAGCGTTTCCGCATCCGCGGTCACCATTGCGCTGGGCTTTTTGCGTATGACCCTGATGCTGCGCCTCCTGGCCCCGGAGCTATTCGGCGTGGCGGCGCTGGCCCTGTTTTACCTCAACCTTGTCTTCCAGATCTTCAGCTGGGGTTTTGATAGCGCTCTGGTCCATCGCAAGGATGCCGGCGCGCAGGTACGTTCAGTTTACTTTGTGCTTAAGATCGGTTCGGCGCTGCTTACGGCCGCTGTCTCCCTGCTGATCATTCCGCTGCTGCACTATCTTTACCCGTCCGAGCCGCTACTGGCGCCGGTGCTGTTAGCCTACGCCGGCATCAATATCGTCCGCAGCCTGAACATCAGCCAGGTGACGGTGCTGAGCAAGGAGATGGATTTCCGGCGCCTGTCCATCACCGACGTGATCAGCTCGATTGTCATGACCATCTTCGCGCCGCTGCTTGCCTGGCTGGGCTTTGGCGTATGGAGCATTGTGGCGGAGCAGTTCTTTGGGGTGATTACCCGTTTCCTTTTGCTCTGGCTCCCGTTCCGCGCCTGGCTTCCCCGGCTGAGCTGGGATCGCGAAACTGCTCGATGGTTTTGGAAGTTCGGCCGGCCCGTCTGGTCCAGCACAAACCTGGTCTTTCTAATTGACCATTTTGATGACTGGTTTGTGGGTACCTTTCTGGGAAGCACGGCGCTGGGCTACTATTCGCAGGCGTATGAATACGCGCGCTATCCGCGCCGGGTGGTGGCGAATCCCATTCTGTTGGTCTTCTTTCCGGCATTCGCCCGCCTACAAGATGACCGCCAACGACTATCGAAGGCTTTCTTTCGGGCGACGAGTCTGATGCTGCGAGCGGGTGGATTGTTTTCCCTGGTGGTGATCTTCGTCGCGCCGGAGTTCATTCTCCTCTTGCTGGGCGAGAAGTGGCTGCCCATGCTGCTTACTTTTCAGCTGATGATCATCTACACATTACTGGACCCGATTAACCTGGGCATCAACAACCTGCTTCTAGCGACCGGACGGGCGACGGACGTAATGCGCACGCGCCTTTGGCAGGCGATTTTCTTTATTCCCGGCGTGGTTGTGCTTGGCCTGTGGTTAGGCATCGAAGGGGTCGCACTTGCCGCTAATATCATGATGTTGCTTGGCACGGTACTGTTTTCCCGCCACGCCAAACAGGTGGTAGACTACTCTGGCCGGACCATGTGGCTCTGGCCGGTGGTTGCGATAATTATTACCGGCACGGCAGTTGTGCTGGCTACTCCGCTGTGGGAGGCGCTACCTCTGTTGGCCAGTCTGGTGATAAAGTTGGTGCTTATTCCGATACTGTATCTGGGCATCTTGTGGTTGACCGAGCGGGAGCAGCTTCGCATTGGGCGTAAGATGATTTGGCAAATCATCTGGCCGCTGTTGGCTGACAGGTTGCCGGCTGGAAGGCGGCCGGCATGAGCCGCAGGGTCCTGGTCGTCGGGTTGGACGGAGCTACCTTCGACGTGATCCGGCCTCTGGTTTCTAAAGGCAGGCTGCCCAACCTGGAGCGGATGATGCGCGATGGCGCTCATGGGGTGCTGCGTTCTAACATTCCGCCGGTAACTCCCTCGGCCTGGACTTCGGTTTTCACGGGCAAGAACGCCGGCAAGCACGGCATCTACGACTTTCAGGAGCTGGATCCGGCCACCTATCGCTTTCGTACCGTCCGTACTGATGAGCATCAGGAGAAGACCATCTGGCAATTGCTCGGCGAGGCGGGGCTTCGTTCCGTTGTCATGGACGTGCCTTTCACCTATCCGCCGCGACCGCTGAACGGGCTGATGCTCACCGGCTACGGAACACCACGCGTGCCGGGTACGATTTTCACGTACCCGGAACAACTCGCGGAGCGGCTGCCGGAGGGACTGCGCGGCGAAGTGCGGGTGGCCTTGCCGGAGGACAAGTTCGATCGCAGCCGGCGATTTATCGAGGAATGGGAGGCGCTGATGGCGGGCCGGCGCAAATTACTCTCCTTCCTTGCTTCCGGCGAACCGTGGGACTTCTTTATGGTGGTCTTTTCGATCACCGATAACATGGCCCATGTCTTCTGGACGTACACTGATCCGGCTCATCCGAACTATCATCGGCCTGAAGGGGAGGAGTTCCGGCAGGCATTCTTCCATGGGTATGAGCTGTGCGATCAGTTGTTGGGTGAGTTGATCGAGCAGGCCGGAGGGCGGACCAATACTATTGTGCTGTCCGATCACGGCTTCGGCAGCGTGCGCCCGCGACAGTACGTATACAACCGCCTGTTGCAGGGCGGCTACCTGACCCCAAAGGGCGCGATTGGCCCTTCAGGGACAGGCGGCCGGCTCGTGCGCTTCGCCGTCAGCGCCTATAATCGCTTTCCATTTATCCGCGAATGGGTGAAGGGTCTCACCCCGGCCCGGCGCAAGTCCCTTACGGAGGGTCTCAAACGCTCCGGCATGCTGCCCGGCAGCGAGAATGTTGACTTTGCCCATTCGAAGGTAATCCCCTCTAACTTCGGCCTGCGGATGTGGGTTAATGATCGCTATCGTTTCCCGCAGGGGGTTGTGCCGGTGGCGGAAATGGACTCCGTGCTGGCTGAGTTGAGCGCTTTCCTCGAAGAGGACAGGGATCAGGTGACGGGCGAGGCGATAATTGCAAACACTTATCTGGGGAAGGAGCTGTATGATGGCCCCTTTGCTCACCGCGGCCCTGACCTGGTAATTGAGTATAACAATCTCTTCCGGCCGGAAAGCGCTCCGGCTGCGCGAAATGCGCATCTGGAGGGCGGGCACACGTTGGAGGGCATTTTCCTGGCTCACGGCCCGGATATCCAGCGGCAAGTGGTCTCCGGAGCGCGTTTGATTGATCTGGCGCCCACGGTGCTCTACTTGCTGGGCCAACCCATTCCGGCGGACATGGATGGGCGCACATTGTCGGAAATCGTGTCGCCGGCCTACCTGGCCGAAAACCCGATCCGGCATACGGAGCAGCCGGCCCGCTGGGACACTCCGGCCGTCCAGCCTGCCTCGGCTGCCTACACGGCCGCGCAAGAGGCTGAGATTGAGGAGCAGTTGCGCCAGTTGGGTTACATTGAGTAGTGACAGCCGGAATCGCACGCCCGATCATTGTTGTTGGCGCCCAACGTAGCGGCACCACACTGCTGCGCACCATTCTCGGCGCCCATACCCAGCTACTTGAGTTTCCCAAAGAACCACAGTTCTTCCTGGGCCTTTACGAACGATATGGCGCCGGGCCAATTGATCGCGAGGCGGCGATCACGTATGTCACCCAGCATCCTTATCATGCCCCGGAAGTAACAGCCGGCGACCTGCGACAGGCGCTCCACGATCAGCAACAAGTGTCCGCGGCCGACGTGATCAATACCTATCTGCGCCACTGGATTGATAGCCGGCCAACGGCGGGTCGCCCAATCATCAAACATCCGCGGATGGTCTTTTATCTGGAGGTTGTCAGGAGTTGGTTTCCGGAGGCTGACTTTGTCCACGTGGTGCGTGACCCCAGGGCGAATGTGGCTTCTCAGCGGGCGCGCTGGCCGGAGCTTTCGCTTTGGGCGTGCATATGCTGGTGGCGAGATGCGATCCGGGCAGCGCGCCAATTCAGCGGCCTGTATCCGGCGCAGATGACCGGCATTGGTTATGAAAAGATGGTGCTGGAGCCGGAAGCAACCATCTCCGGTCTTTGCCGCTTTCTCGACGTTTCCTACCAACCCGAGATGCTCCAGATTTCGCTCGAGACGGAATCGTATTCGCCAGGGAAGCCGGCCGAAGCCATCCACTTTCATGAGTTGGACCCCTCACGCCTTACCCGCTGGCAGGCACAATTGTCGGCGACGGAAGTTCCGCTCATTGAACGGCAATGCGCGAGGGAGATGTCGTTCTACGGGTATCCTCCTTCCGGAGCGGCTGCGCCCCGTTGGAAGACGGCGGCGCTCATGGCTCGCGACCGGCCCGCCTACGAGCTGAAGCGATTTGCCCGGCGAATACGCTCGCCGCGCAGCCGGTGAGGGGTAGCTGCGTGGTGAAGGCTGGCGAAACCCACATAGCCATACTAACCCTGGACTATCCCCCACAGGTTGGGGGAGTGCAGAACTTTCTCCATGAAATCGCCCTGAGGCTTGCTGAAGAGCGACAAGTCACGGTGATCACGCCTGTCAAAGGCGAGCCACGCGAGCGCGACAGGCTCCGCCGGCAGGCTCCGAGCAATGCCGGTTTCCTGGGATTCCGGCTGGCGCTGGCCAGGCTCCATCCAACCCATGTGGTTGTCGGTCACGCTCACCCGCGCCTTTTGCTGGCGGCAGCGACCAGGCCGGGCGGATTCGCGGCATTCGCGCAGGGTAATGACTTCCTGGCGGCCCAGAAGCACTGGCACCGGCCCCTCTTCAACTACCTGCTCGGCCTGGCGCGCCCGCTGATGACAAATAGCGGCGCAATGGCTCGCCGGCTTGGCGAGATGGGTCTGTCCGGGGCTACGCCGGTACATCCCGGGATCGACGCGCTGCGTTTCTGCCCTGCCACAGAGGAGAGGTC
>CAYVQP010000049.1:0-5668 GCA_964452775.1 uncultured Ardenticatenaceae bacterium | reverse complement strand
TTTTGGTTCCGCCAAGTGATCAACCTGCGCTGACGGAGACGCTGCTGCGACTCCTGCGCCTGCCGGAGCTGCGCCGGCAACTGGGTCAGGCGGGTCGTGTCTGGGTTGAGCGGGAGATGAGCTGGGAGCGGGCTGCGGGCGACCTGCTCGCGGCGCTATCATTGGCCGATGGCTGACCGGCTGCTGTTTGTCGATCACGCGCCGGCGTTGGGCGGGGCGGAACATAGCCTGCTATTGTTGATGCAGCATCTGGACCCGGCGCGCTGGCAAGCGACCTTTGCGGGCAGCACGGGTGACTTTCTGCAGGTTGTTCGGCGAGCTGGCTATGATGCATACGAGGTCGCAATGCCGCGACTTCGCCGTTCTGCCGGAGCGCCGGCTGATTGGCGCAAGGGCGCCCGCCGGTTGGCCGAGCTTGCCTGGCAGACTGAAGCCCGTGCGATGATCGCGAATACGGTCCGGGCTGCTGTTTACGTGGCCCCGGCCGCCTTACTGGCGCGCCGGCCCTTCATCTGGTACATGCGAGACTTCTGGCTGTCGGAGAGCAAGCCGGCGCACAGCACGCTGGACTGGATGGGGAAGCGCCTGTTGCTGTCAGCAGCCGCTCGCGTTATTGCTAACTCGCAGGCGGTCGCTGCCAATCTGCCAAAGAACAGTAAGACGCAAATCATATATAATGGCCTTGATCCTGCTCAATGGGATCACTTGCGATCCGGACAGCCTTTTCGTGAGCAGTATGGCATCCCGGCCGGCGCACCCCTGGTTGGGATGGTCGGGCGGTTGCGACCCTGGAAGGGCCAGGCAGATTTTCTCAGAATGGCGAGTCGGGTCTTGCTGGAAGCGCCGGATACTCATTTTGTGATCGTGGGTGGTTCGCCGTTTCAGGTGCGAGACGACTATGCGCTCCAACTGCAACAGCTGACGAATGATTTGAGCCTGGAGGGACGCGTTCACTTTACCGGCCAGCTGGCTGACGTAGCAACGGCGCTGGCGGTCATGGATATCTTCGTCCATCCCGGCTCGCCGGAACCGTTCGGCCTGGTTAACATTGAGGCAATGGCAATGGCAAAGCCGGTAGTAGCCTTCGCGCACGGCGCACTGCCGGAGATTGTGGTCCAGGAGTCAACCGGCATCCTCGCGCCGCCCGGCGATATTGGCGCATTGGCCGGCGCGGTAACGGCGTTGATAGATGATCCGGTTTCACGACAGGACATGGGAGAGGCCGGCCGGCAACGCGTGTTGCGGCAATTCACAATACAACGGGTCGCAACGGAGTTTGGCGCCTTGCTAAACTCATTGCCAGTCGAGGGACGGGGCGCCTGATGGCCGGCCTATCGTATGTCCTCGATGCGCGGGCGGCGAATGATCATTTTCCCGGCATTGGTCGTTACGTCAGCAATCTGGCGCGAGCAATGGTCGTGCAGCTCAATCACGGCGAGCAGCTCCACCTGATCCACGATCCTTCGCAAGCCGGTCGTTGGCAATTGCCGGCTGCCGGACGCAGCGTGAGCCTGTGGCCGATTGCGGTGTCGCCGTTCGCCGCCGGCCAGCAGTGGGCCATACCCAGGCTGCTGCGCCGGCTGGAGGCGACGGTGTATCATAGCCCCTACTACCTGATGCCCTATTGGCCGCGAACACCTACGCTGTTAACGGTCTACGATCTCATCCCCAAGATCTACCCAGAAATGGTCAGTTTGCGTGCGCGGCTGTTGTTTTCGGGGATGATGCGGTTAGCTCTGCGAACGGCGGCGCACGTTACGGCAATATCCGCCGCAACCGAACATGATCTGCGTCGTACGTATCGCGTTTCGCCGGAGAGAGTGACAACAGTTCCGCTGGCCGCAGACCCCCGGTTCCGTCCTCAGGCGGAGAATGAGATTATGCGGGTACGAAAGCGCCATCAGTTGCCCGAGAAGTACGTCCTGTATGTGGGCATAAACAAGCCGCACAAGAACCTTGTCCGGCTGGTAGAAGCCTGGGGGCTAATTGCCCGGCAGGCTGACAATGTCCCCACACTCGTCGTGGCCGGGGCGTGGGATGAGCGCTTCCCAGAAGCGAGACAACTTGCCGAAAGCATGGGGTCCGAATGTCCTGCGCTGTTTGCCGGCCCGATGCCGGATGCAGACCTGCCGGGCCTCTATAGCGGGGCGAGGTTGTTTGTTTTTCCCAGCCTGTATGAGGGCTTTGGGCTGCCGGTGCTGGAGGCGATGGCCTGTGGGACGGCGGTCGCCTGCTCGAACACGTCTAGCTTGCCGGAAGTTGGCGGGGATGCCGTCGCCTACTTTGATCCATCGAGTAGCGAGTCAATTGCCGCAACCCTGTTGGAGCTGTTGGTGGACGATGAAAGGCTTTCAATCATGAGGCGAAAAGGCATGGAACAGGCCGCCGGCTTCTCCTGGGAAAATACGGCCGCCCATACGCTAGGGCTATATCGGCGGCTGGCTGAGACAATGGGTTAAGGAAGGAATTGTGGAACTAGAGCAGTTGAGCGAACACGTTCTTGTGGCGCCGGGGGATTTTCGCCGGGTCCGACCCTGGATAACCGCAATTGTCGGCCCGCGGGCGAGCGTGCTGGCTGATAGCGGCAACAGCCCTGTGCACGCCGAAGAGATTAAGGCAGCTCTCGCTAAGATCGGCGCGCCGCCTGTCAAATATGTTCTACTGACCCATCATCACTGGGATCACGTCTTTGGGAACTGCGCGTTTCCAGAAGCGGAGATTGTGGCGCATGAGCTTACGCAGTTTCACCTGCAGATCATGGCCGAGGAACCGTGGAGCGTTCCCTATCTACAAGAAAAGGCGGGTGACGATCCTACCGAACGGGCAATTGCGGCCATGATGATGCAGGCTGTGCCGGACTGGGATACCTTTCGAGCTGTGCCGGCCACCAGGACTTTCACGGATGTCTACCGGCTTGATCTGGGCACGGTGCAACTCATTCAGGAACATGTGGGCGGGCAGCACGAGCCTGATCAATGTGTGGTGCGTATACTTCCCGATAATGTCCTGGTAATGGGCGACGCGGTGTATGGGCGCGGTGTGCGCGCGGTTTGGGACTACGATGCCCTTGCGAATGACCTGGAAAAGTTCCTTGCTCCGCCGGCCCGTTACTACATTGAGGGACACAAGCGCCCGACGACTGAGGCGCAATTCAGAGCAAACATCGCTGAATTGCGCCGGCTCGCCGAGAGTCAGCGAGCTTAGCCGGGTATCCCCACCGTTTCTGCGACGGTCCGGCGGCCCTCCCCCTGCGCCAGAAGTGAAAGCGGCGTCCCACTAACCGGAAGCCACACTGAGAAGCTGGCCCCACTCTTCGCCCGGTCATTGGCTTGTACCTCGATTTGGCCGCCATGTTTGGCGACGATCTCACAAGCAATTGCCAGACCCAGGCCTGTGCCGGCAACATGAGAGTTTCTGCCGGCCTGGCCACGGTAGAATCGCTCGAAAATGTGCGGCCTATCTTGCTCCATGATGCCCGGACCAGTGTCGCTGATGTTGAAGCCGACCCAATGCTTGTCCTGGACGATGCGCGTGTCCGTGGAAACGCTAATCAATCCGCCGGCCGGCGTGTAATGGACGGCATTGGTCAACATGATGCTGAACACCTGCCCGATGAGTGAACGGTCGGCCTCGATCTGCGGAGCATTTGGGTCCAAGTGTGCTTCCAGAGTCAAGTGGAGCTGGTTAGCCAGCGTCTGCCGGTCAGTCAGATATTCGCTGAGCAGGCTGTTGAGATCGACCGGCCCTAGCTTAAGCGGCGCCTGACCCAGATCTATCCTGGATAAGGTAAGTAGGCTCTCAATCAGATCAGATAGTCGCTGTGTTTCGCGCTCCAGGCTCAGCAAGTAAGCGTCGGTGCGCTCCGGCCGCTTGGCGATCAGATTCTGTAGCAGCCTGATGTTCTGGACGGGTGTGCGCAATTCGTGCGAAACGTTTGAGACGAATTCATCCTTTACCCGGCTAAGCACTTCCAGTTCCTGATTCGCTGCTTCTAACTGCCTGGTTCGTTCCTGAAGCGTCCGCTCAATCTGTTTCAGCTTGGTAACGTCATGCAGAACGATAACGCAGCCGGACAGCTTTCTTAGCTGGTCAAGCAGAGGCTCCAGCCGGCAAGCAAACACATATTCGGTATTCTCAAGGGAAACCCATAGCTCCTGTTCTTCCCCGCTTCCGTCCTGTGCAAATCGCATGAGTGGCTGCCAGAGTGCGGCGGGCTCCAGCTCTGATTGACCAACCAGCTCTTCCAGTGAGCGCCCAAACAGTTCCAACGCGGCGGCATTGGCATCAACCAGCCGGTTCCTTGAATCGACCACAATGACCGCATCACGCATACTGTCCATAACCGCATCGCGCGCGATGGGGACGAGATCAAATAGTCGGTAACGGAATAGACCCCAGCCGATGAGCAGGTTGCTCAACGCAAAGGTTAGAGGGGAGAAGTCACGCGGTAGATTGGCAATACGGATCTCCGCGAGGCTAAACACTGTGCCGATGACTGGAATCAGGATTCCGGCGATGATTACGGCTGACTGCCGCCGATAGAGACGGGCGGCTTGCCGGAAGTGGGAGGCGAGCAAGTATACGCTCAGTATCATCAGGGCGTAATAGTAAAGGGAAAAAATGTACAACCCTGGACCATAACTATAAAGTAGTTCATCAATTGGATCGCCGGGAGCAATGTAAGCATCGGTCCTGACAATGCCGGGACTCGCGTTGGTGAGAATTAGTGCCACAAATATGATTGCGATTATCGCGTTCAGGATCCACCAATGGCGCGCCCTTGATAGGCGGCGGCCCGTGTATGTGGTGGCGAAGGCATAGGTCGCAAGCGGCCATAGAATGACGCCCACATATTGGATATCATCCCAAAAGAGCTTTGCCTGCAGGGTAGGGCTGATTAACTCGAAGAGGTAGCCAAGGATCCACCACGCCTGGCTGAAGGCTACCAGGGCGAAAGCAGTCGCACCCTGGACATGCCGGCGTCGCCAGGCCGTCAGGCCGACCAGGGCCGTAATCAAAAAGGATATAAGAAAGGGGATTAGCGGACTGCTCATAACACGCTGACGCCTGGGCTCTCTACCGCGTCTTGTTGCGAAATGCGTACGACCAGTTTCAGTGGACTACCGAACGGCAACGGGGAAGAACGACAAGTGTCATTATACAGGTCTACCGGCGCTTTGTGAAGTTATTGGAATCACGTTGAGCGTTCTTACCTAGCCATATTCTGCCATCCGGCGTCAGCTTGGCGTCCATGGTCAAGCGTCATATCATTGCCGGCATGATGATCGTGACGATGTTTACAAAGTCAAATTGCAGTCTGTGCGAGGATGTGCGGGTGGTGCTGGACGGACTTGGGAAGCAGTTTCCGCTTCAATTGCGGGAGGTTGATATCACTGCAGATGAGGCGCTCTTTGCGACTTACCGCTATCGCATTCCCGTAGTGCAGTTTGGCGGGGTGGAAATGTCTGCTCCAATTGACGCGGAAAAGCTTAGGAAGGCGCTACAAGATGAACTTGCATTCCATTAGCCGTTACCGCGGCGCGCGACCGAGCTATTGCCAACCCATTTACCCATTGCTATAATGCCGGAGCGTTGCCACCGTAGCTCAATTGGCAGAGCATACGCTTCGTAAGCGTGAGGTTAAGGGTTCAAGTCCCTTCGGTGGCTT
>CAYVQP010000048.1:0-36661 GCA_964452775.1 uncultured Ardenticatenaceae bacterium | reverse complement strand
TCACTCGATTTATAAAATCGAGTTACATCACTCGATTTATAAAATCGAGTTACATCACTCGATTTATAAAATCGAGTTACATTACTTGAGTTGCAAAATCGAGTTACATGGCCTGCCTACCTTCTGGCAGTTTCCGGTATTTGTTCGACCGTGCCCGGCTCGTACATGGCCGGCCCCAGGCGAGAGCCGTGTTCGCCCGGCAAGTGGTCCGCGTTCAAGTTGTAGAGGTAGATTAGCTCGTCCAACCGCTCTTGTTTTAGTTGCCGGCCCCACAGGACAGGCATCAGCCCTTTCCAGCGCTCTTGCAGGAAGTCGCGGAGAGCCACATTCACCTGTTTGACGTCCGTCTGTCGTATGTCGTGCCAGACGCCGGCGACCCGATAGGTGCAGAAGCCGCCCTGGCAGGGACCCATGCCGACGCGGATATCGCGCCGGATGTCATCAATAGTTCTGGCCTCGCCCTCGTTGATCGACTGCCTGACGTCGGCCAGGGTGGCCAACTCGCATTCACAAATGAGGTTGCCGTAAGCCTGCTCGTTCTCCACATTATGCAAGCGCGCCCCCAGGTAGTGATAGCCGTTGGCCGTATGCTTGTCGGAGTTGAAGAGGGCGGGCACGCTTTCCAGGTGCGTGCGGCAAGGGCGCTCGGTATTCAGCTTTTCGCAGACGCGGTTGACGGTTACTTCCGCCATCTGGCGGAAGGTGGTCCATTTGCCGCCGGTCATGGTAATGAAGCCGGTCACTCCGTCCCGCGTCTCGTGATCGAGCAGGGTATAGGCGCGGGTGACATCGCGAGTGTCAACCACTTTTGTTTCCTGGTAGAGGGGGCGCACGCCGCCCCAGGCGCGGAGCATGCGCATGTCCTTGAAGCCGGGAACCAGCTTGTCGCCTTCCTCCAGCATCATGTGCACTTCCCAGGGTTCGATGGCGAAATGTTCCGGGTCGGGGACGCGCACATCGGTCGTGCCGATCACCGATACGGTATGGATGGGCACGATGATGTCGCCGTCGGCCGGCATCTTGCAGCGGTTGATGACCGTATTCACGATGCGATGATTGGCGGCGACCATCACCCCTTTGCCGGGCATTACGGTCACTTCCAGCGAAGCCATGCCGGCGATCTTGCCCGCCCAGGCGCCGGCGGCATTGACCACGATATCCGCGCTGATCTGCACGTCCTCGTCCCTGACCAGGTCGTGGCAGACGATGCCCGTGACGCGGTTCTTGACCCGCAGTAGGCGCTTGACCTCGTAGTAGTTCAGGATCTGCGCCCCATGCTCGCGGGCGGAGGCGGCCACACATTGCGTGGCCAAAAATGAGTCGGCGGCGCCGTCCGGCACGCGAAAGCAGCGGCTGATCTTCGGGTTGAGCAGCGGTTCTTCGCGCAACATCTGCGCTATGGAGATCTCTTCGCAGGGCACCTGTGTGTCATGGCAGCCCTGCAAGAAAAGGTCGCCGAACTCAGGGTCATCCCAGGGAGTGGTGACAAAGAAGCCGCCGGTATCTTCCAGGCAATGCGGCATGATCTTCCGCAAAATGATGTTTTCTTCGATACATTCGGTGGCCGCCTTGGGATCTTTGACGGCATAACGCCCGCCGCTGTGCAGTAAGCCGTGGTAGCGACCGGTCGTGCCGTGCGACAGGTCCCGTCGTTCAACCAGGATGCAGCGAAAGCCGCGCATAGCCAGGTCGCGAATGATTCCCGTGCCGGTGGCGCCCCCACCGATGACCAGGACTTCCGTCTCTATCTTACGCATGATTCCTCCGTCACTCGCCTCGGGGAAAAGCCGGGGCTGACGCCGATGCCCGTCATTCAGATTGCCTGTTGCGTTACGCGCCGCAGGCCACCCGCATGCCGGGCACCGGTTATTTTACCGTAACGGTCAGGAACTCGTACTGGTTCGTTCGCTAAGTTCATAACCAACCCCGCAGGTCCTTGAGACCTGCGGGGTTTTTCGGTTTACTCAACCCAATCGAAGGTGCGCGTGACCGCCTTCTTCCACTGGGCGAAGAGGCCGGTGCTGGCGTCGCTGCCCGGCTCAGGATCCCACTGTCTGTCCATATTCCAGTTGGCGCGCATTTCGTCGGTATTCTTCCAGAAGCCGACGGCCAGGCCGGCCGCGTATGCCGCGCCCAGGGCCGTTGTTTCGGCGACGACCGGCCGGATGACCGGCACGCCGAGCACGTCCGCCTGGAATTGCATCAGGGTTTCGTTGAATACCATCCCGCCGTCCACCTTCAGCGCGGTCAAAGGCACGCCGGAGTCGGCGTTCATGGCGTCCAACACCTCGCGCGTCTGGTAGGCGGTGGCCTCCAGAGCAGCGCGGGCAAAGTGACCCTTGTTCACGTAGCGGGTGAGCCCGACGATCGCGCCGCGGGCATCCGAACGCCAGTATGGGGCGAAGAGGCCGGAGAAGGCGGGCACAAAGTAAATGCCGCCGTTGTCATCAACTGTCTTGGCCAGATCCTCAACCTGACTGGAAGTTTCAATCATGCTGAGGTTGTCGCGCAGCCACTGGACGAGCGCGCCCGTGATGGCGATTGAACCTTCGAGGGCGTAGACGGCCGGCTGGTCGCCGAACTTGTAGCAGAGTGTGGTCAGCAAGCCGCTGTTCGAGGGCACGATGCTGGTGCCGGTGTTGAGGATCATGAAGCAGCCGGTGCCGTAGGTGTTCTTGGCCTCGCCGGGGCTGAAGCATGCCTGGCCCACCGTCGCGGCCTGCTGGTCGCCCAGGTCGCCGCTGACCGGAATGACGCCGCCGAAGGGGCCGGTAGCGGTGGTGTGGCCGTAAACTTCGGACGAGGGCCGGATGGCGGGCAACATGCTCTGTGGCACGCCCATCGCGGCGCAGATGCCGGCATCCCAGTCCAGCGTGTGCAGGTTCATCAGCATCGTCCGGCTGGCGTTGGAAACGTCGGTGACGTGCGCGCCGCCATTGGGGCCGCCGGTGATGTTCCAGATGACCCAGGTGTCAATGTTGCCGAAGAGCGCTTCGCCGCGGTCTGCAGCTTCACGAACGCCGGGTACATTGTCCAGGATCCAGCGCACCTTGGGGCCGGAGAAGTAGGTGGCCAACGGCAGGCCGACCTGGGCGCGGAAGCGATCCTGCCCGCCGTCTGCCGCCAGGGCATTGCAAATGTCGGCTGTTCGGGTGTCCTGCCAGACGATGGCATTGTAATAGGGTTGGCCGGTGTGCTTGTTCCAAACAACGGTGGTTTCCCGTTGATTGGTGACGCCGACCGCGGCGATATCGGCGGCAGTCGCGCCGGCAGCATGCAGAGCGCCTATTACGACGTCTTGCGTGCGTCGCCAGATTTCCATCGGGTCATGTTCGACCCAGCCGGGCTTGGGGTAAATCTGCGCGTGCTCCATCTGGTGCATGCCGGCCGGCAAGCCGTTGTGGGTGAAGATCATGCAGCGCGTGCTGGTGGTTCCCTGATCAATCGCAGCTACATACTTGGCCATTATGTTTTATCTCCTTTAATCATCTTCAATAGTTTCTAGTAGAGCGTTGAGAATCAAATAAGTGGAAGTTGCTCCCGGGTCCTGGTGGCCGATGCTGCGCTCGCCCAGGTAGCTGGCGCGCCCCTTCCTGGCCTGAATCGGAATGGTGTCCTTCATGCCCTGCTCGCAGGCGTCAACGGCAGAACGCAGAGCGGACCTCAGGTCGGCGCCGTTTTCTTGAGCGACTTCATAAGCTGCCAGCGCCGGCGTCCAGGCGTCAATCATCGTCTTGTCGCCCGGCTCGGCCCGGCCACGCTGGACGACGCCGGCGACGCCCGCCTTGAGCATTTCCAGAAGCTCGTTGCTGTCCAGTTGCTCGCGAGCGCTTACGGCCATGCCGCAGCGCATGTAGAAGGTGCCGTACAGGGGGCCGCTGGCCCCGCCGACGCTGCTGATCAGGGTCATGCCGGTGGTCCTGAGGATGCTGCCGATGTCTTGATCGGCAACCGTAGGTAGCTTCTCCGCTACCTTCCGGAAGCCGCGATCCATATTGATGCCGTGATCGGCGTCGCCAATGGCTGAGTCCAGCTCCGTCAGGTAAGTCTTGTTCTCAGCCAACACTGCAGCTGTTTTCTCCAGCCATCGCAAGATCTGCTCTTTTGTTACCATGTAGCACCTTAGGCTATGATGCGCGATGCGGCGGCTATACCGGCGGCTTAGCCGGGGCTACGCCGGCAGCTATGAGTCTACGATGACCGCATCGCGCATCAGGCGTGTATCAACTATGCACCCCAACGCAAGCCGGGGGTCAACACCGGCGCGTCCCAGAACTTCAGGATTTCGTCATCCGCCCGCAGCAGCGTGATCGAGCAGCCCTGCATTTCCAGCGAGGTGATGTAGGGACCGATCAGGTTGCGGACGATGGTCAGGCCGTGGTCCCGGCACACTTCGTCCAATTTGCGATAAACGGCATACAGCTCAGAGACCGGCGTGCCGCCCATGCTGTTCACGAAGGCGATGACCTGGTCGCCGGATTTGAACGGCTCATCAGTCAGCGATTTGTCCATCCAATTTCCGTTGCCGGCATCCCACTCGCGCACCGTGCGCGTATAGGGAGGATCGTTGATGATCTCCAGGGCCATCATCTCGGTGATCTCGTCGGCGGTAACCATTTTCATGCGCTTCTGGCCCGGCTCGCCGTGGATGCCGATACCGATCTCCATTTCGTCATCGCCCAGCTCAAAGGTGGGTTTGCCGGCGGCCGGCACGGTGCAGGAGGTCAGCGCCATACCCATCGAACGGGCATACATGTTCACCTTGCGGCATAGATCCGCGCAGGCATCCAGGTCGTAACCGGCTTCGGCCGCGCCGCCGGTGATCTTCTCCGCCAGCACGGTCGCGCCGACGCCGCGGCGACCGGCGGTATACAGGCTGTCCTTGACGGCCACATCATCGTCTATCAGGATGGCCTGGATGGGGATACCTTCAGCATTGGCCATCTCGGCGCCCATTTCGAAGTTCAGCACATCGCCGGTGTAGTTCTTGACGATGAAAAGCACGCCCGCCCCGCCATGCACGACCTTGGCGCATTCGTACATCTGGTCGGATGTCGGGGAGGTGAATACTTCGCCGGGACAAGCGCCGTCGAGCATGCCCATGCCGACGAAGCCGCCGTGCATCGGTTCATGCCCGCTGCCGCCGCCGGAGATGAGGGCTACTTTGCCGGCGACCGGGGCGTCGGCCCGATAGACGTAATGGGGATCGATGTGCACCTTGACTAAGTCTGGATGGGCAGCGGCCATACCTCTCAACTGTTCGCGAACTACGTCATCCAACGCATTTATGAGTTTCTTCATGTTTATGCTCCTGTCCAAAGAACGAACTGCAGCGGAGGACAAGAGGCCGCGGGCCATTCGCCGGCGGTGCGGAGTAGCCGGCCGGCCCGCGGCTCTCTCGCGATTGCTTTGCTAAATGAGGTAGATCATCAGGCCGGCCAGAATGCCGCCAATGATGGGGCCGACGACGGGAACCCAGGAGTAACCCCAATCAGACCCGCCCTTGCCGGGAATGGGCAAGATGGCGTGCGCGATGCGCGGACCGAGGTCACGCGCCGGGTTGATGGCATACCCGGTAGGGCCGCCCAACGAGAGGCCGATGCCCCAGACCAGGAAGGCGACGGCCACTGGACCCAGACCGTCGACGGGAATGCCCATATTGGTTGATGATTCGCCAAGGCCGAAAATGGCGATGATGCCCATCACCAACGCGAAGGTGCCGACGATTTCTGTAATGACATTCCATATGGGGGAGCGAATGGCCGGGCCGGTGCAGAAGACCGCCAGCTTCAAGCCCTGGTCGGTTGTGGGTTCCCAGTGCTTGAAGTAGGTCAGGAAGACGATGATAGCGCCAAGGAAAGCGCCAATCATTTCGGCCACGATGACTCCGGGGATGGTCGCCCAATCAGCAACTCCGCCGGCCGCCAGCCCGATGGCCAATGCCGGGTTAAGATAAGCCGCAGTGCTGCCGAACCAGCCGGAGACAAAGGCTCCGACCATGACCGCGAAGGCCCACCCTGTGGTTATCACGATCCAGCCGGCGTTTTGCCCCTTGCTCTTGGCGAGCAAGACATTGGCCACCACGCCATCGCCAAGGATGATCAGAAACATGGTGCCGAACAGTTCTCCAACAAACTCACTATTCATTTTCCTCTCCTTTCATGTTAGAAAATACAAATGACGGGCCGGGATGTATAAGACATTGAAGATGTGATGTGATGAATTGTGTGATATCCATTCCCTCCATTAGTGTTATGGGCAGAGAGCCAACGACCCAGCGCCTAAGCGCCGGCGGCCTGGCTCCCCAACAGCAACTGTTCAATTGCCGTTTATTGGCTAATCTGCATAAGCAAGCGACGGTTGAAATCAGACAGACTGTCCAATTCTCACCAGGCACATCATAAAACCAATTCAGGAAGCGCTACAACAGATAAGGGGAAATTGTTTCATAACGAAACACACCAGGCGTGATAACGTTTCACTATGAAACAGTGCATTTGATCTGGTGTGCGCCGGCAATTGGAAAAACGCGGGCGGGCTCCCCGGGTAACGCTGCCCGGAAAGTGGGAGTGAAGTTAATGCAGCCGAAACTGCTCGCGATCAATCTGAAAGTGCTTCATCTTGCGCCAGAGCGTGGTGCGCCCGATGCCCAATTGCCGGGCCATTTCGCTCACATGACCGCTGCAGGCGTGGCCGGCGCTGATAATCGCTTCCCGTTCCGCCTCGGCAGTGGTTAACACCGGCCTGGCGCGCGGGTCGCCGCCGGCAAGCGCGCGCCCCCGGCGAACAGCTTCCGGCAGATCGGGAATCTGGATAGTGTCGTCCCGGCTATGAGCCAGCGCGCGCTCCAGCACGCTCTCCAGCTCGCGCACATTGCCGGGCCAGGGGTAGCGGCGAAGCACGACCAGCGTCTCATCCTGCAACCAGGCTGCCCGCCCAAAGCGTTGGCTGATCCGCCCCAGGTAACGTTCGGCCAAAATGGGAATGTCGTCAACCCTCTGGCGCAGCGGCGGCACGGCGATGTTGAAAACGCCGAAGCGATAGTAGAGGTTGGGCAGGAAACGCCCTTCCGTGACCCGCTGCTCGATATCGGCGCTGGTGGCGGCCATGATGCGCACGTTCACCGGCGTGGGTCGTGTACTGCCCAGGCGCAGCACATGGCCGGTTTCGATCACTTGCAGGAGCGTAGCCTGCATCTCTAAAGAAAGGCCATCTATTTGATCGAACATGAGTGTGCCGCCGGTAGCCAATTCAAACTTGCTCGGCCGGGCGTCCAGCACGCCGTCTCGTTCGTGCCCCAGGAACTCGCTGACCATCAGTTCGTGCGGGATAGCCTGGCAATTGATGGTGACGAACGGCTTGTTGGCCCGTTCGCCGGCGTTATGAATGGCGCGAGCCAGATGATTCTTACCCACTCCGCCTTCTCCCCTAAACAACACCGGCGCACTGCCTCGCGCCGCGACCAGCGCCTGCCGCATCACCGGGCGCATGCTGGTGGACAGCGAGGCCACATCGTCCAGGGTCAGGCTGGCCTCCATGCCGACTTGTTGCTGGATCAACTCGCGCACGTCGGCGACATTGCGTAGGATCATCACGTAGCCGGCGGCCTCCGTCGCCGTATGCCGGATAGGATGCAGGGTGACCAGCGCATCGGCCGCGAATCCGTCATACTCTATGCGGGACTCTACATCGCGCAGAGCCTGTCCGGTCTGAATGGCCTGGCGTAAGCGGTTTGGCAGCCGCAACACTTCATCCAGCATGCGCCCCTGGATTTCTACCGGGGTAAAGTGCAGTAATGACGCTGCTTGCGCGTTGGCATGGGTGATCTTGCTGTTCGCGTCCCAGGTGATCACTCCCTCGTTAATTGTTTCCACAATCGTATTGACGATAGTCAGTCGCTGGCTTGCTTCGTTCAAGAAGTGGGTCGCATGCAATTGATTGCTGATCGAGCGCGCGGAGGCCATGACCAGGCCCAGGGAGTGGGGATGCGCCTTCTCCACCGGCGCAACGACCCCGATCAGGCCGATGATCCTGCCGTTCACGGCGTGCACGGGTGCGGCCGTGCTGGTCAGGGGATGCAACGTCTGCACATAGTGTTCGGCGGCGACGACCTGGACGGGCACGGCAGCCATCAGGCTGGTGCCAAAGCCGTTTGTGCCGACCTGTCCCTCGGACCAGAAGCCGCCGATCCCCAATCCCATTGCCTGCAGCATCTTAACAGCTGCTTCGTCGCCGGTAATGGCGAGCACCGTTGCTGTGCCGTCCGTGAGCAACACGGCAGCGCCGGAGCCTTCAATGTACTGGTAAACATCTTCAATAGTGGGTGCGCCGACTTCCAGCAGGTCAGCCTGTCGTCTGAGTAGGGCTTCCAGCGAGGACTTTTGTAGGCTCCTACCGGCCGGCAGAGCGTGTGGTTGCAACCTGGGCGCGCAGCGCTGCCAGGACTGCAACACAATCGGGTCCAGGTCGCGGCGACCTTCATCGGTGACCTGCCCGGCGGCAATGAAGTGCTGCCAGTGCCGGACCAGCTTCTCGTGTTCCAGCGGGTTAGCTGACGGTTGCATGTCAGTGGTCCCTGGTTTGCTTTTCCATGGCGGCGAACAATCCCAGCATGATCCAGAATAGTAGCCCGGGTTTTGAGCCGGGGGCGAGGGCGTCTGCCAGCCCAAAGATGTGCAGTGCGCTCAAACAGCCCAGCAGTCCCAATGACCAGGCGCGAAACGACGGCGACCGGCGAGCGATTTTCAGCCCAACAGCAAAGGCCAGAACCAGGATTGCTGTATAGGCTACCAGTCCCGGCAAGCCGGTGTCAAGAGCTACCTGAAAAAAGATGTTGTGGGCATGGGCGATGTCATGGTCGAAGGGAATGTTCAGCGGATAGAGACGTGGGGCCGCCCGGCGAAAGGCGCCCAGACCCAGGCCGGTGAAGGGGAAATCCTCGATTGCTTCCAGGGACCAGCGCCAGACTTCCTGGCGAAAGAGTATGCTGTTCAGATTGCCCACGGCGGTCTCGCGCGGCGGCTCCTCCCAGGCGCGCTGTAGACCGGCCGGCCCAATCATGGCCACCATAATCAATAGGACGGCCACAGAAGCCAGCAGCAGGATGCCGAGCCGCCGCCGGCTCCTTCCGGCCGGCAGCGCGAACCACCAGAACAGCCCCATTGCGCCGGTTCCGACAATGAAGCCCAGCCAACCGCCGCGTGATTGCGAAAATAGCAACAACCCGCCCAGGATCAGGGCAAGAATTGCCAGCGCGACTCGCCGGAGTCGTCGCTCTCCACTCCACCCGCGGGAGACAGCCAGCGAAATCGTCAGGGGCAAGATGAGCAGGATAGTTCCCGCCAACTGGTTGAGCTGCACGCCGGCATCAGCAGCGCCGGGAAGCTGGACGAGGACGCCCGGCAACCGGTCCATGAGTTGCTGCAGGGCCGGCACCTTGACGCGCCAATCAGCGCCGAGGATCCCTAGCAGCACAAAGCCCATCCCCAGGATCAGGTAAAGCAGGCCGGCCCAGCGAAAGGAGCGCTCGCTCAGCCCCGCCAGGATGCTGACCAGCCGCCAGACAGCCAGCCCCAGGATTAGGCCGGTCGCTTTGGGCAGGGTCTGATCGGGATCAGCGCTGACGGCAATTCCGACCAACAGCGCCAACTCCCAAAGGAGCAGGGCGCCGTTAAAGGGGGTGACGGGGAAGCTTCGCCGGCCCAGCCACCAGCCGGCGGCTACCAGGATCAAAGCAACTATCGTGGCCGGAGGGAAGCGCTCCGGGAATAACAGAAACGGCGTTGCCGCCAGCAGCAGAATGGTTTCCAGAAGGAGCCTGCGGGAAACAGGCCGGCCGGCAGCGGGGACGCCCATTGATTTCGCGACGCCCTGCTTACTCCATCACCCGGCGATATGCCGCCCACAGATGAGGCTTGCTGAAATCCCAGGCCAGTTCGCCGCGCACCCGTTGCAGGCCATATTCGCCCATCTCCTGCCGTTTGGCCTCATCGTCGAGTAACTGATTTAACAGGCCGGTGAACTCGCGCACGTCATTGGCCTGCGCATATACGGCTGCGTCTTGGGCCGAATAGCGATTTTCCCGCAAGTCGAAGGCGACGACCGGCTTGCCGAAGGCCATGTACTCCATGATCTTGTTCATCGTTGATTGGTCAGACCATTCAGTGTATGGATCGGGGTCAAGGCAGACGTCGGCGCTGGAGAGGATGCGGCACAGGTCGTTGTCTGAGACACGTCCGGTGAACTCTACCATGCCGTTCAGCCCCAGCTCGCCTTTCATGCGCTTAAGCTCCTCAAGCGACGGGCCGCCGCCCATCAAGATGAAGCGGACATCGTCGCGCCCCAATTCGTCGCGCAGCAGGCGGGCCGAGTGCAAGATGTTCTCGACGCCATCTTGCGGGCACATTTCCCCCAGATAGCACGCCAGATAGGGGTATCCGGCCTTCAATTCGGGCTCCGCCGGCCGCAATTGCAGGCGTTCAAAGTCAGGCCCGGTGCGGACGATGAAGATCCTCTCCGCCGGCACGCCGCCCCGTTGCATTGCTATCCGTTTGTGCGATTCGTTCGTGGTGATGACCACGTCGGCGGTCCGGAACGTCTGCCTTTCCAGCCAGAGCAAGCCACGATACAAGAGGCCGTCGCGCCGGCCTCCTTTTGCCAGATACATCTCCGGCGAGAGATCGTGATGGTCAAAGATGAAGCGCTTGCCGACAAGCTTGTACAGCCGGGCAAGAGCGAAGTAGGTCTCCGGCGGGTTGCAGGCATGGATTACGTCGAAGCCGTGGCGTCTCGAAATACGCAACGACAACCAGGCGACCATCAGCCAGCAATAAATAAACTCAAAGAGGTAACCCAGGGTGCCATTGGCTTCCGGGGGTGGGGAATAACGATAAACGTGGATTCCCTCCAGCTGCTCATAACCGGCCCGAAACTTCCCGTGTCTGCCTTTTGGTGAAATGACCGTTACTTGATAGCCGGCCTCAACCAGCGTCTTCGCCTCCAGCCAAACCCGGCGATCAAACGGTACCGGCAGATTTTGGACAATGATCAGGACACTACCAGGCGATGCCATGATAGGAGCCGGCGAAGGGCAGCTGTCCTCGCCCGTTCAGGCGGACGAGATCGATCAGGACGTGGTCGGGCCGGAGCAGACGGATTAGCTCCTGATAATCGCCGGGCGACGAAGGTTTGGTGACCACGATTGCTTCCACCTGGGCGACGGTCTCCGCCAGCGATGGCTGCAACAGCGAGTGGATATGTGGAATGGCTTGCTCCATGTAGGCGCGGTTACTGCCGTGCAGCCCGGCCAGCGACACTTCCCGGTCATAGATGAACAGCTCAAAGCCCTTGCCTAAGAGTTGTTCCGCCAGCTCCAGCGCCGGGCTTTCCCGCAGATCATCGGTGTTTGGCTTAAAGCTCAGGCCCAGCATACCGATCCGGCGCTTGCCGGATCGGACCAGCATCTCAACCGCCTTCTCAGTCTGCAGCTGATTGCTGGGTAGGATAGATTCCAGCACGGGCGCGCTGATATCCGCCTGTTGAGCGGCATACAATAAGGCTCGCAAATCCTTGGGCAGGCACGAACCGCCAAAGGCGAAGCCGGGCCTCAGGTAGGCCGGCGATAGATTTAGCTTCGTATCCTTGGTGAAGATGTCCATCACCACGTGACTGTCAACGCCATAAGCCTGACAGAGGTTACCGATCTCATTGGCGAAGGTGACTTTCAGGGCATGGAAGGCGTTACTGGCATATTTGACCATCTCGCCGACGCCCAGGGGGACGCGAAAGAGCGGGGCGTTGATGTCCGCATACAGCGCGGCGGCCTGCTCGCCGCTGCGCTCATTGAACTCACCAATGACGGTGAAGGGCGGGTTATCAAAGTCGCTGATTGCGCTGCCTTCGCGCAAGAACTCCGGGTTCACGCAGAAGCCGAAGTCAACCCCGGCACGTTTGCCGGAGGCTGCTTCCAGAGCCGGCAGCAGATGCTCCAACGAAGCGCCGGGCAAGACGGTGCTGCGCAACACTATCGTGCTATAGCTGTCTTTGCCGGCCAGCGCCGCGCCAATCTGGTTGCACACATTGCAAACATATTGCAGGTCCAGGCTGCCGTTTTCGCGTGAGGGGGTCCCAACGCAGATCATCAGCAGGTCGGATTGCTGCACCGCCTGGTAAGCATCGTCGGTAGCCTCCAGCCGGCCGGCCGCTACGTTTTCCGCGGTCAGCTCAGCCAGGTCCGGCTCGATGATAGGGCTCTTCCCCTCGTGAAGGGCGGCGATCTTCTCGCGGTTTACATCAACGCCAATGACATGGTGGCCATCGCGCGCCAGGCAAGCGGACGTGACGCTACCGACATAGCCGAGGCCAAACACCGCTATATTCAAGTTGTTCCTCCGTAGACTGGTCGGGGTGATTCTTCGCCGGCGACCATTGCTGTGGAAGCCGGCTGGTCGCAAATGGCGACCAGCCGGCCTTAGCGAGTTCAATTGATAGCATTAAACTCGCTTCCCGCAGAAGTACCAGTATATTCGACCTGTAAATGAAATGGCAAATGTGGGCGACGCTTCAACCTGCTCCCGTGTCGCCCCTAAAGGCATCAGTCGCCCCCCGGCGCGGCCGGCGATCGGTCCTCGTTGATGCATTCCCGGTAAAGGTCGCTCACGCGCTCCGCGCGCCTGCGCATGTCATATTGGGCCGCTACCTGCCGGCCCGCCTGCGCAAATTGCTGCCGGAGAGCGGGGTCATCCAGCAATTCTGCCAGACGCTCGGCCAGAGCGGCATCATCTTCGCGGGGGAAGAGAAAGCCGTTTTCGCCATGCCGAATCGTCTGCCGCAATCCGCCAACCTCTGCAGCCACCACGGGCGTGCCGGCGTACATCGCCTCAACAGCGACCAGGCCAAACGCCTCCGAACGTGAGGGGACCACGCAGACATCGGCGGCGGCAAACCAGGTATAGACATCATCTGCCGGGATGGGGCCAAGCAGCCGGCATGTCTCAGCCAGTCCGAGCGCATCGATCAGCCGCCTCAGGTTTTCCGCTTCCGGCCCTTGCCCACCCACGAGCAATGAGAATTGGCGGCCTTCTGCTCGCAGGCGGGCGGCGGCCTGCACCGGTATATCAGGCCCCTTGTGGTAAAGGAGATCGCCAATGTACAGGATGATCGTCTCCGCCGGGTCCAGGCCCAGCTTCTGCCGGGCCTCAGCCTGTGACGGCGGCGGCTCTTCCTGCCAGATACCCATGTCAATCACGCGGATGCGCTCAGAAGGTACGCCGGAGACTTGCATCACCGTTCGCCGGTGCTCTTCGCCGACCGCGATCACATAGCGCGATCTGCGCAAGGAGAGGCGAATCAGCCATTTGACGATGCGCTTCCGGTTGTGATAGCTGTCAACATATGCGCCGTGCGAGGTCGTCACCAGCGGCTTTCGCCGAATAGTAGCCGGTATGAGCGCCAGCGCGGCGGCGGGAAAAGGCCAGTGAGCATGCACAAGGTCGTAGTCTCCGCGCAACGTTGCGGCGAGGATCGCGCCCAACAAGCG
This sequence comes from uncultured Ardenticatenaceae bacterium, assembly GCA_964452775.1. Lineage (GTDB taxonomy): Bacteria > Chloroflexota > Anaerolineae > Promineifilales > Promineifilaceae > JACKCB01. The sequence goes on along the minus strand of CAYVQP010000048.1, from coordinate 23,124 downwards.
AAGATACTTTCGCGTGCTGTAGTAAATACCCTGCCGGCTATCTTCCACCGCCAACACCTGCACATTTAGCCCGGCCCGGCGATGCAACAGGACATGGCGCTTGACGAACACACAAGCGTGGGCCTTGAACGGGTTGGGGTAGCAGTTGGAAATGACCAGAATCCGTGGTTGCATAGCTCCTGAGACCTGCGGGTTGTCAGTGAGTCTCGCGATGCAGGCGATGGGCGTAGAGGACGCCGCGCCGGAGACCCTTGTCGGCAATGTGGAACTGCACCGATCGGAAGGCGTCATACAGGGCAAGGAGCGCCAGATGCCATGCCGGCACAGGACGATAGCGAACGTCCGCATCGAGTGGATATGGTAGGGTGGAGATGACAGGATAGGTGATTTCAGCGATGCGCCGTTGCATGGCCGGCGATAGCTGCGTCACATATTTGGCGGTATTGTCGCGCACAATATGTCTGGCGCCCTGTGCTGAGCCCAGCTGCTCCTCAGCTTCATCCAACTCCGTCATCTGCGAGACAAACTCCAGTCCGATGAAGGCGCAGACATCCTCCAGCACCTCCTGCGGCCGGGAAAGCAGCGTTTCGTAGAGGACTTCCTTGTAATCTGCGCCCAACGAGCGACCGGAAGCGCGCCCTTGCTCTACTCCGCGACGCCAGTCAACGGCCGCCCGAAGCATGTGCTTGCCCCAGGTCTTGTTGACCGACATGGCGTAATCACGCGGATCGCGAATGATATGCAGAAACCTGGCTCCCGGAAACAACTCCTTCAGCAAAGGCATATGAAAGAGATAGGTGGGGGTCTTGTCGCCCCAGGCGGCATCCGCCGGCTTACCCGGGGGACGGAAGAGGCGTAATATGGCTGAGAAAATGCCGGCCCATCCGGGCGTCTCCACGGCCGCAGCCAGCTGCTCCTGCGAAATCGTTTGCCCGCGGGCTTGCATGTTTTGAAAGAAGGTCGTCCGGGTGAAATCAGAATAGAAACGATCGAACGCCGGCTCATCGTCCACTGCCGGAGCTTCCGCATAACGACGCACGAACCAGGGAATGAAGTGGGTCTCAACTCGCGGTATGCCCACCTGGGGATGCTGATTGAGCAGATCTCTCAGCAGCTTGGTGCCGCTGCGCTGCATGCCCACGATGAGCAGCGGTCCGGAAAACGAGGGCGGCATGGAGACCCGGCTAATGCTGTTCTGACGGGGTAACAGCAGACTCCCGCTCATAGGCGCGCCGTATGGCGTAGGTGAGGCCGGCCATGGACATGGCGTAGTAGCTGGTGGGCGGTCCGGTGAGAAACGCGCCGGCAGCCCCGGTACCGACTCCGTAAACCAGCAGGCCCAGCGAGGCGTAAGCCAACACAGCCAACGCCGGCGAAGTCTGATACCACCGGCGGGCTGTGCGATAGAGGAACAGCGAGACCAGGGTGAGCATCAGCAGGAAGAGCGCCATACCCACAAAGCCGACTTCGCCCAGGAACCAGGCCCACCACTGGTTAGTAATATACAGCGGGTCCTCAGGCGTGGCTCCAGGGAGCTGATCGATCCCGAAACGCTCATAGAGCGGGCTGTAGAAGTTGACGGCGCTGGCCGGTGAGCCAAAGCGGCCAAATCCGACGCCCAATCCGTAGGTCTCCAGGTTCAATTGTATGGCGCTAGTCAGCAGGACCGTTCGGACGGACGCGGTGTCTTCGCCGGTTCGCTCTTCAATGACTTCTCTGAGCGATGTCTGCGTTGATAGAAACAGGATCGCCGCAACGACAAAAATAAGGGCGCTGATGCCGAGGAGCAGCGCCCGCCTTGAAATCGTGCCGTTTCGCACGCGGTGCAGGACGTAGATCACGATAAGCACCAGGGGCAGACCAAACATCGGTTTCATGCGCACAGTCGCCAGGATGCAGAGTCCGGCGGCCAGTAGATAGATAAGACGTCGCCACTCTCCCTTCACAACCAGCCAGCTGAATTGGTAAGTTGCGACCATCACCATCATGCTGCCCAGCTGATTGGCGTGCGGGAAAAAGGAACGCAAAGGGGAAATACCCAGGCGGAGTTTGGCCGATTCGTTGATGGCCGGCAGCGGATTGTTGCCCAGCACAATCTCGAATATCACCAGGTAGAGTAAAGCCAGCACCGGCAACCAGCTGAAGAAGACATCTATCCCGCGCAGGACGGCATCCGCATGCCGCCGGTTGAGAGGGATCGATTGAAAGAGTATGAAAACTACGGCCGGCTTTACTGCCTGTAATGCGCCTACGACCGCCACATTCAGCGGAACCTCCGCCAACCAACTTGAAATCGCTCCAACCGTGATGAAAAGAATCAGCCACAGGATGTAAGGACTGATATAGATGCGACCACTGACGAACACGGCGATAAGGATCAGCGGCGCTAGTGCGGCAAGGGCAAGCTCATCCAGATACCGGCCAACACCGACGCCTCTCTGCAGCAGCCCAATAGATAGCACCGGGCTGACAACGAAGAAAAGATAGAGCAGGACAATGCCCGCGGACAGTATCCATCCGGGCGAGAACTCTAGCTGCAGTAAACGCCGCCTTTCGAGAGCCAGATTAATACGCGACATGATTCCGGTTTCCCCTTGTGACGGGCTGCAGCAAGCTGTTACGGTCACTTTGTTGGTCCAGTAACTGAGCTAACGCCCGTTGATCTTCGGCATAGTAATCCTTCAGCCGGGTCATCATCTCGCCGGCAATCCTTACCGGCTCGTTTCCCCGGCTATTCAGGCGCAGGTACACCGGCTCGATACGCCGGCGCAGCCGGCGCATGGAGCTCCAGATCCAGCGCTTGTTGTGAATCCGCGGCCGGACAGCATCGCGGACATCCACGTAGTACTGATGCACGCGATTGCTGCGCATGACCTGCGACTTGTTGTGGATCTGAAAGCTGTACATTTCGTAGAAGGCGGGATCTATGCCGGCGAATTGGGCCACTCGTGCAAGTAGGCCCGCCGAATCTTCTTTCAAGCTCTCATATTGTAGTATAAGTAAAGAGTCCTGATCATATATTTCCAGGTATGGCTGGAGATAGTAAGCATAGCGCCCCTGTTCCAGCGTCCGCCATTGTTGTTCCATTGATCGCACGCTGGCCCCTTCGCTCTCCAGCTGGCGCTCCACGTAGCCCGCAAAAGTTATGGAATCGGGCAGCAGGCGCTGTTGCCGGGCGAAGCGATACCAGGACACAAGTCGCTCGATCGGGTCGCGCAAGATGAAGATCAATTTCACCTGCGGCAACGTCTCTCGGATCCACCGCGCTGATTCAGGCGAGTAGAGATAATCGGGCGTCGCCTCCACACGCAGTTTACGCTCCCGGCAGTGCGTGAAGTAAGCCTCATATTTGTCGAGACCGTCAGCAAGCGAATAGCGCACCGGCAGCGTATAGTGTTCGCGGTTAAAGTAGAAGCGCGTCTCCTTGATGTTGGCCGCGCAAACTTGCGGATGATCCGCCAAATAAAAGTAGAGCGAACTCGTGCCCGCTTTGGTTGTGCCGCCGATGATCAAGTAGAGAAATCCCTGAAAATCCTGCGGCGGCGACTCCTGGCGGAGGAGCTGTTCAGCGGCGGTCATTATCGAGACTCCAGGAGAAGTCGGGCCGGCTCAATAGTCGGGCCAGTTCCGCCTCTTCTCCCTGGTAGTACTCCTCAAGCCTACGGGCGATGTCGTCCGGCACGGTCAGCGGTTGAACCTGACGGCCGTTCCAGGAGAGAAACTTGGGGTAAAGCCGCAGATGCACGGACTCTGCTGCCCGCCATAGTTGAGGTTGCCGATCCAATGCTCTGCTGAAGTTCCGGCGTACGTAGGCATATGACTTCTGCAGCTTGCTGCTGCGCGCAGCTCGGGTAGCGTTGTGCACCTGAAAAGCGTAATGCTCAAAGAACGCGCCGTCAATGCCGGCAAAGCGGCAGATGGCCTTCATCGTCTCAACCGGCCTCCTCTTGAGCTCCTCAAATTGCAACACAAGTAGCTGCTCCTGGGGGAATAACTTCTGAAAGTGCGGCAGATACTGAGAATAGCGCCCGTGGGGCAGGGTGCGCAGATAATCGGGTGGGGGTGGATTAGCCTCCAGCAGTTCAAGCTGTCTGTCAATGTAGGCCCGCAAGTCCATGTCCTGGGGAATGAAGGCGCGTTGTTTGGCGAATTGGTAGAAGGACAGCAAGCGATCAATCGGCTCGCGCAAGATGAAGACCAGTCTGGCCTGAGGGAAGACGCTGTAGATCCGCTCCGCGGCCGCGTTGGAATAGAGATATTGCGGTGAGCTGTCGAAATAGATTGACCGGCAATCACATTCCGGAAAGTATGCGGCATAGGCCTCAAGCCCGTCTTCCAGCCGGTGGCGCGCCACGGCCGGATAATCCGCTTCCAGAAAGAAGCGCGTCTCTTTCTTATAGGCGGCGCATACCTCCGGATGCTCGGACAGGTACGCAAACAAGGAAGTCGAACCCGCCTTTGTTGCGCCGCCGATAATCAGGTGGGCGCGACCGGCAATTTCGTGCGTCATTGCTCGACGTCCTGCCAGTGACTGAGATCGCGCTGGAGCAACTCGGCCAGTTCCTGGTTATAGGGCCGAAAGTGCTCGCTGAGCGCTGCCCGGGTTTGAGGCGACATCGGCGGCGGTTGGAAATCTTGTTCGTTTAACTGAGCCAGGCGGCTCTGCAACCGATCGCGACTGCCGGCCGGCAATAGGCGACGGATCACCCGCTTTGCGCCGGAGGAGGAGGATGGCGACCAGAGCAGACGGGCAAGCAGTTGGGAGCGAGGCCGGGCGGATTCATTGTGTCGCTCGCTGATATCCGGCTGGAAGCTGCTGTCCAGCCCCGGAAGCGCTTGATATATGCGCTGTACCGTACACCCAGGATTCTCGCGCAGGTCTTCCACGAGGACCAGAAAGACCTGCTCAGGAGAGAAGCGCTGATATAGGTCTCTGATGTAGCGAATGTATTCACCTTTGCGGACGTAGATGACCAGCCGGTGCTTCTGAAAACCTTCCGCCAGACGCTGCGGCTCTGCGGCAAGCGCCTCCTCAAAGGAAGCCAGCGTCTCAATACCGTGTCGTCGTGCGTACCAGTAAGCGGAATAGGCGCGGCTGACTGGATTGCGCAACGAGACAACCAACAGCATCTGCGGGTTGTGTGCGTAGAGCCGCGACACAGCTTCCGGCACATACATCAGTCCGGCAGACTTGGCAATGAGCGTGCTGTCCGGTCGTGTCTCTCCGAAGTAGCGCAACTGCGCATGCTCATAGCCGGCGACAAACTCCTCCTCATTGGCAAAATAGCTCATCTCACGCTGACGATGCGTCTCGATATCCGGATGTTGAGCCAGGTATTGCAGCCAGGAGGAGGTGGCCGCCTTCTGGGCGCCGGCGATCATCAGCTGGATCGCTCGCATCTTACCGTACCAATTTCACAGCGCGCTTACGCATGCGCCGGAGGACATCATGGTCCTCCGGGTCCAGCCCCTGCACGAACAGGAGGCCCCAAAAGACACCCGTGGCCAGACCCATAGTGAGTAACAACTGGACCAACGGGACTGCAATGTCTGCCAGGTAGACCAGCGCCAACAAAATGCTTGTGACCACCAGCCCCACCAATATCTTTGTGAAGCGACGATCGTAAGGCCATAGCTTGAGGGAGCGCCGTACCTGCCAGAGCCCGCTCAGGTAAAGGGTCACGAGCATGATCGAAGCGGCAATAGCGGCCCCGTTTAACCCCAGGCGGGGGATCAATAACCAGCTCAGCGCGACATTGATGATCAGCGTAATCAGAGAAAGGTTCATCCAGATGCGCTGATGTTTCGTCATGACCAGGATAAAGCCTACCGAGCCGGTGGCAACGTTAATGATCTGCCCGATAGCGATAATCACCAGCGGCTCCGCGCCCGTCGCATATTCAGCTCCAAACACGACGGTCAGGCCGGCTTCGGCGGCAAAAACGAGCGTCAAAAATATTGGGATGCTCAGATAAAGGGCCCATTTGGTGCTGATTTTGAACAGCTCATCCAGCCGGTCCAGCTGGTGAAGCTGGAATAGCTCGGCAATCATCGGCGCAAAGACCATGTTCAGCGCCCGCAATGTAATTGTGAACAGGATGGCAGCCTGGGTAACGGCTTGAAAGATACCCATTTCCGCCGCCGGCAGATAGATACCGATGAAGAGCAGGCTGGTCCAATTAGTCAACAATGTAAAAGCGCCGGCAAAAGCAGTCGGCAAGGAAAAGGAAAGCATCGCCCGCGTCGAAACACTTTGTACGGCCTTCGCCCGCAACAGACCGGGATAAAGGCGAATTACGTAATAGGTTGTCAGAATCAGGGTGAGGGCAAATGAAATGATGGTGCCGGCCATGACGCCCATCATTCCCAGGCCGGCGCCAAATAGGATCACCACCAACACGACGTTGGCGACCGGCTGAGCAATGTCCTCGGAGAACACCGAGTATTGCATGCGTCTGGACAAATGGGTGGACGCATTCAACACCCGCAGCCCCGTAACCATCGGTATCGCCAGCGCAAAGCCGCGCATCACCACTTGCAGTCCCGGTTTGTCCAGACGAAACTCAAGCATTGGAGCCAGCAGGAAGAGCACAGCGCCGACGACAACGCCGGCCAGCACGGCAAAGCTGAAACTTTGCAGCAGGACGCCCTTGAACGCCGAAAGATTCGTGCGCCAGCTACTTGCCGAGAACTGGACAACGCCACGATCCAGGCCAAGTGGGGCGAGCACCTCAACCACACGCAGAGTGGCCCACCCGAATGCGTAAAGTCCGTAAAGCTCCGGGCCAAGCAGGCGAGCCAACACGACTTGCGCCAGGGCATATATCCCACGCCCGGCGAACTTGCCGGCAAAGGAAATGGAGGATCCCTTTGCCAGCGTGCTGACATCATCCTTCAGCGCAGTTGGTTGCTCGGCGATGCGCTCCATTACCGTTCTCCGCGCCCGCTCGCCGGTCTGCTTTCTCTAGCCAAGGTTGCCCGGTTAATCCTTTTCATTCAGACGTTCCAGGCCTCTCTGCGCCTGCTGATTGGCCGGGGCCAGCGTCAGAGCCGCCTCATAGGCCTGGCGAGCGCGCGCAGAATCGCCGGCCCATTCGTATATCCGGCCCGCTCGAATATGGTAAGCAGCCAGGCTTCTTTCATTCAGTTCCAGGGCCCTTTCGATGAGCTCAATTGCCCGATCGGGCTGTTCGGCAAGCCGGAAGCCCCAGGCTGCTTCATAGTGTACCCCGGCGTTGTCCGGATAATTCTGCAATAGCAGTTCATAAAGCTCCAGGGCCAGCGGCAGGTTGCCTGCGTCGCGCGCTACATTCGCGCGGGTCAGAAGCTGCTGGCGATTATCCGGGTTCAATTCCAGAGCGCGTGCAAACCAGGCATCCGCCTCGGCAAGGCGCTCCTCGCGCACCAACAGTTCTCCGGCGACGAAATAGCCGGCGGCCTCCTCCGGCTCCAGCGCGATCGCTTCCTGAACCTCCTCCCACGCAGCCTCAAAGTCGCCTTCCACTTCATAGATGGCCTCTGCCAGCGCCAGCCGCATTTGCGAATGGGCGGGGAACTCTGCGGTCGCTGATCGATAGACCTCTAATGCCTCCGGCCAGCGGTCAAGATTTTCCAGGGAAAGGCCAAGCTGTAGCTGCCACCAGGCGCGCTCATTGTGCTCGGGTAGCTGCGCGAGAGACGAGCGCAGCAACTCAACTATCGCCTCATGCTCTTCGAGCGCCTGGAGTGTCTCTAATAGTTTCACATGGCTCAACGAGGGATCAAGCGCCAGCGCTTTCTCATAGTAGCGACCGGCGGCCGGCAACTGGCCCATTGCGACGGCGGAGTCGCCCTGACGTTGTGCGGCCGTTACTGCTATGGTGGGCATGCCGGCGGCCTGTTCATACCACCAAATTGCTTCCTCGTGCCGGCCCAATCGCGCCAGCGTGTCCCCCAGGAAGAGCAAGTCGCTCCCCAGACTATCTGTGCCGGCCAGCGCCAGGGAAGCCTCGTCCCGTTGCCCGGCCAGGGCGAGGAGAAGCGCCCGGGTACGGGCAGCGACAGGCGCAACAGCAAGCCGTCGAATATTGTTCGATACATCAGTAGGCCGGAGCGCATTGTCGTGTTGGCTGTAAAAAGCTGCGACTGTCTCATTGGCCTGAACCATGGCGACGTTCAAGGCCACTTGCTGATACAAGGTGTCGCTACGCAACAGGATCCCAAGCAACGCCAGGCCCCCGATGAAGAAAAAAAGGAGCCGGTTTATCGGCCGGCCCTGCATCTGCGCCGGCAACATGGTCAGGTTGCCGATTGTTCTCGATAGACAGAGTAAGCCAGGATGCCGGCAGCGGCCAATGCCATACCCACCAGAGCAGCCCCGGCCACAATAAGCATTTGCCTCCCACCTTGAGCCATGGGCAATACCGGCACGCCGGCCCGACTGGCCAGGCGTACGTTGGCAGCCGCGTCCGAAGTCGCAAGCGCCACCTCCTCTACCTTGCGGGCCAGAGTAGCGTAGGCCTCCTGTGCGATAGTCTGGTCCTGGAGCATGTTGGTTTGTTCTGAGAGCGCTGCCTGGTGTTGGGACTGTAGCTGCAAAATAGTTGCTTCCAGGCCGGAAACCTGCTCGTCCAATTCCGCCTGTTTTTGCTCCAGCACCGTGATTAGCCTGGACAACTCAGCCAATTGTTGTCCGACAGTGCTTTCAGAAGCGGACAGATCGCCCGAAAGCTGTAAGGCAAGGGTCGCATTCTCAGTCAGACCATAGGTCTTCATTTGGAGTAACAGTAGCGTCATCTGCTCATTGCCGGTTCCGGCTTCTGACGGAGGGAGCTTGGCCAACTCTTGTTGCAGCCTAACTGCGTCCGTCAATACCGTCTTTAACCTCTCTCGCACATCCAGGATGCGAGTATGGCTTTCTGAGGCCACAGTCAACTGATTGGCCAGAATGGTGACTTGATCTCTCTCTCGAAAGCCGAGTACTTTCTCATTAATGGCAGCCAGTTCACTTTGCGCCCCTTCGAGCTGCTCCTGCAGTTGCTGGCTGGTCGTCTCACCCTGCACCCCGTAGACGCTCTCGGCGTAACGCACAAATAGCTCTGCCCATTCGTTGACCAATAGGGCAGCCGTGTCCGGATCTGCGTTGGTAATATTAAGGCGCATCAAGCTGTTATCCTCGCCAAGTTCGGCAGAGGCCATCCCACGCACGGTGAGCAGAGATTGGGGCGTGCCGGTGGCTTCCGTGGCTGATTCGACCAGCATCCCTAATACTTCGTCGCTGGTCGCCAGTTCCGGGTAGGCGCGGGCGACGTTTTGCGCCTGATTTATGGTGCGAAACTCTTCTACCAGCTGTAGTTCCAGGTAATTCCGGGTAAACGCAACCAGAGCGGTGGCGCGATAGAGCGGCGTAGTGGGCCGGCTAGTGACGATGTAGGCGATAATGGCGCAGAGTAGACCAACGCCAATAATTATGTACCAGCGACGCAACAGGATGCGTGCATATTTCAGCAGATCTATCTCTGTCTCCAAATACTCCTCCAACAGGGAAAGCCAGGGTAATGGTCTTCCCTGGCCGATGTAGCCGCGAGATTATAGCAGCCGCCGTCAAACGATTCAAGGCAGCATGAGCGGGCGGGTGCGGTGTAAAGTAGACATGCGGGACCGGCCGCAATGCCGGCATTGGAACTGGTTTTATGCCTGATATAATCCGCTTTCATGAAGGCCGACCCGCGCGCTGTAGGCTTTCAAGACTGAAGTGCAGCTTTGAGTGGCGGGTCGAGCGGAGTTTGGAGAACAGATGTCTCGCCGATCCAGCGTGAATAGAGCCATTTTCTCCATGCTGATCGATATCGTCTTGATTTCGGCGGCTTTAGGGCTGGCTGCCTTGATTCGCTACAACTGGCCGGAAGAGTGGCCCTCGATCTTCATGACTCCGATTCGATACTTGCAGTTCCCTTTCTGGGGCTTTCCGACAGCGCTGTTTGTCTGGAGTATCGTCTTCCTGTTGGCATCCGTTTATGACCCCAGTCGCAACGTCAAAATGGTTGATGAGCTTCAGCGGTTGCTGCTGGCAAATACGGCCGCGGCAATAACTTTCGCCGGGGTCATGTACATCTTTGCCAGCAATGTGTCACGAGCGCTTTATCTGCTCTTTATTGTACTGACTTACTCCTTTCTTGTTGGTTGGCGACTGATGGGCCGCTACCTCTTCCCCGATAAGCTGGCGTTGCGCCAGCGGAAGAACCTTCTGGTCGTGGGCGCTAATGATCTGGGCAAGCGGGTCGCTCAGGTGGTGAAGCAGCAGGCCCAGGAGAACCGGCTGCACCTGATCGGCTACCTGGACGATCAGTTGATTGCGTCACCCAATGGGCTGCCGATGCTCGGCACTCTGGATGATGTCCGGGAAGTCATTACCACCCGGCAAATTGATGATGTGGTGATCGCCTTGCCGCTGCAATCCTATGATCTGGCCAACAAGGTCGTGCGCGATGTGGTGGACATGCCGGTGGATGTACACGTCATTCCTGACTATTTTGAGCTCGCCCCATATCGCACCAACGTAGAAAACTTTGGAGGACTACCGGTGATCAGCTTGCGCGATCCGGCATTAAACGAGGTGCAGCGCTTTCTGAAGCGGTTATTTGACATTGTGGTGATCATTTTCCTGATCGCGCTTGCCCTACCCCTCATGTTGATTATTGCGATCTTGATCAAGCTGGATTCCCCGGGTCCTGTGCTTTTTAAGCAGAATCGAGTCGGCGAGAATGGGCGTATCTTCACGATGTACAAGTTCCGTTCTATGGTACAGAATGCCGAGCAGTTGCAGGCGCAGATCCTGGAGGAGACGGAAGACGGGCATGTTGTCCACAAGAAGGCGGAGGATGCCCGCGTTACCCGCTTTGGGCGCTTCTTGCGACACAGCAGCATGGACGAACTGCCCAATTTCTTCAATATTCTGATGGGTGACATGAGTCTGGTAGGGCCGCGACCGGAAATGCCGTGGCTGGTAGACGAATACGCACCCTGGCAGCGGATACGATTCGCCGTGCCGCAGGGGCTGACCGGCTGGTGGCAAGTGAACGGCCGCGCAGAACGAGTGATGCATCTGCACACTGAGGATGATCTCTATTACATCGAGAACTACTCGATGTGGCTGGATTTCTACATTCTGCTCAAGACGCCTTTCGTCGTCCTGAAGGGTAAAGGGGCTTTCTAGCCGGGTAGTTGCCGGCCGGTTTTAAGCAAAGCACGCTCAATTCCGAAGATCCAGGTACAGATAAGGAACGCCGTTGATGATCCGTTCCCGGCGTCCCACCATGAACTGGCTCACCCAGGGATTGGTCAGATTGTCCACGTCAAAACTGCGATGAATGGCGGCGTAGAGGTAGATCTCGCGGAGCTTCAGGAAATGGGGAACCTGCTCCAGCCAGGCCGGGTCTAGCGCACATTCGGCTTCGTAGCCTCGCCGGAAATGTGTCCAGAAGGTGCGGCCGGCGCTTTCCGGCTCGACGACATTGGTCACGGCATAGAAGAGGGCAATAGCGATGTCGTTGACGTACCAGGAATAGGTGCAATCATCGAAGTCAAAGAGTGTGATGTCGCCTTGCTCATCCACGAAGAAGTTGGCTGCGTGCGCGTCCTGGTGGATGAGGCCATAGCTCTCCCGGTCCATGGGCAGATTCCGCAGATGGCTCATCAGCTCCTCGAAGCGGCGCAGGATCAGCGTTTCGCCTTTCGGCAGCCAGCTGTCGACATCTAGCATGACCGGGTCATCCCAGTGCGGGCGCGTCCAGTTGGGATCGGAGACCAAATAGTCTTTGGACAAGGCATGAATGCGGCCGATGAGCCGGCCGAGGTTCTCGAAAAGCGGCGGCTGCCACTGTTCGTTTTCCCAGGGTGGCCGGCCGGCGGCTTTGACAAACGAGGTGGCCAGGAAGTGACCGCCAACGCCGTCGCTGAAGCTCTCCACCAGCCGACCCCTGATGGACGCCACTGCCCGAGCCACGCCGGCTCCCCCTCGGGACAGAAAGTTCAACCAGTCAACCTCACCGAGCACCAGCGCCTCACTGCGCCGGTGGCTGTGCCCGATGCGTAATATGAAGTCGCGGCCGTCACGGGAGTAGGCGTAAATGAAGCTTTCAAAGCCGTCCAGCTCGTGCAGCTCATCGGATCGTATGCCGTATCTCGCCCCTGCCTCGGCCAGTATGTCCTTATTGAACAGCGCCCTTATATCAGGTTTCATCAGTCAGTTCCTGTCAATCACCGGCCTTGCAGTACGACCGGCAACCGGGGTGAACGTCGGCGCGTCTTGACCGGCTCATTTCGCACTGAGCTGGTCGATACTACTACTGGTGCGCGCGTTCGGCCAACTGGCGGGTAAGCCCTATTTCGCCGCAATGGTCAGCTTCGTGGTGGAGAAGGTGAAACAGGATCCACTCCGGCGTTACCGCGTAGTGTTCTAGCTGTCGCGGAAGCCGGTAGTGGGCTATGTCCATCTGCTGATAAGTACGCAGCAGGTAGCCACGGATTTTGTCCAGGCGCTGGAAGTGATCGGCAAGCGATCTACCGGCCACCAAGGTCAGCCGGCCCTGCGCGTCTCGCGTGTCGTGATCAAAGAGCGGCTCCAGTTCAACCGGGAGCGGAGCCTGCAACACCTCGTCATATAACCAGGAAGCCTCGATGTCCCCCAGATGATAGAGCAGCGTGCCAATACTGTTCAGGTCGCCGGCCGGCGTCCAATCCAGCAACGTCTCATTCAGGCCGGCTAGCCGCTTCTTCAGCCGGGCGCGAGCGGCCTGTAGCATCCACAGCCCGTGGCCGATGACCGGTTCACAGCCGGCCATCGGCTCCGCGACCAATAATTCAAGGGAAGCATCGCTCATCATTCCGCCTCATCGCCCTCGGGCTCAAAGCGAGAAAGGTCAGCCATCAGAAACTCCTTGACTTCGTGCACGTGTCTCCGCCAGAGATCAGCGGCAATGTCGTCCGCGTCTGCGCGCACTCCCTGACGCCGGAAGTACTGGCAAATACGTTGGACATCTCGTAGAAGAACCCTTTGCGTATTGTTGTTGATTTGACCGACGCCCGAGCGGATGCGCATCACCTGCGGAAAGTCAATCAGCGTGATCTCCTCCTCCCAGTACAAGATGTTGTACGCGGAAAGATCGCCGTGCACCAGACCATGCTGCAACAAAAGCTCGATGTTCCACATTGCCTGATCAAAGAGCTTTCGCGCCAGCGCCGGCGACAGGCTGACCTCGTTCAGCGCGGGCGCCGCTACTTGCTCGTCGCCGACGAAGCCCATCAGGATAGCGTTGTCGCTCGCGCCAAAGGGTCGGGGCACAGCTGCCCCGGCTGCGTGCAACGACTCTAACGTTTTGTATTCGTGCATCAGCCAGGAAGTGTGCGCCACCTGCTGGCCGAAGCCGGTCTTCTTGCCCAGCGCGCGCATGGTGCGATGATCAGTTTCCTTCACCGGCGCCCCACCGGCGGTCAGGGTCTCGCGTCCTTGCCGGTACATGGCATCATTGCGCAGGTTGCGAAACATGCGCGGCCGGTACACCTTGGCCGCCACGGAACCATGTTGGCTGGCGGTCGCGCCGGCGCAACGATAAACGTTGGCCTCTTTGCCTCCCTTCACTACGCCCGTCACGTCGCTGATCATCTCCAGCTCGTAGAACGGGCGCAGAGAACTGTATAACCACGGGCCTTCCAGCTCGCCGGGCTGATAGGTGGTGTGAAAGCCTCCCTCCAGGCCGGCTGTTACCTCTGCCAATTCCTGCACCGCCTGCGCCTTCAACAGCGCCCGCTCCTGATAGTTGAGCGGCGTCTTCCGCCTGGCTCGTGTCCGCCGGCGCTCGCTCGGACGCTCGAACATTTCTTCGTATTGATCATACTGGTCCAAAAAGCTGTCCAATTCAGAATCCTCAAATGCTGCCTTCGTATTCACTGGTTATCGATCCTTTTCGTAGGTTGGTATGCAGATTGTTGAAATATTCTGTTGCCGGCTGTTCGACCGGCGCCGCGACCCATTCTTCATTACATGAACCCATCATAATGACCAAAAGGCCTCCTCTGCCGGTGGAAGCAAGCCCACTTCGACGGAAAGAGAGTGCTGAAAGCGGTTTGGGAGATTTGGCTGGTGAGTAGGGGTTCGGTGAAGAAGCGGGGCCGCCGGCGTTCTACATGCCCGTGACCTTCGCTGATCGGCCGGATCCGGCAATGGACCGGCGAATGGCAACAAAAAAGCCACGGGAGCGCGATACGCCCGTGGCTTAGGGACTGCAGGTCAGGATCTGATTGCTAGCAGCTTTTGCCGGACGTGCTCACACAGCGCACGATATTCAGTTCGCTCAAAACAGCTATTCTGTTGTGCATATCGGTGAGTACCTCCTTTGGCTGATTTACAGCAGACAGTCTAGCACAAAGCCAAGCGAGAAGTCAAGAAAATCGCTATTGACATTTAGAACATCCGTGCTATTATTACGAATAGAACATCTGTTCTCCCCTCTTCCCGCCGACGCTGGTGGGCCTGCACCCCCACCAGCGTCGCTCCCTTTCTTAATGTTGCCGGCAGAGGGGCTGGAGAAGTTAGGAGAATCCGGATATGCAGAACAATTCATCCTTACCCAAGTCGTATCGTGACCTCCTTGGCGGTTCATTGTCCAACATCTCCATCCCCCGGCAGGTCATTGTCGGCGGGATTTTGGTGTTGGCGCTGATTGCCTTCGAGATGTTTAACTTCGATACTACCCGTTACGCGCTGGAGAACTTGCTGGGCGGCGTCAGCTTCCTCGGTATTTCCTGGGCGGTTATCCTGGCCATTGCCTTCTGCGCCATTGACTTCGCCGGCCTGGCGCGGATTTTTACCGCGGAGCAGGGGAAGGATGAGCCGAAAGAGGTCTGGTATCTGGCCGGGGCCTGGTTCCTCGGCGCGACCATGAACGCGATCATGACCTGGTGGGCGGTTTCGCTGGTGCTGCTCAATCACAGCTTCGGCAACGAAATATTGAACCGGCAGCAGCTCCTGGAATACGTGCCGATCTTCGTGGCGGTGCTGGTCTGGCTGACGCGAATCCTCTTCATTGGGGCATTTGCCGCCGCCGGCGACAAGATGTTCAGAGAGAATCGGGCGTCGAAACAGCAGCAGCCGGCCGCCAGCCAGGCGCGCTCGCAGCGCCCGCGACCGACAACGTCCCAACCGAACGTTCTCCCCGCCGGGCAATATGCGACGGCTGCCCCGACGAGAAGCAATTCGCAGAGTCTGCCGCAACGACCGCCGGTGAGCAGCAACCGGCAGCCGGCCTCAATGTCGTTTTCGCCGCCGCAGGAACGATAACAAACGCCTGAAGCGGCGGCGACTGCCGAGAATATCCGGGGCAGTAAACAGCGCCGGCTGGTTACCAGCCCGGCGCTGTTTTTGTTGCCTGAGAGCCTGGCGGCAGCATGGCCGGTGATGTGGTTGCTTCCAGTATCAACCTGTTGGTGGCGGGCCGAGCTAACGCAGGGCGTGGTGCGGTTGCGATGAAGCCCGCGATATGCTACCATCAGGGTAGAAAACAGCTTGTGAAGGGTACGCAGCGGGCGTTCAGCCAGTGCGTCGGGTGTGATGCCCTGACAGGAAGCGAGCGGGTGATTACTTTCTAGATTTCTGCTCTTATTAAACATCATAGTATTCCTTCTACCGCCCGTTTTCCTGGATTAGGGATCAGCACATCAATTCCGGCGGTGCGACTTATCGCTCTGGTGATGAGTTGCCCCGCGAGAGGCAAGCGACCCTTCGTAGCCCGCTTGTTATTTAGCGCTGGAAGCAGATGAAGCTGAGTTCCGAATCTATTGCTCGCTTGTTGGGGGCCGTCATTGGAGCGGTTCTATTTGGAGCAGCCGGCCGGGCGCTGGCTGTCGCCCTGGATTTTTCGACGCTGCCCTTTGTGGTCGCCGGCGGCATACTCGGCGCGCTGCTCGGGTTGTTCCTCGCCCCAAGTCTAAGCACCCGGCCGGCCGGCCACCTGCGCAACCGGCTGATCAAGATGCCGTCCGAACGGCTGGGCGCGTCTATCGTCGGTCTCTTCCTTGGATTGATAGCCTCGGCCCTGCTGTCCATCCCTTTGGCGGCGTTGCCGGACCCTTTTGGCGGCATTCTGCCCATCGTGGCGGCGGTCGTAGTTTGCTATTTCAGCGTGGTGATCGTTGTCTGGCGCCGGCAGGATTTGCGCCAATTCTTCGGCAATCTCCGCCCCGCCGCCGGCGGGCAGGTGGGCCCTGCGGCGACCGAAGAGGAATACATATTGCTGGACACAAGCGTAATCATTGATGGTCGCATTGCGGATGTCAGCAAGACGGGCTTTGTTCGCTCCACTTTATTGGTTCCCAACTTCGTGCTCATGGAGCTGCAGCACATTGCCGACAGCGCCGACACCTTACGTCGAAACAGAGGGCGTCGCGGGCTGGAAGTGTTGCGCATGTTGCAGCAAGAAGCGTCGGTCCCCGTGAAGCTAACGGATATGGATGCCAACAGCGTTCGCGAGGTGGACGCCAAGTTGATCGCTCTGGCGCGGGAGCTGCATTGCCCGATCATGACCAACGATTACAACCTTAACCGGGTGGCGGATCTGCAGGGTATCCTGGTGCTGAACATCAACGATCTGGCGAACGCGGTGAAGGCCGCCTTCCTGCCGGGCGAAGAGTTCCAGGTAAAGATCATCCAGGAAGGGAAGGAGTATGGACAGGGGGTGGGCTACCTGGACGACGGCACAATGGTGGTGGTTGAAGACGCCCAGAACCGGATCAACGAGACGCTAAACGTCACGGTGACCAAAGTGCTACAGACCACGGCCGGCCGGATGGTCTTTGCAAAGCCGTAGCTTTGCGCCTAGAATCTCCAATCTATGATCCCGGCCCGCTTTCGCTTTGCGCCCAGTCCAACGGGCAGCCCCCACGTCGGCAACCTGCATACGGCCGTCTTTTGCTGGGCGTTGGCCCGCGCGTTGGGCGGCGATTTCCTCATTCGGGTCGAGGACACGGACCCGGCTCGCAACACGCCGGAAGCCACTGCCTTGATGCTGGAAGCGCTGGAATGGCTTGGCCTGGATTGGGATGAAGGGCCGGATATCGGCGGGCCGTTCGCCCCGTACATCCAGTCGCGGCGCATTGACCGGCACTCCCAGGTAGCTGAGCAGCTGGTAGAACTGGATGCCGCCTACTATGGCGACGACCCGCTCAAGCCCGCTGTGGCGACCGGCAACCCTTTGCGCTTGCGCCTCCCGCGCACGGGCCGGATCACCGTCCGCGACGCCATTCGGGGAGAGATCAGCTTTGACAACAGCCGGCGAGTGGAAGACCCGATTATTGTGCGCAGTGACGGCAGCCCGCTTTATCACCTGGCGGCGATGGTGGATGACCATGATATGGGCATCAGCCATGTTGTGCGCGGCGAGGAGTGGCTTCCATCCGTCCCCTATCATGCGCAGCTTTACCGGGCGTTGGGCTGGCAGGAGCCGGTGTGGGTTCATTTGCCGCTGATCCTGAACAGGCGCGGCGAGAAGCTGAAGAAACGCGATCCGGAAGGGGGCTATCTGATTTCGGACTTTCAGGCAGCCGGCTATCTGCCGCAGGCGCTGTTTAACTACCTGCTGCTCTTAGGCTGGTCGCCGGACGGCGAAGAAGAGCTGATTGATAAGCATGAGCTACGCCGGCAGTTCCGCCTGGAACGCCTATCAGCCAGCCCGGCCATCTTTGATTGGGACAAGTTGAACTGGGTGAACCGGCGCTACCTGCAGCGGTTGACCGACAGCGAATTGGCCGGCTTGCTGAAGCCGATCCTGGAAGACAGCTATGGGCCGCTGTGGGGCAATGAGGCCTGGCAACTGGCGCTAACCAGGACTATTCGTGACGATCTGGTCCGGCTGGGCGATGCCGTTGATCTGGCCGAGTGGGCCATTGTTGAAAGCGTCGAGCCGGATGACGAGGCCCGGGAGGCGCTGGCGGCCCCCGAAGCGCGACCCGTCCTGACGGAGCTGGTCGCTGAGCTGGCCCAGGTTGTGTTATTGGACACCTTGACGGCGGACAGTATCTTGCGCGGGATGCGTGCGCGTTGGAAGCAGCGCGCCGGCTGGGGGCCGCGACAGGTCTATACGCCGATTCGCGCGGCGCTGATCGGGGCGGCTCATGGTCCCCCGGTGGCTGAAATTATGGCGCTGCTGGGCAAGGAACGGTGCCTCGAACGCATCGGCGTCGCCATCCTGGCGCTGTCATGACAGCGTCGCAATTGAGGAATATCCATGTCGCTTAAGATATACAATGTCCTGGGGCGTGAGAAGCAGACATTTGAGCCGTTGCATGAGGGCCGGGTCAATATGTATGTCTGCGGCCCGACCGTGTACGACTATCCGCACATCGGCCACGCCAAGACCTATGTCAGCTTTGATGTCGTGGTCCGTTTTCTGCGCTTTCTGGGCTATGACGTGCTCTATGTGCAGAACATCACCGATGTCGGCCATCTGCTGGACTCCGGCGAGGATCGTATCCTGCGTAAGGCGCGTCAGGCCTCCGTTGCGCCCATGCAGATCGTCGAGACCTATACCCGGCTCTATTTCGAAAACATGGATGCCCTGAACGTGTGCAGGCCGGATATCAGCCCGCGAGCCAGCGGGCATATCCCCGAACAGATTACCATAATCGAGCGCCTGATTGAGCTGGGACACGCCTATGAGGTCAACGGCTCCGTCTACTTTGATGTCACCACGATTAGCGAATACGGTAAGCTGAGCGGTCGCCGGCTGCAGGATCAAGAAGAAGGAGCGCGGGTGGCGGTGTTGGACGAGAAGCGCCACCCGGCTGACTTTGCGCTGTGGAAGTTTGCCGAGCCGGAGCACCTCCTGCGCTGGAACTCGCCCTGGGGAGAGGGATTCCCCGGCTGGCACATTGAATGCTCGGCCATGGCCCGCAAGTATCTGGGCGAGACCTTTGATATTCATGGCGGCGGCATTGACAACATCTTCCCGCACAACGAGTGCGAAATCGCCCAGAGCGAGGCAGCGCACGGCGTCCCCTTTGCGCGTTATTGGATGCTGACCGGCTCCCTCACCCTGGACGGCGTGAAGATGAGCAAAAGCCTGGGCAATACGCTGACCATCAGCGACGCTTTGAAACGCTGGCGGCCCGAAGCGCTGCGCACCTTCATCCTCTCCAGCCACTACAGCAACCCGGTTGACTTCTCGGATGAGGCAGTTGAAGCGGCGCGCAAGGGTTGGGAGCGAATCTGGGGCGCGGTCCGGCTTACCCGCGAACAGCAGCGCACCGCAGCCGCTGGTGAGGCCGGCCCGGAGCTGTCCGCCATGCTGGCCGAGTATGAGGCGCAGTTTATCGCCCGCATGTGCGACGATTTCAGCACCCCGGCCGGCCTGGCAGTTTTGCAAGATCTGACCCGGCAGGTGAACAGCCTGCTCAACGATACAACTCCGCTCAACGCCGGCGCGCTGGCGGCTATTGATAGCGTCTACCAGCGGCTGGGCGGCGACGTGTTGGGCATCATCCCCACGAGCGAAGCCGGCCGCGGCAACGCCGGCAGCGGCGAGCGCGAAGACGGGCTGATGCGCCTGCTAATTGACCTGCGGGCCGCTGCACGCAGTTCGCGAGACTGGGTCACCGCGGACAGGATTCGGATGGCGTTGGCTGAACTGGGCATTACCCTTGAGGATCGGCCGGACGGCACGACCTGGAAGGGCAACTGATTTCAACCCGACCGGCTGCGAGCCTCTGTTCTCCAGCGTGGAAAGTAACGATTGCGAGAATTTCTCTTTCGCCGCAACGCCGTGTGGGAGGCGCTGCATGGCAGCCGGCGTACCCTACACATCCTGCATCTGCAGCGAGATCTGCCCGCCAAATCCGCCCAACCACTGATATCGGCGGCGGCGGCGCGCGCGGTGCCGGTACAATACGCTGACAAATCGCAACTCTCCAAATTGGCCGCAGACAGCAGCCATCAGGGCGCTGTGTTGGAGGCCGGCGGCTATCCCTACGCCGAATTAAGCGAGATGTTCGCTCTGGCCCGGAAGCAGGGCGAGCCGCCATTGTTCCTGCTGCTGGACCTGCTGCACGGACCGCAAAATATCGGCATGTTGTTGCGTACGGCGGAAGCCTGCGGTGTGCACGGCGTGATCATGCAGGAGCGCCGCGCGCCGGAGATCACCCCGCATATTGTCAGCTTCTCGGCCGGCGCGTGCGAGCACCTGCTCATTGGCCGGGTCGCCAACCTGGTGGAGACCATGCGCCGGCTAAAGGCGCAGGATGTCTGGATTGCCGGGCTGGACATTGCCCCGGACGCCGTCCAGCCGGCGGGCATTGACCTCAACCGCCCATTGGCCCTGGTCGTCGGGCACGAGGGCGAAGGGCTGCGCCGGCTGGTGCGCGAGTCGTGCGACTTCCTGCTGCAATTGCCCATGCGTGGCCGGGTAGAATCGCTCAACGCGGCGGTGGCGGCTTCGCTGGCCCTCTATATGGCCTGGCAGGCGCGCGGCTTTGCCGGCGGGTAATGGAGACAGATGCCGGAAATGGCGCAGTTCTGCTACACTTGCAATTGTGTCAACCAAATGTTGGCAGAACCCTGGATAGAATCCTAGAGTAGAAGGAAAGATAAAATGACCTCACGGAAGATTGCCTTACTGTTGATGATCCTCCTGTGTTTGCCGGCCCTGGCCTGTGGGCTGTTCTCGCCGGATCCTACGGCGACGCCGATCCCGGCCACCGCGCTCCCGGCAACTGCTCCGCCGGAAGCGACCGCCACTATCGCGCCGACCGAAGCCCCACCGACCGAAGCGCCGCCGACTGAAGCCGCAGCGACTGAGGCCTCGCCAACTGAAGCTGTGGCGACTGAAGCCGCTCCGCCAGGAGACGGCAGTCTGACCACCTATGTGAGCGAATTCAATGGCGTTACTGTAGAGTACCCGTCGGACTGGATCGTGCAGGACGATCTGTTCCTGATCATTGCTACTGAGGAAGAGTTGCTGGACGAGGTAACGACCCTGGACGAGGGCGCTATCGTTGTGATCGTTGGCAGCGCCGCTGAGGATATGCCCCAGGGCACGCCGGAAGAGGTCCTGGTGGCCTCGCTCGCTGATGTGGACATGGGGGATATGGCGATCGTGGAAGGTCCCGACGCGACCGAGATTCAGGGCCAGCCGGCTGCGGTTGCCCATGTCGCCGGCGCAGCGGATGACGGCACGCCGCTCGAAGGTGTCGTGGCGATCATTACCAACGAAGATCGGGTGGCGCTGGTGATGGCCATCACCCCATCAGATACGGACCAGGATTTCCTGCCGGATCTGGAAGCCATCGTGAACAGCGTGGAAGTCGGGCAGCCGACGGCTGAGCTTCCGATTGACGACTTTCCGACCGGCGATACGGAGCCGGCCGGCGAAGTGGCGCCCATCGTTCCCGGCGATGCCCTGGCCCAGGTCATCCCCGATGACACGTTCCAGGACTATTCCTTCCAGGGCGTGACCGGCGAGACGGCCATTTTCGTTGTTGATCCCGACGCTGAGGAGTTTGATGTCGTGCTGGAAGTCTACGCGGCCGGTGCTCCGGACGACCAGCTACTTTATGTTGATGATAATCTCTCTGATGAATCGGAGGCGGCGGTCTTTACGCCGGAAGCGGACGGCGAGTACATCCTGCGCGTGCGGCCCTACTTCTCCTCCGCCGGCGACTATGACATCTACATGCTCGACACCGCCGATGAAGCGCGCTTCGAGGGCTTTGTCATCGAAGGCAGCTCGTCGGGTACCCGCGTCTGTGTTCCCGCCGGCGAATCGCTTATCGCGGTGGTCATCCCCAGCGAGGAATTTGATGTTGTCATGAATCTGAGCGGCCCCGACGGCGACAAGTTACTTGATTTTGACGTAGACAACGGCTTCCCCGGCGAGCCGGAAGTCATTGTCTTTGACGGCCTCTCCGCGGGCGACGCGCCGTATGCCGTAATCGTTGAGGTGGCCGGCTTTGCCGGTCAGGCCGGCGAATACATATTGTTGCTCGGGCCGGCAGGCGCCGTAATAGACGGCTGTTAGTAGCAACTAACTCGAGTGAATGGTTGCCAACTTCTCCCGCATGCCGCAAGTCGGCGGAATGAGGGACCGAAGTTGGCAACCGCCATCATTGGCGACCCGTTCGCAAAGGAGACGGCCGTGATTGCGTTTGGGCGGGAGGTGTGCAGCCATCCGGCTACCGCAGAAGGGCGTGAATGGCTGGTCACCAACGGCATCGGCGGCTTCGCGATGGGCACGATTTCCGGCATGCTCACCCGCCGTTATCATGGTCTGCTGGTAGCCGCCTTGAAGCCGCCGGTTGGGCGCACGCTCTTACTTGCCAAACTGGATGAAGACGTAGCGCTGCCGGCAGCGCAGCACTCCGGTCAACGTCACGACCTCTTCGTCAATCGGTGGGCGGACGGGACGGTGGAGCGCGAAGGCTTGCTCTATCTCGAACGCTTCCATCTGGAAGGGACGACGCCGGTATGGACCTACGCCTTCGCCGACGCCTTGCTGGAGAAGCGCGTCTGGATGCGCCCGGGCGAGAACACCACCTACGTCCATTACACCTATCGCCGGGGAAGTGGGCCGCTGGAAATATACGCGAAAGCCATCGTCGATCACCGCGACTACCACAGCACAACCATCATGGGTGACTGGAAGACGGCGGTACAACCATTCCCCGGCGGGGCGCGGATAACCGCCTTCGAGGGGGCTGCGCCGCTTTATCTGCTGAGCGCTCAGGGTGCCTTCTACCCGGAAGTCACCTGGTATGAGGATTATTTCCTGAGTGTAGAGGAGTTTCGCGGCCAGAATGACGTGGTGGAGGACCACATCCGCGCCGGCGTCTTCGGCGCGACGCTGAATTCGGGCGACTCCCTGACCATCGTTGCCAGCACGGAAGCGACCCCCGAACTGGACGGCGATACTGCGTATGAACTGCGTCGCGCTTACGAGCGCCAGCTATTGGCGCTGGCGCCGGCAGACAGCCCGGCGCAATTAATCCTGGCGGCAGACCAGTTCATCGTCCGCCGGGCCGCGCCGAATGACCCCGACGGGCGCACGGTAATCGCCGGCTACCCCTGGTTCAGCGATTGGGGCCGGGACACGATGATCAGCCTGC
>CAYVQP010000047.1:2968-36764 GCA_964452775.1 uncultured Ardenticatenaceae bacterium | reverse complement strand
TTAACAGGTAAAACTGAGCCTTGCTAAGAGTCACCACTGGAGAAATCAATGAGTTCCAATGAGTACCACTTCGTAACACACTGGCAAATGCCGGGCAGAATAGAGGAAATCTATGATACTCTGGCAGACGCATGTGAGCTTGTGCGTTGGTGGCCATCCGTCTACCTGGACGTGCAGGAGTTGGAGCCGGGAGATGAAATCGGTGTGGGCAAGGTGGTCAGCCTGTACACCAAGGGCTGGCTACCCTACACATTGCGCTGGCAGTTTCGGGTAACTGAAGCTTCGCGTTACGACGGCTTCAGCCTTACGGCCTGGGGCGATTTTGTCGGTCGCGGAATATGGCGATTTGCGCAGAACGGCGACCGGGTGGATATCACCTATGACTGGCGTATCGAAGCCGAGAAGCCCTTATTGCGCCGGCTGTCGTTCTTGCTGAAGCCAATCTTCGGCGCCAATCATCAATGGGCCATGCGTCGAGGCGCAGAGAGTCTGGAACTGGAGTTGGCTCGCCGCCGCGCCGGCAGCGACCAGGAGCGACTTGCCATTCCCCAGCCGCCAGGCCCCACCTTTAAGTTTCTCCTCTGAGCGCTTCTTTGGTACAATTGTGTTGTTGGTTTTTGACCCAAAGGAGCTTCTCATGGATAGAAATACACTGATCAATCACCTGAATGAGGACCTGGCGGGGGAGCTGAGCGCGATCACGCAGTACATTACTTACGCCGCCAAGGCCACCGGCCCCTACCGGCCACAGTTGGTACAGTTCTTCTTGACCGAAGTGGCGGATGAGCAGTTGCATGCCCAATTTCTGGCCAATAAGATTGTCGCTTTGGGCGGCGAGCCGGCCACGGTAGCTCGTCCAGTCGCACCCGCACACACCAACCGGGAAATGCTGGCGGCCGTGTTGGCGGCTGAGCGCCAGGCGGTAAGAGATTACACGCAGCGGGCGGTCGAGGCTGATGAGTTCGGGGATAAGGGGCTGGTTGTGCAGCTGGAAGACATGGTCCGTGACGAGTCCGGGCACTCGGAGGAGACTGAACGCATTCTGCGCGATTGGCCGCTCTGATCTGAAGTCTTCGCCCGCGGCAAATTACCTTTGTGCAGTGATCTGAAAGAGCTACCCGGGCAGGTATGCGCCGGGTAGCTCTTCATATTTGCCAAGTTGTTCGTTCCAACGGCCGGCTACAACCGGCTGATTGCGCCTTCAATTCGCGCCAGCGCCTCTTCCAGAATGGAGCGCGGGCAGGCGATGTTGAAACGCTCGAACCCTTCTCCGCCGGGGCCGAACATCTCCCCTTCATCCAGAAGGAGACGAGTCTCTTCCAGCATGAACTGTTTGCGTTGCGCTGGCGACAGCCCAAGCCGGCGAAAATCCACCCACACCAGATATGTCCCCTCCGGCCTGAATACCTCCAGTTGAGGCAGGTTGGCCGCCACAAACTGCGCCATATATTCGTAGTTCCCGGCTACGTACTCCATAACTTCCTGCAGCCAGCCGGCGCAATGATCATACGCCGCCTGTGTGGCGGTCAGGCCGAATGTGTTGGTCCCAAGCAGTCCGTTCCGCTTGAGCACCTTTTGAAAGCTCTCGCGTAATTGCGGATCGGGAATAATGATGTTCGAAGTCTTGAGGCCCGCCAGGTTGAAGGTCTTGCTGGCGGCGCTGCAGACGATGCTGGACTGCTCAAAGCGCTCACCGATGGCGGCGTACGACTTGAACTTTACGCCGGGGTAGATCAGGTCGCCGTGAATCTCGTCGGAAATGACCAGCACGTCATTTTCCATGCAGATCTCGCCAAACCTGGTCAGCTCTGCCTGCGTCCACACCCGCCCAACCGGGTTGTGCGGGTGACATAGGATCGCCGCCTTCACCGCCGGGTCGGCTGCTTTCTCCGCCAGGTCTTCAAAGTCCATCTCGTAGCGCCCATTTACGAGCCGCAGCGGGTTGGCGGCGACAACCATATCGTTGTTCTCAATGGCATGCGAGAAAGGGTGATAGACCGGCGGCTGGATAAGCACCTTCTCACCCGGCTTCACAAATGCCTGCAACATCATGTTTAGCGACGGCACGACTCCGGGCGTGACCACGATCCAGTCGCGCTCGATCTGTCGCCCGTAACGCCGGGCAAACCAGCCGATCACTGCATCGAAGTAGGCGTCATCCGGCAGGCTGTAACCGAAGATACCGTGTTCGGCGCGCTGCACCAACGCCTCCACCACTGCCGGTGGGCAGCGGAAGTCCATGTCCGCCACCCACATGGGCAATAAGCGATTAGCTCCATGCTTTGGATGTGTGTGATCGCCATAGATATACTTGTCATCTTGCGGGAAAAACTCCCACTTCAGGCAATTTGTTCCTTGCCTGATGATCTCCTCGGAGAAGTCAAATCTCATCTCGAAACTCGCTGAAATATTCGTTGCCCGGCTACAAAAACCTCTTGCAATGGCTCAAAGAGAGTAGCGCGCGCCAATTCTAACACAAGCCGAAAACCTGTTAAACGATTAGCTGGATATGTGTTGGCCGCCTGCGCTATACTTCTCGCATCGAACCGGCAAGCAGTTAACCGATTGTTGACCGGACTACGACAGGAGGAAGAAGTGCGATTTCAAGGTAAGGTAGTCCTGATCACCGGCGGAGGGCGGGGGATTGGCCGGGCGACCGCATTGCGCTTTGCACAGGAGGGAGCGGACGTTGTCGTCACGGACATTCAGCCTGATTGGGCGCAGAGCGTCGCGGACGAGATACGGGCGCTGGGGCGAAGCGCGCTTGCCGTGCCCGGCGACGTGGCGGACGAGCAGGATGTCGCCGCGGTGGTGGATCGGGCGATGGCCCGCTTTGGTCAGCTGAACGTTGTGTTTGCTCAGGCCGGCATTTCTCGCCCGTACACCGTCGCTAACATGCCGGTCAGCGCCTGGGACGAAGTGATTCGGGTGAACCTGCGCGGCGTCTTCCTGACCTGCAAGCTCAGCGCCCCGGCGCTAATCGCCTCGGGCGGCGGCGCGATTGTGACCATGTCCTCCTCCACAGCCGGCTGGGACACACTGCCGGAAGGGGCTGCGTACATGGCCAGCAAGGAAGCGGTCAGCGGATTGACGAAGAGCCTGGCGTTGCAGCTGGGCGGTTACGGCATTCGCGTGAACGCCGTTTGTCCAGGCGTGATCAAGACCCGCCTGGGCGCTGCGGCGGATGAAAGCGATGAAGCATTCGAGGCGCGATACGCCCGCTTTGCCAGTCGCATCCCCCTGCGCCGGGTGGGCATGCCGGAGGATGTGGCGGCGGCGGTGGCCTTCCTGGCTTCGGACGACGCCCGGCACATCTCCGGCTCCTTGCTGCTCATTGACGGCGGCCAGACGCTGCAAAGCTGGAGCAACGCGCCGGATGCGGATGCTTACCCGCTCTTCGAGCGCTGACCTACTGCTGACCACCTACGGCACCGGAAAATTGGAGGATATTGATGCGCGAATTTACACAACTGGGGAAGAAGAAGGCGGTTATCGGCATGGTGCACTTAGGGCCGATGCCCGGTACGCCATTCTACAAGGCAGATAGTTATCCAGCGATCCTGGCCCGCGCGGTCTCGGACGCAGAGGCGCTCCATCGCGGCGGCGCGGACGGCTGCCTGGTGCAGACCATTGACCGGGTTTACCCCACCGGCGATGAGGCTGATCCGGCGCGCATTGCCGGGGTAGCCGGCATCGTCCAGGAAATTGCTCGCGCAACGGGTCCCGACTTTCAGATCGGGGTGCAAATTCTGCGTAATGCTATTAGCGCCTCCCTGGCGGTTGCCCGGCTGCACGGCGGCACGTTTCTGCGCTGCGCGGCGCTGGTCGGCTCTACCATGACCAGCGACGGCCTGGTGCAGGCAGACCCGCTGGGGGTCATGCAATATCGTCGCCGGCTTGACGCCATGCATATCAAGCTGATCGCCGAGATTCACTCGATGCACTTCAAGTCGGCTGACGGCACGCCGGTGGTGGAAATGGCCCGCGCCGCCGTTCGCGCCGGAGCGGATGCCGTCTCCCTGGGCGACCCGGATGCGAGCGTAACCTTTGACCTCATCCGGCAAATCCGGGCCGCGCTTCCGCAGACGCCGATCTTTCTCGCCGGCTACACCAATCATGACAATGCGGCCCGCATGCTGGCGGTGGCCGACGGCGCATATGTCGGCACCTGCCTTGAGAAGGACGGCTGGGGCGGCGCGATAGATGAGGAGCGGGTGCGGGCTTATGTGGAAATCGTTCGCGGTCTGGAGCAATGAGCGGCTGAAAGAGGAAAGCGGAATGGATGCGAAAACAGCAGTAGAGCAGTTGGAGCAACGTTATCCCGGCCTGTGGCGAATATTAGAAGAGACCGTGACGCCGGAAGCCTACTTCCATCTCTTCCAGGCGCTGTCGGATAACTACTCGCCGACGTTGACAGTCTCTCGGGTTCAGGGGCCGCTGGTCGAGTCGTTGCTGGCTGATTTGCCGGCCGGCGGTTCCGTGCAAGTTGTGCGTAGCCTGCGCGGTTCAGGCTCGATCGGCGTGTTGTTTGGCCGCGAGCCGGCCCCGGTATGGCTGTCCGGCCATGCGGACATTTGTAGCTATTTGACCGGCGACTTACGCGATGGCCGTTATGCGTTGGCCCCCTTCTGCATGCACCGGGCGGATGCCGGCCGCCGGGCAGCGGTGGCCCTGGCTCCTTCGGCCGCTCCCGGCCCGCTGACCAGGATCGCGACGGGCGAGATGATCACCGATGACGCCGGCAACGTGACCTTTGAGACGGACGAGCATAATCTGCCCCGCTGGACGCGGGTGGTACACCATCTGCCGGCCTACTGGGATCGCCAGAGCGACGCCTTTCATGGCTTCATTGACAATGAAGGCACGTGCGCGGCGCTGTTGCTGGCCGCCCGCGTCCTGGCGCGCTACCCGGTAAACGTCCTGATGGTGCTGAATGACGAGGAAGAAGGGCCGGTGGATAAGGGCAACCAGACATTCTCGCGCGCGCTAACCAGATTGCTCAATCGCACACCGTTTGCGGACTTGCCGGAGGTGGTCATCGTGAGCGATGTCCAGGAGCAGGAGAGCCGGCTTCGGGCAGGGATTGAGCCGCTCTTTGGCAAAGGGGCGCTCTACTCCGGCGTGTCGAGCGGCGCTCGCGGGGCCGTCACCCCGCCGCATCTACTCGCCTTTACGCGCGAGTTGGCCGGCGAGCTGGCTCAGCATGACGTCTCTCTCTCCGAGAACGACGGCTATGTCAGCCGCAGCGACGACGTGTCGGCGCTGCAATACACGCAAAACATCAACCTGATTGGCTTTGCCGGCGTCTATCCCCACTTTGACCGCACGCCGACTGCCTACTGCTCGGACCTGGTGCAACTGACGAAGACGCTGGTAATCTACGCGTTGATTGCTCAGGATCCGCAGTGGCGGCGCACCTATTTGTGACCCCGCGGAGTGAGCTTCACCTCGATGCGATGAAGGCAAGCGCTTCTTCGCGGGTGGGCAACGAAGGCTGAGCGCCGGCCCTGGTAGCGGCCAACGCGCCGTTGGCAGCGGCAAAGCGCACGGCCTCGTTGAGCGGCAAGCCATCCACCAGCCCCACCGCCAGCCCACCGAGAAAGGCATCGCCCGCCGCGGTGGTGTCCACCGGCGTGATTGGAAAGGCCGGCACATGGTTCGAGCCGGATTCCTGCACAATCAGCGCTCCCTGTGCACCCATGGTGAGCACGATGGCCGGCACGCCCAGTCCGAGTAAACGCTGAGCGGCGACCGCCGGCTCCGCTACATCTGCCAGGATGCACGCCTCGGTCTCATTCGGGGCCAGGATGGAGAGGTTTCGCAACAGGGATTCGGGAAGGGGTTGGTCAGCCGGCGCAGGATTCAGGATAACGGTTGCCCCGGCTGCGGCGGCAATCGCGGCGGCCCGCTCGACTGCCGGCAGGGGCACCTCAAGTTGCAGCAGGACGACATCCGCCTGTTCCAGCACCTCGGCGACGTGGTCAATGCCGGCTGCGGTCAGCGTTCCATTTGCGCCGGCGGTAATAATGATGAAGTTTTCCGCGCTGTCATCAACTGCGATGACCGCGTTTCCAGTCGGGCCGGGCACGACCGGTACGTGCTCGGTGGACACCCTGGAGGCCCGCAAGCTTTGCAGCAGGGACTGGCCGAAATCGTCTTCGCCGACCCGGCCCACCATTTGCACCGTGACCTCCGGCCTTGCCAGTCGTCCGGCTGCCACCGCCTGGTTTGCACCCTTGCCGCCGGGATAGGTATTAAACGAGTGACCGCGCACGGTCTCGCCTGGAGCCGGCAGTCTGGCGGTGCGCGTTACCAGGTCCATATTCAGGCTGCCCACAACTACGATGCGCTTATTATCTGCCATAACCTTATCAACCTCATCCCTCATTGATTAGACTTAGCCGGCCACGAACATTGTTTTCACGGGCCGACTTCTCTCACTTTCTTTCGTCCGGCTTTTGGGCTGGTGGTATCTCTCCTCGCACGACGCGGACGACGCGAAGGGCCACAGTCTGCAGCAAAGCTACGAAGGAGAAGAGCAGCAATAGGGCCGGCCCTGCCAGAGCAACTGCCGCAACGAACACCACGATCATCAATATGACTAGCCCGAGGCACAGCAGTGGATAGCTCAGCACCAACATGGACGCCAGGCGCAAAATCTCTTTCAGGGGTTTCTCTTCGTAGATAATCAGAAGCGGGAACAGGAAGACCTGCATGGCCAGCCAGATTAGCAGGAGCAGTACGACCGGACCCGCCAGCCAGTTGAAGAGCACTTGTGGGCTTGTCAGATAGAATCGCAAGGAGACGAGTAACACCATCAGGGCAGCCGCGTCCAGCAGCCAAAGTAGAGTACTGCGCCGCCAATATCGCCGAAAACCAGCCCAGAAGTCGCTAATGGTTGCGCTGTCGTCCAGGTCTCTTTCATCGCGAACGACGCGGTGAGCCAGAAAGAAAAGCGCCCCGGTAGCCGCCGGCAGTGTCACCAAGGGTAGGCTCGTCAGGAGCCAGAGCACATTGCCGGCCAATAAAATGCCGATTCGACGATAGAACAGCGACAGGGAAAGGCGAATTATTTCCCAGGCCACGCCTGCCTTCCTGTACCGGCTCGCTGCCCGCCGCTATTCGGGTTGACCCAGAGCTGTTTCAGAGGTACGACGCGGTTCGGGACGCTGGTTGTCAGCCGGAAACTCATCAATATAATCTTAGCCCATCATGCTGCGAACCGAAAACCTGAGCAAGAGCTTTGACGAAACTGCAGCTGTGCAGGAGTTGAATCTACATGTCAGAGCCGGCGAGATTTACGGTTTTCTCGGCCCGAACGGGGCCGGCAAGACCACCACGATTCGCCTGCTTTTGGGCCTGCTCCGTCCCACCGCCGGCCAGGTATTCCTCTTTGACACGCCAGTCGATGACCGGCTGCTTCTGGCAAAGCGGCGTATCGGCGTTGTGGCCGAGGAATCGCCTTTCCCGACCCGGATGACGGCCTGGGAAATGGTGCGCTACTTTGCGGACCTCAATCAAGTTTCCGGCGCAGAGCAGCGCATGGAGGATTTGTTCCATAAGCTAAATCTCTGGGACGCCCGGCATGCCCTGGTGACAGCTTATTCCCGCGGAATGCGACAGAAGCTCAGCTTAATTCGCGCTATGGTGCACACGCCCGACCTGCTCATCCTGGACGAGCCGGTGAGCGGGCTGGACCCATATGGCATCCTGGAAGTTAGAGAGGTGGTTGAGGAGCATCGCGCGAACGGCGGAGCGGTGCTGATCTCCAGCCACATTCTGTCCGAGGTCGAGCGTTCGGCTAATCGGATAGGCATCTTGCACAAAGGACGCCTGCTGGCCGAGGACACTATGGAGGGTCTTCGGCGGCGCATCGGCGGAAGGACTATCATCGATCTGGAATTGCTGTCCATCCCGCCGACCCTGGCGGATACGCTAGTCTCGCACCCGGCTGTAGAGAAGGTGGAATCCAACGGTCGCCAACTGACGATACATACGTCCGCCGGCCAGGATGCCCGACCAGAGATCTTTGCAGCAGTGGTCGCGGCCGGCGGCGTCATTGTGGAGATGAAAACACAGGAGATGAGTTTGGAGGAGGCTTTCGTCACCATAACACATCAAAACGTAGAGCAATTGGCCGGCGCAGCATGAGCACTTCCGCGGCCCAACCAGGTCTATCCACTCTGCGCTGGAACGCGGCCCAGCGCATCGCCCGGCAGCAGGCGCGCGAGACGATATTTGGCTGGGGCTTCTACATTGCTGCCGCTATCGCGCTGCTGATTGCGATCGTGCTGGTCTACAATTCGGTCCAGTTTGTGGGCGACACGGCCCTAAACGTTGTCCATCGTCCCTTCTTTTTGCCGCTGCAGGCTGTAACCACCGTTGCGCTACTTTTCGTAACCATTGAGGCGGCGCTTGGCGTTGCCCGTCCTCGGGAGCAGGGTTCGCTGCAGGTGCTCTTTTTTGCGCCGGTGGATGGCGTTACTTTCTTAACCGGCAATCTACTTGCCGGCCTCATTGTCTATGTCTTTTTACTATTGCTCCTCTTGCTGCCGCTCGCGTTGCTGGCCTGGGTTACCAATTTCATTGTGCCGCCGGCGCTGATATGGGGTCTGTTGCCAACGGTGCTTATAGCCGCCGTGACCATCTCCTTTGGCCTGGTCATTTCGACAATTGCCCCTTCCGGCAGGGCTGCTGTTCTCATTTTAGTGGCGGCAATGTTGGCGCTTCTTGTTATTCAAGCCGGTTATGCGGCACTGCTGGGCCTGCCCCCAACCAGCCGATTCTACGACGCCTTGCTTTTTATGCGGCTCTTGCTTCACAGCTTGCAGGAAATACTTCTCTATGTCTCGCCTTTCCGCCTGCTTGATGCGACGCTGGCGGCCGCGTTGCGTGGCGATATCGTATCTCTGGGGCGCTATCTACTTGTGGCGTTATCGAGTATGGTTGTCTGGATGACCATTGCCATAGTTGCTTTTCGTCGTCGCGGGGTATTGCAATGAAATGGCTGCTGGCCCACCTCCGCGCCGGCGGCTTTGTCTTCTGGCTCCTTGTAATGCTCCTGACGCCTCTACTGGCGCGGGCGCAGGCCCCCGAACAAGAAGAGGCGTTCGTGTATGGGATCAACGCCACTGTGCCGGGGGCTGTATATGGTTCATTCGCCCCGCCGGTAGTCGAAGACATTTACCTGCTTGCGGATCAAACCAGTGTCATCTCGCCTCGACGAACGCGCGTTTATTTCTGGCCGATCACCAACGAGTTTCGCGCGGCCTGGTCCCAGCTTAACGAGACCGTTGATGGAGTGTTGGAAATCGTGCAAGATGGCCGGGTGATCGAGACCATTGACTCGGAGGCATACACAATTCACTTCACTGCGGAAGCAGGGACGGGCAGGCCACAACTATATGTGGGCGAGGAGGCTCTGGCGGCTGATGACCAGTTTGAGGCCATGCAGGCTGCTTACGAGCAGGCCGCAAGGCAGTATGAGCGTGAGCGGGAGCAGTGGCTGGCAAACGCTCGCGAAGCGCAGGCAGCCGGTCAAGATCCCAGCCAATTGGCCCCGGCCCCGGAACCCCCGGCAGCATTTAACTTGTTCAGCACCGGCCTGAATGAAGGCTTCCCGATTAACCTGGCCCCTGGAGAATATCAGGTCCGCACCCGGCTCCCGAACGGAGACATTGTGCCCGGCAGCGAACGCAATCTCCACGTCTTCGCGCCACGCCGCACCGCGGTCGGCTACGAGGTCATCCCAGAGAGTCGCTGGACGTTCCCGGAACAGGTGGACGATCTGTCCGATGCAATCCTTGGCGAGAGCGATTCCGTCATTTACCTTCGTCCGCGCGTGGCCCGCGAATACCCGGCGCTGGCCTATGAACGCTTGCAGAACCCGCAATATGCAGGTGACGCCGAGGGCGCGGAGTGGGTCTGGATCGGCGACGAAACGGACATTACGCTTGACGAGGGCGTCCTGGAAGTCGTACGAAATGGGGAAGTGGTAGACCGAATCGCCGAACAACCATATTTCGTTAAGCAGGTGGTTGGCAGGGAACTCGGCTACGAAATTGTGCCCTATGGTCCAGACACTCCCGATGAGACCCCACGCATTGATTTCGCCGGCTACAAGCTGGCGCTCTCCGGCAATATGGATCAATTCGAGATCAGGCTGCGGTCGGTTTCGGACGAGCTTTTCGTCGGCAGTTCCCGCCAGGTACGTGTATCGCCCGCAGTTCAGCTACCCGTCCTGCTCCTGATAGCATTGCTCCCGCTGCTGGTCGGCCTGATAATACTCCTGTGGCGGCGGCGCAAGACCCGGCTGGTACGCACCGCCCTAAACGAATGACTTTCCGGATGGAGGCGATGAAGACTTACGATTTGATCATGCTCGGCGATCTTGTCGCCGACGTCATTCTACCCATTGAAAGTTTGCCCTTGCGGCCGGCCGAGCATGGATGGGCCGGCGGGCTAATTACCGAACTTGGGGGCGGATGCACGACATTGGTGTCCGCTCGTCGAGTAGGACTCTCCGTGGCGACGCTAGGTATGTTGGGCGTAGATGAATATGGGGAGAAAGTGCTGGCCATGCTGGCTGCAGAGGGGGTGGACATCAGTCGCGCGATCGCCGTGCCGGGTCGGCAGACCGTTGTTTGCGTGGTGGTCACAGACAAGGCGGGCCAGCACGTCTTTCTGGGCATCAAGGATCACCTTCCGCCGGAACGAACTCCGGCAGAGTGGCAAGAGGCCATCCCGTTGACACGCTCGTTCTACACGAACGGCTATACGCTGCGAGACCTGACTTACCCCGAAGATGCCTTGAACCTGATTCGCATCGCCGGCCGGCAGCAAATTCCCGTCTTTTTTGATCCGGGGCCAAGCATTGAATACATTCCCATGACTGTGACTCGCGAAGTGCTGCGCAGCGTTGACGTGGTGTTGCTCACCGAAGAGGAAGCCAGATTCCTGCTGCCGGATGCCCACGGCGCGGAGTCGGCGCGCGGGCTGCTATCGCTTGGCCCGCGTGTGGTCGTGGTAAAGGCGGGTGCAGCCGGCTGCTTCGTGGCAAGTCAAGACCTGCCGGAAGTCCTCCATCATCCCGGATTCGTCGTTAAGGTCATTGACACCGTTGGGGCCGGCGATGCCTTTGCGGCGGCCTTCATCGCCGCATTCCTGCGCGGCGGCGACTGGCGTGAGTGCGCGGCCGTGGCCAACGCGATGGGCGCTTCCATGGTGGCTACCCAGGGAGCCGGGCGCTGCGTCCCACATGTGGAACGCCTCGCCCAGCTGTTAGGAGATGACCCGGCGCGCCGGCTGCTGCATGCCGCCTAGGGCCGACCCCGACTTCATCATGCTACCGGCAGAGTTCCGAGCGGTACGCTCAACTGCATGTAGCTACTATTAACCCAGGCGGGATTGCCGTTCGGCAGGATAACTCGCACCCAGCCACCATTCGCCGTGCGGTGCGTCACGGGCAATGTCTGCCCCTGATTGAGCACCTGCACGATCGGGAAGTTCACTCCCGGACCTGACCGCGCATTCAAATAGAAGGCTGTCACGGTCCCGGTTGCTGGTGCCGGAGTTCCCGCGACTACCGGCAGCGAAGCAATGGGTGCGCTACTGCGAATGTAGGCGGCGTTCACCCAGCCGGTCCTGCCGCTGGAGGTGCGCACGTTAAGCCAGGTTGAGTCGCTAGTCCTACCCAGTAATAGAACTTGTGTGCCGCAGTTAATGACCTCGACAACGCTGTTGTTAACACCCGGCCCGCTGCGCACATTCAGGTAGGAGCAATTTACAACGGTTCCTACTGGGATGTTGCTGCTCGGGCCGGGAATGCACAGGCGCTGCCCGGCGTAAATCTGATCGGGATCCGCCAGATTGTTGACTTGTGCCAGCACAGGCCAGGTCGTGCCGTAGCGCTGCGCGATCTGGTGCAAGGTTTCACCCCGTTGCACCACATGAAAACTCTGGCAAGTTTGTGCAGCCGGTGCGCTGGCCTCGACCAAGGATGGACTCACCATCAACAATAACATGACTGGCAATCCCAGTAACAAAAGTAGTGTCCAACGGTTCAACTTTGAAACTGTTACAGTGACCTGACGGTTAAACATCATGACCTCCCTTCTTTCCTTCGTGCAGGCTTTCCAGGTGTCCAAGAACGACACCATCTAAACTACATTATAGTCAATCCATTTGTGAAAGGCTGACGATTTCTCCACTACTCGTGGGTGAATGGGACACGTTTGCGGCCAATTGACAAATGGAATCATCTTTGATATGGTTGCACTGTTCTTGGCGTAATCGTTTTTCTCGCATTTCTCGGAGGGTGAGAAGTGTCGTCAATTCGGGATGTCGCCGAGCTTGCTGCAGTATCCACGGCGACGGTTAGCCACGTTATCAACCATACCCGGCATGTGAGCCCGGAACTCACCATGCGTGTTCGGACGGCCATGGAGGAACTGAACTATCAGCCTGACGCCGTGGCGAGGAGCCTTCGCAGACGCGAAACATTGACGCTTGGCTTGTTGGTGCCAAGCGTTGAAATCCCCTTTTATGCTTCTGTGGCCTATGGAGTGGAGCGCATTGCCTCTGACTTTGGCTACAGCATTATCCTGACCAATTCCGACTGGAAGGCCGAAACGGCCGTTCGCCACATGCAGGAGTTTCTCGCCCGGCGAGTGGATGGCGTCATCTGCAACAGCGCCGGACTGGACGCAGAAGCTATCGGTATGATCATTGATAGTGGCAGCCCGGTTGTACTGCTGGAGGAGTCTGTCCCCGGCACTGAGTTGGACGTCATCGGCGTTGACAACACGAGGGGGGCGCATCTGGCTGCCCGGCACCTTCTGGACGAAGATCATTGCCGGATCGGAATCGTTACCGGTCACCTTGCCTATAGCGTGAGTCAAGACCGCCTGAAGGGCGTCCGCCGCGTCATGCAAAAGGTGGGCCTGCCCACACCCACAGACCTGATATTTGAGGGCGACTATCTCCCGGCTACCGGGCGCGAGGCCGTCGGGCGTTTCTTTTCGCAGGTCGAACCACCCACTGCCATTCTGGCCTTCAATGACTTGATGGCGATGGGCGCGCTGCAGGCCCTGGCTGAGCGTGGCCTGAAGGTGCCGGACGACGTGGCCGTTATGGGCTTTGATGACATCCCTTTGAGCGAGTTCACCAGTCCCGGGTTGACAACGGTTCGACAGCCCTTGTTGCGGATGTGTCAGGCTGCAGTTGAGGTACTGTTACAGCGGATCAGGGGGAATGGGCCGGCGGAAACTCAACAAATCTTATTGACCCCTGAGCTGGTCATTCGCGCCTCCACAAGCCGGCAGCGAAGTGGACCCCAAGTATCTCACGCTACAGGCAGGCAGCATGCCGCAACAGATTCACATTGAAACGCCCAAAGGCGACAGCCTGAACCTGATAACAGAGCAGGTGCGGGAAGTTGTCCGCAAAAGTAATGTGCAGAGTGGTATCTGTTACCTGATTGTGCCGCACACCACAGCCGGCATCACCGTGAATAGTTACCTGGATCCAAACACGGCGGTGGATCTCGTCAGTGAAGTTCGCCGGATTATACCGACCAGAACCGACTTCAATCACATCTTTGATACACCTGCCGACGCAGCCGGGCACATCAAAGCCAGTCTGATTGGGAATCACGAGATCATCCTGATTGAAAATGGCGATTTGTTGCTGGGCCATTCTCAAGGAGTGTTCCTGTTCGATTTCGATGGACCGCGGCGACGCACGGTTAATGTGAAGATAATTGCGGATTAGCGCCGGCCGCGCCCAATACCCTGCGCTGCGTTTGCAGCAGCCACTGAATGGGTCATTCCCGTTGCTCTGACTTTGCAGCAGCAATATAGCCTTGTTGGAGGTGAATATCGGACGAAAAGATTGTCGGACCAAATGTGCTACGCAGCGGGTTCGGTCCGCTGCGCCGGTGGATGGTAACCCCAAACCAGTGATTCACGAGGAGAGGATCTAGATGAAGCTCAAAAACACGAATTGGCTGAAGTTAGTTGTGGCGCTGCTTATGGTCGCCCTGGTAATCGTTGCCTGCGGAGGCGGAACGGCATCACCGACGGAAGAAGCTGCGTCCGATGACGAAGCTGCCACCGAAGAGGAAGCGGCTACCGAGGAAGAGGCGGCTACTGAAGAGGAAGGCGAGGCAATCACCCTGCGCTTCTTCACCCTTGACGATCCTGA
This sequence comes from uncultured Ardenticatenaceae bacterium, assembly GCA_964452775.1. GTDB lineage: Bacteria > Chloroflexota > Anaerolineae > Promineifilales > Promineifilaceae > JACKCB01. Next base: position 22,562 of record CAYVQP010000047.1, on the reverse strand, counting down.
CCAATTGTTAGCGACGCAGGACATGATTGAGGCCTGGAAGGCCAGCGACCCGAAGTGGGCGAATGTAGAAGTAGTAGTTGACGCCGTGCCTTTCGCGCAGCTTTTCCCAGCGATTGAGACCTCAGTTGCTGCCGGCGCTGACTTCGACGCATTCCTGGCCGATGGTCCGGACATTAAGCACTATGCCTACAATGGGGCCATCATTCCACTTCAGGAGTTCTATACTGAGGAAGAGATCGCCGAGTTCGTTCCCCAATCCGTGGAGGAAGGCTCTTACCTGGGCACCTTCTATGCCCCGGCGATCATGCAGAGCTGCTCGATGATGTTCTACAACTCGGACATGACCGAAGCGGCCGGCCTGCAACCGCCGGAAGCGGTAGCCGGCTGGAACATGGACGAGGCCTGGGATGCGTGGGAGAAGACCACCGTAGACAACACCGGCGACGGCACCCCGGATGTTTGGGGTCTACGCTGGGGTCAGGGTACCTGGTGGGGCGATTACGAGCAGGGCATCCCCCGTCGCTCGGCCGGCGCCCGCGGCACGCCGACATTCGAGGGAATGGGCCCCGACGCGATCACGTTTGTCGGATACCTGGACACGCCGGAAGCAATTGGCGCCTACCAGGACTACCGCGATTGGCACATCGGCGATCGTGCCGTCAGCCCGGTGGAACCAATTCCCCAGCCCTTTGTCAACGGCCAGCACGCTTTCATGGTTAGCCCGGACAACCGCATCGGCGAGATCAACCGCCTCTATCCAGACGGCGGCTTCAACTACGGCGTAACCGGCATTCCCTACTACGCCGACGGCGCGCAGCTATGCCACACGGGCTCCTGGCACTTTGGCGTCTCGCCAAATAGTGAACATCAGGAAGCGGCAATCTCCATGGTGAAGTTCTTTGCCGGCGCGGAGGGTTCGCGCATCTGGTACGACTATGTTCGCCAGTTGCCGGCCCGCTATGATCTGCTCAACACGCTGCCGGAATACCAGGAAAATCCGCAGCAGATGTTCAGCGCCGGCCTCTTGGAAATCGGCGAACCGCGCATCCAGACCCCGTGCTATACCGAGTATCAGCAGATTCAGGCTGAACTGCTGCAGAATCTCTCGCAGGGCCGTGACGTGGATGTGGAGCAGCTGGTGACTGCGGCTGCCCAGAACATGGACCAGGCCTGTGCGAAGTATGCCGGCTGGAATGAGTAGACATTAGTTAAGGCTGAGTAGTTAATCGCTTGAGAGGCTGCGGCAAATGCGCCGCAGCCTCACTCCAAATTGGATCACGTGAACTGCCACTACTAGTGTTCTGAACCTGAGCGAGGCGAGTATGCAAGCACAAGCAACCCAGACGCAGGAAGCGGCGCAAGTGTCCGTTATGCAGCGAATACTTCCCTGGCGCCGGCGAAACTTAATCATTGCGTTTCTATTTGTCCTTCCCGCGCTACTCAACTTTCTCATCTTTCGCTACCTGCCAATCTTCGCTGCCGCGCGTTCCAGCCTTTACAACTACAGCCTTCTCGGCGGTTATCGCGGCTTTATCGGCTTTGACCACTATGTCCGCATGATGGGAGACCCGGTGTTCTGGCAGGCGATGAAGGTGACCGCCCTCTATGTAATCTACAAGGTTCCGATTTCCATTGCGCTGGCGCTTGCCCTGGCCATGTTGCTACAGCGGGAGTCATTCGGCACTGGGCTAGTGCGGTCGGCGATCATGGTTCCCCTGGTGACCTCCATCATTGTGGTCTCAATTATCTGGGCCATGATGTATCACTCCGAGCAAGGTCTGTTCCAGAGCATTCTGAACAGTGTGGGCATACCCAAGCAATCCTTCCTGTCAGACGAGAGGCGCGCCCTACCGGCGTTGACGTTAATGATGATATGGAAGGATGTCGGCTTCAGTATGATTATCCTGATGGCCGGCTTGAAGGGCATCCCCGGCGTCTACTATGAAGCGGCTATTGTAGATGGAGCTAACGCCTGGCAGGCCTTCCGCAATGTGACCATTCCTCTCCTGCGGCCGATTCTGATGTTCGTCATCGTTTCGCAGACCATCTTTTCATTTCAGCTTTTCGTGCCGGTCTTCCAGATGACCAAGGGCGGCCCTTTGGATTCCACAAAGGTGATCGTCTACTACATCTACCAGCAGGGATTTCTCTTCCAGGATATGGGCTATGCCAGCGCAATGGCAATGGTGACATTGGCCGTCCTATTAATAGTCAGCGTCTTTCAGATGCGCTTGCTGCGCCCGGACCACTGAAATGGGAATACGCGCCGAATTACCCGAGAATGGGCGATCACATGCCTATCGGGGATTGGCTTACCGTTGTCCAGTAGCCAGGAGAAATTGGTGAATCCATGGAAACGACCCAGAAAAGCCCACGCACTGACTTGCGTATGACTTCCCACTCAAATACGCGCGCATTCTCGGCGCGAAACTTGCGCCGGCTGTTCCGCGCTTCTCTTCGCTGGGTAGTATATGTAGCGCTGGTGATCATCTTCATCTTGCCCTTCGTCTGGATGACTCTGGGAAGTCTAAGGGTTGAGCGAGAGATCTTCGCCTATCTCTTCCCGTTGAGCTGGCGAACGTTTGTGCCCATCGAGTGGACACTACAAAACTACATGGACGTGCTGGGCTTGAGCGAAGAGGGAAAGCGGTTTGGGTTCGATTTTGGCCGGAATCTGGCCAATTCCTTCCTGGTCTCCAGCGCCGTGGTTGCGTCAAGCCTGTTCTTTAACACCATGGCCGCTTATTTCTTTGCCCGGCTGCCGTTTCCTCACAAGAATGCGCTGCTCGTCTACGTGGTGGCGACCATGCTGGTTCCATTCGAAGTGACGATGGTACCCCTTTACATAGTGGTGCGTACACTTGGCATCCAGAACACTTATTGGGCGATGATCCTGCCCTGGTTTGCCAGTCCCTTCGTTATCTTTGCCCTGATCCAGTTCTTCCGCGAGATTCCAATCGATCTGGATGAAGCGGCGATCGTAGACGGAGCAAACTACCTGCAGATTCTGTGGCGTGTGATCGTGCCGCTCTCTCTCCCCGGTCTGGTCACCATGGCGCTGCTTGAGTTCCAGTTCATCTGGAATCTCTTCTTCTGGCCCCTCATCGCGGTCAGCGCCGACAAGTTGCAGGTTATCCAGGTGGCAATCAGCTCCCAGACCACTCAGACACAGGTGTTTTGGGGGCGCACCTTTGCCGGAGCCGCATTGGCCTCGCTGCCGGTGATCATCATTTTCATCATCTTGCAGCGCTACTATATTGAGGGTGTTGCCCAGACCGGCGTCAAGGGTTAACCGCTTTCGGTTGGCGACCACTTCACAACTCGAAATAGGCAGATGTTTCCATGAGCAATTCTGGCGCGGCGCCACGCCGCATTCTGATTGACGCCGATCCTGGCGTTGACGACTCGATGGCTATCTTGTTTGCATTCTCTTCGCCGGAAGTGAGCGTTGAGGGCATAAGCACCGTGTTTGGCAACACAGGTACCACGGTTACCACTGAGAACGCTCTCCGTCTCATCGAGCTGGTTGGGCGCTCAGATGTCCCTGTTGCCCGTGGGGCCGAAAAGCCGCTTACCCGAGATTTCATCGGCGAGGGTTGGCGGGTGCATGGGCGCAACGGCCTGGGTGGGGCAGAGTTTCCGTCGCCACAAGGCATCCCGGACCGGCGGCGCGGCGCGCAACTGATCGTGGACACCGTGATGGACAATCCCGGCGAAATCACCATTGTCGCCCTTGGGCCGTTGACCAATGTCGCCCTGGCTGTGTCCCTTGAGCCGCGGATCGCAGAGCTGGCGGCCGGCGTGGTGCTGATGGGTGGAGCTGCCAATGCGCGCGGAAACGCCTCTGCGGTAGCGGAAGCCAATGTGCGCAATGACCCGGAGGCAGCGCAGATCGTATTTGACGCCCCCTGGGATGTGACCATGGTCGGGCTGGATGTGACCACCCAAACGATCATGACCCCGCCGTATCTGGAGGCTCTTTTTGCAGCCCGCAATCCCTATACTGATTTCATCAGCCGCATCGTGCCTCACTATCTGAGCTTCTCCAGCCAGGCAATGGGTATTGATGGGTTTCCAGTACATGACTCTTCGGCAATTGCCTACGTAGTTGACCCTACGCTTTTTGAAACGCGCGCCTTGTATGTGAAGGTGGAGACGCACAGCCCGGTTCACTTTGGCCTGACCGCTCCCGACTGGCGGGTCCGGCCGGCCGAGGCGCCCAATGTGAACGTCTGCGTGTCCGTAGACAGCCGGCGTTTCCTAGACCTGTACCATCAACGACTGACGCAGAGGAACTCATGAGTATTCCCGTAATCATTGATTGCGATCCGGGCCACGACGATGTGATGGCGATACTGCTCGCTGCGCGCACCCTGGATGTAAAAGGTATTACCACCGTGCACGGCAACGCCCCACTCTCGCTGTGCACGCTAAATGCGCGTAAGCTGGTCGAATTGGCCGGCCTGACCCATGTCCCGATTGCCGCCGGCATGGACCGGCCGCTGGTGCGCGCCCCTCTTCACGCGCCGGAAGTGCACGGGCAAAGCGGACTGGATGGACCTGACTTACCGGATCCAACCGTGGCCATCTTGAACGAGCACGCAGTCGAGTTCATCTACCGGACTGCCCAGGAGACAGATGGCCTTGTCCTGGTACCCATTGGCCCTTTGACCAACATCGCTGTGGCCCTGCGTCGTTACCCGGACTTGCCGGAGAGGATCAGCGAGATTTGCTTGATGGGTGGTTCGCTGACCTATGGCAACTCGACTCCGGCAGCGGAGTTCAACATCCTGGCGGATCCGGACGCCGCGCACGTAGTCTTCACCAGCGGCATCCCGATCAAGATGGTCGGTCTCAACGTCACCCGGCAGGTGCCGGCAACTCCCGAGCATCGGGCGATGATCCGGCAAATGGGTAGCCGGACGACGCAGGCGGTGGCCGCCATGCTGGATTTTTATAGCAATCAGCTGCGGATGCTCTTCGGCCTGTCCGGCGGCTCGATGCACGATCCGCTGGCGGTAGCGGCGCTAATTGATCCCGATGTGCTGACCTTTGCGCCCATGCACGTGGCGATCGAACTGCGCGGCGAACTGACCTACGGGATGACGCTATGCGATTATCGCCACTATCACCCGGTGAGCGTGTTGGAAGGTGTCGAGGGAGCCTCGCGAGGCCGGCCTGAAAATGCAGAAGTCGCTGTCGCTGTTGATGTGGATCGTTTTTGGGAACACTTCATGGCTGCTCTGGAGAACTATCCGTGAGTAGACGGTATGTAACGGCCACATCGCATTAGGCTTCCCTGACCAGCTCTTAACCTGGAGTACAACATGCACCCTGCGAAACCTGAGGCAGTCTATCTTGATGTTGATACGGGAATTGACGATGCCCTGGCAATCCTGCTGGCAATTGCCCATCCCGCACTGGACGTACGCGGCATTACTACGGTTGTGGGCAACGTGGATTTAGAGCAGGTTACGCGGAACACCCTGCAGGTGCTGGAAGTTGCCGGCGCGGCGCACTTGCCGGTAGTCACCGGGGCAACGCGCCCACTGGTGGCTGAGGTCAGTTCCGCCTCCGCCGTGCACGGCGACGACGGCCTGGGCGGCGCGAATCTGCCGGCCCCCGCCGGGCAACCCGCGGGAAATGACGCGGTGGCATACCTCCGCGATGAGATAATGACCTCGCCGATGCCGGTCAGTATCCTTGCCCTGGCTCCCTTGACCAACATTGCCTTGCTGTTCCAGAGTGCGCCACAGGTCATCCCGAAAATTCGCAAGGTCGCCTTGATGGGCGGAGCGGTTGAGGTAGGAAACGCTACTCCCGTGGCCGAGTTCAATATCTTCCATGACCCGGAAGCCGCGGCGATTGTCTTTGGGTCCGGCGTGCCCATTCTCATGTACGGACTGGATGTATTTCGCCGGGTGGTATTCGAGCGCAACGAAGTAAGTCGCTGGTTTGCCTCGCAGGCGGAACTCGAAAGGCATCCATATCCGCAGACTCCGGCCGCGTTGGCCGCGCACCTCTTCAACTTCATGATCAGGAACTTCGGCCGCGAGGAGGTTTCCATCGGAGACGCCGGCTGTGTGGCCTCGTTCATTGACGGAGCCGGCTTAACCACCGAAAAACTACACGTCTATGTGGAGACCGGCGGTCGCTACTCTCGGGGCCAGACCATTGTCGAGCGAAGGCCGTGGGTCTATCAACAACTCAATCGCGGCCATACCTCAGGGGAAGTTGCCGGGGAACCCCATGTGGACGTGGCCCTGGACATTGATGTCGAATATTATCGCCGATTCTTCCGCACCTATGTCGGCCGTCCCGAGCAAGTGGATTAGGCGGACGCCGTGAGTGATGACACTGCCTTGATGCCCATCGCCGCCACACGGGTGGAAGTTGCCGCACAGCCGGAAGTCGTCGCCCGTGTACTGGAAACCCTGGACGAGGAGATTGACCGTCTCGCCCAGGCAATGGCTGAACGTGGCGTGCACTCTGTTCTGGCCAGCGGCTCCGGCGATTCCTGGTTTGCGGCGCAGGCGGTGCAGCTCGCCTGGGAACGATACGCAGGCGTGCGCTTTGACCCGTTGCAGGCTTATGAATATGCCGCTTATGGCCGGTCAGGGGAAAGCGACTGCCATGCCCACTTTGTGATCAGCTCAAGCGGCCGGCCGACGACCACCTGGGATGCGCTGGACAGGGCGATGGCTTCACCTGCCTATGTCATTGGCATCACGGACAAAGAATCGCCGGACAACCCCTTTGTAGCGCGGCCGGATGTGACGTTGATTCCCGGCGCGCTCAAGGTGGGTTGGCCGGCGCAGACGACCACGGCCACGATTGTGCTTCTGCTGAAGCTGGCAGTCATATTCGGCCGGCGACGGGGTCTCTTGCCGGCTGCCGATGCCGGAGAGTTACTGCGGACGTTGGCTAACCTACCGGCCCGAATGGCGGAAGTGCTACAGGCGTGCAACGAATGGGCGCCCAAATTGGCAGCACGTCTGGATTCGCAGAGGTTGTATTATCTGGTCGGCGGCGGACCAAGCTATGCCGTTGCCCAGACCGGCTCCGCGCTGCTAGCGGAAGGACCGCAAGAAGTAGGCGTCCCGCTTCCGGTGGAGGAGTTCCATCACGGCCTGCGGATTGGGACTATCCGGGCAGGTGAGCCGGTGATCCTGATCGCGCCGGCCGGCGCGTCGGTGCAGCGATGTCGCGACACGGCCTACTCAGTCCGGCAATGGGGCGCGCATCTCATCGCGCTGGTCACGGCTGAAACTGCAGATATCCTGGCCGGCGCTGACAACGGCTTGCAGCTGCCGGATGTTCCAGAGCCCTTCAGCCCGCTGCTAACCCTGTTGCCGTTGCACGCTTTAAGCATCGAGCTGGCTGCGCAGAAGGTGACCGCCGGTTACCAAAGGCCGGAGTCTGTGCCCTGATGAATGCCGGCGTCCGCGGTCGCTTTGCCGCCTGGGGAATCATTATTGACGACATTGTCTTTCCCGATGGCCGCACGGTTATGGGTGTGCTTGGCGGCGGTGGCATGTACGCCGCCATCGGTATGCGCCTATGGTCGCGGAATACCCGGCTCATCTCCGCCGTCGGCGCTGATTTTGACCGTAATTCGCTCAGTGCTTTTGGCCTCGACGGAGCCGGCCTCTTCGACACCGGTCTGCCTACCCCGCGAGCATGGCAACTCTTCGAGGAGAACGGCCGGCGAACGCAGATCTTCCGAGTTCCGGAAGCCGTCTGGCAGCGACAGCTGGTGCTCGCGCCAGTTGAGCGGGCCATCCCGCCCGACCTGACGGCTGCCCACGTGATCGGTCGCGGCGATGAACGGGAAGAGGAATTCGTGATGGCGCTGCGCTCTGCCGGTGTTCGCCTGAGCGGGGAGCCGATCATTGATAGCTCGATGACTGCCGCTGAGCGCGCCTCTATCTTGCGCTGCCTGGCCCGGTTCGAGTTCTTCTCGCCCGGGCCGGAGGAAGCATATCTGCTGACCGGCATGCCCACGATCCGCGAGCAACTGCGCGCCCTGGCTCACTACGGTCCCCGGGTGACCGCCATTCGGATGGGCGCCAGGGGATCCGTTGTTTATGACCGGGATGATGATGAGTTCTGGTTGACGCCGGCTGCCCAGGCCAATGTAGTGGACGTTACTGGAGCCGGCAATGCCTATTGCGGCGGCTTTCTGGTCGGCCTGGTCGAAGGGGTATCCGTCCGTCAGGCCGCCGCTCAAGCCTCTGTTAGTGCAGCCATGGTCATTGAGCAAGTCGGCCCGCCTCGGATTGATGACCTGGTAATGGAGACTGCTCGCCGGCGAGCTAAGCGACACTTGGAGCTGATCCGGGTGCTGGAGCCGGCAGATGAGTTGACAGGAGCAACCGTACTTGGGTGACCAGCGTGGTTCAAGGCTCTTTGGGCAGCGTGCGATTGACGTACTGGCCGTTGGCGGGGTTGACGTTGATCTGGTGATGCGCGTGGACCGGCTGCCGGGACATGGCGAGAAGGTGATGGGCGACTTTGTGGGTCGTTTGCCGGGCGGTACGGTTGCCAATTTTGCTTGCGCTGCCGCGGCTCTGGGTATGCGCGTCGCATCACTTTCGACGATCGGGGGAGATGAATTTGGGCGCCGGGTGCTGGCCGGCTTCGCCGAATGGGGTGTGTCCACCGAACACGTGTTAGTCAACCCGGCGGCAGAGACCCATTTTACGGTGATCCTCATTGAGCCGTCCGGCGAGCGTTCGATCGTAGTCGTTCCCATGCTAAAGGAGGAGTACGACGATGACTATCTGCGGCGAGTCATCCCGCAGGCGTGCGCCTTATACACGATGCCGAATGACCCCGAGCTGTTTCAACGAATGGGGCATGTTGCTCGCTCAAGTGACGTGTTGACCATGATCGACGTAGAAAGAACTGTCCAAGCAGACAGCGATACCCTGCACCGGATATTACAGTGGGTGGATATTGCTTCCTTTAACGAGGGCGGCTTGAGAGCGATTCTTGGCGAGCAGCCTACCGTAGAGGGCGCGCGCCGTCTGCTGGACTATGGACCGGAAACAGTCGTGGTTACCTTCGGGGGAGAGGGCGCGCTGGCGGTGACACGAGACGAAGCTGCGCAGGTCAGCGGTTGGAAGGTGGATGTGGTGGATACCACCGGAGCAGGAGACACTTTCAACTCTGCCTTCCTCGCTGCCACCTTGCGGGATCTGCCACTTGCGCAGCGGTTGGCTTTTGCCAATGCCGCCGCCGCCCTGGCAGTGACCGGCCTGGGGCCGCGCGGCAGGTTGCCTTCTTCTGCTGAAGTGACGGCCATGCTTGCCGGCGCTCAGCCCTGATAGCCGGCGCAAATTGCCGGCGACCGGCGAGGCAGCAAAATGCCTATTGCCGGTTTACCTTAACATTCAAATGAGACGCCAGAGCTAACAGCATCGGGATACTCTGGTACTGCTCGGGGCGAATTGCCGGCCAATCGATGCCGGTTGGTTGCGGGTAAGTTGTCTGCACCCGGATCACCTCGTCAGGCGTAATGATCCAGTCCAACGGTGAATCGTGTGCGTCCATCGGCAGCCGGTCGTCAAGCACAATCTGCAGGGGATGGACGGCGGCAGCAATGGGCGTGCCCGCCTTCAACAGGCCCAGCTCACGCAAGATGCCCAGCTCCAGGTCTGCAAAGCCGGCTCCCTTGCCGGTTCTGCCGCCGCCTGGTGATACGGCGACGCAACCCACCAGGACCAGATCAATAGCAGGCATTTCAAACGGCGTGACCGGCCTACCATGCACTACTGCGCCTTGCCAGCCGGCCACCTCGGCAAAGGGGACGCCCTGCGCAGCGAGTCTGTGCGGGTCCAGCTCCACGAAGCAGCGTAATTCGGTGAGACGAGGAACGGCCATGTAGAGCAGCTTACCGTCTTCCAGGGCGCGCAGACGCAGCGCCAGGTGAGCGGTGTCCGGGTTCGACTTGATGACCCCCGCCCGTTGCCAGAACGGCAGGCCGGCCAGCAGTTCGGCAGCCCTCTCCGCGCCGTAAAAGGACGGGATGTGTCCAAACGGCTCCCGTGGCGTGGCGCCGGCCTGCACCAGCCGGGTCCAAATCTCCGCACGAAGGGCATCTTTGCCCTGATGATGGCCGCTCCATTCTGTTGTGAGGTCGCCAGACATGGGTGTTACTCCAGGGTTAACTCTGCTTCGGGCTCGCTGGATGTGCTCTCCCGAACTCTCAGCAGGATTAACAGCGCGGCGGCCAGCGCCACGAAGGCAGAGACAGTCGCCAGGCCGACCATACCCCAGTGTGAGTACAGATACGGACCTGTAAAACTGGCTACCGCCGCGCCCACCGTTACCGCCGCCGAGAAAAGGGTCAAGACCCGGCCCCGCTGCGTCGGAGATTGTTCGCTGAGCAGCGAGATGTTACTGACCATGCCGCCTTCAAAGGTGATTCGGATGATTATCAGGCCGATCATCGTGCTCAACAGGGTTACGTTGAGAGTGGGAAGCAGCATGTATATTAAAGCCGCACCGGAAGCGCTTAACAGCAGGCTCCTGTACTTGCCGAAGCGGTCGCCGCGATAGGTCACCACCACGATCGCCGCCAGGTCGGCGACCCCGAGTATCAAGGCGACAATGCCCAACTGTGAGGGGTCAAGGCCATAGGAATCGGTTAGCCACGAGCCATAGACGATGGTGATATTGGCAGAGGCGAAGACGCCCAGCGCTCCGGCCAGGATAGCACTCCAGGCTGAACGTGAGTTCGATTCCAGCCGGAAAAAGTTGAGCATTAATTCACCCCAATCGCGCCAGCTCCTGGACACGGCTGCGGCCGGCGGCTCATGCGCTGAGCGGGGCGCCGCCGGGAAGAAGGCGAACAGGAAGAACGCGCCCAACATTCCCAGGCCGAGAAAGAAGAACGGCGCTCGCCAGCCATAGCGGCTCATCAGCAGGCCGGAAATGGAGAGGCCGATGATGCCGGCCAGCGCCCAGGCATACTCCACCGTTCCCAGCCCGCGCGCCCGATGTTCGTAGGGGATTTGCGCGCTCATGTAGGCTTGCAGAATGGGTGCAAAGCAAAAGACGCTCAATCCCATCAGGCTGATACCGATAGCGGCAACCCACAGATTCCAGCTGCCGCCGAAAAGGAACATGCCGGCCGCGCCAAGCAACAGGATGAGGCGCATCGTGCGCCGATAACTGGTCCGGTCAGCCAGTACCCCGAAGGCGGGGCTGGCCAGGCCCATCAACGCTCGCAGGCTGTTTAGCGCGCCCAGAGCGACAATACTGGTACCCATTCCGGCGGCAATGATGCTCAAGAATGGGCCGAATATCTGCACGCCGGTGTCAACGAACAGCCGCACGGCAACGCCGAGGATCAGGATGCGGCGTAAGGACACCGGGGCCATATGCACCGGGTCGGAGATTTCTGTGGCTGCGGGAACTTCTGAACTCATGGCGGAGGCGTTGGACGCCGGTTTGCTCTGCAATTTTCAATCTTAGATAATTTAGTTGGCCGGTTTTCTGAGGATCTTCTGGACACTATTCACCCGTCAATTGAGATCGCTACCTTCCTTGAGCAGAGTATGTTGCCGAGCGATCCGTATTGCGGCGCCTGGTCCTGTGTGTAATTGTAAGTAATTATCTCATCCTCCGGGAAATACGGCGAATCAAAAGGAGACAGTTATGAGTAAAGTTGACTTTGATCGGGAGCGATTGGGTCGCCACATTTTGGGCGGTCTATTAGGCGCTGCCCTGGGCGACGCCCTGGGTGCGGCGACTGAGCAGCACCAAATTGATGAAATCATTGCCGAACATGGCGGCCTGCTGCGCCGGCTACTCGCTCCGCCGATTGACACATTCTCGCATTCAGATACCGCCGGCCTGGTGACCGATGATTCCAGCCAGATGTTTGCACTTGCCCAGACGCTCATCGACACAGATGGCAACCTCGATGCTGCGAGCTGGCTGCATACGCTGCTACATTGGTCCAGATATTCGCCCATGCGCAACCAGATGGGTCCCACAACCAAGCCCTTGCTGCAAGCGCTGGCAGCCGGCCAGCCGACTGATCACATTGGCACGGTTGGCATTTCAACGCGCAAAATGACCACTTTTGGCGCGACCAACGGCGCAGCCATGCGCGTCGCGCCCGCCGGCCTGGTGCATCCCGGCGACCTGGAAGAGGCCGTCCGGCTGGCCTGGAAAAGCTCCCTGCCCACGCATGACACGCAGATCGCGGCCAGCGGGGCAGGGGCAATTGCCGCCGGCGTCGCTGAGGCGCTCATGCCGGGAGCGGACGTTTACAGCGTGGTGCAGGCGGCGCTCGAAGGGGCGCGCCTGGGCGACGCGTTGGGCCGCAGGGAGGGGCGCACGATTGCCGGCCCCAGCGTTATCCGGCGCATCGAAATGGCCGTCGAAGAAGCGCTGCGCTCGTCCAGCTTTGAGGACGCGCTTCGCCGCATCGAAGCTTCTGTCGGCAACTCGGTGATGATGGTCGAGTCAGCGCCGGCCGCTGTGGGCATCTTCGTCGCCGCCGGCGGCGATCCCCTGGAGTGCGCCGTTGGCGGAACGAACATCGGCAACGACACGGACACAATTGCCGCTATGGCCGGCGCGATGGCCGGCGCGTTGGGTGGCTACGATGCGCTGCCGGTGGACATGATCGCCGTCATTCAGTCCGTTAACTCCGAGGATATCCCCGCGCTGGCGGATGGCCTGACGGCGATCGCCTGGCGCAACTGGCAAGGAGCTTGATGAACATGACTCAAGTGCAATTGTATGGCTCCTGGACGTTAGAGGACGCGCTTGCCCTGACTGAGATGGGCGTGGACCATCTGGGAATTGAGGTGCATGAGGGCCGCGAATCGGTCGTTGAAGAGATCCTTCGCGCGGTGCGCGGCCGGGTCACCGTCTCGCTGCTGCCGTTGTATGACGAGTTTGAGCAAACTATCGAGGCTGCCCAGCGATTGCGGCCGGACATCCTGCATTTTTGCGAAAGCGATCTACCCCCGGAAGCCGGCCACTTTGCGGAGCTAAGGGCCCGGCTTGGGTCCATCCGCATCATGCAGGCAATCCCGGTCGGGCCGCCGGAAATATCGGATCGCTTTCAGTCGCTGGCCCTGGCCAGGGCGTATGATCCGCATGTTGACTTTCTGTTGCTGGACACCAGCCTGGGAGATGATCAGGACAATCCTGTCCCCGGCTGGATTGGCATAACGGGCAGGACCCACGATTGGAATATCAGCCGGCAAATAGTCGAGCAATGTTCTTCGCCCGTGATCATCGCCGGTGGGCTGAACCCGGAGAATATTGCCGGAGCCATTCGCGCAGTCCGCCCCTGGGGTGTGGACTCCTGCACAGGAACAGACCTCTATCGCGGCAAGAAAGATCTGAACAAATGCCGCGCCTTCATCGAGAACGCACGGCAGGCTTTGCCGATGGAGATTGCATAATGTCCGCTGCCCAGTCCGTCTTCCTGTACGTAACCGGTGCGGGCAGTTGTACCCGTGTGCCGGACATCATCCGTGGGCTTTTGGCCCACGACTTCACTGTCTACTCGGTGCCCACGCCAAATGTGTCCCTGGTCTCGCCGCCGGCCAGCATCCTCGATCTGCCCGGCAACCACTGGATCCACCATTATCGCCAGGACCCGCTGGATCGCTTTCCGTTCGGAATCATGTTGGTGGCGCCCTGCACCTTCAACACCTTTAATAAGCTCGCCCTTGGCATCGCCGACAATTTGGCTACCGCCATGATTGCGGACGGCCTGGGGGCGGGCTGTCCGGTGATCATTGCGCCGTCCATGAATCGTGGTTTGTGGGATCATCCCCAGACCGCCATTTCCCTGGAGCGTTTGCGGAGTTGGGGCTGTGAAGTGATACCGCCATCCTCCGACAAATGGGGATCAATGGCGCCAAACGAGGAAGTGATCAATACGGTGTTAAGGGTATATCGCGCCGGAGCCGCCGCATAACGGGATGAACAATCGCAGCACGTTACGCGCGCTGGTCTGGCAGCGCCTGGAAGAACGCGAAGAGGAGCTGATCTCTCTCTGCCGGCGGCTGATTCAAGTTCCCAGTGTGAACGGCGTCCATCCCGAAGAGGCAATTGCCGCCGCGATTGCGGACGCGCTGCGCGCCGGCGGCCTGAATCCGCTGTTGCCAACCTATGCGCCCGGCCGGCCAAACGTCGTCGCATCGGTTGGGCAGGGGGAGCCGGCGGTCATACTCGTCGGCCACATGGACACTGTCCCGGAAGGCGATCACGCACTATGGAGTGCAGGACCCTTTGCGGCGGAAGTGCGCGACGACCGTATTATTGGCCGGGGCGCATGTGACAACAAAGCCGGCATTGCCGTGGCTGTTATCCTGCTTGGCGTCCTGGCCGAATTTGCGGACCAGTTGCAGGGCAGGGTGATAGTCGCCGGCGTGCCGGATGAAGAGAGCGGCGCAACCGGTCGAATTGGGATCACGCCGCTCCTGCGCGATGGATACCTGCCCTCAGGCGTACAGGCCATCTATACCTACCCCGGCCTGCACACGTTATGTATTGGCCACCGAGGACTGCTACGGGTGCTTATCCAGGCTCGCGGAGAGGCGACGCACACCGGCGGCGATGATTGGGAGTTCGGCCAGGCCGGCGCAAATGCAGTTACCGCTCTCGCTGAATACCTCCTGGCGCTGGAGAGCTGGCGCCCGCCATACCAGCCACACCCCGCCTTTCCCGGTAGAAGGCCGGTGGTAACGCCGGGAACTTTGATCCGCGGCGGGGAGATTGAAAGCATGGTGCCGGCAAGCGCTGAAGCGATGGTGGATGTGCGCCTCTTACCCGGCCAAACCGGCGAAGAGGTACTGGCTGCAATTCGTCGGTTGGCCGATCCGATCCTGGAGAAGCGGCCGGGGGTAGAACTCAGTTGGCAGAAGCGAATTGATTTGCCGGCGGTCGCTATCCCTCTGGAGACGCCGATAGTGCAGGCGCTGGGCCGTTGGACGGCGGAACTCGTTGGGCAATATCCCGCGACGGTTGGCGCCGGCCCGGCTAACGAAGGTTATCTTCTGATTCAGGCCGGCATCCCCACTGTCTGCGGCTTTGGACCGCCGGGTGGGAACGCCCATTCGGCAGATGAATACGTGGAACGATCCGGCCTGCTGCAGGCGGCGAAGATCTATGCGGCGGCGATCATTGACCTCCTGGTACCCGAAACAAGTGAAGCCAGGACCGATCCGGCATGACATCTCCATTCAGCATCACCAATCGCTTTCGCGCCTTCTTTGCCTTGCAGTACGCCGCGGTTGGGGTCTTCTTTGCCTATGTCGCGCTGTACCTTTCATCCATCGGGCTGTCCGGCAGCCAGGTAGGTCTCCTGCTGGCTATCATGCCGCTGATCGGCTTTCTTGTTCAACCGATCTGGGGGCTGCTCAGCGACATTTACCATGTGCACCGCTCGGCGCTCGCCCTTACCTCTTTCGGGGTAGCGTTGGTCATGGTCGCCTATGCCAGGACGACTGACTTCGGTCTGCTGCTCCTACTGACCATTCTGCACGCGATCCTGAGGGCGCCGACGATGATCCTCGGAAATTCGCTGGCCCTGGAGTTTGTATCCAGAGAAAACAGTGAGACGAGTTTTGGTTCGCTAAGGCTTTGGGGCTCAATCGGCTTTGCCCTGACCACATTCGCTGTCGGGGCCTGGGTCATAGACGTTAACATCTGGTGGATCCTGCCCATTTACGCGTTGCTGAATGCATTGCTGGGTCTCATATCACTGACTGTGCCGGACGCGGAGGTGCACGGTCAGGTGCGGTGGCAGGAAGGATTGAGCTTGCTCTTTCGCGAACGCACCCTGTCCCTGTTTCTGGTTGGGGCGTTGCTTGTTGGGGCGACGCTGGGTATCGTCAATAACTATCTGGTGGTCTACCTGGCGGATATTGCCGCCACCGGCTGGGTCATCGGGGCTGCCCTAGCGATTTCGGCGCTGTTTGAAGTTCCACTTATGGCGGGTGTCCCGGCTTTTGTCCGGCGTTGGGGCATGCGCCTGGTGTTTGTCGGGGGTGTAGCCGCCTTGCCGCTGCGCTACGTGCTCTACATCTTCATTGATCAACCGTTGCTCGTCTTGCCCACGCAGGTCTTGCACAGTATCGCGATGATGTCGCTGCTCGTCGTCGGAGTGCTGTATGTTGACTGGCTACTCCAACCGAAGTGGCGCGCTTCAGGCCAAGCGCTCTATACGGCGGCGCTGCACGGCGTCGGCCCAAGCCTGGGCCTGTACATCTCCGGGCTAATCTATCAGGAAGCCGGTATCACGCCTGTGTGGCTAATGAGCGCCGTGGTAGGTATCGCCGGCACAGTTGTCTTTGCGATGGTCTTGCAGCGCTCGCCCGTTCCTCAGGTCCAGCAGGGAGCGATCTCATGAGCAGCGTCGTTGAATATGTTACGGTCTCGAATCTGATCATTGACGATATTGTCTTTTCGGATGGACGGACCTTCATGAATACCCTGGGCGGCGCCGGCACCCATGCACTCATCGGCATGCGCGTCTGGAACCCCCATCTGGGCTATTGCGCTGCTGTTGGCGCGGACCTGTTCCCCGGGCACCGTCAGGCGCTGGCCGAGTTCGGCGTTGACGTGGAAGGACTGGTCTTGCGCGAAGGGGCTGCCCAGGCGCGCGCCTGGCAATTGTTTGAGCCGGACGAGCGTCGCATCGAGATTTTCCGCACCGACCTGGACGAGTTTCGTCGCGGTAAGGTGCGAATCAGCGAGATCCCCGGCACTTACCGGCGAGCGCGCGGCTTTCACTTGCAATGGGGCACGATGTCCGAGCTTATCGAGTTGACTGCCCAGCTAAGAGCCGGTAACCCCGAAGTTGTGCTGGCGCTGGAACCAAATGTCGAGCTACATGCCGGCGAGATCGAGCTTTGCCCTGAGTTGCTGCCGCATCTGGCCCTGATTTCACCTGACCTGGGTGAGGCGCAGGCATTGACCGGCTGTGAAGAACCGGACGACATCTTTGACACTTTCTTTTCCTGGGGGGCCAACCTGGTGGCGTTGCGGATGGGCGCCAGCGGCTCCATCATCCGTGGGCCGTCGGCAGAGGGTTGGCGATTGCCCGCTGTTCCGGCGTCAATCGTTGACTTTACCGGGGCCGGCAACAGCTACGTGGGAGGGCTCCTCACGGGACTTGGCGACGGGCTACCTGCGCCGGAAGCCGGGCTGCGCGGTGCGGTCAGCGCCAGCTTTGCTCTGGAACAATTCGGCCTGCCGGTATGGCGCGTGCCGCCGGCGAGTGTGGTTGAGCAGCGGCTTGCCTGGGCGCGTGACCGCGTTGAAGTGTACGGCTGACGGCGGTGAAGACATTCGTTTGCGGCGGCCTACGCATTGATTTCCTGATCTCAGCCGAGGGCGAGGTGCGCCTGAACCAGATGGGCGGCAACGCTATCTACTCGGCGGTGGGGGCGCGACTGTGGACGGACCCGGTGCACCTGCTTGCCAAAGCCGGTGAAAACTACCCGCAGGAGTGGCTGGACAGCCTGGCCCTGCTCGGGGTTCGCGGCGATTACGTGCGCCGCGTCCCCGGCTGGCAAGAGATGCGCACCTTCTACGCCTATACGGACCAGAAAACTCGCATTGACCATAATCCGGAAGAACA
Source organism: uncultured Ardenticatenaceae bacterium (assembly GCA_964452775.1). Taxonomy (GTDB): domain Bacteria; phylum Chloroflexota; class Anaerolineae; order Promineifilales; family Promineifilaceae; genus JACKCB01. The sequence goes on along the minus strand of CAYVQP010000047.1, from coordinate 4,939 downwards.
CTTTCGGCGCGTTGGACTGCCGCTGCCGGAGGAGCTGGAGGGTTACACGTTCTCCCTGTTCGAGACGCGCAACCCGAACAGCCCGCTGGTCCTTCGCGGGCCGGACGTCCCTGCCGAACCCGCTGATGTGGCCCACATAGCGCCGCTGGCGCTGGTCACACACACTGAACTCGTGCGCCGCTTCCAAGCCAACGGCGTCAAGCAAATCACCGTCGATCCCGGCGAATACGAAAAATCTCCTGAGGCCGCGGCAGCAATTCAAGCCTATTGCGCGCATATTGCCGCCTTTCTGCCCAGCGAACTTGAAGTCAGGCTCCTGCTGGGCGCAATCAACTCCTACGAAGCGGCAGAGGTATTTGCCGGTTGGGGCGCGCCGCTGGTTGTCATCAAACGTGGTTCGGATGGCTGCCTGCTGTACGAGCGCGACGCCCGGCGTTTCACCGTGGTCCCCGTGTACCCAACTACTGTCGTTGATGTCACCGGCGCAGGTGATTCTTTTGGCGGCGGCTTCGCAGTCGGCTTGCGGCAGACGGGCGACCCGCTGCGGGCGGCGCTGATGGGCACGGTCTCCGCGTCCTTCACCATTGAAGGCTATGGCGCGCTGCATAGTCTGGAAGCCTCGCCGGAATCCGCGCAAGAACGGCTGGATTGGCTGGCCGGCCAGGTAAAAAGGTGACTGTCATTCTGGCGTATGACAGTCACCTCAGGAACTGTTAGGCGACAATCTCAGTCACGATCGGTGTATCGCGGATATCTACTCTGGGGTAATAACGAGGGTTTCCGGCCCGGAAGAACGGCTCGCCGGTGACATCTGAAAGGTGTGCAGCGAACAGCTCGGTGGCGGTGGCGTAGACCATTGGTGTAAACGCCTCGCGCACCCGACCTACGACGGGCAGCACCCAGTCCGCCGCCGGCCCGACCAGCCGATCGCCCTCCGGCACAATCGCCACGGTTGTGCGCCCAATGCGCTTCAACGGGGCCATCAAGTCGCCTACGCGGTCATGGCCGCGATAACCCGGCGAAATGATGAAATTGGGGGTGGAGATTTCGACGCCGGTGAAATATTGTAGGTGCGCCCACTCCTCGGATTCCTGCCCCATCGCATGGCTGCCGGCGGCCTCAATGACCTTGGCCGCGCCAAAGAGGGCGGTGGCGAAGTTCGGCCCGTCGCCCACAAAGATGAAGCTCTTTTCCTTGGCCACTGCTTTCGCCAAGGCCAGCGTGCGCTCGTCCACAGCGGCGATGGTGGCTTCGATCGCGTCCGCCGTGCTCAGCAAGTCACGGCGCAGAGCGTCGGCCTCGCCCTGGCTGTAGCGCCCCTGAACTTCTCCCAGGCGAATCGCCAGTAGATAGAGCGCCAAAAGCGAGATGCGATAAGAGCGCACCCCCGGCGCATCGGGAAAACTGGGAATGGCGCAATTGAGCACATGATCGGCCAGGCGGGCGAGGGGGCTGTTAGGGTTTCCGGTGAGCGCAATGGTCGGCAACTTCTGCTTGGCGAACAGCCCGAGCGCTTCGCGCGTGCGCGCTACGGTACCGGAGACTGAGATGCCGATCACCAGCGGATTATGCGGATGTTGGGACAGTTTGTACGGAGCCGCATAACGGCCGCCCGACATCGCCCGCATGGCTTCGGCCGGGATGCCGGCTATCTGCTCAAAGGCCAGCTCCGCCGCCACGCCGGCCATGTGCGAATCACCGCAGCCGGTCATCACCACCCGCTTTACGTTGTAAGATTCTTCATGGTTAATTACTTGCCGGACTCTGTGATCGAGCGCCTTGAACTCGGTGCGGATCAACTCCGGCAGACTATGTACCTGGGCAAGCATTGCGTTTTGAGTCATTTCAGTCATCTTCTCCTATGTAAATCGAAATTTCATTTCGATGCCGATTTGGAAAATCGGCTTACATCAACAAAGTGCCGATTTGGAAAATCGGCTCACATTACTTGGTCCCGATTTGGAAAATCGG
>CAYVQP010000047.1:0-2868 GCA_964452775.1 uncultured Ardenticatenaceae bacterium | reverse complement strand
CCGATTTGGAAAATCGGCTCACATTACTTGGTCCCGATTTGGAAAATCGGGTTACATGGTTTTAGGGTCTCAGATGCGCGAGTTGCGCACATCGAAGCCTTTGAGTTCCGGGACCGGCCACGAGCGGTAGTGCTCGGCCACGTGGGGCATCAGAAGGCGTACCGCTTGCTCCGCTTCGGGCGAGACCTGACTGTCCCGCAAGATTTGAGCGATTGCGTCGCCGGCCGCGCCTTCATCAATCTGTGTCGGCCGGCCGTCGCGCAAGACGACCTTGCCGGCGACTAACACTGTGTCTACATCCCGCGCCTGTGCGCGCGCCAACAACAGCAGGCGTGGGTCTGCCTCCACCGCAACCCAGGGCCAGCATATTCGCTCCAACCGAACCAGCACTAAGTCCGCTGCATAGCCGGCCGCCAACTTCCCCAGACGCCCTTCCGCCTGGTACAGTCGCGCTCCGCCGGCCGTCGCCATTTCCCACACTTGTTCCACCGATGGGGCCGGGCCATTTAGCTGCGGAGTGCGGTGTAGGTTCAGGGCCAGCCGCATTTCGGTGAACATGTCCTCGTCATCGTTGAGCGTGGCGCCGTCCATGCCCAGGCCGGCATTTACGCCGGCGGCGAACAGCGCATTTAGCGGCGCGATGCCTGCCCGCAGGCGCAAGTTGGAGCTGGGATTGTGGCTGATGTGCGCGCCGGCGCTTGCCAGCAGATCCATCTCCGCCTCGGTAAGCCAAACGCCATGCGCGAATGAAAAGCGCGAGGAGAGCACACCCAGCTCATGCAGATAGCGCACGGTCGGCAGGCCATAACTTCGCGGCCCTTGTAGTTTCTCGTAGAAAGATTCCAACAAATGTGTCTGGATGCCCGTGTCTCGCGCTTCTGCGCGAAAGGCCATCTGCTTCAGCGTGCGTTCTGATACCCATTGCGGGCCGGGCGGCCCGAACCAGACGGAGATGCGAGCATGTTCCTGATATTCGGCCTGCAGCTCATCCATCACGCTGAAGTAGTCATCTACACTCAGCGTGTCGCCGTCCGGCAGCCGGCTCCGGGCGACCGTTTGCAACTCAGGAGGTAGAGAGTCGAGGAACTGTCTGTCCTCTCCCCATATCAGGAAGCTCTGCTCAGATACCCCGGCGGCAAAGGCCACGCGCATGCCGGATTCGTCGTAAGCGCGCAACGCCTGTTGGATGCCGGCCTGGAAATTCTCCGCTGTGCCCCGCCCGCTATGCACATCTACCACTGCGGTGACGCCGGTTCTCAAGAGCCGGGCGGCGCTCAAGAGCGTGGCCAGATACACCCCCGTGTTACGCCGCTGCGCCAAGGAGAGCAACCACAATTCCAACAGCCGGTCCGGTATTCCCTGCTGCAATGCAGTCACGCCGTTGCTGTGATGGTGGGCATTAATCAGGCCGGGAAGGACCGCGAACCCTTCTCCGCCCAAGGCGGCGACCTGTGGATGGCGCTGCCTAATCTCCTGCCAGCTCCCGACTTCCACGACCAAACCATCCGAAATGAGCAGCGCGCCATTCTCCAGGCATTGGCCGGCATCCGGGATCAGCCAGCGACCACGGACTATGACTTTCTCTGCATCCATCATGCCTCAGCTACTATGGTAGTGCAGCTGCGTAAACGATTACTATGTTGCTCAGGGATTGTACACCTGAATGCGCCGCGAGGGAATACGGCGGGCCAATCTCTCCATGCTGCGCCGGACATTGGCTACGATTTCTTGCTTGTTCAGGGTCAGCAACTGCCGGTCGCGCATGATCACCTGCCCGTTTACGATGACGGTCTGCACATCGGATGCCCGGCTGTTATAGACCAGGCTGGCTGTCCGGCTGTGCAGCGGCTGGTGATGGACGCCGCTCATATCCAGGAGAATGATGTCCGCCAGGTAGCCGGGGGCCAGCCGGCCCAACTCATGCGACATACCCAACACCGCCGCACTGCCCGTGAAGGCGATGTTAAGCGCCTCAGGTATCGGCATAACAACCGGGTTGCGCGCCTCATGCTTGTGCAGCATTGCCATCAGGCGTAGGCTCTCCAGGATGTCCAGAGTGTTGTTGCTGACTGCTCCGTCAGTCGCCAATCCCACCGGCACGCCGGCCTCTCGCAGAGCCGGAATTGGGGTCAGGCCCATGCCCAACTTCAGATAGGTCTTGGGCGCGTGGGCGATGCCCACTTGCCGGCATTGGGCCAGGAGCGCAATATCCTCAGGCAACAAGCCGCAACCATGCGCGATCAAGGTTGGCCGCTCCAGGATGCCGGTTTCGGCCAGCACCTGGATGGGGGTGAGGCCGCGCTGCGCCAGGCTGGCCCGCGTCTGGCCGATCTCTTCCGCCGCATGGATGTGAATGCCAATGCCGAGCTGCCGGGCATGCTCCGCGGCTGCTCTCAAAAAGTCGTCATCACAGGTGTATGGGGCGTGTGGGGCCATCCAGGTCGTGATGCGTCCATTTGCCGCTCCCTGGAATCGCTGCGCGAACTCTGCTGACGCCTCCAGCGCCTGGTAACCCTGGCTGCCAAACACGGCCCAGCCCAACGCAGCTCGAGTGCCGGCCAGCGTCACCGCCTCGGCCGCCCGGTCCATGTGGAAATAGTGGTCGGCCACAGTAGTCACGCCGGCCTCGATCATTTCCGCCAGCGCCAGCAACATACCCCAGTAGACATCGTCCTCGACCAGGTTGCTTTCCAGCGGCCACATGTATTCGTTGAACCACTGTTCGATGGTCACATCTTCCGCCAGACCCCGGAAAATGACCATGGGCGCATGGGCGTGGGTGTTGATCAGCCCCGGTAGGGCCAACATGCCCTTAGCGTCGATCTCTAGCCGGGCAGCCATCGCCCCTGATTCTGATTCCGGCACAAT
>CAYVQP010000046.1:21600-36814 GCA_964452775.1 uncultured Ardenticatenaceae bacterium | reverse complement strand
GGTCGGGCATGATCGTCGTTGATACCAACGTCATTGCCTATCTACTCATCCTGGGCAACAAAACTGAGTTGGCCCAGGCCACCTACCGGAAAGATAATGATTGGCTGGTACCTGCACTCTGGCGGCACGAGTTCCTCAACGTGGTGGCGACGTTTGTGCGCCATAGCGGGGGAACAGAGGCAGACGGGCGGCAGATCTGGCAAGCGGGCTTGAGCCTCCTGGCAGAGCGCGAAGTATCGGTTGATTTTCAGGCAGCGCTGTCGCTCTCTGTCCGGCATGATATCAGCGCTTTTGATGCTCAGTTTGTGAGTCTGGCCGGGGCGAAGCAGCTGCGGCTGGTCACTGAAGATCGCGATCTGTTGCAGAAGTTTCCGGATATCGCGCGCTCGATGGCGGATTTCAACGACAATGGCGATAGAAGTTCAACTTCCGGCAGAAGTTGAACTTCATGTCCCACGCTTGAATGCTGTACAGATCAGTGCTATTATGTACGGCACGAGGTGAAAAATGGAAACAACGAAGATGACCGTGCGCGTGCCCAGGCAGTTGCTGGAGCAGGCAAAGCAGTATGCGCAGGAGCATGATACGACCCTGACCCGGCTGATCACCGCCTACCTGGGTCGAATCTCCGCCGAGAGCGATCCGCTTGCCGACGCGCCCATTGTGAGGCGGCTGTCCGGCTCGCTCTCCCCGAATGTTGACGTTGAGGACTATGAGCGCTACCTGGACGAGAAATATGGACGCCCCGGTTAAGGTGCTCATTAATCTCAACATTATTCTCGACGCGCTGCACGGGCGCGAGCCTCATTACGCGGATTCAGCGCGGGTGCTGGCCCACGCGGAAGTCGGCGACGTGGTGGGGCTGGTAGCCGCGCACTCTTGGACAACGCTGTTCTATCTCTACGCCAAAGATCAGTCAGCCGAACAGGCGCGTGTTCGCCTGACTGAACTGCTGCAGTTTCTATCGGTAGCGTCGGTTGACCAGGCGGTTATCGAGCAGGCGCTGAACCTGCCCTATCAGGACTTTGAAGACGCGGTGCAGATGATGGCGGCCGTGCGCGCCGGGGCGGATTATGTCGTGACCAGAAACGTGAGGGATTACCAGGCCGGCCCGCTGCCGGTGTTGCAGCCGGTTGAACTACTATCGTTGATCAGCGGGTGAAGACAAAAGGTGACTGTCACTAGCGGAAGTGACAGTCACCTGAGGGCATGGTGCACCACCCGGTCGCGGAAAGGGGCGGCGCTGACCAGGCGGCGCTTAGGCTCGAAGATATAGAAGTTGGTGTAGCCGCCGGGCCGGTACGTCTGTTCGCTCAGCTCTTCCTGCAACCGCCAGAGGTTGCTCTCCAGGTCAAATTCAAAGCCCGCGACCGCCGGGCGGTCGCGTTTGCCTTTACGGGCATCGCGCCAGGCCCAGTACAGGTTGGCGAAGGTAACGATTTTGGGGTACAGATTCTTGTACGTCTTCATCAACCACGTTCATAAGATTGGTCCAATCTGCAAGATTGGACCAGTCTACGCCCGATCCGCGAGCAACTGGGGGCAAGCCCCCAGACCCCCCAGAAGATCAGAAGTCAGAAGGCCAGCAATTCAATCTCCTGGGGCGGAGACGCACCGGAACCCGACATTGCCGTTCGACGAGTCGTAGCTGCTCCGGTTGGCGGCGCGGAGGGAGTACCAATTGTTGCCCCAGCCGCCGCCCCGCACCACCTTATAGTCGCTGGACGCCGGGCCCGGCGGATTCTCATCAGGCGAGCCATCATAGTAGTCGCTATCATACCAGTCATTCACCCATTCCCACACATTGCCGGCCATATCCAACACGCCGTATGGACTTTCCCCTGCCGGATAGCTGCCTACCTCTGTTGTGTCGCCAACGCAGAAGTCGCTCGTCGGATTGTCGTAGCTGTTCGCCAGGCTACAGGAAGGGTCCTGGTCGCCCCAGGGGAAGGCGCGCACCGTTACGCCTCGCGCCGCCTTCTCCCACTCCGCTTCTGTGGGCAAGCGCTTGCCGGCCCACGCACAGTAATCTACGGCATCGTCCCAGGAGACGTACACCACCGGATGATCGGCGTAGGTGGGGTTGCGGTAGGAGGAAAGGCTGGCCGGCGGGTCGCAGTCCCCCGCCGCGTCGCACTGCCCGTATTCCGCGTTGGTGACTTCGTGTATGTCAATATAGTAAGCGTCCAGGTAGACCGTGTGCAGGGGCAACTCGGCTGAAGGACAGTCGAAGTCGCCGTTGTGGGCCGGGTCGCAGCCCATCTGAAAGTCGCCCGCGGGGATGAGGACCATGTCCTCCGGCGGAGGAGGGAGCGCGGTGGCGGTCGCACGGGGCGCGGTGGCGGTCGCACGGGGCGCGGTGGCGGTCGCACGGGGCGCGGTGGCGGTCGCACGGGGCGTGAGAGCATTGCCATTCAGCAGGATACCGGCAACGGCGCAGGCCAGCAGCGCGACGAGCACAAGCGCCGCCAGGCCGGCCCATTGCGGATATCGCCGGTCCGGCCCCGGCCCGGCAGCAGGGTGCACCCTGCTTGTCGTATCCGGTTGGGAAGACGATTTGGGTCGAAGAGGCGCATCCTCGGGCTCGGAGGCCGGGCGCGCCCTGGGAGCGGCCTCCGGCTGGCCGCCGGCGGGAATTTGCTCAGCCCGACCGGCCTGGGGCGGCGGCGTGTCTAGGACGGTGGGTAACGCGGAGGCCGCCGCCACGGACGCAGGCCGAGTCGTCGTGGGTCCGGCCGCACCCTGAGCCGTGGGCGGGGGACCGGCAGCTGTGGCCACTGCCGCCACAAACTCCGCGACACCAGCATAACGATCCCCGCGCTCCTTGGCCAGCGCCCGAGCCATCACCGGCCCCAACGCCGGCGGCAGGTCGGGCCGCGCCGCCAGGATGTCGGGCACGGGCTCCAGAATGTGGGCCATGGCAGTGCTCATCGGCGTATCCGCCTGGTAGGGGACCCGGCCGGTGAGCGTTTCGTAGAGGACGATGCCCAGGGAATAGATGTCGCTGCGCCCGTCCAGGGGCGCATTTCCGCGGGCCTGCTCGGGGCTCATGTAGCTGGGCGTGCCCACCAGCGCGCCGGTGGCGGTCAGGGCCGTCTCCGACTCCAGCAGCTTGGCGATGCCGAAATCGGTGAGGTAGGGTTTGCCCTGGCCGTCGAAGAGGATGTTGGCCGGCTTCAAATCGCGGTGGATAACGCCGTGCGCGTGGGCGAAGTCCAGCGCCGGCCCGATGCGTTGCAGGATAGCGAGCGCTTCTTCGATATCCAGCCGGCCGCGCTCGATGCGCTCTTTTAGCGATCCGCCCTTCATCAGGCGCATGACCAGGAAGAGCCGGCCGCTATCGGCCCCGAAGTCGTGCACGGGCACGATGGCGGCGTGCTCGAGGGCGGCGATGGCCATCGCCTCACGCTCAAAGCGCACGGCGAATTGCGGGTCGTGGGTCAGGGCCGCCGGCAACAGCTTCAGGGCGACTTCACGCCGGAAGCGGGGGTCATAGGCGCGATAGACGACAGCCATCCCGCCCCAGCCCAGCTCGGCCCTTATTTCGTAGCGGTCAATTCGACCCTGCGGGTCGTTGCTTTCTGCTGCCATCATTCCCCTCCGCTGATCGTGGGGAGATTATAGCGCGGGGTGGTATTGTGGGAAACTTGCCAACAGGTGACAGCGTGGGACAAGAAGTTCAGCTTCTGTCAGGAATTGAACTTCTATCCTTGGCGACGTTTTACTCCTGGGACATAGACTGCTAGCCAGTAGAGGTGATTGAATGAGCGAGGTCTACACTTACAAGGACGCGCGACAGAATTCTGGCTCCCCGCTGGACGTGGAGGGCATTGACTTGGGGCTGACGGCGGAGGAGATTGTGGCCTTCGTTCAGGAGGGGCGCAGGATAGAGCATCCGGCTGGAAAACGCCAGGATAGGTGAGGCGTATGCGCAGAGTTGACGAGCGCCGGGCAGCCTGGTCAAGAGCATGGGGAGGGAGTGTAAAGGGCGAACGGAAACAAAAAGGCCACGGCTTGGGAGTACGTGGCCTTTTTCCTCAGGACTGAGGGACGTGGATTCGAACCACGACTGACGGAGTCAGAGTCCGCTGTTCTACCGTTAAACTATCCCTCAATAGCGCCGGAATTGTAGCATGGCCCACCGGCGCGGGCAAACGACCCGGCCAGGCTCAAGCGCCGACCGTCTCGCTTTCCAGGAGCGATACCGCCGCCGCCAGCCGGGCCAGCACGCGCTCCCGGCCCATGGCCAGCATGGACTCAAAGAGCGGCGGCGATACCTGCTGGCCGGTCACCAGCAGGCGTAGCTTGCCCAGGAAGGGGCCGGCTTTCCCGTCCGCCGTGACCGCCTCGCCAATGGCGTACAGGCCGGCGCTGATCGTCTCCAGCTCAAAAGGCTGCACTGACTCCACAAACTCCCTTGCCTGGGCATAGCCGTCCAGGGCGCTGGCGGCGGGCAGGCGTTTGGGGTCCACGATCTGCTCGACGGACAGGTCAAAGGGCCGCTCCTGATAGAGAAAGCGCAATTGCTCCACCGCATCGGTCAGACGCTTCAGGCGCAGGCGCATAGCCGGCATCAGCGTCTCCAGGGCGGCCATGTCGTCCACCTGATAGCCCGCTCCTTCCAGGAAGGGCCGCACCGACGCAGCCAGTTCGCCGGCTTCCATCTCCTGAATGTACTGCCCGTTTAGCCAGTCCAGCTTACTGTAGGGCAACTTGACCGGCGTCGGACTGATGTCGCGCAGCTCAAAGCGCTCTATCGCCTCCTCGACGGTGAACTTCTCGCGGTCGTCGCCAAACGACCAGCCGATGTTGATCAGGAAGTTCACCAGAGCTTCGCGCAGGTAGCCGGCGGCGATGAACTCGTCGGCGCGGACAAGCACCTTCTCGCCGCTGTCCAGGAAAGCCTGTGTGCGCTTGCTCAGCTTGCCCTGTCCGCTGGGATTGAGGATCACCGGCAAATGCACAAAGACCGGCATCTCCCAGCCAAACGCCTCGTACAATTGCACATGCAGCGGGGCGGTGTTCAACCACTCGATGCCGCGGGTGACGTGCGTGATTTCCATCAGGTGGTCGTCCACGATCACCGCCAGGTGGTAGGTGGGCAGGCCGTTCGATTTTAGCAGGATCGGGTCCACGATCTGGCTGTTGGGGAAGGCGACATCGCCGCGCAACAGATCGGGCACCACGGTCTGGCCGGTCAGCGGCATCTTGAAGCGGATGACATAGGGCTGGCCGGCTGCCTCCAACGCGGCCACCTCGGCGGCGGACAACTCCCGACAGCGGCGGTCGTAGCCGGAGTGGTCGCCCTTTTGCAGCAGCGCGTCCCGGATCTCCGCTAATTCTTCCGGCGAAGTAAAGCACTTGTAGGCTCGACCCTGTTCCACCAGCCAGTGCGCCCAATGCTGGTACAGCTCCTTGCGCTCGGTCTGCACATAAGGAGCATGTGGGCCGCCGATGTCCGGCCCCTCGTCCCAGTTGATGCCGAACCAGCGCAGGCCGTCCATCAGGTTCTCTACCGCGCCGGGGATCGACCGCTTGGTATCCGTATCCTCAATGCGCAGCAGGAATTGGCCCCCCATTTTGCGGGCGTATAGCCAACCAAACAGGGCAGTCCAGACGCTGCCGATGTGCAAATACCCCGTTGGGCTGGGGGCAAAGCGAATACGAACGTTCATTGAGTGCTCCAGTGGCGACTATCGTATCGAGGCCTCGCAGGTCTCTCAGACCTATGGGGTCCTGTCCAATTGATCGTCGCGGTGCTAGCCAAACTCCTGCTTTCGATGGCGCATGCGGATGGATTGTACCACACCAATGGCCATGAAAACGGTGACCAGCGAGCTGCCCCCATAACTGACGAAGGGAAGGGTGAGGCCGGTGACCGGCAACAGACGCACGTTCATGCCGACGCTCACCAGTGTCTGGAAGAAGATAACCCCGGCAATCCCGGCGCAGATCAGCCGGCCGGCCGGGTCCGGCGTCATCTGGGCCACCTTGAGGATGCGCAGAATAATGAAACCTAATAGGCCCAGGACGACCAGGGAGCCAAACACCAGGCCCAATTCGTGCGTCAGGACGGAGAAGATGAAATCGGTGTGTTGGACGCGCAAGAAACCCAGCTGGCTCTGCGAACCTTGCAGGTAGCCCTGGCCAAACAAGCCGCCGGTGCCGATGCTGATCACTGCCTGTTGCACGTTAAAAGCCTGCTCCGGCACGGCGCTGGCATCAACGAAGGCCAGCAGGCGCTCCTGCTGGTAGTCGGCCAGGAAGGGCAGAATCGCGATGGTGCTGGCTATGCCCACGCCGGCCAACAATGCAAAGTGCGACAGCGGCAGGCCGGCCATGAAGATCATCACGAACCAGACCACAATGAACACGATGGACATGCCCAGGTCCGGCTCGATGAAGATCAGGCCGATCAGGATGCCTACGTAGATCAGGGAGAGGGCGGTGTTGGAGAGACGGCCAATCAAGTGTTGGCGTTGGGCCAGAAACTGGGCAAAGGTGATGGCAAACAGGATGCGGCCAATCTCGGTGGGCTGCAATTGCAGGCCGATGGCCTCAATCTCAAAGGCTCGCCGGGACCCGTTGGTGATAATGCCGAGCAGCAACACCAGGATCAGCGAGATGATCAAGGCCAGGTAGAGGTACCAGTGTGATGAGGTCAGCACGCGATAGTCAAGCGCCGCGATGGCGACCATCGCCACGACCGCCGCAATGGCAAAGATTAGCTGGCGCCCCGGCAGAATCTCAAAGGCCGGCGCGCCGGTCACGGCGCTGCGAATGATCAGGATGCCGTATCCGGTCAGCACAATGACGGCGGCTGCCAGCCACAGGTCGAAATGTCGCCAGATAGAAGATCGTTGCTGAAGCATAACTCTCGCGCCGGTCCAACTTACAGAAGCACACTCATAGGACCAGCTGACGCGGTCATCATAGCATTAACGCACTTGCGGCAAGAAATGCTCTAAGCGGCTGCTCACCAACCGATCTACTCGCCCAATAGAGGGCTAAAACCCCGCAGGTCTTTCCCAGATCCATGGCATAGCGGATAGACTTGGCCGGACCTGCGGGGTTTCAATGCTAGTGGAAGTTGGCCAGGCGCACCGGCTGGCGATGCGCTCCCCAATTGCCGGGCCGGTCTTCGAATACGCCGGCGCAGGGCGCGCCGCACTGATAGCAGCGACCGCTCTCCAACTTCCAATCGGTCATCCGGTACCAATCCCGGCCGATCAACCGCTCGCCGCATTGGTGGCAGTAGGTGCTGCCGCCCTGCTCGTCATGCACGTTACCCGTGTAGGCGTAGCGAATGCCGTTCTTCAGGGCGATGCGGCGCGCGCGGGTCAGGGTAATGGCCGGTGTGCGCGGCTTATCCAGCATCCGGTAGTCCGGGTGAAAGGCGGTGAAGTGCATGGGCACGTCCGGCCCCAGCTCAGTCGCCACCCATTGGGTCATCGCTTCCAGTTCGGCGTCGGAATCGTTTTCGCCGGGGATGAGCAGGTTGGTGATCTCGAACCAGACATCTGTCTCGTGCTTCAAATAGCGCAGCGTGTCCAGCACCGGCTGCAGCCGGCCCACGGTGATCTCGCGGTAGAAGCGCTCGCTGAATCCCTTCAGGTCCACGTTGGCGGCGTCCATATAGCGATAAAACTCTCGCCGCGGCTCCGGGCAAATATAGCCGGCGGTCACCGCCACCGAGCGGATGCCCACTTCGCGGCAGGCCTGGGCGACATCAATCGCATACTCCATAAAGATCACCGGATCATTGTAGGTGAAGGCTACGCTGCGACAGCCCAACGACTGCGCCGCCCGGGCAATGGCCTCCGGCGAGGCGGAATCGGCCAGTGTGTCAATTTCGCGCGACTTGCTGATGTCCCAGTTCTGGCAGAACTTGCAGGCCAGGTTGCAGCCGGCGGTGCCGAAGGAGAGCACCGCCGTTCCCGGCAGAAAGTGGTTCAGCGGCTTCTTTTCAATCGGGTCAACGCAGAAACCGCTGGATCGCCCGTAGGTGGTCAGGACGACTTGCTCCTCCGCGCACATGCGCACGAAGCACATGCCCCGCTGCCCCTCATTCAGCCGGCAATATCGCGGACAGAGATCGCATTGCACGCGACCATTCGGCAGCGTATGCCAGTACTTGGTAGGTACGACGCTATTCATGGCTGACTCCTGTCCTGTCGCCCTGGAAACGTGTTTCCGGCAGACAAGACAAATATCAGTTCCATCCGAACCCTAAACACATTATACTAAATTGCGGAGCGAAATGATGAAGACAATCAGGCCCGCGGCGGTAGCAGGTCGTTTTTATCCGGCGGAACCGTTTCGATTGCGCGAGACGGTGAGAGATTACCTGGCGCATGCCCGCCGGGCGACCCTGCCGCCGGGAGAGCGTCTACGGGCCTTGATCGTCCCCCATGCCGGCTATGTCTATTCCGGCCCGGTCGCCGGCAGCGCCTACCGTTGCCTGGCCGAGCACATGAGCGGCCTGCGGCGCGTCCTGCTCATCGGTCCGGCCCATTATGTGCCGGTCGTCGGCCTGGCTGCCAGCAGCGCCGGGGCATTCGCCACGCCGTTAGGGGATGCGCCGCTCGATGGGGAGATCATCGGCCGGTTTCAGGAGTTCCCCTTCATCTATACCCTGGACGAAGCCCACCGCCCGGAACACTCCCTGGAGGTGCAGCTACCCTTCCTGCAAATGCTGGGCCAACGACTTGAGATCGCTCCCCTGGTGCACGGCGAAGTCGAGGCAGCACAGATCGCCGAGTTGTTTGCCGCCCTGGACGCGCCGGACACGCTCATCCTGGTCAGCTCCGATCTCAGCCACTTTCACGACTACCCAACAGCCCAACGACTGGACCGGCAGACAGCCGGGGCCATCGAGCAATTGTTACCCCTGGAGCACGGGCAGGCGTGTGGCCGGCCGGCGATCAACGGCTTGTTGGCGCGGGCAAAACAGGCCGGCTGGCGCGCGAGCACACTGGACCTGCGTAACTCCGGAGATACCGCCGGGTCGCGGGACCGGGTGGTGGGTTACGGAGCTTTCGCCTTTACGGCCGCCAATTAGCCGGGGTTAGAGGGAAAGTCCGGCTTGCGGCGTTCGCGTAGTCCGCGCACGCCGGCCATCATATCTTCCGAGAAGAAGCCCAGCATCTCCAGCGCCAGAGAGTGGTCGAAGATCGGCCCGGCCTGCAATATCCACTGGTTCAACGCTCGCTTGGTGAACTGAATCGCGTGTCGTGGGCCGGTGGCCAGGCCCTGGGCAATCGCCAGCGCCTTGTCGTGCAACTCCTCCGGAGGCACGCACAGGCTGACCAGCCCAATTCGCTCGGCCTCTTTGCCGCTGACAAAGTCGCTGGTCATCAGGTAATACTTCGACTTGGCCATGCCGCAGAGCATAGGCCAGATGACGGCGGCGTGGTCGCCCGCTGCCACCCCCATCCGCAAATGGCCGTCTGCCAGGCGGGCGTTCTCGGCGGCGATGGAGATGTCCGCCAGCAGCCCGACGACCAGCCCGGCCCCTACCGCCGGCCCATTGATCGCCGAGACGATTGGCTTGCTGCAATGCAGGATGTTATAGACCAGGTCCCGCGCTTCGTTCAGGACGCGCACGATCTCGTCGTAGTTCTGATAAGCGTCTTCGACCATTTGCAGGTCGCCGCCGGCGGAGAACGCACGTCCGGCGCCGGTTACCACTGCCACCCGGGTCTCAGGGTCGCGGTCAATGGTAGACCAGAGTTCCACCAGCTCGGTGTGCAGCCGGGCGTTGGCGGCGTTCAGCACCTCGGGCCGGTTCAGTGTGATCCACAGGATACCCGACTCCTTGCGCTCAAAGACGATATGTTGAAAGTCGCTGTATTCCACGTTCCGTTCTCCAGTCATTAAAACCTGGCAGGTCTCTGAAGACCTGCCAGGTTTCACTGTCTAATGAAAAGGGCAACCCTCGGCCGCGAGCTCAAGTTGCTCGCCGCCGTCAATGGTATCACGCGAACCCAGCGGTTGCACTCGCCGGCGGTAGCGTACCATGCACGGCGCTTCCGGCGGCATCGCTCCGACCACATCGCGATCCGGCTGCGGGTCGGGATTGACCAGCTCCAAGTGATAGCGCTGCAGCATCAAGCTGATGATTACCTTCATTTCGTTCTTGGCGAAACTGGTTCCCAGGCAGCGATGCGGCCCGCCGCCGAAACCAAGCAGGCTGTATGGCTGTTGCTCGTTGCGCTCCGGCGAGAAGCGCAGGGGGTCGTACTCCTCCGGGTTGGAATACAGCTCCGGCAGGGAGTGGGTCACGGGCGGGCAAATGAAGGCCAGCCAGCCGACGGGGATCTCATAGCCGCCCACATTGAGCGGCTCTTTTACGACGCGCATTAACAGGCTGGTGATCGTGCGCATGCGCTCGGTCTCCTTTAGCGCCATGTCCAGGTACGCCATTTCGCTGACCATCGTCTGCGACGTGACCCCTTCTTCACCCATGAGGTTGTCCAGTTCCTGCTCCACCAGGGTCACATAGTCCGGGTGCTGCAGAAGTTGCACGAGCAGCCAGCCGGTCTGGGCGGCGGTCGTCTCATGTCCCGCCCAGGTCAGGGCCAGGATCATGTTGATAATCAGCTCGTCATCCAGCGGCCGGCCGTCGCTGTAGGTGTCATTGATCAGTTCTTGTAAGAAATCATCGTATGCTTCCGGCTGGGCGCGCCGCTCGGCCATAATGCTGCCAATCATCTGGTGCAACTCCGCCTTGGCCCGGTCACGCCGGCGAAAGCGGGGCAGCGGCCAATGGGTCGGGATCACGAACTCCATGCCCAACGACAGATCTCGAAAGAGATCGTAATAGCGGCTACCCAGCTCCTCGCGGAACTTCTCGCCCAGAAAAGCGCGCGCGGCGACATACATGGTCAATTCGCCGAAGGCGCGCACCAGGTCAAATTCCCCTTCGTCGCCCAGCGTATCCAACCAATCGTTGACTTCCTGGGCCATTGCCAGCACGTACTTGCGAAACTTGCGGCCCTGAAACGCCTTCAAGAAGATCCGGCGCTGCTCCTTATGCTCCTCCTCCTGCGCCAGAAAGAGGATGTCATCCTGGAACATATCCTTGAAGAAGGGGTATGCCTCGCGGATCGAGAAGAGATTATCCGTCTCCTCCAGGAACAGTTTGCTGTACTCCGGCCCAATCAGGACGACGCCGGGTTTGCCGGCAACCGAGACCGAAAATATCGGGCCGAACTGCTCATAGCCCTGCCGAAACAACTCGACCGGGTCTTTGCGAAACGATAGCATGTTGCCGAGAAAAGGTAATCCCGGCACTCTCGGGGGCGTCTTAGTCTCCATGTAGCTTTCCTTACTCTCCTGGGACGTGGTGAAGCCGTTCTACTCCATCCTGTCTTTTGTGGTATCCGGCAATTGTAGGGTTATCCAACAACCGCCGCTTGTGAAGTAATGCACAAATCGTTGCGAATTATGGCGGCGCAATATCAACACCGCATTAGAAATCTTCCCTTTTCCTATTTGTCGCTCATGTTCGCTGGAAGTCCCTTGCCTGCAGTGGGACATTGCGTGGGCCGCCGGCCTTTGTTATGCTGGCGAAAAGGCATGTGCGCGCATTGGTTGGAGTAGAGCAAATGAAGGTAATCTTTCACATTACGGGACAAGATCAATGGTTGGCGGCGATGGGAGCCGGCGTTTATCGTCCGGCGCCGTTTGACAGCGACGGCTTTATCCATTGCTCGACCGCCGGCCAGGTAGTGCCGGTCGCCAACCAACGCTTTCGCGGTCAGGCCGGGCTGGTGCTGTTGGCGATCAATGAGTTGGAGGTCGGTCCGCCCGTCGTTTACGAGGATAGCCACAATTCCGGCCAGAAGTTTCCCCACATTTACGGGATGCTCAACATGGATGCGGTAGCGGCGGTGATCCCTTTTCCACCCGGGGCGAATGGCTGCTTCGCCTTGCCGCCGGCGGCAGCTGCCTTGGATATGCCGCTGCTGGAGTTTGACCCGGACCCAACCGCCTTGTTGCAGCCGGCGGAACTGATTCCCCGATTGGAGATCGCCCCCGGCTGCGTCCTCTGCTTCTTCCAGGATGTGATTGACGGATTGCGCGAGAGGGGACAACTGCGCCAGGTCTACACCCTGCGCTCGGAGATCGCCGCCAATCCGGTGTACGAGCTAATAGTGGACGGCCAACCGCTCACCGTCTGCCATCCCGGCGTGGGTGCGCCGTTGGCCGCCGGCTTCCTGGAAGAGTTGATCGCCCTTGGTTGCGGTCGCTTCATCGCCTGCGGCGGGGCCGGCGTCCTGGACAGCACGCTCTCAGTTGGGCATGTGATTCTGCCGCTGAGCGCCGTGCGCGACGAGGGCGTATCCTTTCACTACCTGCCGCCGGGGCGTGAGGCGCCGGCCGGACAACAGGCTGTGGCTGCGATTGAGCGCGTGCTGCAGCGCCAAGAGATCCCATATGTCACCGGCAAGAGTTGGACGACCGACGCCCTTTACCGCGAGACGCGCGCCAGGATAGAACGCCGGAGGGCGGAAGGATGTCTGACCGTGGAGATGGAGACGGCGGCCTTCTTTGCCGTCGCTGTCCATCGCGGCGTTGAATTCGGCCAGCTGCTTTACGGCGGCGATGATGTCAGCGGCGAACAGTGGGATTCGCGGCGCTGGATTGAGCGGACGACGGTGCGCGAAAAGCTGTTCTGGCTGGCGGTAGAAGCCTGTCTGGAGATGCGGGGAAGTGATGGATAGCCGGCAACTGGAAGCGTACCGGGCCGGGACCTTCCGGCTGGCGGAAAGTCGACGCCTACAGAGTGTGGAAGACGCAATCGACTTCGTCAATGAGCGCGGCTTCGTCTACTTCTGGCCGATCAAGGGCATCCTCTTTCCCAGCCTGTGGGCGGCGGTCGCCGGCATGCGCCAGGTGGCCGAGAAACATGACGACCCCGGGCACATCACCTGGGGCTGGAAGGATCAGGTGTTGGGCGAGCGCAAGTGGCACTACGCCAAGGTGCTGCGCGGAAAGGCGACGATGATCTCGCTGGAGCTGCTGCCCACCTTTTACGCCCTCAGCGAGAATTACGGCGATCCGGAACAGGATTATCAGCAGCTATATGAGGACGGCCTGCTCTCCAGGGAGGCGAAGCTGGTCTACGAAACGTTGTTGCGCGAAGGGCCGCAGCACACGGTGGCCCTGCGTCAGAAGACCGGCATGAGCAGCGATAAGGGCAACGCTCCCTTTGAGCGCGGCCTGACCCAGTTGCAGCGTGAATTTCGCATCCTGCCGGTGGGGATAGCCGAAGCCGGGGCGTGGCATTACAGCTTTATCTACGACGCGGTGCACCGGTATTACCCCGAGTTGCCGGAACAGGCGCGCGCGATTAGCCGGAGCGCGGCCCGCCGGCGATTAGCCGAGGGTTACTTTCGCTCTATGGGCGCTGCAAGTGCCGCCGATCTGCAAAAGCTATTCCAATGGCCCCGGCACGATGTGCAGCGCACGCTGGATGGGTTGGTGGAAACCGGCTTCTTGCAGCTGGTTACGCCGGGGGAGAAGGAGCCGGCGTATATCTTGAGCGATGACGTGCCGTAGGCCGGCCTAATGCGCTCCAGCCGGGCAGGTTTCAAGGATGCAACGGCGCTTCCAGCTCCGGCCGGCAAGGATCGTAATCGTAGCCGATCTCCACGCGATAATCATAGTCGCTGGTCTCGCCTTCTCCCGCCAGTTGGATGTCCGCAATGCTTTGGTCCATAATCCAGGCTAACAACCAGTTGAAGGAGCCTTTGAAGTTGCTGCCGAAATAGGTGATCCCGGTAGTAGACGGCATCACCCCGTCGCCCTCGCCATACACCGGCGCAAAGCCGTGCCAGGCCAGGTTGTCCGCCGCCAGCCGGTACATGACGTAATTGTCGTCGCTGATCACCTCGACCGTAATCGGCTCACGGGCGGCGCGATTCAAGAGCGGCGGCTGCATCAGGGCGGCCAGGACCGGCTCGGCCTCGTCCCAAACCAGCAATTGCAGTGATGCGCCTGAGTCCGGCTCGGTCCAGGCGCGCACCGGCCCATAGGAGAGGTAGAGATTTTGGATGCCGTTTTCGCGCACCTGCGGGGCAATGGCGGCCAGTTGCAGGACCACCGGCAAGGTCAGATCAGTCTCTACCGTGTCCCGCCAGGCCTCCCACAGCTCCGGCGCGCGGCTAACCAGATCGAGATCGATTCCACGGGCCAGCATCGCCCGCAGCATCTGCTGCTGTCGCCGGCCGCGCTCGAAGTCGTTGCTGGTGCGCCGGGAGCGCACATACCACAGCGCCAGGTCGCCATCCATCTGGTAGACGCCCGGCTCAAGGGTAAACTGCTCCCAATTCTCCTCCACTTCCGGGTTCAGCTCCGGCGACTTTAAGCGCCAGTCGCGCAATTGGCAGCTGACCGCTACTTCCACGCCTCCTAAGGCATCCACCACCTGTTTGAAGCCCTCAAAGCCGATGCGCGCATAGTAATCTATCTCGATTCCGAAGTTGTAAAGGATGGTGTCCTTCACCAGTTGGCCGCCCCCGCCGGGATATTCGGAGCCGTGGCCGTGCGGCAACACGCCGTTCATGCGATTCATCCGCCAGCCGGGGACATAGACGTAAAGGTCGCGCGGGATGGAAAGCATGGAGGCGGTAGCGGTCTCGCGATTGATCGATACGATGACGATACTGTCTGTGCGCCCACCCTGTTGGTATTGCACATCGTTGCCCAACAGGAGCACATTGGTTACCTCCGGCGGCTTGGGGAACGGCGGGACGGGAGTGGGGATGGCTGTGGCGGGCGTGGGCAACGAGCCGTCGAGTGTGGCAAAGGTGCGCGGAGTGGCCGGCGGCGTGGGCGTGAGGGTGGGAGTCACGGCGACCGTTGGCGTAGAGGAAGGTGCGGGCGTGGCGGTCGCCGGCCTGGCGGTTGCTGTGGTTGCCGCAGGCCGGTCGGTCGCAGTCGGCTCGCCGCCGGCCGGCGCGCCGGTCGGTGCTGCGCTGCTGGTCAGGCCTGTCTGAGCCTCAGCAACGACCACTGTGGGCTCAAGCGCAATATGATCGCCATCGCCGGCGCAGGCGGCCAACGCCCAGCCGGACAGGAGCAAGGCCAGCACGGCTGAGACGGTTCTGGTTATCAACGGAGCTTTCATGAGCTTGCCCAAACCAACAGCAACAAAAATGTAACCCGATGTTCCAAATCGGCATCGAAATGAAATTTCGATTTACAA
>CAYVQP010000046.1:0-21500 GCA_964452775.1 uncultured Ardenticatenaceae bacterium | reverse complement strand
TTCCAAATCGGCATCGAAATGAAATTTCGATTTACAAGGCCGGCGAGCCGCCGGTCGCCGGCTCAGCCTCCAGGGGCTGGTCATCGGCGGTGTAGGTGCGTAGCCGGGGAAAGCGCCAGGCGATCAAGCCGGTCGCCAGCACGGTAGCCACTCCACCTGAGAAGATGGCGAAGGAGACGCCGAACAGTGAGGCCACCAGCCCAGCTTCCAGCTCGCCCAACTGCGGCCCGCCCATAAAGAACATCATGTTTACGCTGGTCATGCGCCCGCGCAACCGGTCCGGCGTGTTCAACTGCCGGATGGTGCCGCGAATAACCGTGGAGACGGTATCGCCGGCGCCGGTCAGCGCGTAAAAGAAATAGGAGAGCCAGAAGATTGAGGTCAGGCCGAACAGAGCGGTAGCCGCCCCGTAGATGGCCACGCTGATCAGCAATACGACGCCTTGCCGGTATATTTCGCTGCGCCAGGCCATGACTACGCCGGCCAGAATTGCGCCCACCGGCTGCGCGGTGGCCAGCAGGCCGTAGCCGGCCGGCCCCATGCCCAAAACATCCCGCGCCACCAGCGGCAACATCGTGCGCGCCGAGGAGAACAGGGTGGCGTAGAAGTCCAGCAACATCGTGCTCCAGATGAGTGGAGCACGATAGGTGAAACGCAGGCCCTCCTTTAGCGCGGCCCAACCAAGCCCGGAGCGCGCCGGCCGATCCGTTAGCCGGTAGCGCATGAGCAGCAAGGAAGCGATCACTGCCAACGTGGAGATCGCGCCAATCAGATAGACGAAGCCGATGTCAACGGAGGCGATCAAAACGCCGGCCACCGCCGGCCCCACCACGCTGGCCGTGTAAAAGAGGAGCGTGTTCAGGCTAACGGCATTGGCCAGGTGCGCCGGCGGAACAAGGTTGGGCACAATTGATTGTCGCGCCGGCTCATCGAAGGCCACTACTGCCGCGCCGGCGGCGGTCAACAGATAGATAGCTGCCAGGGTGGCATTGCCGGAAAGGGTGACAATTGCCAGGGTCAGCGAGACGATGAGCGCAATTGTCTGCGTAATGATGAGCAACTTGCGCCGGTCAACCGTATCGGCCACCATGCCGCCCACCAATGCGAAAACGATCACCGGCAGGATGCGCACCAGGCCGAGAGAACCCAGGCCCAGGGCCTCCACCCCCACCTCAAAAGTACGCCCAAACAGCGTGATGTCAAAGGTTTGGCCCTCAAGCAGCACCACTACGTGCCAGTTGACGGCAATGAACTGCATCTGGTAGCCGATGGCCGAGAACAGCCGGCCAAACCACAGGAGACGGAAATCTCGGTGCTGAAGGGCGACTAAGCGGCTCGACATGGTTGGCGGCTATGCCTGAGAGGGACGAGGCTCACTCTTCCAGAGTTGCCTGGCTATAGCCGGCCCAGTCTGGAAACGCGCTGGTTGTCTGCTGCACAAAACCGTCAATGATCTCGTTCATCCGGTTGTCCGTGATACTGCGGGCAACGCGATCCACAATGCCGCCCAACACAAAACGCATCCCGCGGGGCATAGGCAGGCGGGCCTCCAGTTGTAAAGTGAAGTTGATCTCGGTGCTGTTGCCGGCTTCGGTAAACAGCGATTCCATTGAGAAATATCCCCGGCCGGACGTGGCATAGAAGCTGGCGGCCGGGTGGATCGGCGGCAGTCCTTCTTCGGGCACAATGCGAATCAGGCGACGACCGCCGTCCAGGGTGGCGCGCATGTCGCAAAAGACGCGAATGGTGTACGCGCCCAGTTCATTGGAGCTATACAACACGCGAAAGTGATCATCCGCATGCTGCTTCACGACAGTGATATGGGGCAGGTATTTGAGGACGTGCTGCAGGTCGCCGTAGTAGGCGTAGGTAGTAACGAGATCAGCCGGGAATGTGAAGGAGCGACGCGCGGTACCGGCAAGCTTGATCATCCGAGCAGAGCAGCGATGTAGGCGTCAGGAAAGCTCTTCGAGTTTTGATGTGAGAAGCTCCAACTGTGTTTCCAGGCGGCGAAAGTCTTCGCGGGACGGGACGCCCAGGTCGGCCAGCTTCTGTTCGACGAAGCTCTCGTCTATTTCCTGGTTATCGGTGTTGGCCCGAGGCCCCTGGGCCAACAGCTTTTGCAGCAGACTCCGGCCCTCTTCCTCATTTAGCTCCCCTCGCTTTACCAGCGTTCTGATGCGGCGGGTAATCTCCTCGTCAACGTGCCGGAAGAGGTCAAGCGGCGAAGAAAGCGAGCGCCGCAGGGTGCTCATGTGTTCACCCCCGGCTTCTACCAGGCCGGTGAGCACCGAACGGGGCAGGAAACCCGCTCGCTTTTTCTCCTGTTCAAAGATGATCAGGGTCAGGGTCAGCGCCGTCAGATCGTCGCCGGTGGCGTGATCAAGGACCTGCACCTCTTCCCCTTGCCGGATAAGCTGCGCAATTCCGTCCAGCGTGATGTACTTCTTGCTGTCGGTATCATATAACTTGCGATTAGGATAGCGTTTGATGACCGGCATGATTTACTCCTGTGCTGCACCGCATCATGGGCGATTATAGGCAGCTATAATCAACTGTCAAATGTTGATTGACGCTCTGCGGCATCAGCGTGCTGCGCGCTGCTCCCACATGGCGTGAAGCCCCGAATGCCAATATAATCCGGCCATATCTTGCGCGCTATATCCGGCTAAAGACAGCCGCACCGTATCCTACCATGCGCAGCACGCATTACCGGCAGCGGAGCATTCAATGAGCGATAAACCGATAATTCTGGTCACCGGCGTCGCCGGCTATTGGGGAGGCCGGCTGGCCGGGGAACTGCTGCAACAGGGTGAATGCCGCGTGTTGGGAATTGATCAGCAGCCGCCGGCAGTACCAATGCCGGGACTCGATTTTGTCCAGGCTGACTTTCGCGACCCGCTGTTGCAGGACCTGCTGGAAGTTGAATCAGTAGACGTGGTGTGCCATCTGGCTTTCCGCGAGACGACGCGCCACAGTGAAGAGGCGTTTGGCATCAACGTGATCGGCGCGATGAAGTTCTTCACCGGCTGCGCAGCGGCCGGCGTGCGCCGGATCGTTTACAGAAGCAGTACCGAGCTTTATGGAGCGCACCCGGACAACCCGGCCTATCTGACCGAGGCGCATCCCCTGCGAGCCGGCCGGCAACTGGCCTACAATCGCTACCGGCTGGAGATAGAACCGTTCCTCAACGGTTTTAGCCGGCAGCACCCGGAAACCGAGGTTGTCGTGTTGCGTTTCGCCGGCATCGTCGGGCCGACCGCTGACACGCCTTTCACCCGCTACCTGGGCTGGGATGCCACGCCGGCGCTGGCCGGCTTCAATCCGATGATGCAGGTCATCCATGAGGATGATGTGGTGGCTGCCCTGGCCCATGCCGCCCTGAGCGATGCTGCCGGGGTGTTTAACGTAGCGGCGGAGCCGGCGCTGCCCCTGAAACGGCTGCTGGCCCTGGCCGGGGTAAGGCCGTTACCCTTGTTACACCCGCTGGCCTACAGGCCGGCGCTTAACCCATACCGCCGGCGAATGAGCCTGGAGGCGGATTGCCTGCGCTATCGTTGGACAGCTGACACAACCAGGATGAGCGAAGAGCTGGGTTTTGCGCCCAATATGGCGGCTGATGAAGCTGCGCGTACCCTCCGCCTGCGCAAGAAAGCGCCGGCCCGCCACCAGGGTGGAGAGAGCAAGGCTCTCCCGCTGCACATGGTGATTGAAGCCCGGCGCAAAGAAGAAGCGCAGGCCGCCGATTTGGCGATGAATTAAGGAATTGGACTATGCCGGATGAACAGGTGCGAACCCGCTGCCAGGCAACTACCCGCGCCGGCACGCAATGCAAGAACAGCGCCCAGGAAGGCTCCATTTACTGCGGCGCACATCAGGTCTTTACCGATCAGGTTCCGTCTTCGAACGGCGCCACGCGACAGCCGCCACCGCCCAGCGATGCGGAGGTCCGCGAGCAGCTGAAGGAGGAGCTTGACCGGCTAATCGAAGAATTGCAGGAGAGCAGCCCCGAATTCACGCCGCCGCCATTTTCGCCGCAGGCGCTGATCGCCGCGCTGCGCCAGAATCTCAGCAGCCTGCCAGCGCCGATGCGCATGGATATTCTCGTCCGGCTGCGCGAGACGATGCGCGCCGATGACTTCGACATGGGCTCATGGCAGGGAACCTGGTACCTGATGCACTACTGGCAATTTGCGCAGCAGCGGGCTATGGATTCTCCCTGGGGCCGGCAGGCCTTTGCCGCCCTGCAACCCTGGCTGCAGAAGGTCAAGGGGTTGGTCAGCGAAGACTTGCTGGACCCGGACACCTGGAAGGGGCTGTGGTTCATGGTCAGCTACTCGGTGCAATACCAGGTGGATATCCTCAAGCGCCGGGTGAGCGGCGACTATGAGACGGACGATTTCGGCCTGGATCGGGAGTTCCTCGACGCCATG
The DNA here is from genome assembly GCA_964452775.1 of uncultured Ardenticatenaceae bacterium. Lineage (GTDB taxonomy): Bacteria > Chloroflexota > Anaerolineae > Promineifilales > Promineifilaceae > JACKCB01. The sequence continues at coordinate 17,067 of CAYVQP010000046.1, read as the reverse complement.
CTGCCGTTGCTCAACTTCATGTACAAGTATTACTGGCGAGTGGAGACGAGCGGGCTGGAAAACGTGCCGGACGACGGGCGCGCGCTGATGGTGATGAACCATTCCGGCCAGCTTCCCTTTGACGGGGCGATGATCTTCGCGGCGGTCTATCTTGAGCACCCGGCGCAACGATTGGTGCGCAGCCTGTATGCCGACTGGTTTCCGACCCTGCCTTTCCTCTCCTCGGCCTTCGAGAAGATCGGCCAGACGCTGGCGACTGAGGAGAACGGCGTACGTCTGCTGGAGCGCGAGGAGTTGGTGGGTGTCTTCCCCGAAGGTTATAAGGGGATCAGTAAGTTGTACAAGGATCGCTACCGGCTGGCCCGATTTGGTCGCGGCGGCTTCGTCCGGATGGCGTTGAAGACCCAGACGCCGATCATTCCGGTCTCCATCGTCGGCGCGGAGGAGACCTACATTACCCTGCACCAATCCAAGACGTTGGCCGGGCTGACCGGCTTCCCCTTCTTCCCCATCTCCCTGCGCTTCCCCTGGTTGGGCCTGCTGGGGGTGATCCCGTTGCCTACTAAATGGTACATAGACATCGGCGAGCCGATTGCGATGGACAGCTACTCGGCTGACGCCGCTGATGACATGTTGCTCGTCTCACAGATCACCGACCAGGTACGCAACATCGTCCAGGAAATGATCCACGAACGTTTGGCCCGGCGGCGGTCGGTATTCCTGGGATAGCTCGCCGCCCGTTGCCCGGCCGGCCAAGACAAGGATGCACCATGCCCGTATTCTCCAGCACTGAACAGGTGTACGCAGTAGCCGAGGAGTTGTTTGCGCGTATGCAACAACGCCACCCGGAGACGATCCAGCCGCTGCAAAAGTCGCGCCTGATTGTGAAGCTGACCACCAGCGGGCCGGCCGGCGAGATTCTGGTCAACGCCCGCTATAACCCGATACGGACTGTGGTCGGCCCCTCACCGGTTGCGCCGGAGCTGGAGATCATCGTGCCGGCAGACGATTTGCACCTGATCTTGCTCGGGAAACTGGGCCTGTTCAAGGCCGTCACCGGCGGGTCGGTCAAGGTGAAGGGGCCGGTATTTAAGACCGCTGCCCTGGGGCCGTTGTTCCAGCGCGGGCAGGATGTCTACCCCGGCATTCTGCGCGACCTGAACATCAATTATTGAGCCGGCGGTCGTGACAATTGAAGCCGGCGATCAGCAAGGTTGCGCTGCGCCGGTCACAAGTTCAGACCCCTGGCCATTGCCTTTCCATTTTTGGGGAGCCGGCTTCCCTTGCCGGGCTGACAACTGTTGCAGCAGCATGTCTAGCTCGTCCAGGGTGGAAGTTAGCGTTTGCAATGCTGTTGCAGGTGTCCTGGCTGCCGGCTGCCTGGAATAAAGAATGCGCCGTATGACCGCCGGGTCATAATTTGAGTTGATGATCTCTTGCATTTCCTCGGCCAACAGCCGGCGCGACACGGGAATGCCATGCCGTTGTAGGATCGCCCGATAGAGATCATACTCCTGCGCCAGGTCGAGCGTAACCGACTCAAAGCCATGATGAGCGACTCGCAAGCGGGCGCCGTACTCCATGATGTTGTCAAAATGCAGGTTGCGGTCATCGGCACGCGGCTCGATGAGGATGATATCTACATCGGGATGCCGGCGGCGCAACTGCTTGATGTGATATCGCAAGCCGGAATGGAGCAGGATGGCGAGCGTCTGGCCGGAAACAGCCTTGATACCCTTGTCGCTCAGGAACGCACCGTCGGCTTGCCGGCTATCCGTGTAGGGAACGATCGGGTTGATGCAGACGACAAGCGTCGCGCCGCGTTCAATGGCCAGGTCCAGGCTGGCGTTTCCCCGAATGCCGCCGTCCACATATTCATGCCTGCCGATGCGCACCGGCTTGTACAATATCGGCATCGCCGAAGAAGCCGCCACCGCCATTGAGATCGGCGCCTCTTCCACATGACCGCTGCCGAACACAGCCCGCTCCCCGCTATCCAGGTCGGTAGCGATGATGTAAAGCTCCCGGGCCAATGCGTCGAAATCATTGCTCAAGCCGGGAAAGGAGAGCAAGTGACGCACGTACTTCTCCAGCGCCAGGGGGTCATAGATGCCGGCGGGCAGGGCGTCGGACAGGTTCAGAGCTAAATCGACAAGCGTTTTCTCGCTGCGGTTTCGCAGGTAATGGCGCCCGGCAGCCAGCGTCCGCGCCGGAAATCGCAAGGCGGATTGCGCCACTCCTCGCCGATCGATGTTCAGGATGTGTTTGTGTTCAATGGGTGGCAACTCGGGATGAGAACCGTCCAATCCTTGCAGCATTTCGCGCGGATTGATGCCGTTGGCCAATAGACTGGCCACGAAAGCGCCGGCGCTGGTGCCGACGAAAATGTCAAAATCATTGACCGTGCGATCAAGAAGCAAGTCTTCGATGGCGCACAGCGCCCCGATCTCGTAGACGGCCCCATTCAGGCCGCCCCCGGCCAATACAAGCGCACTCTTCCCGGTCATACCCCTGCTTCCTCGCTACCCCACCGGCCGGCGAAAGTGCCCAACAATGAAGCCGACCATCTGTGATAGTTGTCTAAATTCTATCAGCAGGCGCGCGTTTTGCCAGCAAAGTAGTTCTCTTCTCTGGCTGAGTCACCACAGAAACCCCTCAGGTCTGATAGCGTACGTTCGCTGCAGAATGAACCTCGGAAAGAGCTGCGGGTCTTTTTAGAAAGGCTCGGCGAGAGAATCACTTAGGCAAACCGCCGGATGACGGGTACACTTATTGTCAATGTAACTTTGGGAGTTAGGCAATCCTGATCTGCCGGGCTGCTCTTGTCTACCGGCTCCGTGACCGTCACCCAGGTAGGCAGGCTCCCGACAGTAGTTGTGAAGGAGTTCTCACGAGCTGACGTGAGAATGTAACCCGATTTTCCAAATCGGCGTCGAAATAAAATTTCGACTTACGGAGGAGCTGAGCAAGCTCCCGGCAGTGGTTGTGAAGGGGTTCTCACGAGCTGACGTGAGAATGTAACCCGATTTTCCAAATCGGCGTCGAAATAAAATTTCGACTTACAGAGGAGCTGAGCAAGCTCCCGGCAGTAGTTGTGAAGGGGTTCACACGAGCTGACGTGAGAATTTAACCCGATTTTCCAAATCGGCGTCGAAATACAATTTCGACTTACAGAGGAGAGGTTCTGATGACATTAGCATTTCCCAGTGACGAGTGGGTACAGGAACTGATGACGATAGTCAACGGCAGCCAGGCATACAAGGATGCCGCCCAGAAGTGGGAGGGCGATCTGGTCTTTGTCGTTCAGCCGGGGCCGGGCCTGTCGGGAGAGGAGTATCTCTACCTGGACCTATGGCACGGCGAATGTCGCTCGGCCAAACGGCTACAATCTGCCGGCGAAAAACAGGCTGCCTTTGAGATCGCCGCCCCATTGGCGATCTGGCGCGATGTGCTGGAAGGACGACTCGATCCCATTCGCGGCATCTCTTCGCGGAAGCTGAAGCTGAAGGGTAATTTGATGAAAGTCCTGAAGGCGCCCAAAGCAGCGGTGGAATTGGTCAATTGCGCCCGCGAAATCGACACCACCTGGCCGGCCTGACGCGCATTCAGAATCCGGAGGCAGTCTAGTTGTGAGTCCAGGTAAAGCACAGGTAGACCGGCGCCAGCGGGTTGGGCTGGCGTTGGGCGGCGGCGCGGTGCGCGGCGTTGCCCATATCGGCGTCCTCTCCGTGTTGGAGCGGGAGGGGATTCCCATTGATGTGGTCGCCGGCACCAGCGTCGGCGCTCTGGTGGGAGGGCTTTATTGCGCCGGGCTATCACCTGCCGAGCTGGAATATATCAGCTTCAAGTTCCGCTGGCGCGATTTCATCAGCTTTGTCTTGCCGGGGAAGGGTTTCGTTACGTTCGACCGATTGGGCGAAATGCTGGTACGGCTGCTGGGCGATATTACCTTTGCCGACCTGGACATCCCCTTCGCGGCCGTAGCGACCGACATTCACACCGGCGAGATGATCGTGCTGCATGAAGGGCCGTTGGCGCCCGCTATCGTGGCCAGTTGTGCCGTTCCCGTGTTGGTCGAGCCGGTAAAACTTGGCGGTCGCATACTGTGCGATGGCGGTATCACCAACAACTTACCCATCTCGGTCGTGCGGCAAATGGGCGCTGATTATGTCATTGGTGTGGACATTTTTAAGCCGAAACACGATCGCGGCGGGGGGCCGGTCGGCATGGGCCTGATGGCGCTGGAGCTGATGATCGAGAATACGGGGGCGGGGTTGGGTCAAGCAGACTGTCTGATCAGGCCGCCTCTGGACGGCGATTCTTATGTCAACTTTGGTCGCCGGGCCAGGACTTTGGCTCGGGGGCTGGAAGCGGCCGAAAAGGCCGTCCCGGAATTGCGCTTGGCGCTGGCCTCCGGCTTTCGACCCACAAAGCAAGCTGCGGGGTCGCTCGTCTCGCCAACCTCAGCGGGTCAGGCCCGCAAGGGTTAGCGCCGGGGCAGCACGTAAGAAGCCGCTACCGGTCACCTCGCGGCAGCCGGCTGTTTTGCTGACGACTATTCCTCGCCTGCCGGCTTGGAGCCGTTATCCTCCACCGTTTCCGGCAGTTTCTCTGGCTCCGGTATGATGCTACCCACGCCCAGCGGCTGCCACTTGTGGCTCAGGTCGCCGCTGCGCAGGCGATGTTCCGCCCCGCCGCGGGCGTGCACATTGGCGAACCCTTCCGGCTCGATAAACATCCGCTGTCCCTCCAGCAGGTTGAGGATGCCTCCTTGCCCGGGTTCCGAGCGCGGCGCGATCAACGATTCCTGGTGCTTGATCAGGTCCGGATCGTAGTCCAGAGGCTCGGTATAGGTGGTGATAAACCCTTCAAAGTTGCGTAGAACGACTTTGCCGGGGGCCTGCGCCAGGACGTAATTCGGCTGCACGGGGATCTTACCCCCGCCGCCCGGCGCGTCGATCACATAGGTCGGCACCGCGTAGCCGGAGGTGTGCCCGCGCAGCCCTTCGATGATCTCGATACCCTTGCTGACCGTGGTGCGCAAATGGCCGGAGCCTTCCACCAGGTCGCATTGATAGAGGTAATAGGGTCGCACACGAATCTTCACCAGCTCATGAACCAGCCGGCGTTGCAGGTGCACCGAATCGTTCACGCCGGCCAGCAGCACACTCTGATTGCCCAGGGGTACGCCGGCGCGAGTCAGCCGGTCGCAGGCCGCCGCCAGCTCCGGGGTGATCTCTTTGTGGTGGTTAACGTGGATGTTCATCCAGAGCGGATGATATTGGCTGATCATCTCGCAGAACTCCGGCGTAACCCGCATGGGCAGGAAAACGGGCACGCGGGAGCCGATGCGGATAATCTCCAGGTGCGGAATAGCCCGCAGACGGCCAAGGATCATGTCCAACAACTTCGGGGCGAGCACCATCGGATCGCCGCCGGAGAGCAACACGTCCCGGATCTGAGGCGTCTTCTCGATGTAATCGATCTGGGCGTCAAACTCCTTGCGACTGAAGGTCTGCGTAGGGTCGCCCACGATCCGGCTACGTGTGCAGTAGCGACAGTAACTGGCGCACTGGGTAGTGACCAGCATCAACACCCGGTCCGGATAGCGGTGCACCAGCCCCGGCACCGGCGAATGCTTGTCCTCCGCCAGTGAATCCTCCATCATTGATTCGAAGGGCACTATCTCCTGATCGGTGGGTATGATCTGCCGGCGCACCGGACAATAGATGTCATCCGGGTCAATCAGGCTGGCGAAATAGGGAGTAATGTCAACCCGGAAAAGCCCCTTCGTGCTCAGCGCCCGTTTTTCCGAATCGGTCAGGTTAACGACCTTGCCCAGCTCTTCGGCTGAGTTTAGCCGGTTCGCCATCTGCCAGCGCCAGTTCATCCACTCCTCGTCCGGCACGTCCTGCCAGTATGGGGCCCGGGTATGTACTGGATCAGTGATCGGCTTCGTCGTCTCGCTCTCGCTCATGTGGGGTTCTCCTGTCTCCGGCGCTGCTGCGCCTGCTCAGTCGCCTGTTCGTCAGAGGTTGCAGGGGCCGCGGCGACCGCGCCGGCCACTAACAACATTATACCGGCAATTCAGATTTTTGAATTGTTGTCTGCGGAAACCCCGCAGCTCTTCCCTGATCCTGAGCGGCGCTTTAGTGTGGTTGTCGTATCTATCTGGGCGCGCTAGAATGCAGCGCCCTGGCAGGTCATGGCGTCACTCGCGCCCTCTCTGCTCATCTGGATTCGGCCACGTCCGATCATCTATGACCGTTCCCTTACTTATTCTTGCGCTTCTGCTCCTCACTTCGGCGGCTACATTCCTGACCGCCCGATACCGGCCGTATTTGGCCCCTGGCGTAGCCCTGACGGGCAGCGTGCTGGCCTTGCTCCTCTGGTTGGCGACCTGGTTTCAATTGCCGTTTGCGCTGGGATCGGCGGGAGACGCGCCGGCGCTGATTGTGGATAGCGAGGCCTGGCAGGTCACTCTGCTGTTATTAGTCTTGCTGATCAGTGCGCTGGTTGCCGGCCTGGGGCGCAATAGCGCATCGGCGGGTGTGTCAGCCGGGGCGGCATTGCTCCTGGTAAGCGCCGGCATAGGCAGCCTGTGGACAGCTTCACTCTCCCAGCTCCTGTCCGCCTGGGTCTTGTTGGCTCTCGTCTGGACGCTGTCGCTGGCCATTGTCCTCAAGGCCAGACTATGGGAGTTGCTGAGCATTTTGGCCCTTGCCTGGACCGGCGTCTTCTTCATTGCTTTGGGCGCGGCGAACCTGGCGCAAGTTGGGCCGGGCTCGTTGACCGCCGGCGCGCACTGGTCGAATACCGCGTTGTTCTGGACAGCGTTGGGCGCATCCTGGCAGCTTCTGGCGTTGCCCATCATGGCGACAAGGCGCAATAAGGCTGAGGCCGCTCCGACGGGCCTGACCGGCCTGCTGTATGCGACTCCGGCGACTACCGGCGGATTCCTGTTGTTCCGGTTAACGGAAGGGGGCGCGCCTGGGCAGGGAGTTCTGCTGCTGCCGGCGCTCGCGGCGCTGGCTGTCTTTATCTGGGCTCTGCATCGGGCCTGGACGGAGATGCAGTTTGCCGGCAAGCAGGAAACGGCGCTCTGTATGGCTTTAGCGGCGCTGGTCGTGGCCGCGGCGACCGGCGCGGTTGTCCTGCCGGCATTACGCTTGTTGTTGCTGGCCGGCGGCGTCTTCCTGTTGGCCCCAATGTTAAGCGCGCGCAGCTCCCAGACAGGCGGCCGGCCAGGACGTATTTCGCTGCTCCTTGGGCCGGCGCTCGCACTGGCGGCGATGGCCACGTTGCCCCTGACGATTGGCTTTGCGGCGTTGAGCGCCCTGTATGATGCCTGGATTGAGGACGGCCTATGGCCGCTTGTGCCGGTGATCTCGCTGTTGTTTATGCCCTTGATTGCCGCCGGAATATCCTTTGTCTGGTCAAATCAAGCAGCAACTGAGGAGTCCGTCGAGGCCGGCAACGGAGCGCGATGGCGCCCGTTAAGCCGGCTGGCGTTGATCATCCCGGCGCTGTTCTTGCTGACCCCGGCCGGCCTGACCACTGCCGGTCTGTGGTCCTGGCTGACTATCTTGTTGAGTATCGGCGGCGGACTGGTTCTCTTCCGTTTTCGGTCGCGGGCAGGCGAAATGCACACGGCGGCAACTGCGGCAATATCGCGACGATCCTTACCACCCTGGCCGGGCGACCTCCTGCGACGCGGCCTGTCGCAAGGCGTGTTGTTAGTGCAGCAGGCAGCGGCCATTCTGGAGGGTGAATGGGGCTTGCTATGGCTCCTGCTGCTGTTTGCGATATTGTTGCTGCTGCGTTGAGGTGAAGTGACCGTGGAGGATGCCCGCTCTTGAGTGATTTTCCGACGATTTTCGATTGGCTGGCCTGGGCGGAGCCAATCCGCGGGTTTCCGGCAGCTTATCTAGTCATCGCGGCAGCGGCGATTGTGGTGGCAGTATGGGATTGGCGAATCGCCCTGCTGGCCCTGGCCGCCCAATATCTGCTGGCCGGTCTGCTCTTTGTAGATGTCCTCGATCCCCGGGTGGCATACGTCAAACTACTGGTCGGGCTATTCGTTTGTCTCATGCTGTATATCACCGCCCGGCAGGTCGAATGGGGCAAGACGCCGCCGGACCTCACCGCGGAAGAGGCGGCCAGGCTGTACCCGGTTCGCTACCTGCAGTGGGGACGCTTCCGCCTTTCGCTGCGGAGTATCGTGCGCCTGGCGCTGGTCGTATTGGTGACCATCGTTGTCCTGCAAGTGGGGCAAAGCGCCGGAGTACAGTTACCGGTCGTGCCGGAGCCGGTCAGCCTGGCCGTGTATGGCCTGATGGCGCTGGGGTTACTCGGGATGGCCGTGACGAGTGAGCCGCTAAAGGCCGGCATGGGCCTGCTCATCTTCATGAGCGGCTTTGAGCTACTTTACAGCAGCCTGGAACAATCGCTGGCCATGTTGACCCTGCTGGCAGTCGCCAATCTGGTCATTGCGCTGGCAATTGCCTATCTGACCCAGGCGCACCACGCGCTGCCCTGGCGACTGGACGAACATTGATCCCGGCGCCGGCGCTGCTTTTCTTCGGGCCACTCGTCCTGGCCGGCGTAGTCTATCTGCAGTCCCGGCGCTGGCCGGCCGTGTCGGCAGTGGCTGGGGCGGCCGGCCTGCTGCTCTTGCGCGGCGCGCTCGCTTCCGCCCCGGCTGACGCTTTGGAGTGGGCGATCTTTGAGCGCGTGCTGCTCCTGTCGGAGGGATTGCGCGAGGCGCTGCTTTACCTGTATGGTTTGCTGGCGCTGCTGCTCCTCCTATCAGCGTTGTTTCCACAGGGGGCGGACTTTGCTCCCGGCGCGCTGGCTGCGATCTCATTTCTTGGCGTATCGCTGGTGGCGGGGCAGTTCATCTTCGGCGCGATCTTGTGGTTCATCGCCGCCGGGATCACCGCGGTTGTGCTTCAAGTGGGCCGTATCGGTTCGACGACCGGCTCGTTGCGCTACCTGCTAATCACCACCCTGGCCGCGGCGCTCTTGCTGCTGGCCGGCTGGCTGCTGGCCGGCGGCGCGACTGCCTTTTCCGAACTTGCCTGGCGGCTGTTTTTGCTTGGTCTTCTCATCGTGTTGGCCGGCTTTCCATTCATCATCTGGGTGCGGCCAATCGTTTCAGAGTCCGCTCCGCTGGCGGCGTTATTCGCCTTTGGGCCGGCGCAATTTGGCTTGTTGCTGTTGATTGGCGGCGTTATCGCCGGCTATCCGGCATTGATGCAGCAGCCGCAATTCTCCTCCCTGCTGCGGCTGGCGGCGGGGGGCACGATTGCTCTATCAGCATTGCTGGCCTTCACCAGCGCCGGCTGGGACCGGCTTCTGGCCTACGTGCTGTTGGCTGACATGGGAGCGGTCATGCTGGCCCTGTCATCCGGCGTGGAAGGGCTGCCGGTAGTGTTCTCGCTCTTGCTGATGCGGGTGATCAGTCTATTGGCAACCGGCCTGGGCATGACTGTACTCCGGCAGCAGAAGGGCGCAGAAGGACCCGGGAAACCGGAGGACACATTCGCCGCTGCGCGGGGACTGGCCCGGCGGCAGCCGCTCGTCGCCGCGCTGCTGATTTTCGGTGTGCTCTCCTTGGCCGGTTTTCCGCTTACACCCGGCTATGCAGCCCGCTGGCTGGTTATCTCGTTGACTGCACCTTCATCACCGGCCAATGCCATGCTGCTGGTCATTGCCGGCGCGAGCGCAGTCGTCGGGGCATTGCGCGGCTTGCGGTGGCTGGTAAAACAGCCGGATGCAGAGTTGCCGCCGTTCTCTGTGCGCTTCAGGGGAGCTTCGCGGTCAGAAAAGGCCGCGCAGATTGCGCTCTTATTGGCCCTGATCATCTTCGTCTTGCTGGCCCTTAATCCGCAGGCGGCGCTGGCCCTGGTTCCCCGGCTGGCTGTGCCCATCTACTGATGGTGGTAGTCTCCATTCGCTATACTCCCTCGCCGGCGGGTTGTGGGCCTTGTCATTGCTGCCGGGTCGCTCCGCATTGGCTATAATATTGGCAAAACACGGCCAAGATGCTGCAGGCTTGCAATTTGAAAAGGCGATCCTGCCCGGAGGCTGAAGTAGTAACGATGCCGGCGCAATGGTACGTCTTGCATGTTAAGCCGCACAAAGAGCGCGCTGTAGACCAACATCTGTCAACCCTGAAAGGAGTGGAGCACTTCTTTCCCTCGATTCGGGTTACTCCGAGGAATCCGCGGGCGGCGCGAGTGCGCCCCTACTTCCCTGGGTATCTCTTCGTGCACCTGGACCTGGAAGAGTTGGGAACGGATGCCCTGCAGTGGACGCCGGGCGTGAGAGGGTTGGTTCGCTTCGGGGACGAACCGGCGCCGGTGCCCGATCACCTCGTTCAGGAACTGAAGAAGTTCCTGGCAGAGCTTGCCAGGCTCGGTCCGGATGCCGGACGACAATTCCACAGAGGCGAACGAGTACGCATAGTCAGCGGCCCACTGGAAGGATTGGAGGGGCTATTTGACATGCAACTGGCAGACGGCGAACGAGTACAGATTCTGCTGACCTATTTGAATGATCGCTATCAGCGGGTGAAACTGGATTCATCCGCCATTGAGAAGCTGAAGTAGAAAACAATAGGCTGCCTGCCAGAAGCCGGCAGCAAGGATTTTTGAATGCAGGCTAAAGAGAAATTGCTGGCAAAGATCCGCAACCGGCAGGCGCGTGTGGGCGTGGTTGGGTTGGGCTATGTGGGGCTGCCGCTGGCCGTCGCGTTTGCCGAGGCCGGTTTTACCGTAGTCGGGGTAGACGTAGTCGGCGAAAAGGTGCGCGCCCTGCAGGCCGGCGAAAGTTACATCGAGGACATCCCCGCCGCAACGGTGGAGTCGCTGGTCAGAGACCGCCGGCTGCTGCCGGCGACCGACTACGCAGCTTTGCATGATGTGGATACCATCTCAATTTGTGTTCCCACGCCGCTACGCAAGACGAAAGACCCGGATATATCCTACATTGTGGCCGCCGCCGACCGGATTGCAGAGCAGGGTTCCGATGGGAAGTTAATTGTGCTGGAGAGCACCACCTATCCCGGCACGACTGAGGAGATCGTCTTGCCCCGGCTGGCGGCCAATGGCTCCAGCGTGGGGCAGACATTCTTTCTGGCCTTCTCCCCCGAACGCATTGACCCGGGGCGGACAGATTACACCATTTACACCACTCCCAAAGTGATTGGCGGCACGACTGAGGCCTGTCTGGAGGTGGCGATGGCGCTATATGGGACCATCGTCAAGGAGCCGGTGGCGGTTTCGAGCACGAGCGCGGCCGAGATGGTCAAGTTGCTGGAGAATACCTTCCGGGCGGTCAATATCGGCCTGGTGAATGAGATGGCGCTCATGTGTGATAAGTTGGGCCTGGATGTGTGGGAGATTGTCAAGGCTGCTTCCTCGAAGCCCTATGGATTTATGCCTTTCTATCCCGGTCCCGGCCTGGGTGGACACTGCATTCCGGTGGACCCACACTATCTCAGTTGGAAGCTGCGCACCCTGAATTACACTGCCCGTTTCATCGAGTTGGCCAGCGAGGTGAATGGCTACATGCCGGAGCACGTGGTGAATAAGGTGAGCGAAGCGCTGAATGACGATTGCCGGGCGGTGAAGGGCAGCAATATCCTGGTTATCGGCGTCGCTTATAAGCCCAATGTAAACGACATTCGGGAAAGCCCGGCGTTGGACATTATCCATTTGCTACGGGAGAAAGGGGCTATCGTCGCCTACGCTGATCCACACGTGCCGGACTTGTTTGCTGAAGGGATTCCGTTACAATCTACTCCGCTCACTGCGGGCGCCCTCGCTGCTGCGGATTGCGTAGTTGTCGTCACGAATCATGATGCAATCGATTGGTCAATAGTCGGTGACGGCGCCCGGCTAATTGTTGACACGCGCAACGCTCTTCGCTGGGCCGGGAGCGGCCGAATTGTATCGCTGTGATCACATGTGATGGCTGCGAGCCGGAGATGATCCTCCCTCCTGGCGAAGTATATGTTGTGCGTGCCGGCCAGTTTAATCATCCGCTGAACGCGCGATGATGGTTGAATCCGTTTGTCGGAAGGGCGGAGCACATTTGTGGCCGGGTATGGATGCCGGCGTGCGACAGGAGGCACAACCCAGATGTACGAGCAACAAGAAAGGATCCTGCTCTCAAGCCGGGTATTGAAGTCGTTGGCGCTGACGCTTCTGCTCGGGCTGGGGCTTTCAGCGCTGTTGTTCGGCAGCATGAGCGTAGCCGCCCAGGCGCAAGACTTGCGGGCGCCCGGCAACCCCATGCCCTTTCCGGAGCCGAATAGCCACACAGTTCCGCAAACTGCCTCGGTCGGCATCAGCTACGACGAGCCGATTGACCCCGCCACCGTAAATACGCGCACATTTGCCGTACATGCGATGCAGAGTGGGCAACTCCTGGGCGTCTACGGGGTGGACAGTAATGTCATCTACCTTACCCCCACGCGACCCTTCTACCCCGGCGAACTGGTCATGGCCAGCGCGACTACCGGCACCCTCAGTGACATTGACGGCGACGCCCCGCTGACGCCTACCGTGTGGACCTTCCGGGCCGAAGTAACAGAAGGCAGCGGTATTTTCGTGGATAGCGGCCAGCGCCTGGGCACGGACCTGCTCGGCCGGGACGTTGAGCTGGGCGACCTGGACGGCGACGGCGACCTGGATGCCTTTACCGTCAATCGCGCCAGCCGGCCGGCCAAGATATGGTTGAACGATGGCGCCGGCATCTTTGTAGATAGCGGGCAGGCGCTGGCCACCGGGAACGGCTCGGGCCTGGCCCTCGGCGACATAGACGGCGACGGCGACCTGGATGCCGTAGTCGCGGACTCCAGCCAGAGCGTGGTGTGGCAGAACGACGGCGCCGCGGTCTTCACCAGCACCCAGGTAATATCCGGCAGTATGAACCTATCGCTTGGCGACCTGGACGGCGACGCCGACCTGGATCTATTCCTCGCCCGCCCCAACGAAAACGTCGTCTGGGTTAATAACGGTGGCTTGCAGGGCGGAACCGAGGGAAGTTTCAGTGATAGCGGACAGCTACTTGGCTTCTCAAGTGGCTGGTGGGACGTAGACCTGGCTGACCTGGATGAAGACGGCGACCTGGATGCGTTTGTGGCCAACTACGGCGGCGGCAATCGCGTCTGGCTGAATGACGGTGCGGCCATGTTCACCGACAGTGGGCAAAGTCTGGGCTCGAGTTTCAGTACTTCGGTGGCCCTCGGTGACCTGAACAACGACGGTTTGCCGGATGCCTTTGTCGCCAACACAAACGTGCAGAGCAACGAAATCTGGTTTAACCTGGGCGGCGGCGTCTTTACACCGACTGTTCAGACGGTGGGTGACAGCAGCACATACGATATCGCGCTCGGCGATGTAGACGCAGACGGCGACCTGGACAGCTTCTGGGCGAACATCAAGGGTCAGCCCAGCGAGCTCTGGTTGAACAACGGCGGCGTCTTTACAGATAGCGGCCAATACTTCGGCGGCACGTTTGAGAGCTACTCGGTCGCGCTGGGCGATGTGAACGGCGATGGCGACCTGGACGCATTCATGGCCAATGAGCCGGTCCCTTCCTACGTCTGGCTGAACAACCAGCCCCCATCTCTGGAGAACGTAGCGCTGGATGCCCTTGACTACAACGAAGGGGACAAGGCCACATTGACCGGCGACATCAACGACGCCGATCCACAGGACGCCTTCACTCTGAAGGTTACCTGGGGCGACGGGTTCACTAACACCTACTACTATCCGGCGGGCACGACCACTTTCACCGAGACGCACCTATATGTAGATGACGATCCCTCCGGCACGCCCGCCGACGTTTACGATGTAGCGATGGTTCTGTATGATGGCGACGGCAGTAGCGACAGCATTGAAATGGAAACGACGGTCCACAATGTGGCCCCGATTGTTGATAACGTCAGTCTGGACGCGACCGTTGACGAAAACGATACGGCGACACTCGTAGCCGCCTTCACTGACCCCGGCTTACTCGACACATATGACGCAGTCATCCTGTGGGGCGACGGCGAACAGGATAATTTCGCATTTACCGCCGGCGTTCGCGCGTTCACTCAAACGCACCAATACCTGGATGATGACCCGCTTTCCGGCACACCGTTCGATACCCTGACCGCCACCATTATCCTGGTTGATGACGACACCGGCGAAGCGATCACGTTCACGAACATCATTGCCTACAATGTTCCGCCGGTGGTAAATGCCGGTCCTGACTTGAGTGGTGTGGACGGCCAGCCTATCAGCTTTACCGGCGCTTTCACAGATGTCGGTACGCTCGATACCCACACGATCGTCTGGGACTTCGGGGACGGCATCACGGCAACCGGCTCGCTGACCCCCACGCATACCTATGCTGAAGCCAATGTCTATCTGGTCACCTTGACCATTACGGACGACGACACCGGCGTGGGAACGGATACAACGGTGGTTACGGTCGAGGAATCTATCGAAGTGTATTACCTGCCGATCGTCCACAATGCGCCGGACGGCATGGCGGCCCGCACAACGCCCTGGCTGGCCTGGGGCGGCGCACTGTTGGCCTTGCCGGTTGCCGGTATTATCTGGATGGGCCAGCGCCGCCAGGAGGATTGAGTGGCTGCGAACGCCGAGCGACCACGCCAGACCGTCATAGAGCCGCCCCGTGGCTGGCAGCCACTGAATCTTCGGGAGTTACGCGATTACCGGGACCTGTTCTATTTCCTGGTGACGCGTGACGTCAAGATACTCTACAAGCAGACGGTCCTCGGCCTGGGTTGGGCGATTATCCGGCCCCTGCTCAGTATGGTCGTGTTCACGGTCATCTTTGGCGACATCGCCGAGGTGAGCAGCGACGGAGTGCCCTACTCCATCTTTAACTATACCGCGCTCGTCCCCTGGACTTACTTTGCGGCAGCGCTGAGCGCCTCCACCCTGAGCCTGGTGGGGAACACCAAGATGCTCTCCAAGGTCTACTTTCCGCGACTGATCTACCCGTTGGCTCCGGTGTTCGCCAAGCTGGTTGATTTTGCAATTGCCTTTGTAATCATCCTGGTGATGATGCTCTGGTTCAAAATCCGGCCCACATACAACATCATCTTCCTGCCCTATCTGGTGCTGTTGATGATTCTCACCGCTGCCGGGGTGGGGATGTGGCTGTCCGCCCTGGCGGTGCTATACCGAGATGTAAAGCACGCGCTGCAATTTGCCCTGCAGTTGCTAATGCTTGCCGCTCCGGTGGTCTGGCCGGTGTCGTCGTTCACCGAGCGTTTCGGAGAGACTGCTACTTTGATCTATAGCCTCTATCCAATGGTCGGCGTGATCGAAGGCTTTCGCGCCGCCCTCTTGAACACCACGCCGATGCCCTGGAATCTGATTGCGGTTGGCTCGATTTCGGCGCTGCTGATCGCGGTTTCCGGCGCTTACTACTTCCGGCGTATGGAAGCGATCTTCGCCGATGTGGCCTGATTGGGAACTGTGATGAGCCGGCCGGCGATTCTGGTTGAATCAGTCAGCAAGCGTTACCGCATCGGCGTGGCCGAAGAGCAGTCGGACACGCTATTTCAGGCCGGCCTGTCCTGGTTACGCGCCCCGCTAACCAACTTCAGGCGGCTGCGAAGTCTGAGCAACTTCGGCGCAAATGGCAGCGCTGACGTGATCTGGCCCCTGGAGGATGTCTCGTTCGAGGTTGCAGAGGGCGAGGTGGTGGGCCTTATCGGGCGTAATGGGGCCGGAAAAAGCACGCTATTGAAAGTTCTCTCGCGCATTACCCCGCCAACCAAAGGTAGGGTGGTGCTAAATGGTCGAGTCGCCAGCCTGTTGGAAGTGGGCACCGGCTTCCATCCGGAGTTGACCGGCCGGGAAAACGTCTATCTGAACGGCACCGTGCTGGGCATGCGGAAGGTGGAGATAGATCGCCGATTTGATGAGATCGTTGACTTCTCCGGGGTGGAGAAGTTTATCGACACACCGATCAAACGATACTCCTCCGGCATGCAAGTACGCCTGGCCTTCTCCGTGGCGGCGTACCTCGAACCTGAGATCCTGCTGATTGACGAAGTGTTGGCCGTTGGAGACGCCGAGTTCCAGAAACGCTGCCTGGGGAAGATGAGTGAAGTGGCGCAGGCCGGCCGTACGGTGCTGTTCGTCAGTCACAATATGGGCGCGGTCAGCAACTTGTGCCCGCGCAGCATCCTGCTCTCAGAAGGCCGCATTTATCGCCAGGGGGCGACCGACCAGGTGGTCAGCGCCTACCTGCATGACACGCTCGGCGCGACGAATGAGCACAGTGAACTCACTCGCTTGCGCCGGCCGGGCGTGGGCGAGCAAACGCACTTCACCGAAATCAACCTGGAGAGCAGCGACAGGGGTTTTCTCTGCTTTGGTGAGCCGATTGATATCCAAATGACGGCCTATTCGAAGCAAAAGGTCGAGGGCCTCAACGTTGGCGTCAGTCTCTTTAACGTGATGGGAGATTGCGTCGGCACCTACTTCACCAGAGAGACTTTTGATTTGCAGGCGGACGAGTCGCGGCGGATGTGCCTGCACATACCCAATGTCAATCTGGCGCCGGGCCAGTACTATACCACGCTCAGCCTCGGCAAAGGTGGGCATACCAGCTCACGGCAAGACCTGGATCTCGTCTCCGGCATTCCAGTGTTTCAGGTGGCGCCGGTGGCCGGCGATCAGAGCGAGCACATTGTGAAATGGTATCGCAGTTGGGGCAGCATCGTCCTGGCTGACGCCCGGCTGATATTGCAGTAATTTCCGATTTCCGGGGAGTCATCTGCAACGTTGTTCATGCGAATAGTCTGTTCAGTATACAGAGGAACTGTGGGGAATTGTCCTAATTTCGCGAGAAGACCACTAAGTGGTCCTCTCGCTAACTGAGGACAAAACCCCGCAGGTCTTTCACGGGTTTTGCCGCCGAGCGAGCATACTCAGCAAGACCTGCGGGGTTTCTATAAAGATTTAGCGAGAGAATCACTAAGTGGTCCTCTCGCTAACTGAGGACAAAACCCCGCAGGTCTTTCAC
>CAYVQP010000045.1:34176-36913 GCA_964452775.1 uncultured Ardenticatenaceae bacterium | reverse complement strand
CGGCCCGCCAACATAGACGCTGCCCATCACATCCAGGTCAGAGGGGTCGTTGTTGGGATGGCGGCCATTAATCTCCAGGCTGCCATTCCTAATATACACATCCTGGCCGACATACAGATCGGCGCCGTTCAGCACTTTAACAGTACCATTCCAGGTTTGTCCAACGAACAAATTGCCGAGAAGCGCCCACATAGACGGCTGATTGGTGATCGCGCTAATGCCGTCAACGGTCACCAGCGAATCTTCGCTGAGGACGCCAAGGCTCACATAGGCGTCGTTCGAATTGACGCGCCCGCCGTACTGGATCGACAGGGTACCGCTGACGCCATAGCCCACGGCAAGGTTGCCGGTGTCCCACTGCGACCCATCGCCGCCCACGTCGGCCACGCCCGCACCTGTGGAGAGCAAGCCGCCGATGCGCGATTCCGCGCTGGTCAATTGCCCTCCGCCGGTGACGAACAGTTCGCCCGCCCCTTCATCGCCAACGCTCAGACGACCCGAACCGGTCAGGCTGGCCCCGTTACCCAACACCTGCAAACGGGCGAGGGGCGGGTTGTTGGGATTTGCGGGCGGCGCGCCGCCGATGATGGCGTGGGAAAAGGTCGCCGCGCCGGAGTTGATGGCTGCTGTCCCGCCCGCATCAACCTCCAGGGAAGGCTCTTCCGGCGAGTCGTAGACCATATTCAGGTCCATGTTGTTGAAATAGACAAAGTTCGTGGAGGTGATCACCATGCGGTCAATAGAAAATTGGGGCGGCCATGCGGCGGGAGCGCCGGCCCCCAGTGTGCTGGCATCCACCGTGTACTGTCCGCCGAGGGCGAAGATAACCGTATCGCCTGCGCCGGGGTCGCCCTGCGGGTCCCAGTTGGTGGTCAAGTGCCACGCGCCGCCGCTGGGATTGGCCCAGTGATACGCTTGCGGAGTCAGCAAAAACGCGCGGGTCTGGCCGTCAAACGTGCCGAAGCCGGCGATCCGGCCCTTTTCATTGATGGCGCGCGCTTCAGACAGGACCCAACCCGAGTCAGCAGGAATCAGGTTGTTCAGGTCTTGCATCTGGCCATCCGCCCAAATAAAGGCGTGGGAGACTTGCCCGGTTTGCAGCGCGCCGACCACCTGCCCTTTGTCGTTGATATCATACGCAACGCTGTTGGTAAAGGTCAGCGCGCCCAGGTCTTGCAGCGCGCCATCCCACAAGATGGCATGAAACGTGGTGTTATCGGCCAATCTGGAAAGACCCACTACCTGCCCATTTTCGTTGATCCCCCACGCCTCGCTGTGATCGCCCCCCAGGGTGCCCAGGTCCTGCATCGAACCGTCTTGCCACAGAAAGGCGTGAGAAAGTTGGTTTGGGTCTGAGGTGGCAGAATGACCGACTACCTGGCCGGCATCGTTGATGCCAAAGGCAAAGCTGTAGTTGGGCCACAACAGGTCCAGGTCGCCCAAATCCACAATCCCGCTGCTTCCCCACAGGACGGCATGCGTGATGTATGAATCCGGCGCGCAACAGGCTGACCCCACCGCCTGCCCGGAGCTGTCGATCCCAAAGGCGTAGCTGTCTGGGCCGCCCAGCGTGCCCAGGTCCTGCATCGCGCCGTTCTGCCACAGGAAGGCATGGGTATGAAACTCTTCGCCGACGTACGACCCCCCGACCACCTGGCCGGCGTCGTTGATGTCATAGGCCCAGCTGCCATAGGAGCCAAGCGCGCCCAGGTTCGTCATCGTCCCGTTGTCCCACAGAAAGGCGTGCATATACATGCCGGATTGGGAGGCGCCGACGATCTGGCCAACCTCGTTGATGCCCATCGCCTTGGTTGTCGCTCCACCCAGCGTGCCCAGGTCGGTGATGGTATAGCGGGCGGACGAGTTGGATTGGGTCGCCGTCTGTCCGCCGGCAAGCGCCGAGACATACGCTTTGGGAAGCGCCACGCTGATAGAGGACAGTAACACCGCCGCCAACACAACTGACGAAACTGATCGTCTCATCTTGCCTCCTCGAATGAGCGGTTTTCGCGCTGGAAACTTACATCCCGCAGGTCCGGCTGAGTATGCCCGACCCGCGATGAACCTGCTGAAGAGCTGCGGGGTTGTGAAGGAGAGCTTTCCAGGTCGCCTACCCCGGCTGGACTCCGAGCTGTTGGAATAGAACCGGCATCTCGAAGTAAATGCGCGCGCGCTTGATCTCGCCGGCTTCCACATCGTAAAGGACGCACAACGGCACGCGCACATCCTTACCCGTGGCGGGAATGCCGGCAAATTCGCCGGTGTGCCGGCCAATAAACTCGCCCTCCCACACCGCATTATTCTCGCCAAAGATCGTGACCCGCGGTTCGGCGGTCGCCTCGAAAGCGATGTGATAGAAAAAGTTCAGCAACCCGAGTACACCGTCGCGCCCATGACGATCCTGGCCGGTGGCCATGACAGTGAATCAGAATAGTGACAATGACTACCACCGTCAAGAGCCGTAAAATCCACGTTATGTCAAGGGATTAGGGCGTTGTTGAGCCGGGTCAATCTTCCCGGCAACTTCAACCACGAGCGCCGGGCGATTGACCGGATTCAGGTTCCGGGAAGATGCAGACTTGCCTAAAAGTGAAGCGCCCGGTGATTAGTCCCTCCCCGGCGACGCCCGAAAAATCATCCCTAATTCATACCGGTCCAGGTGCAGGGTTGATGTCCCGGTTACCGGTGGGGCGCTGAAACGTCCGGGAAAGTAGTTACACGGCTCCCGGCTACGGCT
>CAYVQP010000045.1:19369-34076 GCA_964452775.1 uncultured Ardenticatenaceae bacterium | reverse complement strand
GCCGCTTCAAGGCCAAAGATGCTCTGCAGGCGGGCCACCTGCTGCGCCCGGTCCTGGATGGCGGCCAGGCGCACGTGGTCGCCGTCCGGGTAGGTCAGCTCCACGATGGCGTCCTCCCATTCGTAGTAGCGAATGGCGCTTTGACCCGATGTCTCCGGCGCAGCGGCCGGGTCCTCGCCGGCTGCAACGATATCCGGCTCAGCGGCGGCCGTTACCGCGGTCACCGCCGCCTGGGGCCGGCTGGCGACCGCCGCCAGCACAACCAGCTCGTCGTCCACCGCATACCCGCCGTCCGGCTGCTCCACAATCAGGCCGCGCTTCAGCAGCGAATCATAGCCCGCGGCTAACACCTCGCTGCCGGCTGCTTCCTCCTCAATCCCCAGCAGCGCGCGCAAGAAGGACAGCTCAGCCCGGTTCAGCAGCACCCCATCCGGCGAAACCCCCTCCGCGGCCGGCATGGCAGACGATCCGGCCCCGGCCGCGAACTCTCCCGGCTCGACCTCCACGCCGACGCCCTCGGCGGCGACCTCCAGCGGCTCGGCGGAAGCGAGGAAGCTGCTGAAGCCAAAGGTGAGGGTGCGCCACCAGAAAGCCATACCGGAAATCTGCCCCTTGAGCGGGCTGCGCTCGCAGTTTCCGGGGATCAGGCCGGCTTCGGCGTGGATGTACTCGTAGCCCGGCCCGATGTTCAGCGCCCGGCAGAGGTACCCTCCCCCATCGTGCGGGATGGCGTGGTAGCCGAGCACGCCGCCGGTGACATGCTTGCTCAATGCTCCCGGCCCGACCAGCCCACCCTCCGGGCTGAGCAGCGCGCCAAAGACCGGGCTTAAGCCCGTCACTTCGGCGATCAGCTGGCCATAGCGAAGGTGCTGCAAGCTACCTATATAGGTAGGGCGGAAGTTGGCGTAAGAGGAAGGGGGTTGCGTGGCCAGCTGCCGGAAACGCTCGAACTCTGCTTTGATGTCGTCCAGCGGCCGGTTCAGGGCGGCGGCCAGCCGGCTTAATGCGCCGTCAATGCCGGGCTGGTTATCGCTGCTGTAGCTGACCAGCAGCCCGATCATCGCTTCGCGCACGGCCGGGTCGCCGGCGCCCGCCGGGTGCAGATCAACAAACCTTTCCAGGCCCTTGTACCACTCTGCGGTCATCTGTCACTCTCCTGAACAGCCGGAATCCTGTTGCTATGCGGCGGCCAATTGCCGGCCGGGGCGACCCGCGCGTTCGCATCCAACGACAGTATAGAATAGCTGAGCCTGGGCGGTCAAGATGCGCCGGCAACATGCCGCAGCATCCTTGCCGGCTCTTCCGCGCTCGCCCGTTCGCTTTGGCCGCCGTGAAGACCTGCCAGGTTTTCTGAAACCTGGCAGGTCTGGCGCACGACCAGATAATCCGCGCCAACGCGCTCGCCCGACAGGGATGTCGGGGCTACGTTGGGTTGTCTCGACGAAGCGTAGCCCCGGCAGCATGCCGCAGCATCCTTGCCGGCTCTTCCGCGCTCGCCCGTTCGCTTTGGCCGCCGTGAAGACCTGCCAGGTTTTCTGAAACCTGGCAGGTCTCCTGACTCATCGCACAACATCGCCGTAGAAGGGGGCAAAAATGGTATAATAGATCCCGTAGGTCACTCCTTTACGCAGGTCTCTCCTTCAAAGCCGTTGTCTCCGGCGCAGCCGTTCGGGAGTCCTGCCCGGTCTGGCTCGGACTTCACATATGGCAAAGAAGAGCAGGATGCAGCTATCTGATGCGGAGCGCAGGAAGTTGTATGCGGCCGCCGGCTACCTGGACACGGCAGTCGAGAAGACGCTCGGCCTGCAAATCCCCTTTGACGTCTACTTTCAGGACCCGCTGGTGGCCGCCCAGGAGCCGGAGCTGGCCTTCGACCGGGATTTCACCGTCCAGTGGGAGCCGGGGCTGGGCGACGGGCCGACCAGCGCCCGCTTTGCGGTCGTTGACTACAACGGGGACACCGGCCGGCTGGCGGCTCCGGCCGTGTGGAGCGAAGAGCGGCAAACATACCTGCATGACGGCAAGGCGCTCGGCCGGCGGAACAGCGACCTGCCCCAATTTCACCAGTTGAACGTCTGGGCGCACCTGCAGCGGGCGCTCTCCTATTTTGAAAGCGGCTTTGGTCTGGGCCGGCGCATCCCCTGGGGCTTCCCCGGCAACCGCCTCATCGTCGTGCCGCACGCCGGTTACGGCGAAAACGCCTTCTACGACCGGCGCAGCAAGTCGCTGCAGTTTTACTACTTCGATCGCGGGGCCGACCGCATCTTCACCTGTCTTTCCACGGATATCATCAACCACGAATTCGGCCACGCCATCCTGGACGGCATCCGCCCCTACTACAGCGAGGGCGGCGGAGTCGAAACGGCCGCCTTCCACGAATTCATCGGCGACCTGACCGCGATCCTGATCATCTTGCGCAACAACTCGTTCCGGCGCAAGCTGGCCGGGCAGACGGGCGGAAACCTGTCAAAAGCCGAGCAACTCTCCTCTATCGCCGAGCAGTTCGGGCAGGAAACTCGGGGCCGGCCATTCTTACGCACGGCGCTAAACAGCGAGACGATGAGCTCGGTGGCCGGCGATCCCCGCCCCCACCGGCTCTCCCAGGTGCTGACCGGGGCTATGTTCGAAGTACTATGCGAATTCGCCGTCCACTACGCCGAGGAACGGAGCATGTCCCCCGCCGCCGCCTTCTGGAGCGCCATCCAGCGCATGCAGGGCGTTGCCCTGCAACCGCTGGACCTGCTGCCCCCGGCGGATGTCACCTTCAAGGATTATGCCCGGGCAGTGTTGCGCGCCGAACAGCTGGCGAACCCCATTGACCCATACGGTCGCTATCAAAAGATGCTGGAGGTCTTTCGCCGGCGCGAGATCCTCACCGCGGCGGAAGCGGAAGAGTTGGGCGAACCTCGCTACCTATATGATCGCCTCAATTTGTCCGTGTATCACGATATCAGCAGCATCTCGCGTTCGCGATCCGCCGCCTATCGTTTTCTGCACGACAACCGCCGGGAGCTGTTCATCCCGGCCAACTGTGATTTCTATGTGACCGACCTGTACAGCGCGGACAAATTGAGTCGACAGGCGCAGCGGCTGCCGCGACAGATCGTCCTGGAATACCTGTGGCGCGAGGACGTGGCGCTGAGCGGCTCGCAATTCGGCAGCTATGACGGCAAGCTGACCGACCTGCTCTGCGGAGGGACGCTGGCCCTGGATGACAAGGGCAACGTGCTCTCCTGGGCGCGCAAGCCGGGCGTGCAGCCTATCGAAGGCACGAACCGGCAGGAAGCGCAAGAGATCGCCGAGGGCGAGCGGCGGCGCGCGGCGCTGCTGGGCAGCATCGCGCAGCAGGTACGGCAGGGACAGGTCGCGCTCGCCGCTGCGGAGCGAGGAGGGTTGCCGGTCCGGCGCATGGCCCCCCTGCTCGCCCACACGACCGATAGGACGGTGCGCTTTGAACGTTCGCCCCACCTCAATCTGGGAGAAGATGCGGAGGATACAGGAGGCCGGCAGTGGGACCTAAGCTTCTAGTACGGGCCTACAATGTGGGCGTGGGAGATTGCTTTTACGTTCGCATACCGGAGGGCGACGACGGCTTCCATATCCTCATTGACTGCGGCACGAAGGGCGGCGCTAACCTGCTGGCCGCCGCTATCACCCACTTGAAGAGCGAGATGCTGCCCGGCGCCGGCGTTGAGGGCAAGGTGCGGCTCGACCTGCTCGTGGTTACCCACCGGCACGAAGACCACATCAAGGGCTTTGACCCGGACCTCTTTGCGGACATTCAGGTCCGGAATGTCTGGCTGAGCGCGGCGATGAACGAGAACCACCCGCAGGCGAGCAAGGCGCAGCAACTGCACGCCTTCGCGGAGGCGGCGATGCTGGGGATCGAGAGCCGGGGGCTGGCGGCGAGCGCGGCGGCGCAATTGCTGGCCTCCCAATATGGGGTCAGTAATGATACCGCCATGGACACGGTCAAGCGGGCCATCCCGGAACAGAACGGCATCCAGGCGCAATATGTGCACGCCGGCATGTCCGCGGCGGACCTGGGGCTGAATGTGCCGGAGACGGAGATTCATGTCTTAGGCCCCGAGCAGGATATTGACGGCTACTACCTGGGCGAGGAAGCGGACGAGAGCCTCAGAAGTCTGCAGGAAATTGCGGTCACCATTTCCGCCGCCTCCCTGCTGCCGGCCGAGTCCACGCCGCAGAACATCAGCCCGGCAGATTTCCGGCAGCTACAGGCCGGACTGCTTTCCAACGCCCTCTCGTTTGCCGAGCTGGACAGCAGCATCCAGAACAATGTGAGCGTGATCTTGCTGATTGTCTGGCGTAAGCGCCGGCTGCTCTTCGTGGGCGACGCCGAATGGGACGGCGAGTTTAAGGAGGGCAAGCACAACGGCAGCTGGAACGTCATGTGGCATGAGCGCCGCGCCCATCTGCAGCAGCCGCTGGATTTCCTGAAGATCGGCCACCACGGCAGCATTAACGCCACCCCCAGACGCCCCGATAAGGATGAGAGCTATGAGGTCAACCAGATCCTCAACGCGATTTTGCCGCTGCCGGCTGAGGGAACGCCGGCCACCGCCACGGCCATCGTTTCCACCGAGCGATCCTATTATGACCCGATTCCGGAAGCTGATCTGCTGGCCGAACTCGGCAGGCGGGTAGCCAACACCCGGCGCTACCTGTCGGAGTTGAATCAAATCCCCGGCTTCGTCCCCGAACAGGCCATCCACCTCTTTGCCGAGCGGGAGGCGCAATGGCTCGATATGCCGCAGCCCTGGCGCACCGATATGGAGCATCTGCTCAACGGCAGCGATTACGTGGACGTGGAGTTAGAGCCGGGCGAATAGTGGTCTTAAGGGCCGGTGATGTAGCCGGCATTTATGCACAGGAGGAATAGCATGAGCATCAATTCTCTGACCAATAAGGCGATTGTCCAGCAGGTCGCCGGAACTCCTCCGGCCCCCGGCGCAGCAACCACGGCGAATATTGCCGCCGCCGCCGAAGCTATGCCGGCCAGTTCGTTGGACCAGAACCGGGTGCGCACCGCCCTGGACGCGCTGACCCAGTACATCCCCACCGAATCGGTGACCCTGTACATCGGCGCGGTGGCCATCACCCCGGCCCTGATCTCTGAAACCGGCTACGAGCAGATCGGGCAGTGGCTATACTGGCTGTTTGCCTTGCTGACGCCGGCGCTGCTGTTGTTGGTGCTGGTCAGCAAGCGGGCGGCGGCCGGCGAATCCCCCAAACCTCCCAGATTGCCCTGGTGGAAGATGATCGCCGCCACGATCGCCTTCCTGGTGTGGGCGCTGGCCGTGCCCAACAACCCCTACATCACCACGGACGCGCTGGCGATCATTGCCGGCTTCGGCGCAATCTTCGTCTCGCTGATCCTGAGCCTGCTGGAACCGATCTTCGAGCGGCCCGCTGCATCGCCGCCCCAACCAACCCCGTAGGTCAGTCCATAAACCCCGTAGGTCTTAAGAGAGATCTCGCTGGAGACTGCGCCCGCGAAATAGACCTACGGGGTTTCTTAGGTGTAGCGCTGTTTACCGGCAGCCAGTGATGTGATGCCGCTTTCCGCCGGCCGGTCGCGTTTATACTTCAGATCCGGACCTTTCGGTTCGCGGTTGCATTTCCATCAACTATAACCATTTGCGGAGGTACCATCTGATGCCCGATATACTGTCAGCCCCAATTGACGTCTCGCCTGTTGACCCCCCGGTGCAGTTTGATGAGCCGGCCTTCCCCTTTCTTGTCGAGGTTGATGACTTTCTCTGGGTCACCCGGGCGCGCGACGCCTTTCATGTGGACGGCTCCGGCCTGACCGTGGCGGTGCTGGACACCGGCCTGAACAGCGCCCACGTTGACTTTGCCGGGCGGGTGCCGGCCCAGAAGAACTTCACCACGGACAACGGGGGCAACCCGGACGACGCCTCCGACGGCAACGGCCACGGCACCAACGTCGGCGGGATCATCGTGGCCAATGGGGATCATCGCGGCCTGGCCCCCGGCGCCCAGATTATCCCCATCAAAGTGTTGAAGAACAGCGGCGGCGGCAGCTTTGCCGGCGTGGGCCAGGCGCTGCAATGGGTGATAGACAACCGCGACGCCTTCAACATCACCGTGGTGTGCATGTCGCTGGGCGACTCCGGCAACTACACCTCAGACGAACACCTGCAGAATGACGCCCTGCGCGCCAAGATTGACACCCTGCGCCAGGCCAAGGTGGCGGTGGTGATCGCCGCCGGCAACGACTACTTCACCCACAACAGTGCGCAGGGGATGAGCTATCCGGCGATCATTCGCGAGTGCGTCAGCGTGGGCGCGGTCTACGACGCCGAGGAAGGAGGCTTCACCTACAGCAGCGGCGCCCGGGCCTTCTCTTCGCGCGCCGGCCAGATCACCCCCTTCTCGCAGCGGCTGCACTACTCCGTGAGTCCCAAGACGCAGACGGACATCTTTGCGCCGGGCGCGCCGGTGACCTCTTCCGGCATCAACGGGCCGAACGGCGAATCCACCCAGCACGGCACCAGCCAGGCCGCGCCGGTCATCGCCGGCCTGATCCTGCTCATGCAAGAGTTCCATCTGCGGGCGGCCGGCGAACTGCCGGCGGTGAACGACCTGGTAACCTGGCTGCGCCGGGGAGGGGTCACTATCCGCGACGGGGACGATGAAAACGACAATGTGCAGCACACCGGCCTGACCTTCGTCCACGCCGACGCCCTCTCCGCCCTGGATTCCATCCGGCGGTCGCTGCTGCGGAAGTTGCTGGACGCGAATAACTGAGCGCTAAAAAAGACCCCGTAGCGCTCCTTCGCAAGAGACCTACGGGGTCTATTTTGGTTCAACCGGAGGCGCAAATGCCTGCTGAAAGTGAAGAATTGCTGTACGCCAACGGCATTGACGGCGAGACCGGCGCTTACAGCCTGCCGCCGCTAAGCGAACCGGAGCTGGTGGGGATCATCAGAGGCGAGGTAGCGCCCTCCAATCTGCGCGATCTGCGCATTCGCCGCCGGCTTTCAGAGACCGGCCTGCTGGGAACCAAAGACGGCGTGGACCCGACGCGCATCGAGGAAGCCGGCTGGGGCGTCGTCTTCAGTCATGACGCCGACCCGGCCATCAAGGAGGCGCTCTCGGACTTGATTGAGCTGCGCCGGGGGCAGGCCGGCCCGCTCTTCCGCTGCTACGACGGCCCCCAGGGGTTGCAGGCCGGCGAGAGTAAGAGCGATTTCCTGGCCCGCCAGGGAATGGGTCCCGGCCCGGCCGACCCGGACAAAGTTCCTTACTATCTCCTGTTGGTGGGCAGCCCGCAGGAGATACCTTACCGCTTTCAGTCGCAATTGGATGTGCAGTACGCGGTCGGTCGCATCCACTTCGACGCGCTGCAGGAGTACGCCAACTATGCGCGCAGCGTCGCCGATGCCGAGCGCGGGGCGGTGAGCTTGCCCCGCCGGGCGACCTTTTTCGGCGTCGAAAATGCCGATGACCCCGCCACCCGGCTCAGCCGGGCCGAGATGATCGGCAAGCTGCACGACAAATTTCAGGGGGAATGGGCGGACTGGGAGCTGAGCGCCGTTCTGGGGGAGGCGGCCGGCCGGGCGCAATTGGCCTCGCTGTTGGGCGGGCAAGATGCGCCGGCTTTTCTCTACACCGCCAGTCACGGCATGGCTCTTAAATCGGGCAACGCCCGGCAGCGGGCGCATCAAGGCGCGCTCATTTGCGCCGACTGGCCCGGGCCGGAAAAGTGGGCGGGAAAGGGCCAGATACCCGAGAGCCACTACTTCGCCGGCGACCATCTCGGCGATGACGCCAACCTGCTGGGGATGATCGCCTTCTTCTACGCCTGTTTTGGGGCCGGCACGCCGCTGACGGACGAGTTCGCCCAGGGAACGCCGGGGAACACGCCGGGAAACCTGGCCCCGGCTCCCTTCGTGGCCGCCCTGCCCTCGCGCATGCTGTCCCTGCCTCGCGGCGGCGCGCTGGCGGTGGTCGGCCACGTGGAGCGCACCTGGCCCTTCTCCTTTCGCTGGCGCGAAGCCGGCACGCAGCTGCAGGTCTACGAGGATATGCTCACCCGGCTGCACGCGGGCAACCCGATTGGCTACGCGGTCGAGCGGATCAACGAGCGCTACGCGGAGTTGTCCACCGTATTGACCGACGCGCTGCAGCCCGGCCAGGGCGAGGCGCAGGCGGACGCCGGCAAGCTGGCCCGCTGGTGGATGGCGAACAACGACGCCCGCGGCTATGCCATCGTGGGCGATCCGGCGGTGCGCCTGCCCTTCGACCGCGGGGCCGGAGAAGGACAGGCCCGGCCCGCCATTCAGCCGGTGCAGATAGCGGGACGGCCGGCGGCAGAGCCCGCGCCCGCCGCACAACCCGCGCCCGCCGCCGGCCGGGCCGGTCAGGGAGCGGATGAACCCCTGCTGCCCTTCTCGCCCATTCCGCTCGTGCCGGAAGAGTTCGCCGCCCAGCATCCCGAGTTATATGCCGCCTGGGTGGAGCACATGATCACCGGCTACAAGAACAACGATCAGGTGTTCCGGCGCATCCTGGATGCCTTCATGCGCTCGCACAACATCACCCTGGCGATGTATGTGGTGCTGTTTATCGTGGGCATCGGCTTCTTTGTGGCCGCGCTGGTGCTGTCCTTGCTCATGGATTCGATCATCGCCGGGGCGGCCTTCGGCGGGCTGAGCGTGCTCTCCTTCATCGCCTACTTCCTCACCCGGCCCACCCAGGCCGTGGAGGAAAATCTGCAATTCATCACCTGGCTGGGCATCATCTACAACAGCTACTGGACGCGGCTGGCCTGGACCTTTGAGGCGGAAGGCGCCCAGGAGAATCTCGAAAAGGCGACCAAAGAGGCGATTGAGCAGCTGAACGCGCTCATTGACAAGCATGCCGTCGCCTCCGGCAAGCGGCCGGGACAGGGTACGTCATGAGGACTTCGCCGGTTGACTACTGGATTACGCTGCGCATCGTCCCAGGTCCCGACGCGTTGTGGCTGGCCTATGCGGAGAGCAGCGGCTACCGCCAGGCAGTCCCGCGAGAGTTGGCCGGCGCAACGGCCGGCTGGGATTGGCGCCCCTTCCTCTTGCCGCCGCCCAGCTTAAGCCAACCGTGGACGGCGAACGGCGTTTACCTGCCGCCCGGCTTTGACGATCGCCTGCGCGCGATGCTGGAAAGCGCGCCGGCCAATCGCTGTGGGCCGCACGTCACCGGGCCGTTGCCGCTGGCCGTGTACCTCGCTCCGCCCGCCGGCGCGCAATCCCTGGAATGGGAACAGGCCGTCGCGAGAATCCTGCCGCCGGACGTCGATCTGAATCGCATTCAGTTGGTGCGCCTGGCCCGCGAACGCTGGAAGGCCAGACCCCACTTCGAGCTGCCCATCCGCCTGCTTGGCGTTGGCCCGGCGGTGTCGGGCGACCTGCAGCGCTTGCGCGACTCAAGCTGGTACCGGGACAGCGTGGAGGTGCAGCAGTTCGGCCTGCAAATTGACCAGGTTGAGCCGGCGGATCTGCCGGAAGCCTTGCGCCGCCTGCCTTATGACATCGTCCTGGTGAATGAGGAAGGCATCGAGCAGGTCTTGCGGGCCACGCGCCGGCTGAGCCATCCTGAGCAGTCGCGCCCACGCCTGATACTTTACCTGGACCGGCCGGCCAACCGGCTCTATTTCTCGTCGCTCGACTTGCCGGCCGGGGTTTCGCTGCTGTGGCTGCCGTTGGGGCCGGCCGGCGACAGCGCCGGGCTGGTCCGGGAGCTGATGTTGGGCCTGATCCACGACTACCCGTTACACGAGGCGCTCAAGTCCTTAACCAGGCAGTTCGCGTTTATCGGGGCGGAGTCGCCCATCCTGCTGGCCGACCCGCTCAGCAATCATGATCTGCGGCTGGCGGATGCGCTGGATCAGTTACGCAAAGAAGTCTTTTCAATCGCGGGATTGATTGCGGCCGAGGATATTGACCGCTTCCTTTCGCGGGTGGATCCGGCGGCGCGTGAACCGATGGCGCGCTATCTCATGGCTGCCCGAGATCACGAATCATTGATTGCCAGGGCGCTGGAGCTAAGTCAGCGGGCCGAATTTGACTTTGGACAGGAAACCTCCGGCCTGGCCCCCATGGCGTACGCTGCGGCGGCTATGGCCAATGCTCTGGGTGCTCGGGAGGCGACGACAGCCGGCCTGGAAGCGATTGCGGCCGACCCCGAGCTGGCCGGCCAGGTGGAAGCGGTGCAGGAGCGGCGGGTCGAAATTACCATGGACCGGCTGGATGTAGGCTCGGTCTACCGCCCATTCAATCCGGAGTTCGATGCGCTGCTGGTCAATGACATTTACCGGCTGAGTCTCCACGTCGGACATCGCCTGCCGGGCAGCCTGTTCGAGAGCGCGCCGCCGCCGCTGGATCCGCTGCTGCCGGAGCCGGAAGGGGAATCCGGCCATATGCTGGAGGTGGCCGTTTTCGAGAAAGATTTCGAGCTGCTCTCGCCGCGGGTGCAGACGCTTTACTTGCCGCGATTGGGCGGCTCGAAGCCGGTCACGATTGACTGCCGCGCCCCGGCCAAAGCCGGACCGGCTGAACTCCGGGTCAGCGTCTACTACCAGAACTACCTGTTGCAATCATTCCTGATGACCGCCCAGGTCCTGGAGAGTTATAGCTATAACGGCGAAAGGCAGGTGTCGGTGCAACTTGATTTTTCGCGCACGGCGCGCTTCACCAACCTGCCCCAATTGGGCGCCCGGCTGCTTTCCATCGGCAGCAACCAGGATGCGGACGGCCGCACCCACTCATTCCTGCTGAAGAAGGACCAGGCGGCGACGCAGCCGATTAAGATGACCGAAGCCGTGGCCAGCGAGCAGATCAAGCGCTTCCGCAAACTCATCGAGGACGCGGCGACCGACATCGCGCATTTCGCCCCCGTGCTTGACGCCGGCCCGCCGGATGAGGAGGAGCGACAGGCGTTCGAGCGCGTCATCCGTGACGTCGCCGACCTGGGCCGGGAACTCCATCACTTCATTTTCGATAATTCCTCCGGCCCCATGCGCAAGCAGTTGCGCGAGGTCATTAAGGCCAGCGACCAGATCATCCAGATCACGCGCCACGACCCGGCCTTCGCCTTCCCCTGGCCGGCCATCTACGACTATCCGTTGCCGAAAAAGGTGACCGGCGGGCCGCCCGCACGTGTCTGCATGGGCGCGCCCCTGCCGGACATGCCGAATGTCGCACCGGGGCCCGGCTGCCCGCATAACCCCGATGAAGGGGTCTACTGTGTGGAGGGCTTCTGGGGGATTCGTCACCGGCTGGAGCAGCTCATCGAGCAGGGAGACGCCTTGCGCGACGCGGTGAGCCGCATTGACCGCCTGCCGGACCGGCCGGGGGTATGCCTGGCCACGGGCGTGGACGACCCGCCGGCGGCCGGTCTGACCAACCTGCTGCAGCAGACTCTCGCGGAGGATTTGTGCGTTCTGCGCACGCAGCAGCAGTTATTCCAAAGGCTATGGCAACCCGAAAACAGGCCGGCGGTCTTCATTCTCCTCAGCCACCTGGAGCTGGACAACAAGCCGGGTGAGCCGGAAGGGCCGCGCATGTTGCTCGCCCCCCGGGCGGCGGGCGGGGCGGCCATCCCGCTCGATGCCTGGTTGCAGCCGGACGACATTACCGGCCAGACAATCAATCTGGGCGAATGGGAGGAACAGCCGCGCACGCTGGTGATGCTGATGGCCTGCAATGGAGCCGCCTCCGATGTTGATACGTTAAACAACTACCTGACCTCCTTGACCAGCGTTGGGGCCGGGGCTATTGTAGGTACCGAGACCAGCGTCTTCTCTGACCTGGTTTCCCTGTTTGCGAAAGAGGTAACCCTCGCCCTGTGGCAGCGAGACGCCACCCTGGGCGAAGCGATCCAGAGTTTCAACCGGCGCATGATCGCTGCCGCCAACCCCCTGGCCTTCGTCTTTAACTGCTTCGGCAGCGCGGACCTGAAGCTGGCGGCAATCGGTGTGTGAAGCTGAACATTCTCTCTGTGAGGACCAAACCCCGCAGGTCTTCAACAAGATCATCGTAGGACGAGCATACTCTACGAGACCTGCGGGGTTTCCGGCGGGACCTGGCGAGAGGACCATTAGATGAGCATTAAGCAATGACGGATTACGGAGACCTGGAGATTCTGCTTCGCCGGCAGGGCGACGACGCCGGGGATCACCAATACCAGGTTGAGTTGCGCTACCAGCCGGCGGGCAGCGAGGCGGAGAGTGTACCCGGCAGCGGGCCGGCGACCCTCGACCCGGACGCCCTGGCGCTGGAGGCCCCTCCTGTCGAAGACGCTGACGCTTACGGCCGGCTGTTAACGCAGCAGTTGTTCGCCGGCGGCGGTCTGCGCGCCGGCTTCATCGAGGCCCTCAGCCGCGCCGAGGAAGCCGGGTCGGCGCTGCGCCTGCGGCTGGTCTTGTCCGGCGCAGAGGAGTTGCATCGCCTGCGCTGGGAGCTGCTGCGCCGGCCGGACAAGGACACGCCGCTCAGCGCCGATGCCGCCATCGTGCTCTCCCGCTATCTGGTGACCGCGGACCCGTTGCCCGTGCACACCCGGCCGAAGAGCCAGCTCCGCGCGCTGGTGATGGTCGCCAATCCCACCGGCCTGAACCCGGCGCAGCTGGCCCCGATTGATGCGCCCGCTGAGATTGCGGTGGCCCGCGAGAACCTGCAACCAATCAGCACACAGGTCGTGGCGGAGCCGGCTTCGGGGAAGCGGGCCACCCTGGATAACCTGCTGGACAGCCTGAATCAAGGCAAATTCGACATCCTCTATCTCGTCTGCCACGGGCGCATCCTGGACGGCGACTCCCAACTTTACTTCGAGAACGAGGCGGGCGCAGTTGAGCTGGTCGCCGGCAGCACGCTGCAGGCTGAGTTCGAAAGGCTGCGGGACAACCGGCCGAACCTGGTGATCCTGGCCTCATGCGAAAGCGCCGGGGACGGGGAAGGTCGGGCGCTGGCGGCGCTCGGGCCGCGGCTGGCGGAAGCCGGCGTCCCGGCGGTCATCGCCATGCAGGATGTGGTCAGCATCGAGACCAACCGGCTCTTCATGGCCGCCTTCTTCAAGGAGATTTACCGGCACGGGGTCATTGACCGGGCCGTCTCCGTTGCCCGCTGGGAAACGCGCGAGGCGCACGATTACTGGGTTCCGGTGCTGTTCATGCGCCTGAAAAACGGCCGCATCTGGACCGGCTTTTCCGAGAAGGCTTCCGCTGACCTGTGGCCGGTGTTGTCGCAGGCGGTCAGGAACAAGCAAGTCGTCCCCATCCTGGGCACCGGCCTGGTGGAACCGATCATCGGCTCGCTGCGCGACATCTCGGCGCATTGGGCCGAAATCTACGACTACCCCATATTCGACCATGACCGCGATTCCGTTGCGCAGATCGCCCAATTCATGGCGGTGAAGTATGGGCTGGCCTTCACCAAGACGACGCTGGAAGAGACCCTGGTGGAGAAGCTGCGCAGCGAGCGCCGGGATGACCTCGCCGGCTTGAGGGCCGGGGCCACGCTGGATGAGACGATTAATTTGCTCGCCGCGAAGCGCCGGCAACGGACGCCGGAGGATGCCTATCGCGTGTTGGCCGGGCTGCCGCTGAAATATTTCGTCACCTCCAACCTCAGCGGGGTACTTGAGTCTGCCCTGGTGGAAGCCGGCAAGACGCCGCGCACCCTGATCAGCCCCTGGAATGAGCATGTGCGTTCCTGCTACTTCGGCCAGGACCCGGACGATCCCTCTTGCACGGGCGAGATGCTCTATGACTTTGATTTCAACACCATTGACGAGCATAATCCGCTGGTATTTCACCCGTTTGGCCGCCTGAGCGACCCCGATAGCGTCGTGCTGACCGAGGATGAGTACTTCCAATACCTCACCGGCTTGCAGCAACATGACAACCTGGATCTGCTGGTGAAGAAGCTGCCGCACGGCATCTTCTCCGGCACCCTGCTCTTCCTGGGCTTCCACCTGATAGATTGGGAGTTCCGCGTGCTGCTGCAGACCCTGTTCGCCTTTGAGAGCAGCAAACTCTTCCGGCGAAAGAAGCACATCGCGGTCATCCAGCTGGATCAGGCCGGCATCAAGGACATTCAGGGCGCGCGCGATTACCTGGAGCAGCGGCTGCAGGAGAGCTGGGACATTCGCATGTACGTGGGCAGCCCGGAGGACTTCATCGCCGAACTACAATTCTTTGCGCCCAATCAATTGGCAGGCCCGCAATGATGGCCACGGATAGCGTCGCCGGCCGGAAAAACCCATTTGTCGGCGCCCTGTCGCTGGCCGTCGGAGATCCGATCTTTGGCCGCGACCGCGAGCTTGTCGAACTGCTGCAGCTGCTGATCACCCGGCGGATTGTGCTCTTGCACGCCCCATCCGGCGCGGGCAAGACCTCGCTGGTGCAGGCCGGGTTGATTCCCCAGCTGGCCGGCGAAGGCTTCAGTGTGCTGCCCGTGGCCCGCCTGCAATACCGGCCGGCGGACGCCGCGCCGCAATCAGCCGGGAGCAATCGCTACATCTACAGCCTGTTGTATTCGCTGGCCTCCGGCGACCAACAGGAGCCTGCGCCCGGGGAGCCGGCCGGATCATTGGCGGCGGCGCTGAAGCGGATTCAGGAAAACGGCGAGCGCCACGCCCCGACGGCGCTGATCATTGACCAGTTCGAAGAACTCTTCCG
>CAYVQP010000045.1:7063-19269 GCA_964452775.1 uncultured Ardenticatenaceae bacterium | reverse complement strand
GCGAGCGCCACGCCCCGACGGCGCTGATCATTGACCAGTTCGAAGAACTCTTCCGGGACCCCTTTGACATCGCCGAAAAGGAGGCCTTCTTCATTCAGTTGGGCGAAGCGCTGCACGACTCGAACCTGTGGGCGCTGCTGGTGATTCGTGACGACTACGTGGGCAGCCTGATGGACGGCCGCTATGTGCGCCATCTGCCGACCCGGCTGGTGAACAGCTTCCACCTGGACCTGCTATCCGGGGAGGCGGCCGGGCAGGCAATCCGCAACACGGCGCTGCTGGGCGGGCGCGAATTTGCCGGCCCGGCGGTGACGAAATTGGTGGACAACCTGCGCCGGGTGCAGCAACAGGACGTCGCGGGCGCGCTGACCGAGGTCTACGGGCCGTATGTGGAGCCGGTGCAGTTGCAAATCGTCTGCCGGAAACTGTGGCAAGACCTGCCTCCCGCACAGGACGCCGTTTCCGCCGCCGACCTGGAGGTGCTGGAGAGCCGGCAGCCGGGGCTGGCCGGCTTTGACTTTGTGGACCGCGCCCTGGCTGACCACTACGCGCAAGAGGTCGCCCGCATTGCGCCCAACTGCCCCGTTGACGAACGAGAGATCCGCTACTGGATCCAGAACAACCTGATCTCCAAAGACGGCGTGCGCATCCCCGTGCTGCGCGAGCCGCAGGCCACCCGGGGACTCAACAACCAGGCGATTGACGCTCTGCTCGCCACCTACCTGCTGCGCCGGGAAGAACGGGCGGGAAAGATCTGGTACGAGCTGACCCACGACCGGCTGGTGCGGCCCGTGCGCCTGGACAACGAGCGCTGGTTTGACGAGAACCTGCGCCTGCTGCAGCGCCGGGCGGAATTGTGGAGCCGCGAGAAGGATAATCCGGAGAGCATGCTGCTGCTGGGCGAAACGCTGGCCGCGGAGAAGGCCTGGGCCGATGAAAACGCGGCTTCGCTCTCGGAGGTGGACAGGGAGTTCCTCGCCGCCTGCCTGAAAAAACAGGCGGAGGAGGAAGAACAAGTCAAAGAGTGGGCCGAACGCCTGGAGATGGCCGGCAAACTGGCCGGGCAGGAAAAGAAGATTCGCAACCTGTCCATTGTGGTCACCCTCTTCACCATTGTCGCCGCGTGCGCCGCCGCTCTGCTGGCCATGTTCATCTTCGCCAATCAAAGGTCCAGCATCCGCTCGATTCAACACGCTTCGACCAGCGGCGCGGCGCAGGCAAATGCGGAGTACAGCGACGTAAACAGCACCCGGGCGGCGGTCAACGCGGCCGCCGAAAGCGCCAAGGCGACCCTCGAGGCCGGCGCGGGTGAATATGCGGACCCGGCCCAGGCGACGGCCGCCTACGTAAACGCCCAGAGCACCCTGTCTGCAGCCAATTGGGACGTTACCTTTGCGGCCATCGAGGGCACGGCGGCCGCGGCGCAGGCTACCGCCCTGGCCTCAGAATCGGGAATGTCGTCCGAAGCGGCGACCGCCGGCGCGGCGACGGAGACCGCCCGGGTCGAAACGGCCGCCGCCGAGGCCACCGATTCGGCGCTGAATACCTATGCCACCGCGACGGCGGCCTACGCCGCGGTCATTGCCACCGCCAGCTCTAACCCGCTGCTGGCGCTGGTCCGGCCCAGAGAGGTGGTCAAGGTCCTCGAATCGCCCGGCGGATACGTGACTATCCAGGAGATCGCCGGCCCGGCCCGGCTGCTGGTGCTCGGCCAGCGGCGCGGCTGGCTGCAAGTCCTGTTGCCCGACGGCCGGACGGGCTGGGTGGACCCCACCACGGTGACCTTCGAGGGCTTTCCCAATCAGCCGGGCACGGAGTTTCAAGCCCCCTGATCGCCGGCTGCCGGGAGGGGCAGGCGCGCCGCCGGATCGCCCACAATGATGTAGCCGCGGGCGTCGCTCTGCGCCGTCCAGATGCTGATCCATTCCCCCTGGTCATACTGCATGCCGGCGTCTATTTGCTCTTTCAGGTCAAAGAGCGGCACCGTCAGGGCGGCGTAGCGCTGGTTAAAGTACTCCATGGCCATGCCGACCGGCTGATGCTTGAGTAACACGCTCAGCGCGCTCTCGAAGGCGGCCAGTTGCGGCTCCGCGATGCCCGGCCAGGAAAACGAGAAGGGCCACGTGCGTTCCACGTGGGCGATCACGGCCAGCGCCCCGGCCGGCAACCCCAGCATCCGTTTGGGCAGGCCGGCGATGAAGGGATGGGGAGCGATGTCCCCCGGCCGGTCCTGCAAGAAGCGGCGAAAGAACTGGTCCTTCATTGGCGTGCCGCCGCCAAAACAGGCGAAGAAGAAGGCGAGCAGCCCGCGCAGGTCGCGCTCAGCCGGCAAATCCTCGCCAATCAGGTAACTGTCGCGGGGCGTGGGGCCGCTCCGGGGGCCGGCCCAATCCTGGCAGATGAGGCCGCCCTGGTGGGCCAGCAGCCGCCCTGTTTTCGCATCGTCGCCCGCGTCGCTCGCCTTCCAGGGGATGTCCACCCCGTGCCCGGCGGTGAACAGCAGGCCGGGCTTCAGGTCGCCGCCGAGCAGCCGCTCCAGGTTGGCGCGGCTCGCCGGCATCTGCGCGTCATCGGCAAGGTAGGCGTCAAATTGCCAGGGCCGGGGATAATCGGCGCGCGCGGCCAATCTGGCCATTAGCGGCGAAACCAGCTTCTCCATGCTGCTCTTTGTCGCCAGGTCATCCGGGTTGGCCACGCCGAAGAACGCCGCCCTCTCCGCCGCCGGCAGCCGGCCATTTTCAGCGTCGCAAACGCTGCGGGCGTAGTTGCCGTACCCTTCCAGGTCATCGAAATGGACGCGCCCGACGGCGTACACCACATCCAACTGCGTTTGAAATTCGTAGGGGATCTCCTGCGGGCTGCCCACCAGCAGCAGGTAGTAGGGCACGCCCTGTCTGGGGTCCGCCGGCTCGGCCGGCCCGATGTTGTGGCGCTTGAGAAATTGGCGCGCGCTCTCACCCGCCCGGTAGCCGCCTCCCTTGTCCGCGTCCCCCTTAAAGATGAAGAACTGCTCGCCGGCCTGCGCCCGCCGCAAGGCAAGCAGGTCGCCCAACGCTTCTTCTACCGCCGGGTCCGCCCCCTGGGTGAAGATCACGCCCCAACCGGCGCTTGCCAGGTCGGCCGGGTCAATGCCCTCCCTCACGCCGAGATCCGCGTCTCGCCGGCTGCGCGCCTGCAACACGCCGAAGTTCTCCGGCTTCTGCTCGCCCAGCAAGATGCCGGCAAACTCCTCCCGGCTCATAGGCGGAATCCGGTACGCGCCGGTGTCCGGGTCAATGCCGTTGCAATAAACCAGCTCGTCGCTCATCGCGTCACCTCACTGCGAAGGGTTGTCAAGGCTGTAAATCCAGTAGGGGATTCCACCCCTGGAGACTTCGACGCCGGCGCTCTGCATGATCTCAAGGCCGCAGTCTCCAATGAGCAGACTCTCGGACTTCAGGATGACCGCAAACAGGCCGAAGCCGATCTCGTTCTGATGAAGAAGATTCCGCGCAAGACAACGACGCCTATCTTATCCGTTTCGAAGTGGTCTACAAGAGGCCCCGGCAGCTTGTGATGGGCGCGTCCCGGGCAGCGACGCGACCCAGCCGGCCGCTCCTTTCCCTGCGGGATGTATTCTCACCCTCAATCTGGCATAATTGCCCCTAATCTCCGGCCGCGCAGCAATCCCGGCCGGCCAACCCGGCAACCAATGATTCCTGACCCGCGCCCCATCATCCGCGCCAAACTCAGCCCGCCGCGCATCCCCCGGCACACCCTCCACCGGCCGCGCCTCACCGAGCGCCTGCTGCAGGCCTCCGCCTACCGGCTCACCATCCTGCAGGCCGGCCCCGGCTACGGCAAGAGCACCGCCCTGGCCATGCTCAGCCGCCGGCCCGACCCGCTCATCTGGTACCAGGTAGACGCCGCCGACCGCGACCCGCAGCGTTTCCTCGCCCACCTGCTACAAGGCTTCGCCGAAATCGAGCCGGAGCTGGCCGGCGCGCCCGCCGCTCTCCTGACCGAGGGCGCGCCCGCCGCCCACTTCGACGCCTGGACCGGCGTAATTGACGCCCTCACCAACGCCCTCTCCGCCCACCGTTCCGGCTCCATCTACCTCGTCCTCGACGACGCCCACCGGCTCAACGACTCCGCCGCCATGATGCGCCTGCTCGACTGGCTCATCGGCCGCGCGCCCCCGCACCTGCACATTTTGCTCTCCACCCGCTTTCCCCTGCAGCTCCCCCACCTGCTCCACTGGCGCGTCCGCGGCGAGCTGCAGGAGATAGGACAGGCGGAATTGGCCTTTAACGCCCTGGAGATCGCCCGCTTCTTCGGCGAGCAGGCCGGCGCGTCCCTCACGCCCTCCCAATCCGAGCAGATCGCCGCCCGCACCGAGGGCTGGGCCATCGCCCTGAATCTCATTCTGCGCCAGCTCACCGGCCGGCCGCCCGTCGAATTCGCCGACGCCCTGGCCCGCCTCTCCGCCGGCGAGGGCGACCTCTTCAGCTATCTGGCCCACGAAGTGCTCGCCGACCTGCCGGAAGACGTGAGCGCCTTCATGCGCGTCACCTCCATTTTGCGCGAGCTGGACGCGCCCGCCTGCGACTACCTGCGCCGGCAGCAGGACAGCGACGCCATCCTGCGCCACCTGGAGGAAAACAGCCTCTTCGTGGTCCAATTGGGGCCGGGGCAACTGCGCTACCATCCTCTCTTCCGCGACCTGCTCAGCTCCCAGCTCTCCCCGCTGGAAGCGCAGGCCGCCCACAACCGCGCCGCCGCCTACTATCGCGCCCTGGACGATGAAGAAGCCGCCATCCACCACCTGCTCGCCGCCGGCTCCTACTCCGACGCCGCCGGCCTGATTGTGCAGGCCGGCCGCAAGTGGGTGCGGCGCGGCCGGCTGGACATGCTCGCCGGTTGGGTTGCCGCCTTGCCCCCCGAAAGCCTGGAGAGCCGGCCCATGCTGCTCAGCCTGCTCGGCGATGTCGCTCGCCTGCACAGCCACTTCGAGGAAGCGCTGGCCTGGTACCAGCAGGCGGAGGCCCGCGCCCGCGCCCAACACGACCTGCACACCGCCGGCCAGGCCCTGCGCGGGCAGGCCCGCGTCTATCTGGACACCGTCAACCCCAGCAAGGCCGACGAGCTGCTGCAGGAAGCGCTGCGCCTCAGCGACGGCCAGGAGAGCCGGGAAAGCCGCGCCCACCTGCTGGAGCTACTCGCCGAAAACCTGCTCAACCGCGGCCAGATGGACGCCGCCCATCGCTACCAGGAGCAGGCCCGCGCCCTGCTGGAGGAAGGGCCGAGCCAGGAAGAGTTGTCCGTGCGGCTGCTCATCCGCACCGGCCGCCTCGCCGAAGCCCGCCGCGTCCTTGAAGAGCGCGCCGCCGCTGAAAGAGCCGCCCCCGTGCAGCGCCCTCGCGCCCACCGCGAAACCCTGCTGCTGCTCTCGCTGATCATGGCCTTTCAGGGCGAACAGGCCGCCGCCCTGCGCGCTGCGGAGGAAGGGACCCGCCGCGGCCTCGAATTGGCCTCCCCCTTCATCACCGCCGTCGGCCACATGCGCCAGGGGCACGCCTGGCTGCTGGACAAGGACCTCCCCGGCTACGAACGCGCCATCGCCTGTTTCCAGGAGGCCATCGCCATCAGCGAGGCCCTGATGGTGCCCCGGCTGCGCGTCGAGGCCGGCTGGGGGCTGGCCCAGGCGCACGGCTTCCGCGGCGAACTGGAGCAGGCGGTGGCTATCGCCGGGCAGAGCATCGCCATCGCCCGTGAAGCCGGCGACGAGTGGATTGAGGGGCTGGTGCGCACCGTCGTCGGGGCGGCCCACGTGCTCGCCGGCGATCTGCCGGCCGCCCATCATTGGCTGGACCAGGCCGGGGCCATCTTCCAGGAGGTGCGCGACACCTTCGGCGAATCGGCGGTCCGGCTCTGGCGCTGCCTGGCCTGGTTGCAGGCCGGCGAGATCGGCCGCGCCCAGGCCGGCGTCGCTGACCTGCTGCGCCGGGTGCGCGAAAACGACTACGCCTTCCTCTTTCAAGCCTCCACCCTGCTCGGCCCGCCCGACGAGCGCGCCCTCATCCCCTTGCTCATCCTGGCCCGCGATTCCGGCCGGGAAGCCCCATACGCCCGCGAGCTGCTGGCCCGCCTCGGCCTGCCCGGCATCGAGCGCCACCCCGGCTACCAGTTGCGCGTGCAAACCCTGGGCGACTTCCGCCTGTGGCGCGGCCGGCAGGAAGTGGAGCAGGCGGAATGGCAACGGCGCAAGGCCCGCGATCTGTTCCTGCTGCTGCTCACCTATCGCGGCCGGCTGCTCGAACGAGAGCAGATCACCGAGATGCTCTGGCCCGGCCTGGACCCCGACGAGGCCGAGCGCGATTTCAAGGTGGCCTACAACCAGGTCGCCCGCGTGCTCGAGCCGGACCGCAAGCGCAACGCCCCATCCGCCTACATCATGCGCGACGGCTCCAGCTACGGCCTGCGCGCCGCCGCCGACCTGCGGGTAGATGCGGACGGCTTTCTGGCCCTGGTCGCCGCCGGAGACGGGCAACACGCCGCCGATCCGGCAGCTTCCCTGCCCCCCTACCGGCAGGCGCTGGCTCTCTATCAGGGGGAATACCTGCAGGCCATGCCCTACGCCGAATGGTGCAGCGAGGAGCGCGAGCGGCTGCTCACCACCTACTTGCGCGTCGCCGAGCGCGTGGCCCAGCTCTCCCTCGACCAGGGCGAATGGGAGGCGGTCATCCAGGTTTGCCGGCAAATCCTGGCCCGCGACGACTGCTGGGAGAGCGCCTATCGCATGATGATGGTCGCCTACGCCCGCCAGGGCAATCGCACCCAGGCCATGCGCGTCTACCAGCGCTGCGCCGCCCGCCTGCAAGCCGAGCTGGGCGTCGAACCCTCCCCGGCTACTAAAGAGCTTCTCGCGTCCCTCACCGCCGGCCTGTAACTCCCTCGTAACTCCTCCCGCTATCCTGTAACCAGCCGGCCCCACGAAAAGCCGGCAGCTTGCTCTGCACAATCGAATCAGGAGGAGATTTTTTCATGCCCACTGTGCCCATACTACCCGGCATCACGTCCACGATGGTACCCACCAGCCGCATCCTCACCCACGTCCTCTCCAGCGGGCCGGAAGACGGCGTCCCTGTCCTCTTCATCCACGGCAACTTCTCCGCCGCCAACTACTTCGAAGAACTGATGCTCTCCATGCCCGCCGGCTACCGCTGCCTGGCCCCCGACCTGCGCGGCTACGGCGACACCGAGGACCTGCTTATTGACGCCACGCGCGGCGCGTGCGACTGGGCCGACGACCTGAAGGCGCTCTCCGACGTCTACGGCGACCGGCCTGCGCACATCGTCGGCTGGTCCCTGGGCGCCGGCGCGGTCTTGCAATTCGCCATTGACTACCCGCAGCTGGTCGCCTCGCTCACCCTGACCAGCCCGGTCAGCCCCTACGGCTTCGGCGGCACGAAAGATGTCTATGGAACGCCCTGCTATGATGACTACGCCGGAGCCGGCGGCGGCACGGTCAACCCCGAGTTTGTGCGCCGGCTGGGCATCGGCGACCGCAGCGCGGATGACGCCAACTCGCCGCGCAACGTGATCAACAACTTCGTCTACAAGCCGCCTTTCCGCGCCGCTCGCGAGGAGGATTACCTCTCCGCCTCGCTCACGGAGAAGCTGGGCGAGCAGCGCTATCCCGGCGACTTCACCCCCTCCGCCAACTGGCCCAACGTCGCCCCCGGCGTCTGGGGGCCGATTAACGCCCTCTCGCCGAAATACTTCAACGCCGCGGGCATCGCCAATCTGCCGGTCAAGCCGCCCATCCTCTGGGTGCGCGGGGTGGACGATTCCATCGTCTCCGATAGCTCCTTCTTCGACTTCGGCGCGCTCGGGCAATGGGGCTACGTCCCCGGCTGGCCCGGCGCGGACATCTACCCGCCGCAACCGATGGTCTCCCAGACGCGCGTCGTGCTCGACCACTATCAGGCCAACGGCGGCCGCTACCGGGAGGTCGCGCTCGAGGATTGCGGCCACAGCCCGCACATCGAGAAGGCCGGCGCCTTCCGGGAGGCATTCCTGAGCTTTATCACCTCGTAGCTCTGCCGGAGCTGTGGGGCGTCGCGAAAGCTATGGCGGACACTACTATCCACTCCTTCGTGCTGCGCTTCGTGCAGGAGCATGAGCCGCAACCACCCGGCGCGCTCTGGTACGGCGTCATTCGCCACGTGCAGAGCAGCAACGAGATCCGCTTCGCCGACATCCACGAGGCGCTGGCCTTTATGGAAGGCTATGTTGACCTGACGCAATCCGGCATGATTCACCAGACCCGCATGGAATGAGGGCGCACCAATGAACGTACACCTCGGCTCCCTGCTCACCCGTCACGCCCGCTACCGGCCCGATCACCCGGCGGTCATCTTCCAGGAGCAGCGCTTCACCTTCAGCCAATTCAACCGCCGCGTCAACCGGTTGGCCAACGCTCTGTTCGGTCTGGGGCTGCGCAAGGGCGACAAGCTGGCCACCATCCTGCCCAACTGCCTGGAGCTGCTGGAAATCTATTGGGCCGCGGCCAAGACCGGCATCGTGGTCGTGCCCCTCAGCCCATTGTTGCGCGGCCAGGGCCTCACCCGCCTGCTCAACGATTCCGACTCCGTTGCCCTGATCACCCATCGCGCCTTTGCCGACACCCTGGACCCGCTGCGCGCTGATTTGCCCTTCATCCGGCCGGATCGCTACATCCTCAGCGATGCCGGCGACGTCCCCGGCTACCAGAGCTACCACGCCCTCACGCAGCAGGCGAGCGAGGACGAGCCGCCGGACGCCGGCGTAACCGGCGACGACCTTTACAACATCATCTACAGCAGCGGCACCACCGGCCTGCCCAAGGGCATCGTGCACACCCACGCCATTCGCATGGCCTATTGCACCTCCTTTGCCGCCGCCTATCGCATCACCCCGGAGAGCGTCGTGCTGCACGCCGGCTCGCTGGTCTTTAACGGCTCCTTCCTCACCCTCATGCCGGCCATGTTCCTCGGCTGCACCTACATCCTGCACGCCCAGTTCGACGCCCAACAGCTGATTGAGACGATCGCCGCGGAAGGGGTGACCCACATCAAGATGGTGCCCGCGCAGATCATCGCCATGCTGCACGCCCCCAACTTTGACCCCCGGCGCATGCAATCGCTGCAAATGGTCGGCTCCGTGGGCGCGCCCC
Source organism: uncultured Ardenticatenaceae bacterium (assembly GCA_964452775.1). Taxonomy (GTDB): domain Bacteria; phylum Chloroflexota; class Anaerolineae; order Promineifilales; family Promineifilaceae; genus JACKCB01. Next base: position 10,073 of record CAYVQP010000045.1, on the reverse strand, counting down.
TGCACCTGGAGCACAAGGAAGCGCTGGACCGGCAGCTACCCGGCAGCTTCTACGAGCTATACGGCCTCACCGAGGGCTTCGTCACCATCCTCGACCGCGAGGACTACCCGCGCAAGCCGGCCTCCGTAGGCGCGCCCCCGCCCTTCTTCGAGATGCGCATCGTGGATGAGAACGGTCGCGACCTGCCCCCCGGCCAGGTGGGCGAGATCATCGGCTACGGGCCGATCACCATGCCGGGCTACTACAAGCGCCCCGACCTCACCGCCAACGCCATTCGCGACGGCTGGCTCTACTCCGGCGACCTCGGCTACGTGGACGAGGACGGCTTCCTCTTCCTCGTTGACCGCGCCAAAGACCTGATCATCTCCGGCGGCGTCAACGTCTATCCCCGCGACATCGAAGAGATAGCCGTGCAGCATCCGGCGGTGCGCGAGGCGGCCGTCTTCGGCGTGCCCAGCGACAAGTGGGGCGAGACCCCAGTCGTCGCCGTCGTGCTGCGCGCCCCCGGCGCAATCGCCCCCGGCGAATTGCGCGACTGGATCAACCAGCGCGTAGACGCCCGCTACCAGCAGGTGCAGGAGGTGGTCATCATGGACGACTTCCCACGCAGCGTGGCCGGCAAGACCCTCAAGCGGGTCATGCGCGAACCGTATTGGCAGGAGTAGGGTGATGGACCGCTACCTCCAACTCCCGGACATTCGCCTGCACTACCTGGACTACCCCGGCGGACAACCGGCCGGCGGACAACTGCCCATCGTTTACCTGCCCGGCCTGACCGCCAACGCCCACTACGTCGAAGGCCTGGTCGCCGCCGGCCTCTCTGCCCGTTATCGCGTCCTGGCGGTTGATATGCGCGGCCGCGGCCTCAGCGACAAGCCGGCGACCGGCTACTCTATGCCGCAGCACGCCGGGGACATCGCCGGCCTGATGGACGCGCTGGCGATTGAACAGGCCGTCATCTGCGGCCATTCCTTCGGCGGCCTCATTGCCATCGTCCTCGCCGCCCTCTACCCGGCCCGCTTCCCCAAAGTCATCCTCATTGACGCCGCCGTGCAACTGATCAGCCAGCGCACCCGCGACCTGATCAAATCCTCCCTCGACCGGCTGGAGGTGCGCCTGCCCTCGATGGACGTTTACATGGCGGCGATGAGGCAGATGCCCTACCTGCAGGGCTTCTGGGACGCGCAGCTGGAGACGTACTATCGCGGGGACGTGCGCGAGTTTCCCGACGGCTCCGTCCAGCCGCTGGCCGCGCCCGGCGCAATCGCCGAGTGCATTGACATGCAATTCAGCGAACCCTGGGCCGAGCACGTCGCCGCCATCCGCCAGCCGGTGCTGCTGATCAACGCCCCGGACCCCTACGGCCCACCCGGCGCGCCGCCCCTGCTTCCGGCGGAGGTTGCCCGCCAATCCATCGCCCAGTTCGCTGACGGCCGGCTGGCCCAATGCCCCGGCAACCACGTCACCATGCTCTTTGGCGACAACGCCCGCTGCGTGGTGGAGGAGATTGCCGGCTTTGTCAGCTAATTATGAGATCTCCTTGCAAGCCTGCTCGCGGCGGCCGGAGCCCGGCAGCAGCTGCGGGCTTTCCGTAGAGTGAAGCGCATGGCGGAAGAAGCGATCGGCATTGTCAGCGTGGGCACTTATTTGCCGGAGGCGGTCATCACCGCGGCGGACATCGCTGCGGAGAGCGGCCTGCCGGAGTGGGTGGTGCGCGACAAGCTGGGCATCGTACAGAAGCACGTTGGCGGGCCGGATGACCAACCCAACGAGATGGGCATCCGCGCCGCCCTGGATTGCCTGGCCGGCAGCGGCGTGGACCCGCTGGATATTGACCTGGTCCTCTGCACCACCGAGGAATGGCGCGAATATCTGCTCTGGACTTCCGGCGTGCACCTGGCCCACGAGATTGGGGCCACCCGCGCCTGGGCGATGGACATCCACGCCCGCTGCGCCACCACCGTCGGGGCGCTGAAGATGGCCCGCGATATGATGCGCGCCGACCCGGAACTGAACACCGTGCTCATCGCCGGCGGCTATCGCATCTCGGATTTCATCAATTTTAAGAACCCACGCACCAGCTTCCTATTTAATATCGGCGCCGGGGGCGGCGCGCTGCTGCTGCGCAAAGGCCACCCGCGCAACCACGTCCTGGGCAGCCACCTGATCATGGACGGTTCGATGAGCAAGCATGTGCTCGTCCCGGCCAGCGGCACGGTGCAACATCCCACCGACGCCGCCGTGCGCGACGGCCTCTTTTACTTCGACCTGCTGGAGCCGGACGCCATGAAAGCCCGGCTGAACGAGGTCTCGATGGACAACTGGGTCGCCTGCGTGGATGAGGCCCTGCGCAAGAGCGGCCCCAGGCCGGCAAACGGCGGGCCGTACACCCGCGCGGATATTGATTTTCTGAACATGGTGCTGATCAAGCCCTCCGGCTACCGCGAGATGTTGCAGCGGTTGGGTCTGCGCGAGGAGCAATCCGTCTATCTGGGGCATATCGGCCACATCGGGGAGCAAGACGCGATGTTCGGCATCAAGGAAGGGCTGCGCGCCGGCCGGCTGCGGGACGGCGACCTGATGGTTATCGTCGCTGCGGGCATCGGCTACGTCTGGGCCGCCGGAGTTGTGCGATGGGGCTAGTCGAGCAGATGAGCCGATTCCCGGAAACTATCCACCCGAGACCCGGCTCAACGGGAGAAGCTTTGGCACGCGAAGACGCGAAGCACGCGAAGAAGAGAAGATTGCTTGTGATTGGAATCCGTAGCGTTCAGCCGGTTGCCGGAGGGCTTTTTCCCCTTCGCGTTCTTCGCGTGAGTAAAAAAACGCCCGCAGCCCTCTCAGCGCTCCCCGGCTTAACGGGAAAAGCTTTGGCGCGCGAAGACGCGAAGCACGCGAAGAAGAGAAGATTGCTAATAGGAGTAGTTTATGCGTCTGGCTAACAAGATCGCTCTCATCACCGGCGGCGCGGCGGGCATCGGCAAGGCTACCGCCGCCCGCTTCATCGAAG
>CAYVQP010000045.1:4515-6963 GCA_964452775.1 uncultured Ardenticatenaceae bacterium | reverse complement strand
ATCACCGGCGGCGCGGCGGGCATCGGCAAGGCTACCGCCGCCCGCTTCATCGAAGAAGGCGCGTTCGTCGCCATCTGCGACGTCAACGAAGAAGCCGGCCGGGAGATCGCCGCCGAGTTAGGCGAGCATTGCCGCTTCTATCAGGTCAACATCGCCGGCCGGCAGGCTGTTCAGGAATGGGTCGAAGCGGTCCACGCCGAGCAGGGCCGGATAGACATCCTGGTCAACAACGCCGGCATCCTGCGCGACGCTACCCTGGTGAAAGTCAAGGACGGCGAATTGGCCGGCCAGATGTCCGAAGCCGACTTCGACCAGGTGATCGCCGTCAACCTGAAGGGCGTCTTCAACTGCGCCCAGGCCGTCGCCCCGATCATGATCCGCCAGGGAGGCGGGGTCATTCTCAACGCCTCCTCCATCGTCGGCCTGGACGGCAACTTCGGCCAGACCAACTACGTCGCGGCCAAATCCGCCGTCGTCGGCATGACCAAGGTGTGGGCGCGCGAGCTGGGCCGGTACAACATCCGGGTCAACGCCGTCGCCCCCGGCTTCACCCTCACCGAGATGGTTCGCCGGATGCCGCAAAACGTTCTCGATGGGATGGTTGCCCGCACCCCTTTGCGCCGGATGGGCGACGTGCGCGACATCGCCAACGCCTACCTCTTCCTGGCTTCGGACGAAGCGAGCTTTATTTCCGGCGTTACTTTGCGCGTTGACGGCGGTATTGTGGTTGGGACTTGATGAAGAAGAAGAAAACCCCGCAGGTCTAGCAGAGAACGCTTGCTCTGCGGCGGTTGTGCGAGAGACCTGCGGGGTTTGGATGTGTGAGAGACCTGCGGGGTTTAAGCAAAAGGATCATTTTGTAATGGACGCAGGAGATTTACTCAGCCGGCGCGCGCATTTGACCCCTGACCGGGAAGCGCTGCTGGAACTGGAAAGCGGCCGGCGCTTCACCTACGCCGGCCTCAACGAACGCGCCAACCGCGCCGCCAACTTCCTGCAAAGCAAGTGCGGCGTCCGGCCCGGCGACCGCGTCTCCATCCTGGCCCATAACAGCGTCGTCTACCTCGACCTCTTCTACGGCCTGGGCAAAATCGGCGCGATCCTGGCCCCGCTCAATTGGCGGCTGCACGCCGGCGAGCTGGCCTACATCCTGCAGGATTGCGAATCGAGCGTCTTGCTCGCCGGCCCCGAGTTCGTGGACGTGCTGGCCGAGATGCCCGCCGGCCTCCCCGTCCGGCACACCATCAGCCTGCACGGCGCGGACATCCCCGGAGCGTTCGACTACGACCTCGAAACAGCCCAGGCCTCGCCCGCCGAGCCGCCCCGCCCCGCGCTCAGCGGCGACACTCCCTGGTGCATTCTATACACCTCCGGCACCACCGGCCGGCCGAAAGGGGCCGTCATCCCCCACCGGCAGGTGCTCTGGAACTGCATCAACACCGCCATCAGCTGGGGCCTTACCGAAAAGGACGTCTCGCCCGTCTTCACGCCCATGTTCCACGCCGGCGGCCTCTTCGCCTTCCTCGCGCCCCTCTTCTACCTGGGCGGGCGCATCGTGCTCGCCCGCGGCTTCGACCCCGAGGAGTCCCTGCGCGTCATTTTGCAGGAGAAGTGCACCGTCATCCTGGGCGTGCCCACCCTCTTCCAGATGTGGATGAACAGCCCCCTCTACCGGGAAGCCGACTTCAGCCACGTGCATTTCTTCATCAGCGGCGGCGCGCCCTGCCCGCCGGCCCTGATGCGCGCCTGGCGCGCCGACAAGGGGGTCATCTTCCGCCAGGGCTACGGCCTGACCGAGGTCGGCCCCAACTGCTTCAGCATGACCGACGAGGAATCCGTCCCCAAGAGCGGCGCGGTGGGCAAGCCCGTCTTCCACAGCCGGATGCGGCTGGTAGACGAGCAGGGCCGCGACGTGCCGGCCGGCGAGATTGGCGAGCTGCTCATCAAAGGGCCGCACGTCTGCAGCGGCTACTGGCGCAACCCCCAGGCCACGGCGGAGGCGATTGTGGACGGCTGGTTCCACACCGGCGACATGGCCCGCATGGACGCCGACGGCTTTTACACCATCGCCGGTCGCTTTAAGGACATGATCATCAGCGGCGGCGAGAACGTCTACGCGGCCGAAGTGGAAGCCGTCTTTCTCGAGCACCCGGCCGTCGCTGCCGCCGCGCTCATCGGCCGGCCTGACGAAAAGTGGGGCGAAATCGGCCTGATGGTCGTCGTGCTCAAGCCCGGCCACACCGCCACCGCCGAGCAGCTACAGGAGCATTGCCGGGGCCGGTTGGCCCGCTACAAGGTCCCCAAAGAAGTCATCTTCGCCGGCGATCTGCCCTTCTCCCCCTACGGCAAAGTGGAGAAGGTCAAGCTACGCCAACAGTATGTGGAGAGCTAGATGGATCAATTTTCCCGGAAACTTCATCAACAATTTTCCCGGAAACTCCATCAACA
>CAYVQP010000045.1:0-4415 GCA_964452775.1 uncultured Ardenticatenaceae bacterium | reverse complement strand
CAGTTTCCGGGAAAATGTCAACAATTTTCCCGGAAACTCCATCGAATTTTCCCGGAAACTCCATCAACAGTTTCCGGGAAAATGTCGCAACCATGCTGCAACCAACATGTGGAGGGCTAACTTATGACCATCCCCACCATGAACGGCATCACCGCTCGCACAATCACCACGGACCGCATCACCACCCGCGTCCTCTTCAGCGGCCCGGCTGACGGCGAGCCGGTGCTCTTCCTGCACGGCAATCTCTCCTCCGCCACCTGGTGGGAGGAAGTGATGTTGTCCTTGCCGGCCGGCTTTCGCGGCATCGCCCCCGACCAGCGCGGTTACGGCGAGGCCGACCCGGCCAAGAAAGTGGACGCCACCCGCGGCATGGGCGACCTGGCCGACGACGCAATCGCGCTGCTGGACTCGCTGGGCATTGAAAAGGCGCACGTGGCCGGCAACTCCCTGGGCGGCGTGGTCGTCTGGCATCTCATCGCCCATTACCCGCAACGGCTGCTCTCGGTCACCCAGGCCGCGCCCGGCTCCCCTTACGGCTTCGGCGCAACGAAAGGGTTGGACGGCGCGCCCTGCTACGACGACCATGCCGGCTCCGGCGCGGGGCTGATTAACCCCGAGCTGGTCAAGCGCATGGCCGCCGGCGACCGCTCCCTGGACAGCCCCTTCACCCTGCGCTCCGCCCTACGCGCGTTGGTCTTCAAGCCGCCCTTTGTGCCGGCCCGCGAGGAGGAGATCCTCTCTTCCTCCCTCTCCACCCATCTGGGCCTGCAGGACTATCCCGGCGACGCTGTCCCATCCCCCAACTGGCCCTTTGCCGCTCCCGGCCTCTGGGGGACGAACAATGCCCTCTCGCCCAAATACATCCGCCTCGTCCCCGGCCTGCTCGCCGCCGTCCCCAAGCCGCCCGTGCTTTGGATTCGCGGCAGCCATGACCTGGTCGTCTCCGACCGGGCCGCGGCGGACGTGGGCGCGTTGGGCGCTGCCGGCATTATCCCCGGCTGGCCCGGCATGGATCTCTTCCCGCCGCAGCCGATGATCAGCCAGATACGAGCGGCGCTGCAGCGCTATCAGGCTGCCGGCGGCAATTATCAGGAAGCAATCATCGAAGGGGCGGCCCACGATGTCTATCTTGAGCATCTGGAGGCCTTCAATGCCCATTTTCACCAGCATATCATGTGAGTACGGGATCCCGGTAACGCGGCGTTTCCGGGATTCTGGCCGTAGCCAAGCGCGACAGGCGCCGGACCTGGAGGTGCCGATGGAAGAAATCAACTGACGGCGAGCAGCGCGATTGTGGGTCCGGCTGAAGACGGACGCCTTTGGTATTAGAACGTGCCCGGCTACGCGGCGAGCGCAGCCGGCAAACAAAGCTCTGGAAAAAATCCGAGGAGGATAAAACCAATCATGAAACGTCGAAACTCAACCTACATTGTCGTTACTCTGTTCTTTGCGCTGGCCCTGTTCTTCGCCGCTTGCGGCGGCAGCGGAACCCAGGCGACGGAAGCGCCGCAAGCCACCGAAGCGCCGGCTGAAGAACCGACCGAAGCGCCGGCCGAGGAACCGACCGAAGCGCCGGCCGAGGAACCAACTGCCGAGCCGGAACCGACCGAAGCGCCGGCTGAGGAACCGACCGCCGAGCCGGAACCGACCGAAGCGCCGGCTGAAGAACCAACCGCCGAAGCGGAAGCGACCGAAGCGCCGGCCGAGGAAGTAGCCGTGGCCTGCGAAGAGCCGGTGAAAGTCGGCCTGGTCACGGACCAGAGCGGTTCGTTGGCCATCTACGGCGCGCACGTCATGCGCGCCTTCCCTCTGGGCATGGAGTACGCCACGGGCAGCGAAGCGGTGGATAACGGCGACTACACTTCTTACATGCTCGGCGACTGCGAGATCCAGGTCTACGTTCGCGACGATCAGAGCAATCCTGAGATTACGGCCACCGCCGGCCGCGAGCTAATCGAGGACATCGGCGTGGACGTGCTGGTGGGCACGGTCAGCTCGGGCGCGACGGCCACGTTGCAGGAGCTGGCCCGCGAGAATGAAGTACCGCTCATCATCGCTCCGGCCGCCGCCAACGACCTCACCGGCGCGACCTTTAACGAGTACACCTTCCGCACCAGCCGGAACAACTACCAGGACGCGGTCAACATCTGCGAGTACTTCACCCAGCAATACAGCACCTTCGTGCAGATCGCGCCCGACTACTCCTTCGGCTACGGCGGCGCGCAGGCCTTCCGCGATGCCTGCACCCTGTTCGGCGGTGAATTCGTCGCCGATGACGTCTTCGCGCCCCTGGACACGACGGACTTCACGCCGTACGTGGAGCAGATGATCGCCGCCAACGCTGAGGCGTTCATCGTCACCTGGGCCGGCGGCGGCTTTATCCCCCTGATGCAGTCCGCCACGGAACTGGGCCTGCTTGACCAATCGGCGCTGGCCGCCAGCTTCATTGACAACGTGGCCCAGCCGGCCTTCTTCGCCAACGCGATCGGCACTACCAGCGGCATCCTGTATCATTACACCCTGCCGGACAATCCGATTAACGACTGGCTGGTCGAGCAGGTGCAGGCCCGCTTCTCCACCTTCCCGGACCTCTTTGACGCCGACGCCATGAACGCCGCCATCCTGCTGGTGGAGGCGTTGAAGGCGACCGGCGGCGATGCTTCCGCGACGGCAATGCTGCCCGCCATGGAGGGCATGGAGTTTGAAGGGCCGAAGGGCACCATCTACATCCGGCCGGAGGACCACGTCGCCATTCAGGATATGTACATCGTCACCCTGCTCAACGTAGACGACCCCGAGTTCAAGTTCTACGAGCTGGTGGAGACCAACCGGCCTGACGTGCCCTGCCTGCTGCCTGAGGGGCTTGTGGATCGCTGCGGCGACCTGCCCGTCGGCAGTCTCAGCGGCGAGTAAGTAACCGTCTATGCAGATTGGACCAATCTTCGAGATTGGTCCAATCTTGCCTCCGGAGTTGCCGATGGCGACAGACATCATCCTGGAGACGCGCAACCTGCGCCGCGAGTTCGGCGCGCTGGTGGCGGTGGCCGGGGTCAACCTGCAGGTACAGGCCGGGGCGTTCCACTCGATCATCGGGCCGAACGGGGCCGGCAAAACGACCCTATTCAACCTGCTCAGCGGCAACCTGACCCCTACCAGCGGGCAGGTGCTCTTCAAGGGCCGGGACATCACTCGCCTGCCGGTGCATCGCACCGCCCATCTGGGCATCGGCCGCTCCTTCCAGATCACCAACCTCTTCGACAACCTGAGCGTGCTGGAGAACATCCGCCTCGCCTGCCAGGCGTTGGGCCGGGACAACTTCAAGCTGCTCAGCTCCCACCGGCGCTTCAACAGTTACCTGGAGCGCTCCTGGGACGTCATCCGGCAGGTCGGCCTCAGCGAAAAGGCCTACTTCCCGGCCCGCACCCTGCCCCACGGCGACCAGCGTAAATTGGAGCTGGGCATGATCCTCGCCCCCGACCCCGAGCTGCTGTTGCTCGACGAACCCACCGCCGGCATGGCCTCCGAGCAGGTGCCGGAGCTGATCGCCCTCATCCAGCAGATCCAGCAAGCCGGGGAGAAGACGGTGATCATGGTCGAACACAACATGAACGTGGTCATGCGCGCCTCCGACCGGATCACGGTGATGCACCATGGGGCGGTGCTGGCGGAGGGCGCGCCGGCCGAGATCGCCGCCAACGAAAGCGTGCAACAGGCCTACCTGGGCGCGCTCTACGAGACAGGCTGACCCGATGGACAACTTGCTGGAGACGCGCGACATCCATACCTTCATCGGCCAGTTCCACATCCTGGAGGGCGTGTCGGTCGCCGTGCCGCCCGGCAGCATCACCGTCTTGCTGGGTCGCAACGGGGCGGGCAAGACCACCACCCTCAAATCCATCATCGGCCTCACTCCGCCGCGCAACGGGCAGGTGCTCTTTGACGGGCAGGAGATACAGGGGCGTTCCAGCTTCGACATCGCCTCGCTGGGCATCGGCTACGTGCCCGAACACCGGGCCATCTTCCGCGACCTCAGCGTCGGCGAGAACCTGCGCATCGCCGAGCGCAAGAAGGGCGACCTGCGCCGGAAAGAGGAGCTGATCTTCAGCCTCTTCCCCGACCTGAAGCGGCTGATTAAGCTGCCGGGCACGAACCTCTCCGGCGGACAACAGCAGATGTTGGCGGTCGCTCGCGCGCTGGTGCCGGACAACCGCCTGCTGCTGATTGACGAACCCAGCGAGGGGCTGGCCCCGGTGATCATCGAGCAGATGATTGAGGCCATCCGGCAGCTATCCGCCAACACGACCGTCCTGCTCGTCGAGCAAAACTTCATTGTGGCCGGCAAGCTGGCCGAGCGGTACGTGATCATCGAGGAGGGCCGTTCGGTCAAAGCCGGGCTGATGGCCGACCTGCGGGAT
>CAYVQP010000044.1:0-37369 GCA_964452775.1 uncultured Ardenticatenaceae bacterium | reverse complement strand
TTGACGAACAAGAACTTCCTGAGGAAGTGATAGACGCGCCCGTTTCACGGCGCACACAAAGGTGTCACGAAGTGCCACGGACTGAGCTTTAGGTGGTGGGTAGCTATAGGCATCACCTGGGCGAGCTGCCGTTACCGCTTTGTCCTTTGCGGGCCTCCTCGCGCAATCCTCTGGTTTGGATGTAGTAATTGAGACTGGAGGAGTAGCCGTATCGCAGATGGTGGGTCGAAATACGACGCGCTGAAACGCCCAGGCTGAGCAGTTCCACGATCCTGGTTCTGTCCTTATCATAGACACTCTGCTGGAGCGTCCCTTTCGGCTTAACCAGAGCAACCCCTTGCGCTTTTTGGGCGGCCAGTGCCTCTTTGGTACGCTGGCTGATCATCATGCGCTCTAGTTGGGCAAAGAAAGGTGTTAGCGATATTCGTCCGTAAACGTCCGCTTGCAATCTCTACCTCGAGTGACGTTGATGATAATCCTGGCACAAATTCCTCCAATCGATTCCGTAACGTGTTGCAGTACACTCGAGAGAAAACAAGCGGACATTTCCGCGCCGATATGGTTAATACCCATAATCGTGCGCTTCCGGTAGGAAGGCTGTGGGCGTCGGCCTGTAGCAAGACGGGCAGGGAAACACATCGGTCATAACGTTTGCAACTGTAGCCCAACAACGGTTTCCCCGGAGAAACGGTTTGGTAGCGAAACAGCTACGCCCCTTGACCTTCCCGTAACCGGAAGGTTTATAATTTGGAGCGTGAGGTAAGCCAATGCGAATTAATGTGTATGCGAGAAGTACCAATTTGTCGGCGAAAGCCATTCGCTATTACGAGGAAGTTGGCCTGCTGCCACCGCCAAATCGCCTGGACAACGGCTACCGCGACTATGACAGCGGCGATATTGCCCGCGCCCGGTTTGTGGCCGGGGCTCGCAGCCTGGATTTTTCTATCGACGACATCAGAGAGATCCTGGCCCTGCGCGAGCGGCGTGAGGCGCCCTGCCGGGTTGTGCTGGAGCTGTTGCTGGAAAAGGCGGATGAAATCGGCCGGCGAATCGAAGAGCTGCAACGCATGGAAGTGGAGCTTCGCGAGTTACACTGCCTGGGGCAAACCTTTCCCACTGATGATATAGACGGCAAGGATTGCGTTTGCCATTTGGTGAGTGAGAGGTCTAAAGAGAATTGATCACCCCAATAGGCACGGCCCAAAAATATCGAAAGACCGATGTCGCCCCAGCCGGCCCAGTAACAACTTCATAAAAGGTAAATGATGAACAATTCAGAGCAAATAGAACTAGAAGTTCAGGGCATGACCTGCGACGCTTGCGCACGGCATGTTACAAAAGCGCTACAGCGAGTCAGTGGCGTGGAAGAAGCAATCGTTCCCGGATGGGAAAGTGGCAAGGCTTCGGTGAAAGCTGCGCCCGGCGCCTCAACTGAGGAACTGGTTATGGCCGTGCAACAGGCCGGCTATACTGCTTCCGTCAAGAGTCGCCGGACCGCGTCTCTAACTGTTTTTGAAGGAGGAGCCGGTTTTGACTACGACCTGATGGTGATTGGCGGTGGGTCGGCCGGGTTTGCCGCCGCGATCAAGGCCGCCGAATTGGGTTATCGGGCGGCAATTGTCGAAGCCAATACCATGGGCGGTACGTGTGTCAACATTGGTTGCGTCCCTTCCAAGACACTTATTCGGGCCGTTGAAACGGCTCACCAGGCCGGAAGACACCGTTTTCATGGCATCCACACGGCCGCTGGACAGGTGCAGTGGTCCCAAGTTATTGCTCAGAAAGATGAACTGGTGGCTTCCATGCGGCGAACAAAATATGAGGAGGTGCTGGCTGCCTATCCTGAAGTGACCTATCTGAAAGGCTATGCCAGGTTAAGCGGCAAGAATGGACTAGAGATTGACGGCAAGGCTTTTAAGCCATACCGGATTCTCATTGCGACCGGCGCCCATCCCTGGCCTCCCTCAATTCCTGGCCTGGCTGAAGCCGGTTACCTGGACAGCACGGCCGCCCTCGATCTGAAAGAACTACCGAGGTCCATGATTGTGCTGGGGGCCAACGCTGTCGGCCTGGAGCTGGCACAAACCTATGCGCGTGCCGGGACGTTTGTCACGGTGGTCGAACTGCTGCCGCGCATTGTCCCCTTTGAGGATGAAGAGATCAGCGCTGCGCTGGCCGGCTATTTGACTGAGGAGGGATTGCGCATCGTAACCGGTTTTTCGACCACGCGGGTGGAGAAGCGAAACGGCCGTTACTATCTCACCGGCGACCATCAAGGCATGGAACGCACCCTGGATGCTAAGCAATTACTCGTGGCTACCGGCCGGCGCCCCAACACAGCCAACATGGGACTGGAGGAAGCGGGCGTCAAGCTGGGTGATCGCGGTGAAATCCTGGTAGATAAGACTCAGCGCACGACCAATCCCTTTGTGTATGCGGCCGGTGATGTTACCGGCCAGGACATGTTCGTCTACGTTGCTGCTTATGCCGGCGGCGTGGCCGCAGAAAACGCACTGAATGGCAGCGGCATAGCTACCGATACGGGCTACATCCCCCGCATCACTTTCACCGACCCACAGGTGGCCAGCGCCGGATTGACAGAAACGCAGGCCCGCGAGCAAGGATATTCCGTCAAAGTCAGCACCCTGGCCATGAGCCACGTTCCCCGCGCCCTGGCCGCCCGTGACACTCGCGGCCTGATCAAGCTCGTGGCCGACGCGGATAGCGATCGCTTGTTGGGGGCGCACATTCTGGCCCCGGAGGGAGGCGAACTTATTCAAACAGCTGTGCTGGCCATCCGGTTCGGCATCACAGTCAAACAACTGCGCGAGACCATGTTTCCCTATTTGACCAACGTGGAAGGGATCAAACTGGCCGCACTGGCCTTTGAGAAGGATGTCGCTTTGTTAAGCTGTTGTGCCGGATAGGGTTGCTTCAACGCGCGCGGATCCCCGTGTTTATCAGCGCAGCACCTCCCCCAAAGTAAGCACGGCGATTAAGGTAAACAAAATGCCCAGGCCGCGTTCCAGGGTATGCTGGGGGATACGGTTGGCCACAGAGGAACCGAACTGCCCGCCAACAATCACCCCGGGAACCGTGAACGCGCTCTGCGGCGGCGAAATTCGCGTATTCCTCCAGCCCTACCAGCCGCCGCAACTGGTAATTGTCGGCGGTGGGCATATCGGCCGGCCGCTGCAGGCGCTGGGAGCGGTGGTGGGCTTTGACGTGATCCTGGTCGATGTCGAGCCGGGCCGGGCCGAGGCCGCCAAAGTAGGAGACCTACCGCTGCGCGAAGACGCTTACGTCGTGCTGATCACCACGGATTACGTCGCCGATGAAACCGCGCTGAGGGACGCGCTGGCCTCGCCGGCTCGTTACATCGGGATGATCGGCAGCCGGGCCAAGAGGCGGACGATTCGGGAGCATCTGCGCGCGGACGGCTACGGAGATGAGCAGCTGGCCCGGGTCTACGCGCCGATTGGGCTGGACCTTGGCGGACCCACACCGGCGGAAATCGCTCTGGCTATCCTGGCCGAGATCGTGGCCGTGCGGCGCGGTAAGCTGGCGGGCGGCCGGGGCCGGATTGACCTCCGCCGCGAGTCGCCTGATACCTGATGTAAGTCCAGGATAAAGATCATTACCATTAGGTGACATTCGTCATCCAGCGCGCTACTTGCCGATCTGTTATACTTCAACGTATGTCGAACTATATACCACTCATTGGGAGGCTGTAACTGATGCCCGACTATCTGGAACTCACTGTCGATAAATTCACCTTCAAAATAGCCACTGACCGATTCTATAGCACGCAAGGGATGTGGGCGAAAGAGGAGGACGGCAAGGTGCAGGTCGGCCTGTCCGATTTCTTCCAGCAGCGTAACGGCGATGTGGCCTTTGCCGAAATCAAAGAGGAAGGGACCCGGCTGGCCGTGGATGACGAGATCGCGGTCATCGAAACCATCAAGGTGAACATCGTCCTCCCGTCGCCGCTGGCCGGCGAGATCCTGGAGGTCAACCCGGCGATGGAGCTGGAGCCGGAGAAGATCAACTTTGACGCCTATGGGGAGGGCTGGCTGGCAGTAGTCGAGCCGGATGACTGGGAAGCGGCCCGGTCCGGCTTGCTGACGCCGGAAGCCTACCTCGAGCGCGTGAAGGTGGAAGCAGAAGAGGAGCTGCGCAAGGGATGAGCGACGAACAACATGCCGAACCGATGAGAGTGGCCATCGTGCCTTGCAGCGGCATCGGCAAGACCTACGGCACGGTCAGCCGGGAGGCGGCCTACGAGGTCGTTGAGGAGCTATGCCCGCAGAGCGCCCAACTGGTGGCCCTGTCGCTGCTCGTGCTCGGCGACCAGGGGGCGCGAGAGGTGGTCGCCGGCAGTCCGGCGATCACGATTGACGGCTGCAAGCTGGCCTGCGCCACCAAAATGGTGCAGGAGAGCGGCGGCACGGTCGCTCGCGACTTTGCCGTGCTTGACGTCTACCGCCGGAACCGCACGCTGAAGCCGGCGGGGATCGCTGAACTGAACGAAGGCGGCCAACAATTGGCGCACGTGCTGGCCGAAGAAGTGGCGGCGGTGATCGAGCGCATCGAGTCCGCGCCGGAAGAGGGAGAGTAAGATGCCCGAGCTACCCCAAAAGAAAGTTGGTATTGTCGCCTGCAGCGGCGAGGAAATCGCCGAAGGGACAGTGACCCGGCTGGCGGCCCTCAAGGTGCTGGAGGAGCTTCGCCCGCAAGACACGGTGACCATTTGCCTGCCGCTGTTTCTGGCCGGCGGCGAGGGCGACCGCGCCTTTGCCCGTTTCTATCCCACCATTGCCATTGACGGCTGCGAGCTGCGTTGCGCGGCGCGGGCCACGGAGGAGCATTCCGGCAAGCCGGCGGCGAGTTTCGTGGTCAGCGAGCTGGTCGCCGCGCATGGGCTGGACCAGCCGGCCGGTCGCCGCCGATTGAACGACGCGGGCCGGCAGGCGGTTAACCTGACGGCGCAGGTTGTAGCCGAGAGTGTGGACGACCTGCTGGAGCGGCGCTGGAGCCGGCGTCGCGGCGAATTTGCGGATAGCGAGCCGATTGAGCTGGTGGTGCAGCAGCCGAAAGTCGCTTCCTGCAGTTGCGGCTCCGGCATACCGGTGCAGCAGGTGGCGGTCAATGGATCGATGGTGACCCTGATCGCCCTGCCGGCCATATTCGAGCTGTTCCTGAACGCGGGCAAAACGCCGTCGGCGGCAGTCACGCAAGAATTGCTGGCGGAGGTGAAGATTTATAACCCGGTGCCGGCCGGAGAGGAAGCGGCCTACGAGGAAGCGCTGGCCCGCGAATATCAGACTTATTATGGCAAGGAGAACGGACGATGAGCAGAACGGCAACCTACACAGCCGACGTGAGTTGGACAGGCGAGCATTGGGGAGAGGTACGGCTGGGCAACGGGCCGCGCTATACGTTCTCGGCCCCGCCGGATGCGGAGGGGCATGCCGGGGTATTAACGCCGGAGGATGCCTTTGTCGCCGCTGCCAATACCTGCGTGATGTTGATGTTTATCTGGGCGACCGAGCGCTTCAAGTTGGATCTGCTCAGCTATGAGTGCGCCGGCGAGGGCGACAAGCTGATCGAGCTGGACCGCACAGAATTCTTTACCCACCTGCGTCTGCGCCCTCACATTCGGGTGGCGGCCGGCGACGAAAGGCCGGAAGTGGTTGAGGCCCGCGTGCGCCGGGCGCTGCGCGCGGCCCGGAAGTACAGCCTGGTGGCTAATTCCGTCAAATCAGAGCTGAGCGTGGAGCCGATTATCGAGATAGTGCAGCCGGAGCCGGTATTGTGATCAGGCGCGGCGCAACGGGCAACCGGCCCGCTGCGAGGAGAATCCCACAATGAGTTACTACCCACATACGGAAGCCGAACGCCAGGCGATGTTGCGGACTATCGGCGTGGCTGACGTTGAAGCGCTGTTTGCCGATGTGCCGGAGGCGCTGCGCTTTCCGGCGCTAGAGCTGCCGGAAGGGCTCAGCCCGATGGAGGTGCAGCGCGAAATGGCCGAGCTCGCCGGCCTCAATCAATATCCCGGCGACGGCGTGATCAGCTTTCTGGGGGCCGGCGCTTATCGCCATTATGCGCCGCCGTTGGTCGACTACCTGATCAGCCGCGGCGAGTTCCTGACCGCCTACACCCCCTACCAGCCGGAGGTCAGCCAGGGCACATTGCAGGCGATTTTCGAGTACCAGACGATGATGGCCGAGCTGACCGGCATGGAGGTTTCCAACGCCAGCCACTATGACGGCGCGACCGCCGCCGCCGAGGCGGTGATCATGGCCGTCAACACAGTCCGCAATAGACGGCGGGTTATCGTCCCGGCAACGGTTCACCCCCAGTATCGGGCCGTGATCCGCACCTATACCCAAGGCATGGACCTGGACATTGTCGGCGATGAGGACCCGGCGGCCGGCATCGAGGAGGCCCTCCCCTTGCTCGACGGCCGCACGGCGCTGGTCGTCGTGCAGACACCGAATTTCCTTGGGCAATTAGAGCCGCTGGACGGCCTTGCCGAGCAGGTGCACGACGCCGGCGCTCTGCTCTGCGTTGTGGCCGAACCGATCCATATGGCGCTGTTCCGCCCGCCCGGCGCATATGGCGCGGACATTGTCTGCGGCGAGGGACAGCCGTTGGGTCTTCCGCTCAGTTACGGTGGTCCCTACCTGGGCTACTTCTGCACCCGCGACCGTTTCGTGCGCAAAATGGCCGGCCGCGTGGTAGGCGAGACGGTTGACGCTAACGGACAGCGCAGCTTTACCCTCACCCTTTCGACGCGCGAACAGCACATCCGCCGTGCGAAGGCCACCTCCAACATCTGCTCCAACCAGGGTCTGATGGCCCTGGCGGCGGGCATCTACATGGCGGCGCTGGGCAAACAGGGGCTGCGCCGGACGGCAGAGCTCTGCTACCACAACGCCCATCATCTGGCGGAGCAGATTGACTCGTTACCCGGCTTTCAGGTCCGGCAAGACAAGCCCTTCTTCCAGGAATTTGTGGTCGAGTGCCCGCTGCCGGCAGCGGAAGTGAACGAGCGGCTGCTCAGTGAATACCACATCATCGGCGGCTACGACCTGGGGCGGGATTACCCGCACCTGGCTCATCACCTGTTGGTGAGCGCCACAGAGATGACCACGCCGGCGGAAATGGCCGCGCTGGCGACGGCTTTGCAGGAGATTGCGTCATGAGAGACTCCGTTTACGAACCACTGATTTACGAACTGAGCACACCGGGTCGGAACGGGGTGACCATGCCTGCGCCTGCCGTGCCTCCTACCCCGCTTCCTGCCGGGCTTTTGCGGGATGACCTGAATCTGCCGGAAGTCAGCGAAGCCGATGTGGTGCGCCACTACACGCGCCTGTCGCGACTCAATCATGGAGTCGACACCACCATGTACCCGCTCGGCTCGTGCACGATGAAATACAACCCACGCCTCAACGAAGCCGTCGCTCACCTGCCCGGCCTTGCCGAGGCCCATCCGCTGCAGGACGAACGCACTGTGCAGGGCAACCTGCGGCTGCTGCACGATTTGCAGCAGTGGCTGAGCACCCTGAACGGCTTCGCGGCTGCCAGCCTGCAACCGGCTGCCGGCGCGCATGGGGAGTTTACCGGCATCTTGATGGTCCGCGCCTATCACCGCAGCCGCGGCGACAGCGGGCGGGACACCATCCTGCTGCCCGATTCGGCCCACGGCACCAATCCGGCCACGAGCAGCATGGCCGGCTTCCGCGTGGTTGAGCTGCCCACGGATGAGCGCGGCAACGTGGAGATGGCCGCGCTACGGGCCAATCTCGGGCCGCACGTGGCGGCGATGATGATTACTATCCCCAACACGCTGGGCCTCTTCGAGGAGCAAATCCTGGAAGTGACCCGGCTGGTGCACGAGGCGGGCGGCCTGATGTACGCCGACGGCGCGAATATGAACGCCCTGATGGGTATCGTCCGGCTGGCCGACCTCGGCTTCGACGTCATGCACTACAACCTGCACAAGACCTTCTCCACGCCGCACGGCGGCGGTGGGCCGGGGGCCGGGCCGGTGGCGGCGAACGAGATGATGGCTCCGTTTCTGCCAGGCCCGATTGTCACCCTGGATGACGAGCGATCCACGAGCGATGCGTCGGTGTACACCTATGCTATGCCGGCCCGCAGTATCGGCCGGGTGAAGGCTTTTCAGGGCAACTTCGGCATCCTGGTGCGCGCCTATGCTTACCTGCGTAACCACGGCCCGGCCGACCTGCGCGCCGTCTCGGAGTATGCAGTACTCAATGCCAACTACATGCGCGTGCGCGTCGGCGAGCATTTCACAGTGCCATACGACCGCATCTGCATGCACGAGTTTGTCGCCGAGGGCAAGCTGGAGGCGGAAGGGATCCGGGCGCTGGATATCTCCAAGCGGCTGATCGACTACGGTTTCCACCCGCCGTCCAATTACTTCCCGTCGGGAACGCCGCACACGACGCTGAAGGTGCACGAGGCCCTGATGGTGGAGCCGACCGAGACGGAGTCGCTGCCGACGCTGGAGCGCTACATCGCGGCCCTGGCCCGGATACGGCGCGAGGCGGAAGAAGAGCCTGAGCTGTTGCACGACGCGCCGCACATAGCGCCGGTTGCGCGGGTGGATGAAGTGTATGCCGCCAAGAATATGGTCCTGGTGCGCTCGCAACCGGCCGACGAGCCGGAGCCTGTGTCGCCGGCTTCTAATGGGCATGGCCGGCGGGCGGCGATCCTAGCCGGCGCGGATTGATAAGCGGATGAAAAGTTGCCTGCTTTCTGTGCCCATTCGGCAGATGCGAAGGCCGGAGAGCAGTAGGCAACTTTCAAGAATAGATCAAGGAGATGGTCAATGTTGCATATTAAAGTTCTGGGACCAGGCTGCTCGAATTGCGAGAAGCTGGCATCAGCGGCGAAGAAGGCGGTGGCCAACTTCGGCGTGCGGGCGAACATCGAGAAGGTCACCGATTACAGCGAGATCATGAGCTACCGCGTGCTGGCCACGCCCGGCCTGGTGATCAACGAGAAGCTGGTCTCCGCCGGGCGGATTCCCAGCGACGCGGAAGTGATGAGCTGGGTGGCGGATGCACTGATGACCGAGCAAGCCAATACGATTTGAGCGGTTGTTCGGCCTGCAGCGCAAATTGGAAGGTGTTGGATGAGTGTTGATTATGTAGCTGCCTATGAACATCTGGAGAACCGGCTGGGTGAATTGGGCCGGCAGATCCCGTTGCCTTACGGCGGCTTTGCCCGGCTGCACCGCAAGGCGTTGGCCGACGGCGCCCTCAGCGGCAAGGTGAAAGAGCTAATGGCGTTGGCGGTGAGCATTGCCGTGGGTTGCGACGGCTGCATCGCCTACCACACGCACGACGCCGTCGCCGCCGGGGCCAATCGCGAAGAGTTGTTGGAGACTATCGGAGTGGGGCTGTTCATGGGCGGCGGGCCGGGCTCAATCTATGCGGCCCATGCCCTGGATGCCGTCGAGCAGTTTCTGCCGGATATGGAGGCCGTTTCGGCTCCCTGACCTTGCGCCATGGGCGGCACAGGCGGCAAGACGGCCGAGGAACAGTGAGATGCTGATTGAAGCGTATGACCTGGAAGTGTTCACCCCGCCCTGCGAGCCGGGAGCAGAGCGGTACGCGGCCAAAGCGTTGCTGAGCATTGATATTTCCGAGGTCCTGCCCTACCTCAATACCGCGCTGCGCGGGGCGGTCTACCATCGCCAGGCGCAGGCGTTGACCTGGAAGAAGGGCGGGCACAACATCGCCTTTCACGCCTACGAGATCGCTACCAGCAATGTGGAGGATCGCGACGGGGCCGTGAAGGAGCTGGATGGGCTGGTGGAACTGGTCAATCGCACCTGGGCGCGGCGAGATGAGCTGGAGCCGAGCTTTGAGACGCGGCAACGGCCGGCCCCGATGGCCCTCTACCGCTTTCTGCCGCAGACCAACTGCCGGCTGTGCGGCGAGCCGACCTGCTTTTCCTTCGCTTTGAAGCTGGCGGCGGCGCAGAAAACGCCGGCTGACTGCCCGCCGCTGCTGGAGCCGGCCTACGCCGAGCGGCTGGCGGCGCTCGATGCGCTGCTGCCGGGCGCGCCGGCGATAGGCTAACCTCAAGGGGTAAGTAACGATGTGCCAATCATCCTCAACTGTATGGGCCGTCTATCCCGACGGCCGCAAGGAAAAGATCGCCGATGCGGCGCTCTACGTGTGGCAGGATGGGCCGATGGTGAGTGTAGCCGGCTTCGAAGATGGCCCCGCTCGCTTCATCGGCGACATTGCCGAAGTTGACGTCATGAGCCTGAAGATCACCCTGCGTGTTGAGAAACGGGCAGAGGTCGAGCCGGCCGGCGATTCGCTGGTTTATGCCGGCTGACCGCAGGGGACTCGCGGTGAAAAAAGTCATCAACCTTGCCCTGGAGGATGAGGAAATCGTCGAGCTGCTGCGGATCCTCATCGACGACGATGCCGAAGAAGCGCTCAACTTCCTGAGGCAGCACTTCAAGGGCAAGGCGCGAGAGCTCCTGGAAGGCGGCTGAAAGGTGATGATCGAGGTTCCCGGTGCGGGAATCCACCAGGTGCGGGGTGACATCTTTCGTGGTCGATGAGACAATGGAAGCATCGGTGTACCTGGATAGCATTGCGCTGACGCGCACGCATCCCTGCCTGGCCGAGCGCGGCAAGATTGTCGTCGTCGGCCGGCCTTCGCGCTCTCTGGCTGAAGTGCTGCCCTACCTGGCCACGCTACCGGGAGTGATCGCCTACAATCCGGACCTGCCCGCTCTCACATTTCGCCGGCAGCCGGGCTTTCTCACCCTCTACGCCGACCGGATCACCTTCACCCAGGTGCGTGATGTGGAGCAAGGGCTGCACCTGCTGGCGGCGCTGGTCGAGGCCGTCAATGCCACCTGGGCGCATCGCGCCGAGCTGGTAGCTGTGCGCGAGCGGCAGCGTCCGGCCCGACCGCTGGATATCTACACACTACTGCCGCGGACAAACTGCCGGCGGTGTGGCGAGGCCACCTGTATGGCCTTCGCCGTCGCTTTGCTGCAACAGAAGCGAACGCTGGATGAATGTGCTCCCCTGCGCGAAGAGGCATCTTTGCTGGAACAGCGCGCCGCCCTGGCGACCTTATGTTGATGAAAAAACGGAGTTCCGACCATGACCGCACTGACTGAGACAGCCCTGCGCGAGGCGCACGAGATCCTGGGCCGCGAATGTAGCCCCATCGGCCTGATGGCTTCGCCGGAAGGATACCCGCATGTCTGGGCGCGGGATAGCGTCATTACCGCGCTGGGCGCGCTGCTGGCCCCGGGCCACGAGGAATGCCTGAAGATATCGCTGCTGACCCTCGCCGGGCAGCAATCGGAGCTGGGCGCTATTCCCAACAATGTCAGCGTGGCCACCGGCCGGCTGGACCACACCAACGCCGGTTCCGTTGATTCCAACCTGTGGTTCATCCTGGGTCACGCCTTCCAATACCGGGCATCGGGGGATACGGCCTTCCTGCGCCGGCAATGGCCCGCGCTGGAGAAGGCGTTGCTCTGGCTGCGCTACCAGGATTCCAACGGCTGCGGCCTGCTGGAAGTGCACGAGGCGGCGGATTGGGCCGACCTGCTGGCCAATCGCTTCAACGTGCTCTATGACAACGTGCTCTGGTACGCGGCGCTCAAATCCATGGCAGAAATCGCCGGCGCCCTGTCGCTCGACGGCGACCGCTACGCCGAAATGGCGAGCGATGTGCGCCACAAGATCCGCATCGTGCTCTGGGTAGGCGCTGAGTCGGCCGACGAGTGGGGGCCGACCTGCCCCGGCCACACGGAGTGGGAGCACACCCTCAGCCAGGTGGGGCCGGTGCTGGTCAAGCGCCCTTACTTCCTGCCCTACGTGGCCTTCCGCGACTTTGGCGACTATTGCGATGTCTTCGGCAACCTGTTGGCCATCCTGCTTGACGTAGCCAATCCCGCGCAGGAAAAGCGCATCCTGGATTATCTGGAGCAGGTGGGGATCGCTGATCCCTATCCGGTGCGCGTGCTACATCCGGTGATCTATCCCGGCAACAAAGATTGGCGCGAGTATTACCGCAACAATAACCTAAACATGCCGGAGCAATATCACAACGGCGGAATCTGGCCTTTCGTGGGCGGCTTCTATGTGGCGGCGCTGGTCAAAGCCGGCCGGCTGGAGGAAGCCGAACACCGGCTCGAGCAGTTGGCGGCGGTGAACCGCCAGGGCATGGCCGGCGAGTGGGAGTTCAACGAGTGGTGCCACGGGCGCACCGGCCGGCCGATGGGTTACCCGCACCAGGCCTGGTCGGCGGGCATGTATGTCTTTGCCTACCACTGTGTCCGCCGGAGGCAGGTGCCCCTGCTAGGCCGGGTTGAGAGTGTGGCAAAGAGCGACCTGCCGGCAATTGCTGTCTGATGGTATGCTACCGCCGCCTATGATACAATCGCTATTGAATTATTGAATGGAGTTCGGCGAGGGATGATGATGAGCGAAACCGTACCGCAGGATGAAGCGGAAATGGCCGAGATTGCCGGCTTGCTGAAGGCGCTGGGCGAGCCGAATCGCCTGCGCATCCTGGCCGAGCTGATGAAAGGGGATACCTGCAACGCGGAGCTGAACGAAGCTCTTGGCCTGGCCCCCAACCTGCTCTCCCATCACCTGCGCGTGCTCAGCAACACGGGCCTCATTACCTCTCGCCGGGACCGCATTGACGGGCGCTGGATTTACTACTCTGTGAACCGCCGGGCGGCCACTCGCTGGCGCGACCGGTTCGCCGCCTTCCTCGACCCGGCCCAAATCCGCGAGCGGGTGGTCTGTGGGCCGGAGGGGCAGGTGATCAGCTTGGACCATATCGCCGTCGCCGGCGAGGGGCTTGCTGGAGCAAAGCCGTGATGCGGTCCAGGGAACACACCGTCCACTGCCGGCGTTTGCGGCTGTGGCTTCTACTTTTGTTGACCGCTCTCCTGGCCGGCTTGAGTGGGTGCAATCGGGCCACTGCGCCGGATGCTGCGCCGGCGACAGCGACCGGGCGGCTGGAAGAAGTGGCGACCCGTGGCGCCGAGGTTATGCCCTTTGACCTGGAGGAGACCACGCATATTTTTGAGAAGCGCGAGGATGGTGGTCTACAGCAGGTGATCGCCGATAACGCATCCGATGATGAGCAGATCCGCCTGATCCGCGTCCATCTCCGCGAAGAGGCGGGGCGTTTTCAACAGGGGGATTTCCATGATCCCGCCAAGATTCACGGGGCAGATATGGCCGGCTTGCACGAACTGGTGATGGGCCACGAGCGCATCACAATTGTCTACAGCGATCTGCCAGCCGGCGCGCAGATCCTGTATACGACCGCTGATGATCAACTGGTCGCCGCCATTCATGCCTGGTTCGACGCCCAACTTGCCGATCATGGCGAGCACGCTGCCGGCCACCGTTAGGGCCGGCTGAATTGGCCGGATCACATCTCCGCATCTCCGGTTTTCCTTGACAACTCCCCTGTTAGGGGATATACTTCGAAAAGATTTGAACTATTTTCGGGATACTGCTATGGGAATTGCTCCCCCACCAATCGATGTAGACGTTCTGGCCCGGCAGCTAAAGTTACTGGCGAACCCGAAGCGGCTGCAACTGATCCACCTGTTGATGGAGGGCGTGCAGTGTAATTGCGAGTTGGGCGACGCGCTGGATATGGCTCCTAACCTCATCTCACACCATCTGGGTCTGCTGCGCGATGCCGGCCTCGTGGATGTGGAGCGCGATGTCGTGGATGCCCGCTGGCTTTATTACTCGCTGAACGAGACGGCTCTTGCCCGGCTGAACAGCGCTTATGGCGCGTTCTTCGATACCGGGCGCATTAAACCCCGCCGCCCGACCTGCGGGCCGCAAGGCAGCCTGGTAGCCCTGGCCGACATCATCCTGGAACCGGCCTAGTCTCTTTTTTTGTCAAATTAGTTCTAAGGAGTTTGAACTGTTATGAATGAAAGCATCAGCCTGACCGGCCTGCCGGCAGCGACCGTTAATATGCCTGTTGACGTGGCCCTCTTCGACCCGCCCATGTGTTGCCCGACCGGGCTATGCGGCCCGGCGCTGGACCAGATCTTGCTGGACGTCAACGAGATGATCCTGGCGCTGCAGGCGCATGGGACGCGCGTGGAGCGGTACCAGATGACCAGCCAACCGCAGCAGTTTATCAACAACAGCGATGTGATGCGCCTTGTGCGTGAGCAGCAGCTGGCCGCCTTACCGATCACCCTTGTTCACAACCGGGTGGTGAAGGTTGGCGCTTACCCGTCGCTGGATGAGGTTCGGGTGGCGCTCAACGGCACATACTTGAAATAGCAATCCCGGCGCGGCACGCTGAAGAAAGCGAAGCGCATTAGCAAGGAACTGATATGGAAACCGAATTCATCTTCTTCTCTGGCAAGGGCGGCGTGGGCAAGACGAGCATGGCCTGCGCTACCGCCGTACATCATGCCCAAGCTGGCAGACGCACCCTGATCGTCACCACCGACCCGGCCGCGAACCTGGCCGACGTCTTCGAGCAACCCATCGGCCACCGGATGACGCCGCTGGCGGGAATTGATAACTTATGGGCGCTGGAAATTGACCCTGACCAGGCTACCGAGGAATACAAAGAGCGCGCGCTGGCCCCACTGCGCGCCGCCTTCCCGCCGGAAATTGTCGCCGTCATCGACGAGCAAATGAGCGGGCCGTGCACGGCGGAAGTGGCGGCCTTCGACCGCTTCACGGACTTTCTGGTGCTGGACAACGCCGCCGACCGGCCTGTGCAGTTTGACGTGGTCATCTTCGATACCGCGCCCACCGGACATACCATCCGCCTGCTGGAATTGCCGGCCGAATGGAGCCAGTCGATCAGCGCCGCCGAGCAGGGCAGCGGTCAGACCTGTATTGGTCCCGCGGCAGCCATCCAGGACGCCAAGCACAAATACGAGCGCGCCCTGGCCCTGTTGCGCGACGCCGCCCACACCCGCTTCATCTTTGTACTGCACCCGGAAGCCATCGCCCTGCGCGAGACGGCGCGGGCCATCGGCGAGCTGCGCAAACTGGATATTCAGTCGTACGAATTGATTATCAACGGCATTATCCCGCCGGAAGAGACGGCCAACGAATTAATGGCGGCGCGGGCGGCGATGCAGGCCGGCTATTTGCGGCAGATCGCGAGCGACCTGCCTTACCCGGCGCGGCGCATGTTCCTGCTGGATGGAGAAATCAAGGGCCTGGAGCGGCTGCAGGCCGTGGCCGCCGCCCTCATTGGCGAAACGACCGTCGCCATCGCCGCGCAGGTCAAGCGCAATGGCGCTGTTGTGCGCGGGCTGCGCCCGGCGCGCCCGCAGGATGTGCTGCCGCTCGTGACGCCGAACGGCCACCGGCGCACGCTCTTCTTTGCCGGCAAAGGTGGGGTAGGCAAGACTGTGGCTTCCTGCGCATCGGCCGTCTGGCTGGCGCGACAGGGTTACAAGACGCTGTTGCTGACCACCGACCCGGCGGCTCACCTGGGGGATGTGCTGGGCGAGCCGGTGGGCGATGAGCCGGCTCCGTTGGCCGGGCTGCCCTCCTTGTGGGCGGTAAAGATTGACCCAAAGGCGACTGCCGAAGCGTACAAGAAGCGCATCCTGGACGACGCCCGGCAACGCGGCCGGCCGGCGCAGGCCATTGCGGTGATGGCCGAAGAGCTGGAGTCGCCGTGCACCGAGGAAATCGCCGCCTTCGACCGCTTCATTGAGTTTGCCTCGGAAGACAGGTGGGACGTGGTGGTCTTTGATACCGCGCCTACCGGCCACACCCTGCGCATGCTGGAACTGCCGCTCGACTGGAGCAAACAGTTGGACGTCAAGGTCTTCTCCTCGATAGACACCGCCGTGGCCGACGATGAGGCCAAGCAGCGCTTCGCCGACGTGATCGACATGATGCGCAGCCCGGAGCGCAGCACTTTCGCCTTCGTCATGTATCCGGAGGCGACGCCCATTATCGAAGCCTATCGCGCCAGTCAGGAACTGGGCGGGCTGGATATCCCTACAGGGCTGGTGTTCGCCAACTTTGTGATTCCAGCGGATCAGGCGAACACGCCCTTTACCCGCGCCCGGCGGGCCATGCAGGAGCGTTACCTGGCGGAGATTCAGGAGCGCTTTGATGCGCCCATGCTAACTCTGCCGCTTCTGCCGCAGGAAGTCGCCGGCCTGGATATGCTGGCTGAGTTGGGCGAGCATATCTATCCACAGCGGGCAGTAGCCTAGCCGATTGGATTGATGTCACACGCCGATCGCTTCTTTGAGCGACCGGCGAAGAAACAGGAACCCTACAATGCCGTTCTATGATTTTCGTTGTAAACAGTGCGAGCACACCTTCAGCGTGCGGGCGACTTTCAAGGAGAAAGAGGCCGGGCTGCATCCGGCCTGCCCCGTCTGTCAGGCTGATGAAACGCAGCAAGTGTTGTCAGCCGGCATCCTGATCGGCCTGTCAGCCGGGCTAAATGAGCGTTCGTTCGCCTCATCGGCCCCAATGTGCGGCTGCGGCTCTCAGGGGTGTTGCGGATGACGGCCCAGGCGGTCATCCAGGTTGTCGGTGCGCCGGTAGCCTGCGCGACCGGCGTGCAGGAAACGTGGCGCGATCTGGCGCAGTGGCTGGCCGGGCAGATTGAGGGGCGTTACGGCGAGGCTGTTTCCTTTACCTATTACGACCTCTTTGATTCGGATTGTCCGCCGCTGCCTGCCGGCGCTCAGTTGCCGCTGGTATTGGTCAACGGCGATGTGCTGACCAACGGCGGCAAGCTCTCTATGCCGGCCATCCGCAAGAGGCTGGAAGCGCTGGGGGTCACAGGCCGTGCCTGACAGAGACGAGGTCTGGACGGCTCTGCGCTCCGCCATCCACCCCACCTTTGGCCTCTCACTGGTCACGCTGCGGATGGTCAAGAACGTGCGGGTTGACGACGGCACGGTCACTGTGGAGCTGGTGATGGACTGCCCGGGTTGCCCGGGTGGGGAGGCTGCTCTGGCGCAGGTGAGCCGGAAGTTGCGGGCCATCTGCCCCCCTCCCGGCCAGGTAATTGTTCGGCTCCTTCCCGAAAAGTGGGCGTCGCCCTGGGACGGGTTCTGGTTTACGTCAGGAATTGGCGAAGTGTCACCGGCAGGAAATGGTAAAGAGAGGAATTGACATGATCATGGACATCGTGGATGAGTTAGAGGTCGCGCCGCCGGCAGTAGTCCGTCAGGCCGCGCATGATTTGGCGGCGGCCCTCGCCGCGGCGCCCGAATACCAAGCGCTGGACGAGGCGGCAGCGACCTTGCGGGCGGACGACGCGGCCCGGCGGGCAATTACTGCCTTTCAGGAGAAACAGCGGTCGCTGCAGGCGGTGCTCATGCTGGGCGCGGCCAGCGCAGAGGAGCGCGCCGAGCTCGAGCGGCTGCGGCAGGCCTACCTGGCTGCGCCGGCGGTAACGGCCTATTTCCAGGCGGAAGCGGAGTTGCGCGCGCTCTGCCGGCAGGTTGGGGCGGCTCTCTCAGCCTACATCAATTACGACTTCGCCGGGGCTAGCGGCGGCGGTTGCTGTTAGGAGAATAACGATGACGATAACAAGACCTCTCTCCCGAGACATCGCCCAGGCCGTTGAGGCATTGGGGCAGAACATGGCCTGCTCAGAGCCATTTCTGGTGTTCCGCACTGCCGAACAGGCGCTTGTCGCGGATGGCCCCGCCTCCTCCCTGTTGCGTGAACTGAGCCAACTCCAGGCAGAGCTGCGCCAACGGCAAAACCGCGAAATGCTCCCCATGGAAGACCTGGAGCGCCTGCGCCGGCTGCAAGCGGCTGTGCAGGCAAATCCGACAATCGCTGATTTCTTCCGCGCCCAACAGGAAGTCTCCGCTAATATTCAGGAGATCAACCAGGAGGTCAGCAGCTTGCTGGGAGTTGACTTCGCGGGCCTGGCCCGCGTTTCTTCCTGTTAGCCGGCCCGGCCTGCTTCAGCAATCCACGAGCCAGGGCGAGTTGCTGGCCGTTGGATTCACTACAGCGTCGCTCGGGCTGTGGCCGCGAGCTGGCATGCGTGGTTCGGCCGATTTCTGGATCCATCACGCTTCAGGAGCGCCCAGTCTGTGGCCCGGAAGGACAACTGGTCCATATAGATAGAATCACCGTTGTGACTGTCTCTCTGGCGAAAGCTAACCAAACCATTTGGTCGAAGGAAGTAGACAACAATGCTGACCGGCACTGATCAATGAACCTTATGCCTTACATACAGACTATTGGCCTCTATATTCTAGCCGGCCTGGCCGAGATCGGCGGGGGTTGGTTGGTCTGGCAGTGGCTTCGTAATGGCTGGAGCCTGGGGTGGGGTTTGCTGGGTGGCGCTATCCTCGTTGCTTATGGCGTCATTCCGACCCTGCAATCAGAGCCGGCTTTCGGGCGGGTTTATGCCGCCTATGGTGGTGTCTTCATTGTTCTGGCACTTGTGTGGGGGCGGGTGGTGGACGGTTGGCGACCAGATCGCTTTGACGTGATCGGCGCCGGCATTGCCTTGATCGGCGTGGCCATCATTATCTGGGGGCGGCGCTGGTTTTGACAGCGGCGAGCGGTCGAAGACCCAAATAGAGAGGATGACGGATCGTCTTCTCGCGAGACGCAAAGTCTGCCTTGCAATGAGATCGCGATAGTGTATAATTATATCAAGGTAGATTGACGCAATGTGATTTGATATAATTAGCATGCCCTCTCCTGCAATTGAGTCCCTGGATTTCCTCAAACTACTGGCCCATGATGTTCGCTGGCAATTATTGGCTGTCCTGGCCGAAAGCGATCGGCGTGTACAGGAACTGGCGGGTCTCTTGCAGCGACCGCAGAACCTCATATCTTACCACTTGGGTTTGCTTCGGGAGGAGCGGGTCGTGAAAGAGCGCCGCAGCAGTGCCGACGGTCGAGACGTTTACTACAGTCTGGACCTGGAGCATCTACGGGCGCTATACCACAGCAGCGGGGAGGCGCTCCATCCGGCGCTGGCCCCAACTTCCCTGCCGGAATCAGGCAGCGATATAACTGGGGTGCGGCCGGTACGAGTCATATTCCTCTGTACACACAACAGCGCCCGCTCGCAACTGGCCGAGGGCATTTTGCGCGCCAGTGGAGATCCTTCCTTAGAGGTCTTTAGCGCTGGTAGTGAACCCAGCAGCGTTCACCGGCTGGCAAGTCGCGCCGCGCAGGCAATCAACATTGACATTAGCGGCCAGCGATCGAAACACATGGCCGAATTTGCCGGCCAATCCTTTGACTACGTGATCACCGTCTGCGACCGGGTACGCGAGGTTTGTCCTGTTTTCCCAGGAGACCCTCATCGAATACACTGGAGCTTCCCGGATCCGGCCGCCGTGGAAGGAACTGAAGAAGAGCAATATCAGGCATTCCTGCAAACGGCGCGTGATCTGACCACCCGCATCAGCTATCTCCGTTTGGTGATGGAACGCCGCCGCAACGAGAATAACGAGTTGTGATGAACCGCATCACCGTTTTTGGCGATATTCACGCCAATTTACCGGCGCTGGAGGCTGTTCTTGCCCATATGGCCGGCCGGGGCCTGGAAAACCCGTACTGTTTGGGCGACCTGGTTGGGTATGGCGTTTGGCCCAACGAAGTCATCGTCGCCATCCGCCAAAAGAATATTCCAACGATCATGGGCAACTACGACCAGGGGGTTGGCCATGACAGTGATGACTGTGGCTGTGCTTATAGAACAGAGGCAGCCAGAGCACTAGGGGATCGTTCCATTGCCTGGTCCAACGTCTATACCACCCCGGAAAACAAGGCCTACTTGCGACGATTGGTGAGCAACATACCTCTCGTACTCGGTGATCTGAAGGTAGTACTCGTGCATGGCAGTCCACGGCGGGTGAATGAGTACCTGTACGAGGACCGACCGGAAGCCAGTCTGGAACGCCTGTTGGACATTGCCAATGCGGACGTCCTGGTATGCGGCCATACGCACTTGCCCTACCATCGAGTACTGAGCAGCGGCCGCCACGTTATCAACGCCGGCAGCGTGGGCAAACCGAAAGACCACGACCCGCGGGCGTGCTATCTGGTGTTGTCGGCCGAAGGTAGCGAGCTGTCCGTGGAGTTCGTTCGCGTTCCTTACGACGTAGACGCCGCAGCACAGGCGATAGAAGCAACGGAAATGCCGAACGAGTTTGCGGAAATGCTACGGCGGGGCGCGGGTTAGCTTGCTCTGGCCGGCTGAGATTCGGCCAAGTCGTTACTCCAGCAACCCACGTGCCAGGGCGAAGCGAACCAGGGTAGCCCGATTACGCAGCCCCAGCTTCTCCATTCCCCGCGCCCGATAGGTGTCTACCGTCTTGATACTCAGCGCCAGCTGGTCGGCGATCTCTTTGCTGGTGTAACCCAGGGCCACCAGTCGCAGCACCTCTTGTTCGCGGTCGCTGAGCGTCGCCCACAGGTCTTCTTCGACTGCCGGCGGGCGGTCGCCCATGGGGACCATATCTTCGACGAGGACGCGGGTCATGGAGGGGTGGACGTACAGGTCGCCGCGCATTACCGCCTGAATGGCGGCAATCAACTCCACGTCGGCGGCCTTCTTCAGGACGTAGCCGGCCGCGCCCTTCTTCAGCGCCTGCCGCAGATAGCTCTCGTCATTGTGCATGGTCAGAATCAGGACCCGGGCTTCCGGGGCATGCTGGCGCAACAGGGGCAGAGTCTCCAGGCCGCCGAGCCGGGGCATGGTCAAGTCCAGCAGGACAACGTCCGGCCGAGCTTCTTCGACCAGGGCCAGCAGCTCCGCGCCGTCCGCGGCTTCGCCAACCACCACCATGTCGCCGCGGGCGTTGAGCAGGGTTGCCAGGCCCGCTCGCAGCACCGCGTGGTCATCGGCCAGCAGGATACGGATGCGGTTCACAGCGGCACCTCCACAAAGATGTTGGTTCCCTGTCTGGGGACGGACTCGACGGTGAGGGCGCCGTTCAGCAGCTCCGCCCGCTCGTGCATACCGTAGAGCCCCAGGTGACCGTCCCCATCGGCGGTCTGTTCGTCAAAGCCGATGCCGTCATCCTCAATGATCGCCCGCACCCGGCCGTTACGCCGCTCCAGCAAGATGCTCGCGGATTCCGCCTGGGCGTGGCGGGCGATATTGGTCAGACTCTCCTGCACGATGCGATAGAGGGCGGTCTCCACCGGAGGGGGCAACCGCTCCTCCAGCCCAATGATCGCCAGGTCAACCGTGATGGCATGCCGGGCCTGGTAATCCTGCACGTAGCGGGTCAGCCCCTGCCCATGGGGTAATCTGCGCTGCTTCAATTTGCCATCAGAAAGGCAGCTTCATGAACAACCCGTTCAAATGGCGACATTACGAGTCCGAGATTATCCTTCTTTGCGTTCGCTGGTACCTGCGATACGCACTCAGTTATTGGGATTTAGAGGGGAGATGATGACCGAACGCGGCCTTTCAGTGGTTGTATTGTTCAGTAACTTCGACACCTCAACTATTCGATTTACATCGTGACCCCAACTTCATCACTGTCTGCTGCCAAGGCAGAAAGCCCATTGAAGCACTTCCTCGAGTTACCTGAGTAACCACTCTACAGGTTCGTAAGCAGTCATTGTCTACGCGGCTATCGTAGCGACCAGGTATGGCTTTCGGGTAGTTCATCTTCTTGAGCATGGGGGCCCAGGTCCGTAACAGATTTCGCCTCCTGGTTCAGTGATTCCATCGAAGTATTGACCCCAGTATAACTTTCGACCGCGAGTGAGCTGAGTAAGCTGGACGCTCATGAGGAGTACTACCTCCCATAGCGCAACCGTGTGCCGATTTGAGCACATCCGGATTGTGCTCCGACTTCAATGGTAAGCACAGCTTGTGCGCCGCGGCAAGCATTACCTGCTGGGACACGGAGTTGTGACAATTACTGGGTTCGCCTGTCTTGATTCATGAAGCTCGTTAGAAACGACCTAAGATGGGTATCCTTATGCCGTCCCCAGTTGCTCTGTCAATTGCAGGTAGCCGCTGTTGTAGCTTCGTCTCCCTATCCCCTCAACCGCTTCCGCAATGCTCAGCCAGCAGGCTTGCTTCGATTTCGTGCCGAGACTTTTACTGCAGCGAGTCTCTAGTTCGAGATCATTCAGCGTTTTCAGCCCTTGGGTCGCTTAAAGGGCAACTTTGAACTTGAACGGATCACTTTGGTTTCTGCGTTTGTTGGCCGGTCGATTTCCTCCACAAGCTATTGGGACTTTGTCTCAATCCACCCAAGTCCGTAGTACAGTTTACGGGGCTCGCAACTCAAGTATTGCTTATACACCAGACTAAAGTCAGGTTCTCGTTGTGCAAATTGCACGTAACTCAAGAGTCCAGAGTTGACCTAGCATTTTGGAGCCAAATGCCTGGAGAAAGCGTGCTAGAAGCGCTCCGATCTAGATAATTGACGAAGAGGTATACTGCCCGACCAGTGCGCAGATCGCAAATTGCCATCGCATGCATGTTACTGGAACTTCCAGAAACTCAGCGGTTTCCCTGTTCGAATTGCTCCAGTCCCACGTCCCTGAAGCACAACTAAACGACCGTTTAGATGGACCGTTTCATTCTACTACAAGGCGTTAGTGGAACTCCAAGTTTTGGCAAGCATCAACACGCACATACCAAGTCAATCGAGTAGCGCCAAGAAAGCGCCTGGCTGAACAATGGGAACAAATCCCTCTTGAAAGTCACGCGGATTACGGGTTATTAGGTAGTCTGCGTCAGCAAATACAGCGGCAGCCATCTGTACTGCATCCTCAAGATCCGACCAACCCCACGAAAGTGCTTTTCGGATCACAGCATCATCTACGCTCGCAATCCTGAAAGCATCAAGCAGGCCGGCAATGGCAGCCGTTGCTATTTCCCTGTTCCGAAAACGATTCAATACATAGAACAAGGTCGTAACGCTATGCGCAGCCAGCAATCCGCTCACTTCGTCGCGCGCGGCCGAATCCAGCACACGGGCGGATTCGTCATAAAACGGCTGACGATTTTGCAGCACGTCCAAGACAACATTCAAGTCAACGAGGACTGTGAGCTTATTGGCCATACTTCTGCACCAGATGATCAGCATATTCTTTTTCGACATCAACTTCTTCCGGCAGTATGCCAGTCAATTGTCTTACAAGTTGAGTATGTCCTTTCACATCCGCGTCTTCCAGGCGAAGGAAGAAGGTTTCCACAAGCTCAGAAACAGAAATGTTATGCCTTGTGGCGTACTCTTTCGCTTGTTCGATAAGCCGCTTATTCAACCGGAGCGTTAGTTTCTTTTTCTCTTGAAATGTCATGGTCAATTCACCTCTGACGTACATAGTAGCATAATACTATACGTCACACAATCGGCTAATATTGTTAGCTGAGTTCCTAGGCCAAACGAGTCAACACCGCCACATTGGAATGCAAACGACCGGTCAACTTGTATTCTTGGCTGACCATCACAAGCAACTCACATCCAGCAGCAATTTAGGCGCTGTGATTTAGCGGTTCGCAATGAAGGTCAATCGAAACCCTCGTTTCTCTATACCCTCTGTCCCACCACTTCAACCTGCCAGCCCATTTTCGGTGTTTTTCGGTCCTTTTTTGTCAGAGCTACCCAGTTGGAAATCTGCTCGATCCCGAGAAGCAAACAGATAATGGACCGTTTCTGTGGACTTCTGGGCGAGCTCGCTCAGCGGAAGCCATCTCCGGCGAATTGGTACTTCTAGTATGTCAATAGAAATGGTATAATTATTCAAGGTATAGTTTACCACGACTGAACCGAATAATTATACTAATTCTTATGAAGATCGGTTACGCACGCGTCAGCACAAAAGACCAGGACTTGTCTCTTCAAATCGATGCCCTCGAAAACGTCGGGTGCAAGAAGATCTATCGGGAGCAGATTAGCGGCTCCACAAGAGACCGGCCAGAGCTCCAACACCTCCTTGAGCATTTGCGCGAGGGAGATGTCGTTGTCGTCTGGAAACTGGACCGTCTGGCACGGTCAATGAAGGATTTGGTCAATCTGGTCAACGAAATTCAGGCGAAAGGCGCCGGCTTATCCAGCTTGAATGATCAGATTGACACGACCACTCCACATGGGAAGTTCACCTTTCACATTTTCGCGGCGCTAGCCGAGTTTGAACGGGACATCATTCGAGAACGCACTAACGCTGGTTTGGCTGCGGCCCGGGCACGTGGGAGAAAAGGGGGTCGGCCCAAAGGACTGTCCAAGAAGGCTCATCATACTGCCATCATCGCCGAAAGACTGTACCTGGAAAGAGAGCTGTCCGTTAAGGAGATCTGCGAGCAACTCTCCATTTCCAAGATGACTTTCTACAATTATCTTCGGTACAGAGGTGTCGAAGTCGGCGTTGCCCGCAAGAGGAATTTCGAGGTTTGATCGCTTATTCTGACTGACGAAGGGCAGCTGGCACCTTCCCATTGTCGCTAAGAAGTATCAGAAGTATAATACTTTGCTTACTTCTAGTATTCAGGAGTTGTGGCAGTGTCCTTCTTCTCGCGTGAACTGGAACTGGCCTTGTTGGACGATCTGTATCGCCGTCCCGGCGCGCAGTTCCTGATTCTCTATGGCCGCCGGCGCATCGGCAAGACAGCCCTCGTTACGCACTGGGGCGAGCGGCTAGGTGAACCCTACCTCTATTGGATGGCCACCCAGACCTCGGCCACGAATCAGCTGCGTAACTTCTCTCAAGTATTGTTCCAGTTCCTCAATCCGGGAGTGGCGGTAACGCCGGCGTTCAGCTACCCATCCTGGGATGCCGCATTCGCCGAAGTAGCCCGGTATGCAGCCAACCAACGCACCGTCCTTGTCTTAGACGAATTCACTTATGTGATGCAAGCCGACTCTGAGGTGCCCAGCCTGATTCAAAAGGCCTGGGATCATCATCTCAAGAGCAGCCGGGTCTTTCTGATTCTCACCGGCTCGCTGGCCGGCATCATTCAGCGCACAGCCCTCGACTACCAATCGCCGCTCTACGGTCGGGCAACCGCGCGGCTCAAGCTCCAACCGCTACCCTTCGGCGCTTTGGCAGCCATGTTGCCCAATTACAGCAGCGAGCAGCGTGTCGCCGTGTACACCATTACCGGCGGTGTGCCGGCCTACGTCGAGCTCTTCGACGACTCCCGCAACATCCTACAGAACTTGCAGCAGCGCATTGTGTCGCCCACCAATGTCATGTTGACGGATGCCGTTTTCCTGCTCCATGAACAACTGGAAGAACCTCGGAACTACGTCGCCGTTCTGGAAGCTATCGCGGCCGGCTTCCACCAACTAACCGATATCGCCACGATGGCCGGCATTGAGCGTTCCAATATCACCAAGTATCTTGCTGTCTTGCGGGAGCTGGGTTATGTAGAACGCCGGGTGCCGGCCACTGTCCGCCGGCCGGAACAAAGCCGGCAGGGACGCTATGTAATATCAGATTCGTATCTCCGTTTCTACTACCGGTTCCTGGCTCCAAACATAGCGGCCATTGAGCAGGGCCGCGCGAAGCAGACGATAAGTCTGCTCTACGATCACTTGCTCGATTTCATCGGCACGCACACTTTCGAAGAACTATGTCGCGAATGGGTGAACGTTAAGGCTGAGATGGGCGAATTGCCCTTCTTGCTGGAACGGGTTGGCAGCTTCTGGTCCAAGCAGGCTCAGGTGGATGTGCTGGCGATCAATTGGCGTACAAAGGACATCTTGCTTGGCGAGTGTAAATGGGGGGATCAGGCGGTCGACAGGGCCATAATACGAGCACTCTTGGACAAGACCAACAAAGTCCTGCCGGGCCAGATAGCTTGGCGGACTCACTATATCTTCTTCGCACGTCACAGCTTCACGCCGGCGGCTCAGGCGCTGGCTCAGGAGCATGGCGCGCAACTGGTGACGCTGGCCGAGATGGAATCTGACATGCAGCGTTGGCTACAGGTGCAGGCAGCTCGGTAGTTCCGCCTCTCCGATCAATCGGCAAGCCGGTCATTTCCAAGGGCATGCCGATCAAACCAT
The DNA here is from genome assembly GCA_964452775.1 of uncultured Ardenticatenaceae bacterium. GTDB lineage: Bacteria > Chloroflexota > Anaerolineae > Promineifilales > Promineifilaceae > JACKCB01. The sequence goes on along the minus strand of CAYVQP010000044.1, from coordinate 11,331 downwards.
TCTTGCACCATCGCCACAAAGTGCTGATCCCGCACCAAGACAGCTGTGTACGAATCGACACCAGGCATCGCTTGTTTCAGACTCAATCAGTCAAGAGTTTTGAGAACGTCGATCCGTTTTGAGGAGAAATGGACAAGAGACTTCCGCTGAAGTTGGCAGTTACCTGTTCCATCCTGGCGAGAAGAGTCACAGAAGTGATTTGAAGTAACCTGCCTAGTGGATCTTGAGGAGGTCATCGCTAGAATGGAATTTCATTCGTGCCTGAATCATCATCAATTGGCTTATGAAGGGCTATACTTTGCGAGATCAAAGAACTAATTATGCGCTGAGTCTTCTTTGCCTGAAGCACCTCTGCCAGAATGTTGATGAATTCTTCCTCTGTATTGGCCTTCACAGTCGCCGGATATCCACTCTTGGGGGCATCAATCTCCGCGCGAAGATCTTCATCCAAATGATAGCTAACTGGGTAAGGATCAGGCTCGTGGCTTATCATGAACAATCTAAATGAATAGTCGCCAAGTGAAGGCGCCTCGATGTAAAAACCGAAGTTTAGGGCTTCAGAGTAACTCGCCTTCGACTTTAGTGGGTATACTGCTGCAAGGACGATATTTTGGGTCTTTTGGCCAAGATACTTGGCTTGCTCTTGCAATATGGCTACCGGGGCAACGATCTGTGGTGCGTTTATATCATCTGGCCATAAGCTTTTCATGGTCTCTGCCTCATTACAAAACGCTATAGGGAAACTGCCCACATCAATGGCAAGTGGTCTGAAGCAGCTCCTTTCTTCGGGAGTCCTGAACTGGACAGTAGTGATTGCTCTCCCACTTCCTCCAAAATCACTAGCCTATCTGCTAAAAAACGGTCGACTAGAGCAGGTCTAATCAGTACTTGGTCGAACATATTCCAGAATAGTGATGCCTCTCCTGAAGCGGATCTGTAGTAGGTGCCTGGAGGTCCAGATGATAGATCACCAAACAGTCCCCACATTGGATTATAGAAGTAAGGATATGGGCGTGATTGCACAACTCTGGTTTCCTTTGCAGCAAGTGCCCTTGTCATGACAGCGTTTAGTCCATGAGCACTTACTATACCGGCTTCAAACGGATTCATGTTCATATCACCAGCTAGAAGTGTTCGTCGATGTCCAATCTTCTGCTCGGCTCGTACAATGTCATTGGCCAGGGCTGTACACTCCATAGCTTGAGAAATATCTCTCCAACGAAGCTTGCTTGGAAAATGAACCACCACAAGTAGTATGTTGAGAAGCCCCGGCAGTTGGAGATGGCGCGCCGTGAAATAAGAGCCCTCATCAACTGGCTCAATATATGACCTTTTGAATCGAGTGAAAACCGCAACCCGATCGCATTGCCCAGGCGCATAATGATACGTGGCTGAAGTATCAGAATTCAGGGATCGCAGTAGCTCCGCAGGCTCGATTGCATTCTCAGCTAACAAGAGCACGTCGATATTGTTGAACAAGGCCGCATCCGCAATAATCTTTGGAATACGGTTCCTGTTAACGTTCCAGAACAGAAATGATGTAGTCACCTTTCCCTAATATCTAATTGGCGCCCTTTGGCTTCTTCCGGGCTCATTGCTTAGATGTCCTAAGTTAGTGGTGCCGCGCCAGCGGATCCGGTCACCTGATTTCTCAACTTCTCGACCTTACGGCAGACCGTCCAAGATGCAATTCTCCTACTCATGTGATGCGTGCTTCTGTTGCTTCTCTTCAGAAGCAATGATCATCTTAGCTTTCGGGCAGCCTGCAAATGCAAACCGCCCAGAAACTGGCACAATCCTATAAAGGAAATTCCCTGAACGGTATTGGATGTAAACGAGAAGTTCGCTTTGCGGCTCGACAATGAAAGTCAGCTATTCGTCAGTGAATACCGACTTGCCTATCAAACCACCGTCTAGCAATGACTACAAATTGCTTGTCACGCACCAAAACAGCAGTATATGATTCTATACTTGGGAAGGCAATCACTACTTCATTGTAAGAAAGCCCCTGCAGCGAAACAGTATTGCCACGTGTCTCGATGATTTCAGCTCCCTCGATCGGGGCAAACAACGCTCTGAACTCCTCTGCAGCTGGCGAGCCGTGATTGATAATCATCTGAAAGCGAACGCCCCTCCCGGCTGCCTCCAGTATCTTAGTCCGCACCTTAGGAGTGAAGTCAGTACAGCGCACACATTGGGCCCAGATGACATCGCCGGACTTTGCTCGGTCATACATCTTCAGTAGGTACTTGATCATGGCTTCGCGTGCGAGGAAAAGGCCGGCTTTTCGACCCTCGTCGATAATCTCCTCCACCTGACGCTTGTGTTCTACGCGTTTGTAGCGCAGAGCGATCATCGACGTGATCACCGTCGTAATGCCGAAAATGATGCTGATGATGTTTTGGCTCAGAAAGGCTCCCATACACGGCCGGACGTATCCGGATGTATTCACTTATACCATGCGTTGGCAGCGGTTCACAACCGTCATGGAGCTTAGCGGTAGTGGACCAACGCAGATAGCTGGCCAATGTCCTGCCGTGTCTTTCATGGATCCGGCTGCGCATCAACTTTTCAGCCGCAACATCAAACTGAAGCAGCAGTCGCCGGTTAAAGGATGAGACGTTCATATTGGTTTCAAGTCCCTCCGGCTGGTTAGCCAAGAACAGTGCGTCAAGGAAGTCGGTCTCCAAGGCGCTCCCGATAAAGCGACCCTCCATGTCCATAAAGGCTACTCGCTCGATCAGCTTACCTCTCTGCTTCAAAATCTGAAAGAAGACGACGGCAACCTGGTCGTTGCTGAAGTGTCCCCCCATACCCAGTCAGAGACGAAATCCTGGATCTGGATTGTACCCCACTGGTGATCCTGGTAGGCAATGCCGTGCAGTCGACGGGTAGTTCCTTCCAACTGCAAGACGCCGGCGAATGTCGCGTGTGGCACCTGGACAACCCAGTGACTTGACCCGCCGGTTCCTGGCTCCTCATACAGGATCCCATCCTCCAAAATCAGGGCGGTGCCAGCTTGGTGATTTCGACAGCGAAGTAACCTTGACCTGGAAGCGGTATGTCAAAGCGAATCGCCTGGCCACCTTCAATGATCATTCCCGCCCCCACCTGCAGAAACGGCTGTTCTTTCGCGATAATGTCGCCCGGCAGATGGCGCTTCAGGTAGATCGGTTGCCGATCCGGCATTGATACCGTCAAGGACAGATACGGATGCCGCTTAAGTCCGAAGATATCCGTTTCGTGCAATACCATGTTGACGGCAATTCCATCTGGCGTCACGAAGTGGAAATAGAACCACTCAAAGTACGGCTCCGGTCGATGGGAGCAATTTGCCGGCAATGTCGGCGCCGCACGCAGCATCCTTCACAATCCTTGCTACATATGATAGTATGTAGTCACGTATATAGTTCTCTTCATAGAACCATGCTGAGTGAGATAATGAACATGCAAAAAATCATCGGCGTTACCGAACTCCAGAGGCGATTCCGCTCCGTCTTCGACGAGGTGGTGCTCAAGAAGACCTCTTATGTTCTGACCCGTGGCAGCCGGCCGGAAGCTGTCCTGATTTCGTACGAGGATTTCCTGCGCTATCAGGACTTGGACGAGAAACAGGTGCTTGCCCGCTTTGATCGACTGGTAACTCGTATGGCAAGCCAGAATGCCGAATACTCTGAAGAAGAAGTAGCCTTGGACATTGCTGCCGCACGCGCTGAGCTGGCTCATCAATGAGGGTCGTTGTTGACACTAACATCCTCATAAGTGGTGTTATCAAGCCCTCCGGCGATGTTGGCCGAGTTTTGCTCTTGCTGCGAGACGGCCGGTACACCGTTTTGTACGCCCAATCACTTCTCACCGAGCTGGTCGATGTCCTCAATCGACCGCGCATGCGCCACAAATATCGCTTGACGGATGAAGATATCGAGACCGTTGTTGCCCTCATCTTGTTGCGCGGCCAGGCCGTTCATCCGCAACGACGAATTGCTGTCTGCCGCGATCCCAAGGACAACAAATTCCTGGAGGTGGCAGTCGCCGGCAATGCTGACGCCATTGTCAGCGGTGATAGAGACCTGCTTTCCCTGAATCCATTCGAAGACATTCCTATCATTTCACCTCAAGAGTTCCTGGATCTGTTGGATGCAGAGCCTGCTTAGCCCACCTTTCTGTCGTTCACCAGTTCTTGCCGAGTTCACATCGGTCAGGGTTTTGCTCGCGTGACCATTGCCGTTTGAGGCTATTTGACCTAGGTATATACTAACCAAAGTTAGTATATACGTCAATCTACCTGAACGTCTTTGCGGTAAGCTCCCCGTCTTTGGCGGCTTCTGATATAAGTCTCAACATCTTCCTTTGTGGTCAGCCAGATACCTCCAATCTTCGTCGCCTTGAGCCGACCCCGGCTGGCTAGCTGAGCCATGTACTTGGGGTTGAAGCCATACCTGTCAGCAGCTTCGGGAAGCGAGATGAGACGCGTTTTGTCATTCTGGGTGTCTTCGGACGGATCCATGCAGTCATTATAGTGGCAAACTGCTGTCCCCGGCAGATCCAGTCTTTCGCTGTGCGCCAATGGGCCTCTACTGGTGATGTCCCCGGCTTTCTGCTAAACTCGGCTCTGCAATTGGGGTCTGAGGTTGAGCGCTCAGGGGGCTATAATTCCTGGAGTTCAACTGAAGTAGCAGCGTCGTGTTGTTAGCCGTCTCAGCAATTAACGGCCGCTCAGACGTCAACGGGCCTGCACATTGCACCTGAAGCTATTCGGGCTGAACATCGGGTACGATGACCACACTAGAGGAACTAAGACCGGGAGTAAAGGTAAGGGGAATTCTCCCAGATCAGGTGGTGTCAATTGTAGACAGCACCTGGCATGGCATAACTGCCGTCGAGATAACTTACAAACGAGTCGATGGCCAGACCGGGAACCAGCTACTATTTCGGGGCGACGAAGCCGGCCTGGAAATTAGCGAGTCGACACGGAAGTGGTCTTTTGCCGCCGATGGTAGCACCTTCCGGCTGGCTGCCGAAGCCTTCCGTATCCGCCTGGCGCATCTATTCGATCCAGTGTTGGCGGTACACACCTCGCTGGTCGAACCCCTACCCCACCAGATAACAGCCGTTTACGCTGAAATGCTGTCCCGGCAACCATTGCGCTATTTGTTAGCCGACGACCCCGGCTCCGGAAAGACGATCATGGCCGGCCTGCTCATCCGGGAGCTGATTGTGCGAGGCGATGTGCGCCGCTGCCTCATCTGCGTCCCCGGCAACCTAGTCGACCAATGGCAAGACGAGCTTTGGAACAAGTTCCATTTGCGTTTCGATACTCTCACGCGGGAGTCCATGGAAGCCGCGGTCACCGGCAACCCGTTCCAGGAGAAGGATCAGATCATCATTCGGCTGGACCAGGTCGCACGCAACGAAGCGCTGCAAGCCGGCCTTGCGCGCACGGATTGGGATCTTGTGGTAGTCGACGAAGCACACAAGATGTCTGCCTCCTTCTGGAGCGGGGAACTGAAAGTCACCAAGCGCTACCGGCTGGGCGAGCTGCTGGGCAATGTGGCGCGCCACTTCCTCTTGATGACAGCCACACCGCACAACGGCAAGGAGGAAGATTTCCAAGCGTTCCTGAAACTGCTCGACCCGGACCGCTTTGAAGGGCGTTTCAGGGAAGGGGTCCACGAGGTTGACGTCTCTGACATCATGCGCCGGATGGTCAAGGAACGGCTGCTTCGCTTCGATGGCCGACCGCTCTTCCCGGAGCGGCTGGCCTACACAGTCAATTACGAGCTGTCAAAGGCGGAGGCGGAGCTCTACGAAGCGGTAACAGACTATGTGCGCCGAGAGTTCAACAGGGCTGAGGATCTGTTGGACGGGGGTCGCAAGGGAACAGTGGGCTTTGCGCTTACCGTGCTGCAGCGACGCCTGGCCTCGTCGCCGGAAGCCATTTATCAGTCGCTTGTGCGCCGGCGCGAGCGGTTGCTCAAGCGCTTGCAGGAATTGGAGCATCCCAGCGTTGAAAGTACCCCCGTCGCTGAAATCGTGTTTGACGAAGAAGCCTGGGAGGATCTGGACGACGCCCCGGCAGAGGAAATCGAAGCTCTGGAAGAACAAGTGATGGACGCGGCCACCACCGCGCTCACCGCTGCCGAGTTGCGGGCCGAGATTGAGACGTTGCAGGCGCTGGAAGCGCAAGCTTTTCGCGTACGGCGGAGCGGCGTCGATCAGAAATGGCAGCAGCTAGCCACCATCCTGCAAGAGGATGAGTTGATGACTGGGCCCGGCGGCCAGCGCAGGAAACTGGTCATATTCACCGAGCATCTGGACACCCTGCGCTATCTAAACGAGAAGATCACGACCCTGTTCGGCAGGGATGAGAATATTGTGCAGATTTATGGTGGGTTACGCCGGCAGGAGCGACGAGAGATTGAGAACCGCTTCCGCAATGACCCGGACATCTACTTCTTGCTGGCTACGGACGCCGCCGGCGAGGGTATCAATCTGCAACGTGCGCATCTGATGATCAACTACGATCTGCCCTGGAACCCAAACCGGCTGGAGCAGCGCTTTGGGCGCATTCATCGCATCGGCCAGGAAGAGGTTTGTCATCTGTGGAACCTGGTGGCAGCGCAGACCCGGGAAGGCTACGTCTACAATCGTCTCCTTCGCAAGCTAGAGACGGAGAGCAAAGCATTAAACGGCCAGGTGTTTGACATCCTGGGTGAACTCTTCAACCAGACGCCGCTGCGCAAATTGCTCATCGAGGCTATCCGCTATGGCGACCAGCCCGAACGCCGGCTGTGGTTGGAGCAGGCGGTGGACAACGCCGTGGACCGGGAACGCATACGCGAGTTGCTGGAGAAGCAGGCGTTGGTCACGCAGACGATGGACCTGAGCCAGGTAGAGCGCATCCGCGCCGACATGGAGCGCTACGCTGCTCGCCGGCTGCAGCCCCATTACATTCGCTCATTCTTCCAGGAGGCCTTCACCGCCCTGGGAGGCGCCATGCGTGAGCGGGAGCCCGGCCGCTATCACATCAGCAATGTGCCGGCACGCATCCGTGACGTAGCCAGAGAGAAGGGTACACCGTTGCCCGTTTTGCGCCAGTACGAGCGCGTCTGTTTCGACAAGAACCAGGTCGCAACGCCGGGCAAGCCTTTGGCCGATTTCATATGTCCCGGCCATCCCTTGTTGGATACGGTGATCGCCATCACATTGGAACAGCATCAGTCGGCGCTGCGCACGGGTACCATTCTGGTCGACACCACCGACCCGAGCGACAGCCCGCGAATGCTTTTCTTCCTCCAACAGACGGTTCGCGACGCCGGCCAGAACACCATTTCGCAGGAAGTGCATTTCGTAGAGGTGGACGACGCCGGCAGCATGCGAAGTGGCGGCGGCGCGCCCTACCTGGATTACCGGCCCAGGACAACGGACGAACGAGAATCGCTGGCCGGACACCTTTCAGCGGAGTGGTTAGCGGGGGATAAGCTGGAGCAGGCAGTCATCAGTTACACTATTTCCGACCTTGTGCCGCAGCACCTGGAGCGGGTGCGAAAGCGGCGGGAGGAACTGATCGACAAGACTATGGCCGCCGTGCAGGAGCGTCTGACGAAGGAGATCAACTACTGGGATGGGCGGGCCAATGAGTTGCGCCGGCAGGAACGAGAAGGTCGACCCAACGCCCGTCTCAACTCGGCTCTTGCCCAACAGCGGGCAGACGATCTGGCAGCGCGGCTGGAGCGAAGAAAGGCACAGCTAGCCGAAGAGCGAAAGATTAGCGCCGCTCCGCCGGTAATAGTCGGCGGCGCGCTGGTCGTTCCCCTGGGCTTGTTGCTGGGCGAACGCACGCCGCGAGAGCTGCTGGACACGCGCATCACCGAGAACATCGCCATGCAAGCCGTCATGCAGGCCGAGATTGCGCTCGACAACCATCCCCGAGACGTGAGCAAAGCGAACCTCGGTTACGATATCGAAAGCCTGGACCCTCGCACCGGCCGGCTCCGTTTCATTGAAGTCAAAGGCAGACGCGCCGGAGCGGACACGGTGACAGTGACCCGCAATGAAATCCTGACCGGCATCAACTCCGCCGAGCACTACATCCTGGCGCTGGTCGAGATCGCCGATGGGCAAGCGCGCTCGCCGCGATACGTGCGCCGCCCATTTAGCGGTGAGCCGGATTTTGAGGTGACCAGCGTGAATTTCGATCTTCCGGCGCTACTGGCCCGCAGCACAGTTCCATCTTGAAGTGGAGCGCCGGCAGCGTAGCGCTCCGCGGCATCCTTGCCGGCCCCACACTACCGCCCGTTACGGGATTCTTGTGTACAGATGTGTTGCACTATGCAACCACTCCGATTACAATAGCGTCAAAAACGGAAGGAAGCAATGCCTACGCTACATGTAAGAAATGTCCCCGAAACGCTCTATGAGCGGCTACGCATGCAAGCGCAAAAGCAAAACCGCTCCCTCAGCGCCGAAGTGCTGATTCTTCTGGACCGTGCACTGGATGAAACTGCTGACACGCAATCAGAAGTATTGGCGCGGATTCGTCGCCGACGATTCTTTGATCCTGCGGCCGCCGGCGCGCCCGATAGCACCACGCTCCTACGCCAGGATCGGGGGCGATGATCGGAGACTGCGTAGTCGACGCCAGCGTGGGCATCAAGCTTTTTGTCGCTGAGGAGGGGTCCGAAGCCGCTGATCGCCTGTTCGCCTCCCTGGCAGACGATCCTCCGGCGCGTTTTTTTGTGCCGGATCTCTTTTTCGTCGAATGCGGCAACATCCTCTGGAAGTATGTGCGCCGCTTTGGCTATCCGGCCGAAGACGCTCGCCAGGATGTCGTTGATTTGGCGCAACTTGGCCTGAACAGCATATCCACGGCGGACCTGCTGCCGGCTGCTCTGGATCTTGCCCTGCAACATGAAGTGACCGTCTATGATGCCAGCTACGCCACGCTGGCAGACAGACTTGGCCTGCCCCTGGTCACCGCCGACCAGACCTTAGCGCGCAGGCTAGCCGACAGTGACACAGTCGTTATCACCCTGGCTAATCTACCATAGAGGTCACCAGTGTTTCGGTTGACCATGCGAAGTCCACGAAGATCCCTGCCTTATGTTGAGGCAGTTACTTAGTTAGGATGACCAGCAAAGAACCGTTGTGGCGTAAACAATAGCGCCCTAAATGGAGGGAATGATGGCAAGGATAGGGGACATACTGGAAGGAAACGAGAAAGAAGTTGATATTCTTAAGAACGAAATTGGGATTTTCAAAAACCTTATCAGAGAGCGCACTCACCCTCTCGAACTCGTGCGAGAGTTGTTATCGAACGCTGGCGCTAAAGAGGTTGGGGCGAGTCGCATTGAGATCAGTTACACGAAAGATAAAGATGGGCATATCTTCGAAGTTCTTGATGATGGATGCGGGATGAACTATACCGGACGCCAGGATTTACCCGGGAGGCTCGATAGATTTCTTGGTCTTGGTATGAGTGCAATTGCTGGTGACGACGTTGACGAGTTTTCCTGGAAAGGCTTGGGTTCGAAACTTGCCTACCAGTCCAGAAGGATTGAAGTTGAGACTCGGTTCGCAAACCATCCTGAATATACAGTGCGAGTTAATGAACCATGGAGTTCTCTGGAAAGAGGACTTCTCCCAAAGCCGAAGGTGACTCAATTTGAGGGAAGCGACCGTGAGACTGGAAGTCGAATCAGGGTTATCGGCCACCCTCCACATCGCCAGGAGCAACCATTTTCGTTTGGCGATATTCGAGACTATCTGCTCCATCGGACGTTCGCAGGTTTCACTAGGAGAAGGGAGAATCCGCCAGAGATCACGCTTTCCGTATTGGGTCAAACTGAGAGATTGCCATTTGGCTTCCCTGAGTTTATCGGCATCAGTTGGCCCGAGAGTCTTCATTACGAGACGGAGGAGAAACGTCTCTTGGTAAACCTCAGCGCAAGTAACGCCACAGTCGGTTATGTTAATCTCAAAGGTTTTCTTACCTGGGATCTGGGAAGGTATGGACTTGACAAGAACGGTCGGAATACCGGTTTCATTCTCTCAGCGCGGGGAATACCGTACTTCAGTCTAGATATGGAGGAATACGGAGCCAGATCAACCCTTCGAGGTTTTCCGGGAAGAGGCGGAACCTGCTTGGTTGTTGAATGTGACCGCATGAGTTCTGAAATGAACATCTCTCGCAGTGCTCTGGTCGATTCACAAGCATCCATCCTATTAAAGAACACAGTTCGCAAGCTGGTGGAGCAACTGGAAACCTCGGTTGAATATCTGGAGGGATTCAGACAGGTCCCAACTTCAACGAAACGCCGCGAGTCGGCCGAGTATCTTGCTAAGCAGAAACGGATCATTGAGTCAGAAGATCAGACATGGGTTGTGCTTAGGCGGGAAGGCCATCCCGCAGTTCTCTTGATGCGCGAGCCAGCCAGCGAGGCTGAAGTGAACGCCCTCATCTGGAAGCTTGAGGCTCTTGACGCCCTACCATTCCATAGATTCCAGAGCCTCAGTTATGTGGGTGCACAGAAGGGTCCGGATCTCCTGGCCATTTTTCAAGAGGATCGCGAAAGCGAGCCGCTACGGACAGCGGTAATTGAGATTGAAAACAACTTCTATTCATACAAGACACACGGCCACAATCCATCTCAGTATCCAAAAGTCATTTGTTGGGACATTCCAGGTAGTGGTCGAAAAGTCCGCCTCAACAAGACCTCGAAGAAGTACAAATACACTGTCAGCCTGGATGAGTACCAGGTACATGTCTTTGTCTTGCGACAGATGGATGGCATCCACGTGGTGACGAAAAAGGAACTGGCAGAATTGGGTATTACCTTGTGATTTGCGGACAACTGTTTGTGGCCAGTCTTTGCACAACGAATCTCTTTTCTCGTCAGCCTAATAATCCTAGGTCTTTGAGAGCGAGTTATGCAGGCGACGTTGCTGGAGAACGTGTATCTGTCCGTTGTCGCTTAAAGCGAGATCAGTCTGCAACCAAGCATGCCAGTTCAACATCTGTTTGACATACATCTGTCTTTTCAGGGATAGTGTATTGGCACCTCACGATGAGATTACGGTTTTCTAGCGGATCACACTTAAGCATCAGCGCGGAGTAGTAACTATTGTGAGATTTATCGCATCTGTTCAGAGGAACGAGATTCCCTGGCCTACAAGCAAGCATTTCGATTCTCAGAAATGGAACGTACAGGCTGCATCGCTTGTAGAAGATGAAGCCGACGCAAACCTTGCTGAAGTGGGTACATGGGTTCACGGCCTCCCTATGTGCCACAATAATTGAGACAACTCCTCCCTATTCGTTAGGGTAGAATT
>CAYVQP010000043.1:28217-37562 GCA_964452775.1 uncultured Ardenticatenaceae bacterium | reverse complement strand
CACCGATGAATTGGGGACAATTGAGGTGATTACGGATGGCCGGGAGATGTGGTGGGAGGCAGATAACTGAAGCTCTCACTCGCGTATTCGTACACGATTCTCTTCGACGATCCAAAGCTTTCCATTGAGGGCTTCACTCTCCGCCAACTGCACGACGCGAGTCAGCGTGTCAAGGACCTGGTATCTATCCTGTCGTCTTAACCGGAGCACAATGATCCCCGCGTAATCCTGAGGTGGGTACGTGCGGATGTCTCCGAAATCAAGATCGAGTGTTAGGATAACCCTCTGCTCTTGCTGGGAGACGCTTGCAATCTTCCAATCCATCTCCCCCTCAAGCCCTTGATCCATCACCGTGAGGGCATCATGTCCGGCAGAAACCAGCGCGTCAACGGCTTCAACCGGCAGATTCTCATCAATCTTGAATTTGAGGCTCATATTTCAGGCTGACATCAACACAATACGTTCTCGTGCCAGGTCCGCAGCGTACGCCATTGCCGCCTGAACGTCTTCGCGCTTCAGCGTTGGATAGCTTCCGAGAAGTTCGTCAATTGGCACCCCGGCGGCCAGATTGTCCAGGACAACCGATGCCATAATTCGCGTCCCTTTGATGCACGCCTGCCCGTGACAAACTTGAGGATCAACTGAAATATGATCGCGCCAGTTCAACATGCTTTCCTCTCGAATTGTGATTGGGACTTTATCCGTAACAATCACAGCGAGCAACTGTTTGCCGGCTGGAGAATATTGCGGCTCGGTCCTCTAGCTACCCCTTTCCCCGGTTTGTCCTCAACTCAAAAATGCATGTGAATCACCATCATCGTGATCCAGGCCGGCCAGCCAACGGGTAATCGTGAACGCCAGTATAGCCAGCCCCAGTAAGATCAGCGCGGTGATAAAGGTGACCCGCAAATCTTGCTCCAATGCGCCGTATACCAGCAGGGGCATGGTTTGCGTCCGGCCCTGCAAGTTTCCAGCGAACAGGATAGTAGCCCCAAACTCTCCTAACGCGCGCGCCCAACTGAGGATCAGGCCCGCCAGCAAGGCGCGCGTGCTTTGCGGCAGCATGATGCGCCGGAAGATCAGCCAGCGACCGGCCCCATCTACCGCCGCCGCATATTCATATTCACGCGGCAACGATTCAAATCGGCTCTGTGCGGCGCGGATATAAAAGGGGGAGGAGACAAACAACTGCGCCAGCACGACCGCCGTCAAGGTAAACGTGATGCTGATGTTCAGGTTTGCCAGGGAACTGCCGATCAAGCCACGCCGGCCAAAGGCGGACAGCAGCGCCAGACCGGCCACCACCGGCGGCATGACAATCGGAATCTCGATGAAAATGGTCACCAGCCGTTTCAGCCGGAAGTGGTGGCGAGCCAAGAAGTAAGCCAATGGCGTGCCCAACAGTATGATCAGCACAACCGTTATGGCCGTGGTCCCCAGGCTGAGCGTCAGGGCAGCGAAGATCGACGCCCCATCCGGCTCGACGCGGCCGGGCAGCGTGGCGGCGCGCCAGATCAGGGCGATTATCGGCAAGATGAGGAACAACGCCATGATCACCGCCAGGGTGACGGCGAGTAGCCCCGCGAGGCGATCTTGCCATTCGGTCGTTACAGGCCGGCTTCTTCTTCGACCCGGATTCATTCCTGTCTGTCGCTGCTATTATTCGGCGGGAGGAGAACCAAACCCCCAACGGGAAAGGATCTCCTGACCCTCCGGACTAAGCACAAACTCTACAAAGCGTTGCGCGAGTTCTGGATGTGGGGCATCTACCAGTGGGGCAATAGGGTAGGTAGCAATCACGTTCTGGGACTCAGGGATGACAATTTGCTGCACCTGAGCAGCTATGTCGGGCGTAATGTCTGACGTGTAAACAATGCCGGCATCCGCCTCGCCCAGTGCGATCTTGGCCGCCACCTGACGCACGTTGTCCTCTTCAGATACCAAGTTGGCGAAGAACTGCTCCTGAAATTCAGCCGGCATCTCCGCCACGATTTGGTCCGTATAATCGCGCACCGGCACGCCCTTCACCGCCAGGATCAATTGCACGCCCGGCTCTCCCAGGTCCTCTAGCGATTGGATGCCGGCGGGATTGTCTACCGGCACTGCGATAGTCAGCTTGTTGGAGACAAACATCTCCTCTGTTCCGGCCTCAATCCGCTCCGCGTCAACGGCTACCTGCATTTGGGCCGAATTAGCTGAAGCAAAAACATCAGCAACGACCCCTTCGCTCAATTGGGCTGCTAATTGCGAAGATGAGCCAAAGTTGTAGAGAACCTGCGCGCCGGGATTCTCGGCCTCAAACGCCTCGGCTATTTCGTTGAAGGCATCAGTCAGCGACGAGGCGGCAAAAACCGTGATCTCCTGCGGGGTCGCGGTGGCGCTTGCCGAGTTATCAGCACTGCATCCCACCAGGCATAGTACAAACAACAGGACTGCAACTATTCTTACCATCACAGAGCTACTCCTTTTCCTCACAATAGTCAAGCCAGGCCAGTATTGCTTCGATCTGGCCGATGCGGAACTGATGTACGAGCCGGCTGTAGCGCCTGCCGGCGGCGCTCTCTTCGCCGGCGAGTTGCTGCTCTGTCGCCAGCCACTCCCGGCCTTGCTCACGTTGGGCTGACAGCAGTCCGGCGGCAACATCAGCCCCTTCCAGCCGGGCAAAGTAGAGCTTGACCAGAAACTCCAGGCGCAGTGACCGGCCATGCTTTACCGGTCTCCGCACCCAGCTGAGAAAGGCGTCCTCGCCGTCCGGCGTCAACTGAAAGAGCTTGCGCGGCGGCCGGTTCTCCTGCGGGGTGGTGCTGCTGGTGAGATAGCCGGCTTCTTCCAGCTTTTCCAGCAGAGCATAAAGCTGGCTGAGCTTAATTTGCCAGACCGGCCCAAGGCCGGCCGGGTCGGCCAACTCCTGGTGGATGGCGTAGCCATGTTGTGGTTGCCGGCGTAGAAAGCCCAGCAGGGCCAGCTCGATTGAGAGAGACGACTGTCGCATCCTTATACTCAAGGAATGGATATTCAAATTGTGAATAACGGGGAGATTATAACGACTGGATCGCGAATCGCAAAGCTGTGAAGGCAGTGGTTTTGCTCAGTTGGCCGGCGTCAGCCGAGGTATTGCCACGACCGGCTGCGATGCGAGTCCAGCGCGGCGTTGATTACCTGTTGCACGCGGTATCCATCGTAGAAATTGGGCGAGGCGAGCCGGTTCTCGATGATGGAATCAACAAAGAGGCGTGGACCGACAGACTGGCCGAGATAGGGCGCCAGTAAATGGTCCATGTGGGGAGCCGGCAGCAAGGCAGCCGGGACGACCAGATCGGACAAGTACGATTCATCCTGCCGTCTTCCGCGAAGGGTGGTGCCGGCGTCCGCCCCGCTAAAGACATGCCGCGCCTCCAGGGTCCCCCCTTCGCCGTGCAGGACCACTTCCAGGGTCAGCTCCTGGTGCGCCAACACACTGACCTGAATGATTCCTTGCGCGCCGTTCTCGAATTGCAGCGTGACCAGGGCGGCGTCGTTGTTCCGCACCAGCGGCTGATCGCCGGCGCTGGGATGGGCGATAAAGCTGCTCAGATGGGCGCTGACCGCCGCGACCTCGCCGACATACCAGCGGGCGAAGTCAATCATGTGCGCGCCCAGGTCGCTGACCACCCCGTTGGCCCGCCGCCCATCCACCCGCCAGGTGTAGTGGGGATGCCGGCTAAAGCCGCCCATGAATCGAAACTGCGCCTGATAGCAGCGGCCAAGGTAACCTTCGTCAACCAACTGCTTCAGGTAGCTAAAGTGCGGCTGCCAGCGCCAGGTGAACAGCACAAAGTGCATGACCCCCGCTGCCTCCGCCCTCTGCCACATCTCGTGGGCGTTTTCGACATTCAAGGCCAGCGGCTTTTCGCAAAGGACGTGCAGCCCGGCATCCAGCGCATCCATAGTCATGCGATAATGGAGGTCATCCGGCGCGGCCACCACCACAGCATCCAGGCCGCCTTCGGCGATCAACTGCCGGTAATCCGTGTAGACCCTGGGAATGTCGAACTGCCGGGCCAGCGCCTCAGCCCGCTCGCGCTGCCGGCCACAAATGGCGACGACCTCGGCCGCCGGATGGCTGGCGAAGCTGGGCAGGAAGATCCAATCGGTCCAGCCACTCGTGCCGATGATGCCAACGCGCACGTGTTCAGCCACGCAACTGCTCCATCAGGGCACCACGATGGGCAATGCCGCCGGCAGGACCGAAAGCGAAATCGGCGTCCGGCCCCAATATTCGCCGTCCGTCCATACGGGCTGATCCGGTTCGGCGTTGATCGTGATTTCACTCGCCCGCCAGAAAAAGTTCTCGGCGTGTTCGGTGTGCAGATTGAGCACTCGCTCGGTGGCCGCGGACAGAGTCTTCAGATTCTTCAGGTTAAGCACAAAGAGATCGACCAGGCCGTCGTCGGGGACAGAGAAGTCGCCGGTCACGGAAATGCCGCTGCCGCTCTGTCCGGCGTTCACGACATACAGCTTCATTCCCGGCATTCTGATCGCCTTGCCGTCAATCGTAAGGTCATACATGACTTCGCGGACATTGCCTGATCTCCCCTTGCGGTACATGTTGATGGCATAGGCAAAGGTGCCGTAGCGATCCTTGTCTTCCCGGCTGGTCTGTTCTTCAGGTTCGATGCCGATGTACAGCCGCTGAATGAAATGCCCATCCGGGAGCTTCACCACATCAACATGTCGTAGTTTGCGGCTCGTGCAGAGCAATTCAACCGCGGGTCGCAATTGCCTGGGAGTGGCCATCTCGTTGGCAAAGCCGTTGCCGGTACCGCCCGGCAAGATGCCCATCACAACACCGGTACCCAAGATACCGTTGGCGACCTCATGTTGAGTACCATCGCCGCCATAGCCGGCGACGAGATCGGCCCCGCCATCCGCTGCTTGCCGGGCAAACTCAGTAGCGTCGCCATACTTCTTCGTAATGCTGACGGACCAATCGACATCATATTGGCGAAAGACGTCGTTCAGCACGTTCAAGATGGGTTCGTCCTTGCCGGCGGCCGGATTAATGACGACGTGAACTTTCTTATAAGGTGGTTCCGACATTTATGGGTTCCCTGTCAATCTAGTGTGGTATAAGGTTCCCAGGAGGAATAAGCATTGGCTGAGCAGTTGCCGGTTGCGGCGGCCCGCAGCCGGCAACCGGCTCAACGACCACGAGGTAGGATTACTCCATCGGCTCCGCTTCCAGGGCGGCGGCGATGTCATTCATCGTGCCGGCAGCGCCCAAATCGGCTGCGCCCGCAGCGACCCCGGCGACGCCCTCAGCGACGAGGTCTTCCGCCATGTCTCGCATGACCTGGGAGGCAGCCACCTGAGCAAGACCGGCGTTGGTCAGGGCCACGCCGGCTTCTTCCAGCGCAACACTGCGCTCAGCCAAACCCTCGGAGACAGCCAGGCGGGTCAAGCCTTCAGCCATCTCGTTGGCGCCCATATCGCCGATATCCGCGCCGGTCGCGCCAACAGCAGCCGCAACCGCGCGCGTGGCGCTGGCTCGAAATATTGACTGGACGGAAATATCATGTAGTTCGTCGCTCTTTTCAGCCAAGAACTCTGCTAAGACAGGCATCTCCAGATCAGCGACAACCTCAGCCACCGCTACCAGTTGGCCGGCGATTGCCGCAATGTCCATGGCAGACTCCAGGTCGTCTCTGCTTAGCGACCGAACCAGTTCGCTGTGCACCGCCAGGTCATCGGAGCTGGCCAGCAAATCCACGCCCTGGGACAGGTCGGTCACACCGGCTGCCGCCACCACATCACTGAGCACAGCCGCGCGCTGAGCGACGACCGTCGCGTCCATGCCACGGGTAATGTCACGGGCGCCTGCTGCCAGTTCCATGCGGCTGAGGTCGGCAACCGCGCCGGCGCTCTCCAGCGCATCCAGTCCTTCTGCTACGCTGACCATGCCGGCGATAGCCGTTCCCTCGCTGACCGCCCTCATTTCCAGGGCCACTTCCGCGGCTTCTTCTTGTGCTACCATGCTACTTTCTTCGCTCATTGCCTATCCTCCAGGGAGATATGAATCAGATAATTGTCTGCCGGTGGCGGACCCCTTACTGGTTCGCTCGCTAACTACAAACAAAACCCCGCAGCTCTTTCGCAGGTCCCTCGCAGCAACTTCACTGGGTGAGACCTGCGGGGTTTCTTTAGAGTTTTAGAGAGAAGACCACTTACGTTCTCCAACCAGCAGACCACAATTATCATCATTTGCCAGTCATAGATCAAGCGCCCGCAGGGCCTGCCGCAACACGGACGAAATTGGCGATCGGGCAAAAGGCGCGACTTGGCAAAAGGCGCATTCGCCTTACAATTCTCGCCAGCCATTTGCGGCGCAGCCGGCGGAAATTGGGCCGGCTGCGGGCGTGACGAGATGAAGAGAAGATTGGCTCATCGTTGGAAATTCTCCTGCCTTATTCTGCTACTGGCGTGCATGACCCTTATGGCAGCGTGCCGGGACGAACCGGCTGCTACCGGGCCGGCTGATGACCCCAACAGTGAGCCGGACGCGGTCGCAGCTGCCACCGCGACGCGCACTCCTCGACCGGCGCCGACTGCGACGATTGCTCCCACCTCAACGCCGACGGCAACCCCTGAACCTCCCGCCCCCACATTGAGCGTGAGTAATCAAGAGTTGGTGGAAGACGGTCAGATTGTCGTGGAAAGCGTCACCACGCTGGCCCCCGGCTGGGTGGTGGTCCAGAGCGACGAAGATGGTTTGCCGGGCGAAGTCCTCGGCTATAGCCCGGTCGCTACCGGCGAGAATACAGACATCAGGGTGCAGATTGACCCATATCTGGCTACGCCTACCTTGCATGTTACCCTACATCGCGACGACGGCCGGGCCGGCTCGTTTGAGTTCCCGGGACCAGATAGCCCGATGCGCGCCGGCGAAAGTGAAGTGTCACTCGCTTTTGATGTGGAGATCGGCGTCTTTTTTCCGGCGCTCTCGGTTGCCGATCAGGAGGTGACCACCGAAGGAGCCGTGCGCGTTGAAGGAGTGACGTCGCCCGACAATGGCTGGGTCGCGCTTTATGAGGATGTTCTGGGCGAGCCGGGTAACATTATCGGCCAATCGCCCGTCCCGGAGGGGGAGAGCGCGGGCGTGGTTATCCGCTTCAATTGGCGGGAGGCAACTCCGCGCATGCATGTCGTTCTCCACCAGGACGCCGGCGAGTTGGGGCTTTTCGATTTCCCTGGCGTTGATCAGCCGGTGGTGATGGGTGATGCGCCGGTGAGTATCCCGTTTAACGTCACCCTGCCGCCGGATGTGTTGGTGATCAATCAGCCGGTAAGGAACTCTCAAATTGAGGTGGAGCGGGTCGTGGTCAACGAACCCGCCTGGCTGGTGGTCTTCAACGATGTGGATGGCGTGGCCAGTCTGATAATCGGCGAATTCCAGTTGGAAGCAGGCATCAACTCCGGCATCGTCGTGCCGATTGATGCCGGGGCTGCCACCCCCGTATTGCATCTCGTGTTGCATACTGACGGCGGCGCGGCGGGGGTGTTCGAGTACCCGCTGCCGGACGAACCTCTGCGCTATGAAGGCCGGCAGCAGCAGTTCTCGTTTCGCACCGACGCCGGCAACTACCTGATCACCCGTGACCAGCCGGTTGCGGCAGACGGCGCTGTGCTGATACCTCTCGTCGTGACGGATTCGCCGGCCTGGGTGGTCGTCGAGGATGATGCGAATGGCGCGCCGGGCAACGTTTTGGGGCGGACCTGGCTGCCGGCGGGAATTAATCGCGACGTGGTCGTTGAGTTAGAGCCGGGGCAAGTTACCGAAACGCTATATGCGACATTGGTACTGGATGCCGGGGTAACACAGGAATTTGAATATCCCGGCGGCGCCGACCTGCCGTTACAGCGCAACCGTACTCCTATTAGGGCGCCATTTCGGACACTTCCCGGCGAGGCTTGAGG
Source organism: uncultured Ardenticatenaceae bacterium (assembly GCA_964452775.1). Taxonomy (GTDB): domain Bacteria; phylum Chloroflexota; class Anaerolineae; order Promineifilales; family Promineifilaceae; genus JACKCB01. Next base: position 29,609 of record CAYVQP010000043.1, on the reverse strand, counting down.
CGGCGGCGATTGCTCGGATCGTCGCCGAAGATTGACCAAATTCACCGTAAAGTACCGGCTCGATTTGTGCAATTTGACACATTTTGCCAAATTGGCCTTGCGCATTAGCAAATGCTTGGTAGAATATGAGTGTAAGATTAATTCGCCCGGTTGTAGGCTCTGTAAATCTGGGTATACTGACGAATTAAATGGGCGCAGACGATTTAGAAGATGTCATTGCAAACAAAAACATGGGATTCTGCGTTGTTGGAAGGAAGGAGGGGTTATGGCGTGATCTTGGCCCATGCGCTGGTTGACAGTGGTAGCAAACTTTTCTATAATCCGAACCGTTCTGGCGTCCTACCGTCTCTTGTGGCTGGATTGAGGTTTTGAAAAGTCTCCGCACAGCGACCCTGGCCAATGGCTACCATTTGAAAGTAGCCTTCGCCTACGGAAAAGGGTCACTGTCAAATTAAGAAGAGAACCGGGTCTTGTCCATCCTTAAAGTGGGCCCTTGTGGCGGTTTAGTCTGATCATCATAAGGAACAAGGAGAGTATATTAGATGAAGAAAGTAAGAGTTGCTTTTATCCTGGCATTGCTGCTGGGACTGGTAGTAGTAGCCGGCGTGGCGGCGCAGGGTTCTATCGTGCGCTATGACGACACCGCTGGGATCAACGACTTCAAGGATTATTCCGAGACCGGCGACAGCAGCCTGATGTGCAACGGCAACTTCAATGCCGAGACGTGGGTTGAAGGCGAGGGCGGCGACTTCCCGCTCTGCTGGTGGACCTGGGAAACGACGAAGTCCGGTTGGGAATCCTGGCACCTGAGCCAGGTCAACATGGCCACAATCGGCGACACCGCCGTTGAGATCCCGATGGACGACGCGTTGGGCATCTTCGTGCGCAACATCGGCGGCAAAGGCCCATACTATGCCGGCGCTTACTCCCCGCTGGATCAGGTCGTGGCCTCTGACTACTACTGGGTTGAAATCCAGGGTACGATGTGGGGCGGCTACCCCCAGATGCAGTATGAGAACGGTATAGTCACGGTTGACGGTATGTGGGCAAACTCGGTTGCCTGGTACGGCATCGGCACCAGTGATGATCCGGAGTCCGTTACCGAATGGCGTGAGCTGTATATCAACACATCCTATAACTACGGCGAGCCCGGTTTGGTGCCTTGCGCCAACGAGTGGGAAGAGTGCATCCAGGTAGGCCGTTACGAGACCGTCTGGATTGACGCGGCCGACGCTGAGGCTGGCACCGCGCCCTACTTCCACATCAAGGCCGGACACAAGTTCAGCACGTGGAACGTTTGGACCGTCTTCACCTTCGACAATATCCTGGTCACCCCACTGGTTCCGGATTCCGAGGACCTGAGCGGTTGGTGGGATGTTGGCGACACTGCCT
>CAYVQP010000043.1:0-28117 GCA_964452775.1 uncultured Ardenticatenaceae bacterium | reverse complement strand
CTGGTTCCGGATTCCGAGGACCTGAGCGGTTGGTGGGATGTTGGCGACACTGCCTGGGACAAGGACGCAGCACGTTAGTACTTGCCTCACGTCAGTTAAAGCTTAGTTGACGAATCGCGGGTTGGTTGCTAAAACCAGCCCGCGATTTTTGTATGGGTGAAGATTCCCGGAAACTTCACGCGACGACCATTCAGGTTGGGCGCAGAGTTTCTGGGAATCTGGATTTCTCTAAATGTAAGTTGTGAGCGGATATGCGGGTCGAAGTAGAGAACGAGACAAAGCATTTTGAGCAGTGGTCTTCCCTGATTCGTCGGCGAAGCCTGCCTTTACGTCTGGCAGCCGGCATTGGGCTTCTTGGGGGCATTCTTTTGTTGGCAGCCTGTGGCGGGGACGATGCGCCGACGCCGCCTGCCGCCACCGAGGCGATTGCAGAAACGGTTGAAATCGAAGCAAGTCCCACGGTCGCGCCTACCAACACAGTGGCGCCGCCCACGGAGACTACCGAGCCTACCAGTGAGCCTACAGTGACTACTGCAGAGGCAGCGACCGAGACGCCGCCGGCAGAAGGCGAAGAAGCGACCGAGACGCCGGCGCCGGCGACGGAGAGCGCAGGGGTTGATCAGCCGGCGGAGATTGACAGTCGCGGATCGACGATGACGCTGGTCCCCGGCGGTACCTTCTTGTTGGGCTGGGAACGTCAGGAACTGCTGGAAGAATGCGAGACATTTCGAGAAGGTTGCACGCCGCCGATCTTTAACGCCGCCGGGCCGATACACCAGGTACAGCTCGACGCGTTTTACATTGACGTCTACGAGGTCACGAACGAAGCGTATGCGACCTTCCTGACTGAAATCGGCGCCAATACCGGCGTCTGCTTCGGGCAGGACTGCATTGGCCTGGACCGTTCGGCCATCCAGCAGCAAGGCGAGAATGCCTTTGTCGTGGCCGATGGCGCCATGAGCACCCACCCGGTCACCGGCGTGACCTGGTTCGGCGCGGCAGCTTATTGTCAGTGGCGCGGCGCTCGCCTGCCCACCAACGCGGAGTGGGAGATGGCGGCTGCCTGGGACCCCGACAGCGGCGAGAAGAGTCGCTATCCATGGGGCAACGAATTTGACCCTACGGCGGCCAATTTCTGCGATGTAAACTGCGATGCGCATAGCTTCGCTGATCCTGAAAGTGACGACGGTTTTGCGCGCACCGCCCCGGTGGGCAGCTTCCCGGCTGGTGAGAGTAAGCTCGGCGCGATGGACATGGCCGGCAATGTCTGGGAGTGGGTGTTGGACTGGTTTGATGAGGACTACTATGATCTCCTGATCGAGGAGGGGGTCTTCCCGGTGGTCAATCCGGGCGGCCCGGAAACCAGCGACAGACGTGTCGTCCGCGGCGGTTCCTGGTTTGATACCGGCAACTTCACCTCCAGCGTCTTTCGCGCCGGCGTCGATCCCACATTATCCGACGATACACTTGGCTTTCGCTGTGCGGCGGATGGGTAACGTCCCAGGTAAAGTCTTAGGTGACAGTCGCTTGCAGAAGTGGCTGTCACCTCGAATGAGTGACATGATGAAGAAATCACGATCTGGATGGCTCATACTTGTTGTACTCCTGTTAGGGGTGATGCTACTGGCCGCCTGCAGCGCCGGTGCGGAACTGCCTGAACTGCCAGCGGGCTTTACGCGTTTTAATGATGAGGAACTTGGCCTCACCTTTGCCTACCCCGAAGCCTGGGTATTCAGCGAACAGCCACGTGTGCGCGTAGTCGCTTCTACCCAGGCCCTCCTGGACAATCCGAGCATTTCCGCCACCAACATGGGCAGCCTGGCCAGCGTCGCCGTTGGTAACACGGACCAACTGCAGATGGAAGATCCGCTTGAGATCGTCAATTACATGCTCGACATCAGCGGCGCTCGCGGACAGGTAGAAATTCTGGAGGAACCAGCCTCTACCACGATCAACGGGCATCCGGCGGCGGTTGTGACCATGGGCAGCGTCAACGAGGGCTTGCCGCTGACCTTGCGCCTGGCCGTCATCAGGCATGGGCAGCGCATTGTGACCGTCTCGACTGCCACGCCGACCGCAATGGTCGGGGAGACCGGCCCACAGTTGGATAGCCTGATCAATAGCGTCAAGATTCTGGCCAGCGAGACGTTGCCCGCTCCGGAGGAGTAGGCGCGGATCCGGCCACAGGGCGCACCGGTTGCACGGAGCAAACGAAGTGGATATCGCTCGATGAATCCTGCCATACGTCAGGGGGTTGCTGCTGCCACACTGATTGCGCTGCTGTTCTTATCCGTTGCCTGCTCAGCCAGTACCGGCGAAGAGGAGCCGACGCTCGCGGCGACTGAAGCGGTAGTAGTGCAGGCTACGGTTGCCGGCGCAACGATTGCCCCTACGTTTGCGGCATCGCCGGCCGCCGCAACCAGTGTGGCGCAGCCGCCGGCCACGTCGCTCCCGCTGCCCACCTCAACCCCGTCGCCTTCGCCTACACCGGTGACGCACACGGTGCAGGCCGGCGAAAGCCTGGGCCAGATCGCTGCCCAATACGGTGTTGCCATGGATGAGTTGGCGGCGCTCAACAATCTGACGGACGCCAACGCGATCGTCGCCGGACAGATGCTTACTATCCCACAGCCAACGCCGCAACCGGGCGCGGACCAGCCGGCGGCAGATCCTGTGACCTACATTGTGATGGCCGGCGATACGCTGGCCTCAATTGCCGCTCTCTATGATGTTCCCTTCGATCAGCTGGCCATTTTCAATGGGATTGTGGCGCCGTATGTAATCTTGCCGGGGGATCTCCTTCAGATTCCTGTTGGCGGGCACGTGGTGACTGAGGGAGAAAATCTCAATGGTATTGCCCAGCGGTATAGCGTCAGCCTGGATGGGCTGATCGCGCTGAACGCCGGCGCACACTTGACGTTGCCGGATGACCCAAATTTCATTCTCCCCGGCTGGTTCCTGCAGATTCCGCGTGAGACGGTGGCGGAAGGGTACAACTGCGACCCGGACCCCGAACCTCGCCAGGGCGTGATCACCCATACCGTCAGCTTCGGCATGGAGCTGGCCTGCCTGTCGCGCAAGTTCGGCCTTGAGGTAAACACATTGGCCTGGGCCAATCGCGCGGTGATTGTGGATGGCGGGTTGCAAGATGGGGACGTGATCATGGTCCCGCCGGCGGATGGCGCCCTTTATCAGATCAACGAAAACGATATCGCCAGTGAGACCAACCTCGAAGCGCTGATGAACTGGTACGGCGTGACCTCAGAAAGCGACATCCAGACCGGGTCCGGCGAGCCTGTGGCCGGGTCGCTGGGCGAGGTCGGGCAACTGCTGTTTATTCGGGGCGCAAATTTGCTGGACGGCCCATATGAGCCGCCGGTTGTGGTCGTGGCGACAATACCTGAGGACGCGCTGGGCGAAGGGGGCGAGTTCATCCCGCCAAGCGACTCCACCAGCGGCTATATCATCCCCTCCGGCGAGGTGCCTCAGGGAGCGATGCGGCCCAAGATGACCCCCTGGATCGGCGTAACAGACCTGGACACCGGCTTCTGCAACTACGTCAGCGGCGCCGGCTGGGCGACACCCGTCAACTGGCCGGTTGATTCACGGGCGCTCCATCCCGGCCGGGCGTTCGGCGGCGCGCATGGAGCAGTTGATATAGACAGCCCGATCGGGTCGCCCGTCTATGCTGCGGCCGGCGGCGTGGTCGTGTGGGCGGGGAACAGCGTCTATGGGGCGGGAAATCTCATCGTGCTGGAACACGGCGGTACGTTCCAGACCTACTACGCCCACCTGAGCGAAGTCTACGTTTCTTGCGGCCAGGTGGTGGGGCCGGGATCAGTTATCGGCGCGGTCGGCCAGACCGGACAGTCTACATTCCCGCACTTGCACTTCGAGGTGCGCTACGCCGGCTTTGCCTACGATCCGATGTTATACCTGCCGTAATGGGCGGCCCGGCAGGCTAATCGCAGACTGACCGGAAGACCCCGTAGGTCTCAAGTTCTGACAGACTCTGTGCATTGCTATTTGATTAAGGTATACAAGCTGCGCTTGCATTTCACTCCTGTTCGGGGCAGTATTGGACGAGCCTGGCGAAGGTTGCCCGTGGTTAGATGGTGAACAAAGCAAAATGATGAAAGTACGTTCGGAATTGTTGTTACTGGCTCTAATAGGCGTGATGCTCCTATTGATCGGCTGCGGAAACGAACCGCCGGCGGCCGGTCTGCCAACCGGCGGCGACGATTCTGGCAGCGCACCCACCGGCGAAGCAACTCCGCTGCCGACCTCCGAAGCAGATCTGTACTTTGGACTGTTGGAGAAGGCCAGCGCGGCCCTGGATATCGGTGACTTCGAAGGGGCTATGGCCTCCTATAGGGCCGCCCTGGCCATGGCAGAGGCGCGTAAGGACCCGGCCGGTCAGAGCAGTATTCATCGCCTGATCGGTGTTGTCTACTATGCGCAGGGCCTCATGGACGAGGCGCTCGCTGAGTATGAGCAGGCCGTTGAACTTGCCAAATCGGTTAACGCATTTGCCCTGGTAGGCAACGCCCTGCGCAACATCGGCATTGTTCACTTCGATCGGCATGAGTACGAAACGGCGATTGAATACTATGTTGAGGCGCTGGCCGCTGCGCAACAGCCGGCCGCGCGGGAGCGCGACCCGTCGCTGGAGGGAGATGTCGAGTTCAGCCTCGGCAAGGCCTTCCACCTCAATGGGGATCTTTCCCTGGCCTTGCAACATTACGAACGGGCCGCCTCCATTTATGATCAGATGGACCTGTTGCCTCAGCATGGCAGCGTTCTGCGGAACATCGGCATCGTCTACGATATGCAGGGCTACAACGAGGCGGCCGGCGCCTATTATCGCCAGGCGATCGAGATCGCCCGGCAGATTGAGGATGTCGAATTCGAGAACGATTTGCAGGAACGGCTGCAGCGTCTGTCCGTTCAATAGATTCGGCGGCAGGGGTGGGCATAGTGGCGCTGGAGCGCGTCGCATAAACGAGGAGGGTTTAGATGAAATGGCTGCTGCGCATTGGCGTTATCCTGTTGGCCCTGCTGTTACTATTGTTTATAGTAGCGGCGGTATTGCCAACGCCGGTTGATCCGCTGGTTGATGAACCGGGAGCCGGTTCGAGCAGCGTTGAGCCTTCCTATTCCGGCTTGCAACGCGCCTTCCCGGAGACGAACGAACCGGCCGACAATCCAACCACACCGGCTAAAGTGGAATTAGGGCGGCTACTCTTCTTTGACCCCATTCTGTCCGCCAATGACGACATCTCCTGCGCGGGTTGCCATCAACCTGACCTGGGCTTTGGCGACGGGCTGCCAACCGCGACCGGGCCGGACGGCGCCCAGTTGGACCGCAACACTCCCGGCTTGTGGAACGTGGCGTATGCCGATCATCTCTTTTGGGATGGACGGGTTTCCTCTCTGGAGGAGCAAGTGCTGGCGCCGTTGCAGCACGACGACGAGATGGCCGTCGCGGATACCGAAGAGCTTGTCGCCCAACTGCGCGCTGTCCCGGAATATGTGACCCTCTTCGACGCAGCGTTTGGCGGCGACGCCGGCGCGGTGACTATAGAGAACATTCAGCGCGCCCTGGCCGCCTTTGAGCGCACCCTCACCTCAGACGACAGTCCGTTTGACCGCTATGCGGCCGGCGAGTTTGACGCGCTGACGCCGCAGCAGCGCCGGGGGCTGGCGCTGTTTCGCTCCGGAGCGACCCGCTGCTTCGAATGTCACGCGGCCCCGACCTTCGCCACGGAGACCTTCCGCGTGATTGGCGTGCCGGATGACGACCCCGGCCGGGCGGCGATTGACGAGAGTATTCCAGCCGGCGCATTCAAAGTGCCCACGCTGCGTAACGTGGCGCTTTCCGCGCCCTACATGCACGACGGCTCACTGGCGACGCTGGAAGAGGTGATTGATTTCTACGCGGCCGGCGGTGGGCGCGCGCACGGAAACGAAGCGGTAGATCCCTTCGTGGCCGGTTTTGAGCTGACCGAGCAGGAACGAGCAGACCTGCTGGCCTTTCTTTATGCGCTGACCGACGAGAGCGCCTTGCCTGAAGTGCCGTCGGCGGCGCCTTCCGGCCTGCCGGTTATCGCCCGGCAAGACAACCCGGCCCGCGAGGTCGTGGAGGCTGCCACCAGCGCGGCCGGCGGCGGTGTGCCGGAATCGGGCGAGCCGCAAACGCTGCGTGTGGAGGAGGGAATCACAATTCAGTCGGTGGTTGACCAGGCCCGGCCGGGCGACACGGTGATCGTGCCATACGGCGTCTATTTCGAAAGTGTGGTGATTGATACCAGCGATATCACCTTGCTCGGAGAGCCGAACGAGGCCGGCGAATGGCCGGTGCTGGACGGGCAAAGCGAAATGGCAGACGGCATCATCGCTTCCGGCAACAACTTTGAGGTTGGTTACTTCCACGTGCGCGACTACACGGACAACGGCGTGCTGGTCGAAGGGGTCACCGGCGTTCACTTCCATGACATTATGGCGGAGCGAACGGGCACCTACGGGGTATATCCTGTGCAGAGTACGGACGTGCTAATTGAGAGAGTGGAGGTTACCGGCGTGGATGATGCCGGTATCTACGCCGGCCAGAGCGCTAACGTCACCGTGCGGGATAGCGTGGCCTACGGCAACGTGCTGGGCATCGAGCTGGAGAACACGCTGGGCGGCGAGGTATACAACAATCACGTCTATGACAACTCGGTCGGCATCTTCCTGGTCCTGTTGCCCAATTTGACCTCCAAGGTCTCCGGCATGGCCAAAGTATACGATAACCGGGTGGAGGGAAATAACCACGCCAACTTCGCGCCGGAAGGGAACCTGGCTCGCCTGGTTCCCGCCGGAGTGGGCATCCTGGTTCTCTCATCGGACGACAACGAGGTCTATAACAATATCATCAGCGACAACCAGACCACCGGCCTGGCCCTGTTCAGCCTGGTTAGCACCGGCTTCTTCAATGACCTCGACATCGGCCCTAACCCGGAAAACAACTGGATGCACGACAATCAGTATGAGAACAACGGCTTTGCTCCGGACGCGATGGTAAAAGACCTGGGCATACCGGGCGGCGATATCATCTGGGACGGCTCCGGCACGGGCAATGTGTTTGACGAGCCGTATGCGACGAGCACCTTCCCGCCGGTGTTGCCGGGCAGCAACTGGCCGGTGTTCCTGCAAAATGCGTACTGGCAGGCGCTCAATGCCCTGATCTCGCTGGTGTCATAGTGGCGCGTTCGCGCAATCTCTTCAGGAACCCCGCGGGTTTCGTTGATTGGTGAGCGAAGGTGAATAGCGTTACCGAGGAAGTCAAGAGTCGCCTGGACCTGGTGGAGATAATCTCGGAGACGGTGCAGCTGCGCAAGTCCGGCGCGTCCTACGTCGGCTTCTGCCCGTTCCATCAAAATACCCGCACGCCGGCGTTTGTTGTCTTCCCCGGCACTCAGACCTGGCGCTGCTTTGGCGCATGTGCGGAAGGCGGGGATCTCTTCTCCTATGTGATGAAGCGGGAGGGGTGGGAGTTCCGCGAAGCGCTGCGTTTCCTGGCGGATCGGGCCGGCGTCCCGCTGGAACAACATGCGCCGGTTGATAAAGCGCGACAGGATACGCAGACAAGGCTGGCTACCCTGCTGGCTTCAGCTTCCGACTACTTCCACATTCTTCTGCTACACGCCCCCGAAGCGGAGTCGGCCCGCCGCTATGTGGCCGGCCGGCAATTGCACGAGGAAACGGTAGCCACCTTCAAGCTCGGTTTTGCGCTCGACTCCTGGGATGCCTGCCGGACGCACTTCAACAGCCAGGGCTACTCGGACGATGAGCTGGTTGCTGTGGGACTGTTGAGTGAGAATCCGGAACGGCAAACGCGCTATGATCGCTTTCGCAACCGGCTGATGTTCCCAATCCGGGATGCCGAGGGGCAGGTGGCCGGCTTCGGCGCACGCACGCTGGACCCGGACGGCCTACCCAAGTACCTCAATTCGCCGCAAACGGAGCTGTTTGACAAGAGTAGCTTGCTCTATGGCTTTGACCTTGCTAAGCGGCACATCCGGGAAGCGCGCCAGGCGATTATTGTTGAAGGTTATATGGATCTCCTCCAGGGTTGGCAACATGGCTTTCGCAACCTGGTAGCGCAGATGGGCACGGCGCTGACCGGCGCGCAACTGCAATTGTTGAAGCGCAATGCCAAAACGATAATCATCGCCCTGGACGCGGACGCCGCCGGCCTGCAAGCGACCATGCGCAGCCTCGATGTTGCTCGCGAAACCCTGGACCGGGAGCCGGATGTGCGTTTTGATGCCGCCCATCTGGTCCGACATGAAGGACGCCTGAAAGCCGATATCCGTGTGGTCTCGCTGCCGGCGGGAAATGACCCGGACAAGTTGATTCGCGAGCAGCCGGCGCTGTGGCCGCAACTAGTTGCCGCCGCGCAGCCCGTAGTCGCCTTTGTGATTGACCTGCTGACTGCCGGCGTGGATAGAAATGACGCCAAGGCCAAAGCAGAAATCGTGCAGCGGGTCATACCGCTGATCAACGATGTGGCCGACCCCGTTGAGCGCGACCACTACCGGCAGCAACTGGCTCGCCAATTGCGCGTGGACGAGCGCGCCTTACAACAGGTTGCCCTGCAGGCCACTCCTCCCGGGCGGAGGCAGCCCCCTGAGCCGCAAGCGCCCGCCGGGCTGCCGCTGCCGGGGCGCGAAAAGGGCGGCGAGAACGGCGCGCCGGTCGAAGTAACCTTGCGTGGTGGGCGCATTTCCCTGGGCAAACGGGAAGCAAGTTACCTCAGCCATTGTCTGAACTACTTCCCGGACCTGCTGGAGCAAGTTGATCGCAGCCTGACGCAGTTGGACCAGGAGCCGGTTACCGAAAGAGATTTCGCCAATCCCGAGTACCGGGCGCTCTGGCAACAGCTGCGGCATTGGATGACAACCGAGCCTTTTGCTACGATTGATGATTTGTGGGATATTCTGGATAGCACACTACGCCAGCAGGCGCTGAGTCTGTATCGCGCTCAAGGAGCGGACCCGGCGCAGCGCGATAAATTGCCGGACCTGCTGGCGCTCACTGTCCTGGATATACGTCTGGAGCAAACCAGGCGACAACTGAACGAAGTTCAGCAACTATCGCGTGAGGGACAGCAATCGGGCGATGCGGCGATAATGGAGCTCTGTGTTCAGCAGTCAATACAGCTATCGAGTGTGCTAAACCGGCTGAACACTGCGAAATGGTCGCTATCTGCTGTCAATCGCCGGCAATCCGAAATTGATTCCGAAAGGCAGCACCCCATTCGCCGGCCTTATTCCGATGCCGACTTGCCATAGGGCGTGTAACCATGGAATACGCAAACGACTCAGAACTCGACAACGATGAAAACGGCGAAGATAGCGACGATATCGAACTGATCGATATTGAGGCGCTCTTTCGCCAGGCCCGTCGCACCCGAGAGATCGACGAGGCCGATGTCCAGGCTATCCTTGCGTCCGCAGACGACGACCAGGCGGAGCGCCTGTACGAGCGCCTGCAGCGACTGGGGATCCGCATTGTATCCAAGAGTGGCAAGGAAGTTGACGAACTTTCCGAAAGCACGGCGTTGTTGGACCTGGATGATGATGAGGATGGGGAGGACAGCGACGACGCCTACTACGGGGTCGGCCTCCAGGATGATCCCGTTCACACCTACCTGAAAGAAATCGGACAGGTGCCGTTGCTCACTTCTGAGCACGAGATCTGGCTTTCCGTGCAGTTGGCAGCCGCCAACAAGCTGGAGGAACTGACTGCTCAGGCTGCCGCCGAAAGCGCAGACGGCAATTTGTATTTGGCGGCGATGCTCCTCAACTATGAGGTGCTGCTGACTAGCTGGAGGCGGGCGCAAAAGGCGGCTCAGGTGATCAATGTAGACCTGCCCAACGTCTCTATGTTGATCGCCGAGGCGCAGCAATTACGCCAGGCATGGCGTTGTGATATCCCGTCTTATCTGCGGCACTATCTTAACGAGGGGGAATGGGGACAGGCGGATGAGTGGAGCTCGTTGACCACGAACGTCTTCGACATGTTTACGGCCATTTACCTGCTGCCGCCGGAGCTAATGACTCGCCTTTCCAGCTATTACAGTGAACAACTGGATCTGCCGGTGATTGAAGATGTACGCGAGTGGATGCTGGAAAATGACACAGCGCTCACGCTGAACGAATTTATGGTCTACAACCTGGCTGAAGAAGCGAAGGTGAACCTTACCAGGGCAAACTTGAGGCTGGTTGTCAGCATTGCCAAGCGCTATATGGGTCGCGGCATACAGTTTCTCGACCTGGTGCAGGAAGGCAACGTGGGGTTGCTGCGGGCAGTGGAGAAGTTTGACCATACCAAGGGATTTAAGTTCAGCACCTATGCGACGTGGTGGATCCGGCAGGCGGTTAGCCGGGCCATCGCCGACCAGGCGCGTACGATTCGCATCCCCGTACATATGTTTGAAACAATTAACAAGATCACGCGCCTGCAACGGGAGCTGGTCCAGGAGTTGGGGCACGAGCCGTCAATTGAAGAGCTGGTGTTGGAGCTAGACTATCTGACGCCGGAAGAGGTGGCGCAGATTCGCCAGGCAGAGGACGAGGGCCGGCAGCCCGATCCCTATCTGAACCGCAAGTGGCGCCAGTCAGCCAACAAGGTGCGCAACATCATGCGCATCAGCCAGGACCCCATGTCCCTGGAATCGCCCGTCGGCCAGGAGGACTCTACTGAGCTGGGCGATTTCATCCCGGATGATCGCGTGGTTGAGCCTATTGATGCTGCTTCCAACGAGCTGCTGCGCGAGCAGATCCGCAACGTGTTGGGCTTTCTAACGGACCGGGAGCGCGAGGTGCTGGAAATGCGCTTCGGCCTGGTTGACGGTAAGGATCATACGCTGGAGGAGGTCGGCAAGCGCTTCGGCGTGACCCGGGAGCGTATCCGGCAAATCGAGGCCAAGGCTCTGCGGAAGCTGCGCCATCCCAGCCGCAGTAGATCTCTGCGCGACTACCTGGGTTAGGGGCCGGTCGGGCTTCGGCCCAGGGTTTTCACCGATTAATGGGGACGGCGGCGCGTGCCAGGGCTGCTCGTCCTCACTTTTTATCACAAAGCTGACGCAAATCGCCGGCAGCCGGCTTGCGATACCGCCTGATTATGATAAAATTCCTCGCGACTTTGTGACAAAAAGAACATACGCTCGCCCTCTCAGCAGGCTTGCCTTCGAAGACTCATGCAAGATTTCCTGATACCCTATATTCCCATAGCCGTCTTGCTTGGCATCGCGCTGTTCTTTGCCATCTTGCTGCCGGTGCTATCCGTCTCCCTGGGTCCGAAACGACCCACGGCGCGCAAGGGTTCGCCTTACGAGTCGGGCATGACGCCTATCGGTGAAGCTCAACGCCGGCTGCCGGTTCGCTTTTACCTGGTAGCCGTAATGTTTATCCTCTTTGATATTGAGACTATCTTCTTGCTCCCCTGGGCAATTACCTTTCGCCAGTTAGGTCTCTTTGGACTGGCGGAGGTGCTGGTTTTTATCGCCATCCTGCTGGTAGGTTATGTATGGATCTGGCGGAAAGGAGCGCTCGAATGGGATTAGAACAAAAGGCCGGCAATCTCGGCATTGTGACCACCCGGCTGGAAGACCTGATTAACTGGGGACGGACCAATGCCATGTGGCCGATGCTTTTCGGGTTGGCCTGTTGCGCGATTGAGATGATGGGTTCGCAGGCAGCGCACTACGATGCCTCGCGTTTCGGCATGGAGTTGATGCGCCCCTCGCCCCGGCAATCCGACCTGATGATCGTGGCCGGCAGAGTTTCGCGCAAGATGGCCCCGGTGCTGCGCCGCCTGTACGATCAGATGCCCGAGCCGAAGTGGGTGATTGCGATGGGCGATTGCGCCTCTTGCGGCGGCGTCTTCAACAACTACGCCATTGTGCAGGGGGTGGATGAGATCGTGCCGGTGGATGTCTACGTCGCCGGCTGCCCGCCGCGCCCCGAAGCGCTGCTGGACGGCATTCTGACTCTGCACGAAAAGATTCGCGGCGAGAAGATGGCGGACTGGGCTTAACCATGAGCGATTGGACCAGCAAGAACGAAGCGGTTACTCAGCGGATCGCGGAAGCATTTCCGGGAGCGATTGAAGAGACGGTTGACTTTCGTGGTGAGCGCACGTTGATCGTTGAAGCCGGAAAGGTGAAGCCAATCTGCGCCTTCCTGCGCGATGACGACGACCTGCGTTACAACCTGCTGGAAGACATCGTCGCCGATGACATGCTGCCTGATTTTCCCCGCTTCGCTGTGAACTATCACCTCTATTCTATCCCCGGCAACCATCGCATCCGGCTGCGGACGATGTTGGAAGACCCGGATCGCGGCCCACAAACCGTGGCGGAAGTGTGGCCGATCGCCAGCTGGCTGGAGATGGAAGTGTGGGACCTGATGGGCATTCGCTTCGCCGGCAATAAGAACCTGCGCCGCCTGTTCCTGCCGGAAGATTGGCAGGGCCATCCATTGCGCAAGGACTACCCGCTGGGCTATGAAGAGGTACAGTTCTCGTTCAATTGGGAGGCGATTGACGCCCGAAAGCCGTATGCGAAGGAGTAGGTAACTCCGGCAACTTCGCGCTGAGATTTGAGATGACGCTTAAGACAGAGCCTACCCGTAGCGGCCCGCCGGCGCCCACCAGCGACACCTTCCAGGAATTGACCGTGGAAGAGCTGCGCGCCAAGTACGGCACGCTGATGGAAGTGTCCGACGAAGAGAACATGCTGCTCAGTATGGGGCCGCAGCATCCCAGCACGCATGGCGTCTTGAGATTGTTGGTAGAGTTGGACGGCGAAACGGTGGTCAATCTGGCCCCTGATATCGGCTTCCTGCACACCGGCATCGAAAAGAACATGGAAGCCAAGACGTACACCAAGGCGCTGGTGATGACCGACCGCATGGACTACCTGTCGCCGATGTCCAATAATCTGGGCTACATCCTGGCGGTAGAGAAATTGCTGGGCATCGAAGCGCCGCCGCGCGCGCAGGCCATCCGGGTCATCCTGGCGGAGTTGGCCCGCATCGGCAGCCATCTGGTCTGGTTGGGCACGCATGCGCTGGACCTGGCTGCCATGTCTGTGTTTCTTTATTGTTTCCGCGAGCGGGAATTCATCCTGGATATCTTTGAGATGTGCGCCGGGCAGCGGATGATGGTCAGCTATTTTCGGCCCGGCGGGCTGTGGCGCGACGTGCCGGCGGAATTTGAGCCGGCGGTGCGCCAGTTTTTGGGTTTCTTCCCGGCGCGCATGGCTGATTATGAAGCCCTGTTGACCAAGAATCCGATTTGGTTGCAGCGCACGAAGGGAGTTGGCGTGGTGACCCCGGAACAGGGCATCGCCTGGGGAATGACCGGCGGCAGTCTGCGCGGCTCAGGCGTAGATTGGGACATCCGCAAGGCAATGCCTTATTGCGGCTACGAGCAGTATGATTTTGAGGTTCCGTTGGAAACAGACGGAGACGTCTATTCCCGCTATCGGGTGCGCATGCGCGAGATGACTCAGAGTCTGCGCATTATTGAGCAGGCGCTGAACAAGCTGCCGGATGGGCCGGTTAAGGTGGACGATCGCAAGATCTCGCCGCCGCCGCGCTCGGAGCTGGGTACCAGCATGGAGGCGGTCATCCACCATTTCAAGCTGTGGACGGAAGGATTCAGCGCCCCGGCCGGCTATGTCTATCAGACCATCGAATCACCGCGCGGCGAATTTGGCTGTTATCTGCGGGGCGACGGGTCGCCGAAGCCGGCGCGTGTTCACTTCCGGGCGCCCTCGTACGTGAATCTGGCCTCGTTGCCCTGGATGGCCAAAAACGTGCTGGTGGCTGACCTGGTGGCGATCATCGGCTCGATTGACATCGTCCTGGGCGAGATCGATAGATAGGCGCAATGACCATGGGCGTATTGTTAGAGAAATACCCTCAGGAAGTAGCCGGCTTGCTGGCTCGCTACCCGGAGAAGAAGTCGGCGGTGTTGTTGCTGATGCACCTGGCCCAGGAAGAATACGGCTACATGAGCCGGGAGGCCATGGAAGAGGTGGCCGCTATCCTGGAAATTGACTCGACCCATGTGTTGTCCCTGGCCGGCTTCTATAGCCTGTACTACGAAGAGCCGGTGGGCCGATACGTGCTGGAGATATGCACGGACCTGGCCTGCGCCTTGCGTGGGGCCGATGAGTTTACCGAGATGGCCTGCCGCAAGCTGGACATTGAGCCGAATGGTACGACCGGGGATGGTTTGTTTACCATTAAGCGGGTCATGTGTCTGGGCGCGTGCGATCAGGCCCCGATGCTGCAATGTAATTTGAAGTTTGAAGAAAATCTCGATGAGGAGAAGTTCGACGCCCTGATCGCCCGCTTACGCGAACAGGCAACGGCGGAAAGCGAAGAGCCGTCGGTAGTGCAGCGCATTGCCGCGTATGCCGCTACCCGCTAGCGAATCCCTCCACGAGTTGGAAGCGAATTGAGATGAGTCACTTGCTCCTTCGACATCGCGAAATTGAGGATCTTCACCGGCTGGACGTCTACCAGGCGCACGGCGGTTACGAAGCGTGGCGCAAGTGCCTGACGGAGTTGACGCCGGAGGACGTGATCGCCATCGTGCGCCAGGCCAACGTCAAGGGGCGGGGCGGCGCCGGCTTTCCGGCCGGGGTCAAATGGAGCTTTATCCCTAAGGATGCGCCGGTGAAATATATCGCGGTCAACGCCGACGAATCAGAGACCGGCACTTTCAAAGATCGCGAGCTGTGCACCTTCAATCCGCACCAGGTGATTGAGGGGGCGTTGATCGCCGCTTATGCTGTCGGCGCGCAGACGGTCTATATCTATTTCCGCGGCGAATACATGGATGCCGCCTACGCCTTTGAAGAGGCGTTGCAACAGGCCTATTCCGCCGGCCTGATTGGCGACGACATCCTCGGTTCCGGCTTCAGCTGTGATTTTCACGCATCATATGGGGCCGGCGCCTACATCTGCGGCGAAGAGACGGCCCTGCTGTCCTCGCTGCAGGGCGACTTGGGCCAGCCCTGGTCCCGTCCGCCGTTCCCCGCGCAGGCCGGCCTATATGGTAAGCCCACCGTGGTAAACAATGTCGAGACCCTTTGCAACGTTCCCCTGGTGATCGCCAACGGCGCGGAATGGTATCTGGCTCTCGGCTCGGATAAAAGCCCCGGGCCGAAGATCGTCTGCCTGAGCGGGCACGTTAATCGCCCCGGCAATTATGAAGTGATCATGGGCCAGATCACGTACCGCGAACTGATCTTCGGCGACGACTATGGCCAGGGAGTTTATGGAGGTCAAGAGGTGAAAGCGGTGTTGCCCTCCGGCGGCTCCGGGCCGGTGATCACGGCGGCGGCGCTGGATGCGCCTGTCTCTTTCGACGGCCTCACCCCCTTCGGCTCCATGATGGGGTCGGCGTCAGTTATTGTCATGAATGAACATACCGATATGGTTTGGGTCGCCATGAAGGCCATCGAGTTCTTCCGGCACGAATCGTGCGGCAAGTGCACGCCCTGCCGGGAAGGTACCTACTGGATGGAAGGGCTGCTGCATCGCATCTATGCCGGTAAGGGCACGGAACGCGATTTGCGCGTGCTGGAGAGCGTCGCCAACCAGATGGTCGGCAAGTGTCTTTGCGCGTTGGGCGAGTTTGCTACCAGCCCCGTGCTATCCACCGTGAAGCATTTTATGCCTGAGTACAGGGCGAAAGTCGCTGCCGCCGCGAACGGCCAACCGGCCGGCGCGCGGGTGGCGCACAAGAGTGTGCCGGCCTAAAGGACCTGTCGAGATGCCGGTGTTTTGCTTAGCGACGCCGGTGACCAGCGACAGAGCCGGCAACAGCGTATAGAAGATGGGCGATATTGTAAAGATTATCGTAGATGGCCGGGAAGTCGAAGCTCCCGCCGGCGCAACCGTAGTTGATGCGGCCAAGCTGGCGGGCGTGGAAATTCCGGTATTTTGCCACCACCCCAAGCTGGAGCCGGTGGGAATGTGCCGCATGTGCCTGGTGCAGGTCGGCATGCCCATGCGCGATCGGGCGACCGGCGCGCTGCTCACCAATGAGGATGGCAGCCCCCAATACAATTGGGGCCGCACCCTGCAAACCAGCTGCACGGTGCGCGTGGCGGAAGGGATGGCCGTGCGCGCCAACACCAAGGAAGTTGAGCAGGCGCGCGAGGATATTATTGAGTTTCTGCTGACCAGCCATCCGTTGGACTGCCCGGTCTGCGACAAGGGCGGAGAATGCCCGCTGCAAGAGCTTACCATGCACTTCGGCGAGGGCACCAGCCGCTTCGATTTTTCGCAGAAGATGCACCTGGCCAAGCATGTGCCGTTGGGGGAACTGATCGTTCTGGATCGCGAGCGCTGCATCCAGTGCGCGCGCTGCATTCGTTTCCAGGACGAAATCGTGGATGACCCGGTGATCGCCTTTCACGATCGCGGCCGCCGGCTGGAAATTGCCACCAACTCAACCCCGGGTTTTGACAGCATTTGGTCCGGCAACACCACCGACATCTGCCCGGTTGGCGCGCTGACCACGAGCGACTTCCGCTTTGGCGCGCGTCCCTGGGAAATGACCCCCGTTGCCAGCATCTGTCTTCATTGCCCGGTTGGTTGCAACACGACCATGAGCACCAGAGTAGAGGCGAAATCCGGCGGACGGCGGGTGATCAAACGGATCATGCCCCGCCAGAATGAATGGGTGAACGAGATCTGGATCTGCGATAAGGGGCGCTTTGTACACCACTTTGCGGACTCCAGCGAGCGCCTGCGGACGCCGTTGGTGCGCAGGAACGGCGAACTGAAGCCGGCGAGCTGGGAAGAGGCAATAGAGGCGGCGGCCAATGGCTTGCAGGGCGGCGGGGATAAGGTGGCCGGTCTGGCCGGAGATCATCTGAGCAATGAAGACCTCTTCCTCTTTGGACAGCTATTTCGTAAGGGCCTGAAGAGCAATCATATTGACCTGGCGACCCCGCGGGTGGGCGGAGGCGGCGTGATCGCTGAAGTGGGTCTGGCAAGCGGCAGCAACCTGAAGGAGTTGGGTAAGGGCGACGCAATCCTGGTTGTGGCCAGCGACCTGCACGAAGAAGCGCCTGTCTGGTGGCTACGCGCCAAGCAAGCGGCCGATCGCGGCGCAACGCTGGTTATATTGAACGTGCGACCGACTCGCCTGGATAAGTACGCCAAACATCTCCTGCTGGCGCAAGCCGGCGAGCTTCTGGCGACCGCCGGCCAGCTGTTGAAGCTGAGCAAAGTCGAGATCGGCGAGAGCGACGACTCGTTGCAGCGGGCGGCCAATGCGCTGGTCGGCGCGAACAATCTGATTGTGTTTTACGGCGCAGACGCGCTGACCTATGACGAGAGTGACCTGCTGGCGCGCACGCTGGCCAATTTGCTGCTGGTCGGCACAGATGGCGGATCCAGGCATGTGGGCCGGGCCAATAACGGGCTGGTTGCCGTCTGGCCGCGCAACAATACGCAGGGGGCCTGGGATATGGGTGTGCGACCGGACGCCGGCCCCGGCTACCAGCGGCTGCAGAATCCCGGCATGTCCAGCGCCCAGATTTGCGCCGGGGTCGCGACCGGCGACGTCAAGGCATTGTACGTCATGGGCGCTGATCCCGTTGGAGCCGGGCGGCTGCAGGACCGGGGCGGCTTGGACTTTCTGGTTGTGCAGGAGCTGTTCATGACTGAAACGGCGCAGTTGGCGGATGTGGTGCTGCCGGCGCAGAGTTGGGCTGAGCGAGAAGGCTCCTATACCAACGGCGAGCGCCGGGTACAACGCTTCTATGCCGCCATCCAGCCGGTGGGCGAGGCACGCGCAGACTGGCAGATCGTCGCCCAAATTGGCGAGAAAGTTGGCCTGGGCAAGCCGGCGGTTGCTGCCGGCCTGGTGTTCAACGAGATTGCGCAGGCTGTGCCCCAATACAAGGGAATGACCTATCGCACCCTGGCCCGGGTGGAAGAGCAGTGGCCCAACGTGGGCGGCAATGACTTCTACTATGGCGGAACCGCTTTTCAGAACGGCTCCGGCCTGGGGCAACAGTGGTCCGTAACGGCCGAATCCAGGGTAGTTGAGATGTATGAGTTACCGGAAATCGCCGCGGCGGAAGAGGATGGACTCAGCGCCATGGTCGCCCCGGCGCTGTATGCTCCCGGCACGCTGATCAATTGCTCCTCCGTCCTGGCCTCGCGCGTGGAGGAACCGGCGCTGTATCTGGATGCCTCCGACGCGGCCGAACTCCAGCTCAAGGATGGCGAAATGGTAATGACGCAAGCCGGCGGTGAAAGGGCGTTGCGCGTGCATGTAGACGGCATCGCCCGTCCCGGCCTGGCTGTGTTGAAGGGCGTGCCGGCTCGCGCCGGTCGCTTTGCGCTGAATCTTGAGGAGTCGAAGTGACTGCTGGTGACATCGCGTTACGTTCGCTGATAGTCGGCTTTATCATCACCTTCGCGGTGATCACCGGCTTTGCCTACACCACTTTGCTGGAACGCAAGTTGTTGGCTCGCCTGCAGGCCAGAGTGGGGCCGAACAGGGCCGGCTACATTCCCGTTCCCCGCCGGGGAGGGGGAGAACGCCGGCTGCTGGGCGGCATTATGCAGCCGGCAGCAGATGCTGTAAAACTCTTCTTTAAGGAAGACGCCACGCCGGATCGCGCCGATCGAGTGGTCTACAACCTGGCTCCAGTCCTGGCGGTCATGCCGGCAATCTTAATCCTGGCGGTCATCCCCTGGGCGCCGGAGATTACGATCCTCGGGGCGACATTCAGCCCGTATTTTGCGATCGCGCCGGGGGTCAACGTGGCAATCTTGTTCATCCTGGCGATCACTTCGGTGGGTGTGTATGGGGTGGCCCTGGCCGGATGGGGCTCGAACAGCAAGTATTCCGTGCTGGGCGGCATTCGCGCCGCTGCTCAGATGGTCAGCTACGAGCTGGCGCTGGCGCTGTCCATTTTGCCGCCGGTGATGTTAGCCGGCAGCATGGACCTGGGTGTGATTGTGGACGCGCAGAAAGGGCTATGGTTCGTCTTTATCCAGCCGATTGCTGCCTTCATCTTCCTGGTGGCTGCGCTGGCTGAACTGCAGCGCGCGCCCTTTGACTTGCTAGAAGCTGAACAAGAGCTTTCCTCCGGCTATAACGTCGAGTATGGCGGGATGCGTTTCGGCGCTTTCTTCATGGCGGAATATATGAAGATGATTTCGCTCAGCGCCATCGCCGCCACGCTTTTCTTTGGCGGCTACCGCGGCCCGTTCATTGATCAGCTTCCGGGACTGGGCTTTGTTTACATAATCATCAAGATCATCCTCAGCCTGTGCATCATGATCTGGATTCGGGCATCGCTCCCGCGTTTCCGCTATGACCAATTGATGAATTTTGGCTGGAAGGTGTTGCTGCCGATCGCTCTGGCGAACTTCGTAGTAACGGGTGCAGCGATCATTCTGGTGGAGGAAAACGTGCTCAGCATTGGGAGCATCTTGGGGTTCTTCGGTGGCTAACCGTTCCAGAGCCCGCCGGTCGTTCGCGGGATCGATGTTCGCAAGAGCTGCGGGGTTTACAGAATGAGGTTGACGGCAGTTCACGGAGAGTGGCATGTTTGGTGAGATTCTGAGAGGTTTGGGCACTACGTTCAAACATCTGATGAAGCCGCCGGTTACGATCGAGTACCCGGAAGTGAAGCGTCCGGTTCGCAAGCGCTTTAAGGGCCGGCACGCGCTGAAGCGCTATGATAACGGGCTGGAAAAGTGTATCGGTTGCGCGCTGTGCGCCGCCGCCTGTCCGGCAGACGCCATTTTCGTGGAGGCTTCCGCGAATTCGGATGAGCAACGATTCTCCCCCGGCGAGCGCTACGCCAGCACGTACGAGATCAACATGCTGCGCTGCATCTTCTGCGGCTACTGCCAGGATGCCTGTCCGACCGAGGCCATCGTCCTGGAGAGTGAGTACGAGTTGAGCTTCTACGATCGAGCCAGCGCTATTTACACGCGAGAGATGTTGCTGGACCAGGTACCTGCGGGCGGCATACAAACGCCGCAGGTAACCGAGCCCGGCGTCTTTACCCGCCCAATTCCAATCATGAAGGATCCGGAATAGGTTTGGCCGGCCGGCTGCGTAACCCGGGAGAGTAAACGGTCCTGCTTGTAGGCGAAGTTATGGGAAGTCCAATTATCTTTCTGATCCTGAGCGCAATCGCGATTTTTGCGGCCGTGGGCATGTTGCTCAGTCGCAACGCCATCCACAGCGCGCTCTTTCTCATCCTGGTCATGGCGACGATTGCCGTCTTTTACCTGGTGCTCAATGCGCCGTTCATCGCTATGGTGCAGGTCGCCGTCTATGCCGGGGCGATCATGGTGCTCTTCCTGTTCGTGATCATGCTCCTCGGCGCTGAGCAGTTGCAGGGCGCGCGCGGTGGATTGGGCTGGCAGAGCGGCCTGGCGCTGGCTCTGGCGGTAGCGTTGGTGGTTGCCTTTGGCTTCGTCCTATTTGGCTCGTCCTCGGGAGCGACTGCGACGGCTCCGGCGATTGATGCCGGCCCCTCAGCCATCGGCCTGAGATTGTATGAAGCCTATGTCTTCCCATTTGAGATTACGTCGGTGCTCTTGCTGGTGGCGATGGTTGGAGTCGTAGTGATGCGTACACGTAAGAGGTCGCGGGAAAATGCCTGAACAGGTCACTATTGATTGGTATGTGGCCTTAAGCGCCATCCTGTTTACCATCGGCGCGTTGGGCGTGTTGCTGCGGCGTAATGCCCTGATCATCTTCATGTCGATCGAGCTCATGCTCAATGCGGCGAATCTGGCCTTTGTGGCCTTTGCCCGTCAAATGGGCGACCTGGGCGGACAGATATTCGTCTTCTTCGTAATGACGGTGGCCGCGGCGGAGGTTGCGGTCGGGTTGGCTTTAATTGTGGCTATCTTCCGTAGCAAGAACAGTACGAACATTGATGAGATCAATACGATGAGGGGCTAGAGGACGCCTGCAGCATGGGGCCGGGCGCGAATAACGCCGGCTGGTCGCTTTTGGCACATAGATATGAATGCATTTAGTTTGGCGCCACTGATTTTGGTTTTTCCCGTGATCGGGCTGTTCTTTAACGGCTTCTTTGGCCGGCGCTTTGTTGACGCCAACCGCAGCTCCGGCGAAAAGTGGTCCGGCTGGTTCGCCAGCGTCATGGCTCTCTCCTCCTTTGTGATCGCCGTGTTGCTGATGCTCAGCCTGATGGCCAATGATCATCATGCGGTGATTGTGCCGTTGTTTGACTGGATATACATTCCCGCTGCCGATTTCTATGTGCCCTGGGCGTTGCAGGTTGATACGCTCTCGGTAATCATGATGCTGGTCGTCACCGGCGTCGGCTCGCTCATCCACATCTACGCCATCGGCTACATGCACGGCGACCCGGATTTTTCGCGCTTCTTCACCTACATGAATCTTTTCCTCTTCCTCATGTTGATCCTGGTGAGCGCGAACAACTACCTGATGATGTTTGTTGGCTGGGAAGGGGTGGGCCTCTGCTCGTTCCTGCTGATCGGCTTCTGGTTTGATCGGGTGAACAAGAAGCATGAGCCGATGAACGCCAACGCCGCCCGCAAGGCCATGGTCGCCAACCGCGTCGGCGACTTCGCCATGATTCTGGCCATGATTCTGCTCTTTTGGACATTTGGTTCCCTGGAGTATGAGGTCGTTTTCCACGAAGCGGCGCTGGCTTTTGAATCTGGACAGGCAGTGCAGTTTGGCAGCTTTTCAGCTCCATTGGCGACAGTGCTGACGGCAGTGACCGCGCTGTTCCTGATGGGCGCGGCCGGCAAGTCGGCGCAGATTCCGCTTTACGTCTGGCTGCCCGATGCGATGGCCGGCCCGACGCCCGTTTCCGCCCTGATTCATGCCGCCACGATGGTGACCGCCGGCGTTTACCTCATCGTGCGCAGCGACTTGCTATATGAGCTGGTGCGGGAGAGCGGCGCGCTGATCTTCGGCATCATCTCATCGCCGGACCTGGTCGCCTATACGGGAGCCTTAACCGCCCTGTTTGCCGGCCTGATCGCTTTCTCGCAAAACGACATTAAGAAAGTGCTCGCCTACTCGACGGTCAGCCAGTTGGGCTTCATGATCGCCGCCGCCGGCATGGGCGCGTATGTGGCGGCGACTTTTCACCTGGTCACCCACGCCTTCTTCAAGGCGCTGCTCTTCCTCGGCTCCGGCTCGGTCATTCACGGCATGGAGCACGGCCACCATCACCTGCATCACGGGGCGCATCACGGCGAGGATGAGTTCGATCCGCAGGACATGCGCACGATGGGCGGGCTGCGCACGAAGATGCGCACCACCTATGTGGTATACATGATTGGCGCGTTGGCTCTGGCGGGCATCTTTCCACTGGCCGGCTTCTGGTCGAAGGATGAGTTGCTGCTGCACGGCCAGGAGCACTTGATCCCGGTGTACATCATCTTATTGATTGCCGCTTTCTGCACCGCTTTTTATGTAGGCCGGCAACTCAAGCTGGTCTTCTTCGGCCAGGCGCGTCACGAAGCGGCCGAACATGCCGGGGAAAGCCCGCGGATCATGACCATACCGCTGATCATCCTGGCCTTTCTGACCCTGGTTGGCGGCCTGTTCAATTTGCCCCATTTCTCGCAGGCTATGGCTGAAGGAGAGGGTATTCTGCCGGGGCAATATTTCCTGATTCTGGAACATTGGTTAGAGCATTCCATCCCGGCATTTGAGCACACGGAGGAAGGGTTGATCCACCTGCCGCATACGCCGACGGTCATTGATCTGACCGTGGCGGTGATTTCGACCCTGTTGGCGGTGGGCGGCCTGGCGCTGGCCGTTTTTGTTGTCTATCGCCGGCGCCCGCGCACGGCGGTCGAGCCGGATCCGATGCAACGGACGCCCATCTGGTGGCTCTCAATCCTGCCTCTGGACACCTTTTACATGAAGGGCGTGATACCGGTATTTAATCGCTTCTCGCGCTGGCTGGCGTACACCTTGGACTGGGCCTTCTGGCACGACTTTGTGCATGACCGCCTGATTCGAGACATGTTTGTCGGCTTCGCTGAGTTTTCGGCTAATGTGCTCGATGCGCGCGGCGTTGACGGCATCGTCAATGGAACGGCGCGAGTGACAAATCGGTTGGCCGGCGCGCTGCGCGTGGTGCAAACCGGCTTTGTGCGCAACTATGCCCTGGCGATTTTCCTGGGTGTGGTGGCGCTGATCGCCTACTTTGTGCTGATGGCGGGCTGAGCGCTCTTAATCAAGTGATCACGATAGATGTTCACGCATTACTGGTGAAATTATGTTGACCTTATTGACATTCTTCCCTCTGGCCGGCGTATTCGCCATTTTGCTGGCCGGCCGCTTCCGCGAATCGGACCGGCTGACCAAGCAGATTGCGATTGCCACATCGGTGATCACCATGATCATCTCAGTCATGGTGCTCCTGTCATTTGATTCGAGTCAGGCCGGCCTGCAACTGGTGGAGCGGGCAACCTGGATCGCGCCGCTCAATATCCAGTACTACATGGGCGTAGACGGCCTGAGCATCTTGATGGTGTTGCTGACCACCTTCCTCTCCACGTTGGCCATCATCGGCTCCTGGAGCGCGATAGAGAATCAGGTCCGGCCATATTACATCTTCATGCTGCTGCTCGAAGCCGGCATGTTAGGCGTCTTCCTGGCCCAGGACCTCTTCCTCTTTTACATCTTCTGGGAGTTCACGCTGGTGCCCATGTACTTCCTCATCGGCATCTGGGGCGGCAAGCAGCGCGTGTATGCGTCAATTAAGTTCTTCCTCTACACCATGGCCGGCTCCTTGCTGATGCTGTTGGGCATCCTGTACATGGGCCTGACCAACGGCACATTTGCCGTGCCGGAGTTGATTGTGGGCCGGGAGGCATTTGCCGATGTGCAGAATTGGCTCTTCCTGGGCTTCGCCATCGCTTTTGCCATCAAGGTGCCGCTCTTCCCATTCCATTCCTGGCTGCCGGACGCGCACACGGAAGCGCCGACCGCCGGTTCCATCATCCTGGCCGGCATCCTGTTGAAGATGGGCACCTACGGCTTCATGCGCTTCAACCTGCCGCTTTTCCCGCAGGCGTCCTATGACTTTGCGCCAATGATCGCGGTGTTGGCCATCATCGGCATTATCTACGGGGCCATCGTCTCCTTCGCCCAAAAGGACATGAAGAAGCTGGTGGCGTATTCCAGCGTAAGCCACCTGGGTTTTGTGATGTTGGGCATCTTTTCGCTCAACGCCGCCGGCCTGCAAGGCGCGATTCTGCAGGGCGTCAATCATGGCTTGAGCACCGGCGCGCTGTTTTTCCTGGTCGGCGTGTTGTACGAACAGCGCCACACGCGCGATATGTCGGCCTATGGCGGCGTCTGGCGGGCCATGCCGATCTTTAGCGTGCTGTCGCTGATATTTGTGCTGTCCAGCATGGGCTTGCCGGGCCTGAACGGTTTCGTCGGCGAGTTTACGATTCTGTTGGGCTCAATGGGCGCGACTGAGTCGTTGGGTTCGCACGCCTGGATCTACACCGCCTTTGCCACTACCGGGGTGATTCTGGCGGCGGTATATTTGCTGTGGCTGTTCCAGCGCGTCTTCATGGGCCCCTTGGATAACGAAGAGAATAAGAGACTGCGCGACGTTAATCCCAGGGAAGTGGTCATTATGGTGGCGCTGCTGGTCTTTGTCCTGTGGATTGGTCTTGCGCCCAGCGGCTACTTCGCCCTGATGGACAGCACCGTGGCCGGGCTGGTGAACGACGTGAGCACAGCCGCGCAGGCCGGGCCGGGAGTGGCCGGGTTGTTCGACTCGCTGGGTAATGTGGTCGCATCGTTGCGCTAATTGACCCAAAGAAACTCCGCAGGTCTGTTAGCGTACGTTCGCCTCAGAACGAGTTGCCGGTAGACCTGCGGGAGTTCTTGTTCTAATTTGGCGAGAAGACCACTAAACATTTCGGGATATGCGCGGCGCGCTGACCGGCGGGCCGGCGTCCTACTCCGGATATTGAGTACCTTCTCACCGCCCTCGATCCGGGTGCAATGGATTGAGGGCGGTGATGCGTGCAGAAGAGGATGCAGATGTCAGAAAAACTAACTCCGCGCGATCAGGATTACAACGAATGGTACAACACACTCGTGCTGCGGGCAGACCTGGCCGACTACGGGCCGGTGCGCGGCACGATGATTGTGAAGCCCTATGGCTGGGCGCTGTGGGAGAATTGCCAGCAAGGACTTGACCGCCGCTTCAAAGAGACCGGCCACATGAACGCCGGCTTCCCAATGTTTATCCCAGAGAGCTTCATCAAGCGAGAGGCCAAGCATGTGGAGGGCTTCGCGCCGGAGCTGGCGGTGGTTACCCATGCCGGCGGAGAAGAGCTGGAGGAGCCGCTGGTCGTCCGGCCAACGTCTGAGACGATTATTGGGCACACCTTTGCCAGGTGGGTGCAGAGTTATCGCGATCTGCCGATCCTGCTCAACCTGTGGAACAGCGTCGTTCGCTGGGAAAAGCGCACCAAACTCTTCCTGCGCACGTCCGAGTTCTATTGGCAGGAAGGGCACACGGCGCATGCCACGCAGCAAGAGGCGGCAGAAGAGACGCGCCGGATGCTGGATGTCTATGCCGATTTTGCGATCAATGACGCCGCTATCCCGGTCATTCGCGGGGAAAAGTCAGAGATGGAGCGCTTTGCCGGCGCCGACCAGACGCTGACCATTGAGGCGATGATGGGCGACCGCCGGGCGCTGCAATCCGGCACATCGCACAATCTGGGCCAAAACTTCGCTCGCGCCTTTGATATCAAGTACCTGGACCCGGACAACGAGCTGCAATATTGTTGGACGACCTCCTGGGGACTGAGCACCCGCATGGTAGGGGCGATCATCATGGTGCACGGAGATGACCAGGGGCTGATCTTGCCGCCCCGCCTGGCCCCATACCAGACCGTCATCGTGCCCATCTTTCGCTCAGAGGGAGAAGAGGCCGTGGTAATGAACGCGGTCAACGACGTGCGCCGGGCGCTGACGGCTGCCGGGGTTCGCGTGCACGTTGACTCGCGTGATAATCTGACTCCCGGCTACAAATACAATGATTGGGAGATGCGCGGGGTACCCACCCGCATCGAGATCGGCCCCCGTGATGTAGCCCAGGGCAGCGTGGCCCTGGCCCGGCGCGATGTGCCCGGCCGGGAAGGGAAGCAGTTTGTGTCGCAGGATGGGCTGGCGGAGCGCGTAACGAACTTGCTGGAAGAGATCCACCACGCCATGTTTGATCGCGCGCTGCAGTTCCGCGAGAGCCACACGCATGAGCCGGCAGACTACGCCGAGTTCAAAGAGGTCGTGCAGGACGGCTTTGCGCGGGTCTGGTGGGCGGGCGACAACGCGGACGAGACGCGGGTGAAGGAAGAGACGCGGGCGACGATTCGCTGCTTTCCGCTGGATCAGCCCGGCGGCAGTGGACGCTGTTTCTACACCGGCAGACCGGCGACGCGCATCGCTATCTTTGGTCGGGCCTATTGATGCCCGCGCCGGCGGAAGCAGTCTACTTCGTCCACATCACGGACAGCCACATCGGGCCGGCGCGGGAGTGGGAGTCCGAGCGCGACGGCCAGCGTTCGCTGCCCTGCGCGGAGGCCGCTGTGGCGCTGATCAATGAGTTGCCCACGCGACCGGACTTCGTGATCCATACCGGCGACGTGGTCACCGAACCGGATCCGCGCTCCTACCGGCTGGCCGCCGCGACATTTTCTCGCCTGAACGTTCCGATCTATTACGTCAACGGCAACCATGATCGGTCGGAGGATATCCGGCATTTCCTGCGCATGGGGCCCGGCGTGGAGTTTGCGTGCGGACCGGAATCACTTGCTTACGCCTTCAACGTGAAGGGCCATCGCTTCCTGGTGTTGGATGGGCAAGGGCCGGAGGAGATTGATCCGCGAGGGATCCTCTCTGAAGCGCAATTGGCCTGGATCAGGGAGGAAGCCGGAGCAGCCGGGCTGCCGTTGACGGTATTTGTGCACTTCCCGGCGCTCCCCCTGGACTCCCCCTGGATGGACGAAAACATGCGGCTGATCAATGGGATGGCGCTTCATGAAGCGTTGCGGCCGGCGACCGGGCGGCTGCGCGGAGTCTTCTATGGGCATGTGCACCAGCATATGCAGACCATGCGCGATGGCATACTGTATGTGGCTGCTGCCAGCCTCTTTACCCAATTCGGCGCATGGCCCACGGACGTTGTCACCCGTCACTATCCGGAGCGTTTGCCCGGCTTCAACTTTGTGCATCTGCTGCCGGGGCAGACTATAATTCACCAGCACTCGTTCCCCCGGCCCGCATAGTGGTTCGCTCGTCAAGCCCCTGCGGGATCTTGCCTGAGTCAGAGTTGACCCAAACGTGAGGCGCATACGATGATCGTCAAAATCAAGGGCGCTTGCCCGCACGACTGTCCCGATACCTGCGGCATCATCACGGAAGTAGAAGATGGGCGAGCCATCGCGTTCGATGGCGACCCGGAGCATCCGGTCACTCACGGCTGGGTCTGCGGCAAGGTGCGCCCCTACCTGGATCGGGTTTACCACCCGGACCGGCTGCAATACCCATTGCGGCGAGTTGGACCGAAAGGCAGCGGGCAATGGCGGCGGATCAGTTGGGAGGAGGCCATCGGCGAGATCGCTGAACGCTGGCAGGCGATCAGCGCCAAGTATGGGGCTGAGGCTATACTCCCCTTTAGCTACAGCGGCACGCTTGGTCTGGTACAAATGTCTGTGACCAGCGCGCGCTTTTGGAACCGGCTTGGGGCCAGCCGACTGGCGCGCACCATCTGCGGCCCGGCGGCCGAATTCGCCGTGACCATGACCGTAGGAGCGCGATACAGCGCGCCTTACGATCATGTGACCGGCAGCAAGCTGGCGATCATCTGGGGTCATAACCCGGCCAGCACCGCGCCGCACTTTATGCCGGAGCTGCTTCGCGCCCAACGCAATGGCTGCCGGCTGGTGGTGATTGACCCCCGACGCTCGCGCACGGCCCGCTCTGCTGATTGGTGGCTGGCTCCGCTGCCGGGAACGGA
>CAYVQP010000042.1:5689-38819 GCA_964452775.1 uncultured Ardenticatenaceae bacterium | reverse complement strand
TCCTGGCCGACGAGCCGGATTAGTTCCGGCAGAGTACCCATAGCGACCAGCTTGCCATGGTCTATAATGCCGATGCGGTCGCTTAGCTCCTGAGCTTCCTCCATGTAGTGCGTGGTGTACAGGACGGTCATTCCCTGTTCGTTGAGCGCCTTGACCATATCCAGGATGTTGCGCCGGCTTTGGGGGTCAATGCCCACCGTCGGCTCGTCCATGAAGACCAGCTGGGGGCGGTGCAGCAAGCCGACGCCGATGTTGATCCGCCGCTTCATCCCGCCGGAGTAGGTATCAATCCGATCTTTGGCGCGGTCGCTCAGCCCCACCGTCTCCAGCACCTCCTCTACCCGTGCGCGCAACGCCTTGCCGCTCATGCCGTACATTTGTCCCCAAAAGTAAAGATTCTCCCGCGCCGAAAGCATCGGATAGAGGGCAATTTCCTGCGGCACCACGCCGATCATTTCTTTAACCGCCTGTTGCTCGCTGCGCACCGAGTGACCGCCGATGCGGGCGTCCCCCTCAGTCGGCTCCAGTAGGCAAGATAGCATCGAAATGGTGGTCGTCTTGCCCGCGCCATTCGGCCCAAGCAGGCTAAATATCTCGCCGCGCAGTACCTCGAAGCTGACGCCGTTGACGGCCTGTATCTTGCCAAATGATTTGTGCAGATTATCTGCTTGTAGAATCGGCTCACTCATCCTCTCTCCTCCTGCTGAAACTGTGGACTGATCAGGGGGCCGCTCTCGCAATCCTGGTTTGCCGGGCGCCGGTGGGCGGTTCACGCAAATACAGGATCGGCATGTCCCGGCGCGCCCGAAGGCGCTGAAAGGCGCTTTCCGGGCACGCGGTGGTCACGGTGCGGACTGACCATCTAAACTTGACTCAAGCCCTATAGTACACATCCTCCATCGTGCCGACAAACTCCGGCAAACCAGTGTGACCCAACATCTGGCGGACAGCAAGCGATTCGCCCAAATGGAACCAGTAGTGGTAGGTGTTTCGCAGCAGCGACGTGCCCACACTTTCACGCATGGGGCCGCCGAGTTCGCCGGGGTGCAGGTCAAGCGACTCGGCGGTAATAGTATCCAGGTAGCGATCGGCCGCCCCCGTAACGGCGCGCCAAATCTCCAGCATCTCGCTGAGAGCCGGTGTGCTGGCCGGCTTGCCGGTGCCAACACGCAGATGCAGGTCCGGGGCAAGGTTCTGTCCTTGCGCCTTCAGCACCCATAGATAATGTTCCTGCAACGCAAGATGACCTACCATCCAGCCGATGGAGTTCATCGGCAAGAGCCGGCGCAGCCCTTCCTCTTCCGTGACGCCGTTGATGCCGCGCATGAACTCGCTGCGCGCAAATCGCAATTGCGTAACCATGGAGTGTGTCATTAATTCCTCGATTCTCGGGTAGCCAATAAAGCAGTCCGGCATAGAATAGTGGCATATGCTGCCTCAGCCAACTTTTTACGTGCGGGACATCCCGGTTTATGGGGATACCATCCTTTCGCCGATGGCCGGCTACTCGGATGTTCCCTTTCGCGCTGTCTGTCGCTCATTCGGCTCGGCCATGAGCTATACCGAGTTCGTGGCAGTGGAGATGCTCCAGTCGAACCGGCCAAACCCCTTCTGGAACTTGCTGGACTACCGCCCCGATGACCGGCCAATGGTCTTTCAAATCTTCGGCCACGACGCGCGCATGATCCTGAACGCCGCCCTGCGCATCGAGCAGTGGGGGCCGGACATTATTGATATCAACATGGGCTGTTCGACGCAGAAAGTATCTTCGCGCGGAGCCGGTGTGGGCATGATGCGTGACCCCCGGCTGGTGGCGGAGACATTCGCCTTATTGACGCGCAATCTGACGGTACCGGTAACCGCCAAGTTTCGCCTCGGTTGGGAAGAGAATCGGAACTATCTGGAGATTGCCCGTATCTTGGCGGACAACGGCTGCAGCCTCATCGCCCTGCACCCGCGCACGAAAGAGCAAAAGTATAGCGGCCCGGCTGATTGGGACGCCATTGCAACCTTAAAGGATGCGGTCGATCTACCCGTAATCGGCAACGGCGACATCGAGAGTCCGGCCGACATTGACGCCATGCTGCAATACACCGGCTGCGATGCGGTCATGATCGGGCGCGCCGCGATCGGCAACCCCTGGCTCCTGGCCCGCCGGCGCAAGGACGACGTTGCAGTGAGCGAACTCCTCGCTACTGCTCGCCGGCACCTGCAGGACATGCTGGCTTACTACGACGCCAACGCGCTCCAACGCTTTCGCAAGCACCTGAAGGGTTACCTGGGAGATCATCCCATCCTACGCCCGATCGTCCGGCAAGCGACCGCCGCTGACCAGCCGGAAACAGTGTTTGAGCTGTTGGAGGAAGTCAACGACCTCGCAACCGTCGCCGGCGCGGCCACAATCGGCGATTTGCGCGTTCTGGACAACGACGAATATGCCGGCGCTGAACCGGGTGAAGACGTGCGGGGTTTAGTCCTCGTTAGCTAAAACTCTCGCAGCAACTGCATATGCCCGCGCAGGCTTAAGACCATATCCGCGATGGCGATGCTTTCGCCGGCTGTGTGCGCCGCAAATTCGTCTCCCGGCGCGTAGCCGATGATAGGAATATTGCGCGACGTGAAGAAGCGCCCATCGGTGGCAAAGTGATAACTGGACAGCGCCGGCAACGATCCCATGCCCCGGCCAATAGCTGCCTGCGCGCGCAGCACCACTTCGCTCTCCGGCGGTGTGTAGTAGCCGGACAACGGCTCATCGGAAAACGTCAACGGCTCTCCCTCCCAAACGGCTGAGATTTGATGCGGCAGGTCGCCGGCCAGCCGATGCACAAAGGCGCGGATGTCGTTGATGCTGGCGGCCGCGCTACGGAAGTCCAGCAACACGCGCGTCCAGGCCGGCGTGACGTTCTTGCTGCGCGTGTCCACCTCGATAATCGTCGGGGACACGCTGGTCGCGCCGAGCAGGGGATGGGCCGGCAGGCTACCCTGCGCCGCATGCAAGCGGTCCAGAAACTGCGCCAAGGCGTAATTGGGATTCTCGCCGCGCTCCGGCACGCTGGCATGCACCGACCGCCCGTCAAAGGTGACCCACACGGCCAGAATACCCCTATGGCCCAGGCTTAGTTGGTTGTTGGACGGCTCACCCAGCATGACCAACGCCACGGGATAGTCAAGGTGTTCAACCCAATGCTGCGCGCCCGCCCCGCCCGTCTCCTCTTCCACCACGCCGGTGAAGACGACATCGCGCCGGGGCCTCTCGCCGGCCCGCAATAAGCCGGCGGCGCTGTAAACCTGCACCGCCATCGGCCCTTTGATGTCCACCGCTCCCCGGCCAATTATCCGCCCATCCACGATCTCCGCCGCGTAGGGAGGGGTGGGCCAGAGCGCAGGGTCTCCCGGGTCCACGTGGTCGAGGTGGGTGTTCAACACCAGCGCCGGCAACGTTCGATCCCTCCCATAGACTCGCCCGCAGGCGTTGCCGATCCCGTCAATCCACACTTCGTCAAAGCTGAGCTGCTTCAACTCCGCCGCAACCAGGGCAGCAATCGGCCCCTCTTCGCCCGACATACTCGGCGTCTGAATGAGCCGCTGCGTGAAGTTCACACAGTCATTCGTCAACTTGTCCAAATTATCTTCCACTGCTCGCTCCTACATACGGTATCGCTCGTTCAGATCATACCGGAAATGACAATGCCTGCACCCGCTGAGCTTGAAACCACCCACCTCCCCACGAATCGGTGCGCCAGCGTCCCTGCAGCAAGAGGGGTTCCCAGGTCTTGGGTGCAACCCCTTCGGCGCGGGCAATTACGTACGACTCTTCGTCGCCGATGAAGAAGCCCTCGCCGCCCGTCCAACCCGGCAATCGCACCGCGCAGAGCTCCACCAGTTGCGATTCGGTATGCGGCAGGGCCGGCAGCGTGGTCGCGCGCAGGGTCGCCGGCGCAAGCGCCAACGGGTGTACGCTTACCGGCTGACCAATGATCTGCCGCTCCCAGGCGATGCGTTCGGCCGCCGATTCGGCCGGCGCTTCCTCCGCGACCGCAAAGGAGAAAGCCATCTGTCTGGCGCTGCCTGCTTGCTCAACCTCGCGAGCCAGCCGCAACATGCCGGCGCGACTGGCCCCCAGGCCGTCCAACGCGCCGCATTGGATGAGGTGTCGTATCTCCACCTCTTGCAAGCGCACGCGGGCCAATAGATCGCGTACGCCGGCGAAGGGCCGGCCGGCCACGATTGCCCGAACACTCCGCTCCCGCAGTTCGCGCACCTGGCCCAACCCCATCCACAGCGCCGGCTGCCCCCGATCGCGGGTCAGTGTGAAGCGCCGTTCGCTGACATTCACATGCGGCGGCATCACCCGGCAACCCAGGCGCACCGCTTCCGCCATGTAGATCGCCGGATGGTGGAAGCCGCCTTCGTTTACCAGCCGCGCCCAGAGAAACTCAGCCGGCCAATGCGCCTTCAAGTAGGCGGACTGGTAACTGACCATCGCGTAAGCAGTGGCGTGCCCCTGGTTAAAGCCGTAGCCGGCGAAGGCCATCACCTGCTCCCACAGCGTCGCCGCCTGTCGCGCGGTCAACCCCTTCTCCCGGCAGCCGGCCTGGAATTGGTCCGCAATCGCCGCCATCTCATCCGGCTGAAACTTACTCATGCCGCGTCGCAGGTGGTCCGCCTGCTCCCAGGACAGCCCGGCAATCTCCCGCGCCACGCGCAAGATTTGCTCCTGGAACAGCAACACCCCCTTCGTGCGCTCCAATATCGGCTCCAATAGGGGATGCAGGTAGGTGACGCTCTCCTGCCCGCGATAGCGACGGATAAACGACTGGGCCATGCCGCCGGTTGCCGGCCCAGGCTTAAAGAAGGCATTCGCCACGGCCAGGTCAGCCACATTACGCGCCCGCAACTGGCGCAAAGTGCGCTGCGCGCCGCTGGATTCGCATTGAAAGACGCCAATCGTATCGCCCACCTGCAGCATCCGGCTCGTCAGCGCATCGTCTGCCGGCAACCCTTCCAGCGACAGGTCGAGTTGCCGTGACGCCTCCACCTGCTCCACGGCATCGGCCAGGACCGTCAGCGCGCGAATACCCAGCAGGTCGAGCTTGGGCAGGCCGATAGCTTCCACATCAATGTGGTCGAACTGCGTGATCAAAAAGCCCTTCGGCGCCCATTGCACCGGCGTCACATCCGTCAGCGGGCCGGGGGTGATGATCACGCCGCCTGGATGCACGCTGAGATGGTGCGGCCGGCCGATAATCTGGGTCGCGGCCGCCAGCACCTCCCGGTCGCGTTCGTCTTCCACCTCTGAGATCACGTCAGCCAGCGTGCGCCGGTCGCGCCGGCGAGGGTCCGGATGCCATTCATGGGGCAACAGCCGGGTCAGCCGCTTGATAGCTGCTTCATCATAGCCGAACGCCTTCGCGGTTTCCCTGACCGCCGATTTGGGTTGCAATGTGGCGACCGTGGCCACCAGCGCCACATGCTCCTCGCCATAGGTCCGGCGCACGTAAGCCAGTACCTCATCTCGCCGCCGCGAACAGAAGTCCAGGTCAATATCCGGCGGGTTAGAGCGCGCCGGATTCAGGAAGCGCTCGAACAGCAAATCGTGCGCCAGCGGGTCAACGGTGGTAATGCCGAGAGTGTAGGCGACCAGCGAATTAGCCACACTGCCTCTGGTGCTGACCGGGATGCCGGCCCGGCGCGCGAAGCGCACAATATCCGCCACCACCAGAAACAGGGGCGCAAAGCCATGCTGGCTGATGCTCTCCAACTCGTAATTCAGGCGGGCCGCCGCTCCGGCGCGGGAAGGGACCCCGGCATCGGGGTAACGGTTCGCCAGGCCGGCGTGCGCCTGTTGGGAAAGCTCCTCCTCCGGCGATTGCCGAAGCTTCAGGGCGGGCCAAATCGGCGCGCCGGAGGGGAGCGCCGGCCCACATTGGGCGACCACCTCGCCGATGCAATCCAGCGCCGCCGGAAACTCCTTAAATCGCTCCCTCATCTGCGCGGGGGACAGCCAATGTCTGACCGGCTCGGGAATCGCCGCCTCCTCGAACGGACAAATGCGGTCAATGGCCTGTAACAGCCGCAGCGTCGGCCCCTCTTCCAGCGCAAAGCAATTCACCGGCTGCACCGCGACAGGTGGGACGCTCTTCCGTTGTCCGATAGCCATAACTTCTCGCGCCAACGGCTCATCTTCGGGCCGGTGCAGCTCCAACGTCAGGTAGCAGCGTTCGAACGTATTGCCCAGGCGCTCGACATACTGCGCTGCCGCTTTCTCATTGCCCTGGCGAATGCAGTGCGCCAGCTGGCCCTGCAGACCGCCATCCAGACAAATCAGGCCCGTCCGGTTGTCGCGCAGCGATTCCCATGAAAATTCGCGGAGGCGTTGCGCCTGGCCTTGCGCCAACGAAGAGAGCCGGCAAAGGGAGCGATAGCCGGCCGGGTCGCGGGCAAGGAGCACGAGAAGCCCGGAGGGTTGGCCCAGCCCTCCACCGGCGGCAACGGTCATCCCCACTATCGGC
The DNA here is from genome assembly GCA_964452775.1 of uncultured Ardenticatenaceae bacterium. Taxonomy (GTDB): domain Bacteria; phylum Chloroflexota; class Anaerolineae; order Promineifilales; family Promineifilaceae; genus JACKCB01. The sequence continues at coordinate 32,307 of CAYVQP010000042.1, read as the reverse complement.
TGAATACCGGCTTGCAGGCATAGCCGGCGAAAGGCCACCACCCCATAAAGCACAAAGGAGTCGGTCAGGGCCAGACTGGTCATCCCCTCACTGGCCGCCCGGGCCGCCAGAGCTTCCGGGGCAGGAGTGGCTTCCATCAGGCTGAAGTGCGAGTGCACATGAAGATGGGCGATTTGCATGGTCAGATCGTAGCCGGAACGCTATTCGCCGCCAATGAGCAGCACCACCCGGGCCGTTCTGTTGCTCGTCCCTGCGCCCGGCGCCGGGTTCAGCTCCTACCCTATTCCGGCGGATCCATCTCCGGGGTGAACATTCCAAGCAGATAGAAGCCGTAGCCGGCAACTTCCCTAAGGTACGCGCGAGTTTGTGTGCGCCAGCTAATCCAGCGCGTGCTGCGCGTCGGTGAGCTGTATGCCTCCATGCCCAGATCGTGGGCCAGGGCAATCGCCCGGCGCATGTGATACGGCGTGCTGACGATTAGAAAGGAGTCAATACCGTTCTCCGCCGCCACATTACGCGCATAGGTCAGGTTCTCCAGGGTATTGGTTGACTTCTCTTCGGTCAGGATGGCCGAGGCGGGCACGCCATGAGCCAGGGCATAGCGCCGGCCAACTTCCGCCTCGGCCGGCTCATTTGCCTGGCCCTGCCCGCCGGTGAAGATCAGCGTGTCCACATAACCCTGTTCATACAGCATCAGGGCGTGATTGATCCGCTCGCGCAACACGGGCGAAGGCCGGTCGCCATACACCGCCGCCCCGAGCACAATCGCCGCCCCGGCCGGTCGCTGGTCGTCGCGCAAAGAGTACAGGTAGACGGCTGCCGCCAGGTAAAGCGCGAAAAGGAGCAGCGCAGCCGGCGGCGCAAGGAGTATCCAGACCAGCCAACGCGGCGGGAATCGTCGCGCCGGCGCAGTATCCTCGGCTAACAGCGCTTCGCTCAAACCGTTTCCCCCGCCGGCTCATGCAGCATCGTCGCCGGGCGCTGTACATCGCCGCCCGACCGCCTCATCCATTGCTGCGCACGGGGACCGTCGCACCGGCCGGCCCGATCCGGCGGGCCGCCGCATAACCGTAAAGCGCTTTGCGCCTCACTCTCAACAATATGCATCACTTGACCACTGTAGTAAAATAGATAGCAACGCTAAGGGTTGATTGCGCCGTCGTGGAGTCCACTGTCAATTACCCATGATATCCGGCGCGATGATACGTGTATTTCCTCACTCCTGCCAATTCGCCGGAGCAACTATTATCAGTCGTGATCCTGCCGATTCCTTTGGATTTTGGATCAGACCTGCGGGGTTCTCATCAGAGAATACGCGCTAACTGGAGGTAAACAATGAGTGAAAGATCTTTCGAGGACATGTTTCCACGCCTGGCGCCCATAGTCCATTTTTCCGGCCCGTTCGTCAAGATCCTGGATGAACAGGCGTTCAGAAATGAAGTAGACCAGCTCGTACGCACGGCAGTCTTCGGCAGCGGCTTGGAGCGTGACACGGCTCGCTGGTTGCTGTGGGCAGCCGGGCAGGCGCTCGGCATATATCCGTCGTCCATTCACGAACTGTACATGGCTGTCGGCCGTGGCGACGTGCTGCATAACTTCACCGTGCCGGCGATCAACGTGCGCGGCATGAGCTACACCACCTCCCGCGCCGTCTTCCGCGCCGCCAACCGGCTTGATGTCGGCGCGCTGATCTTCGAAATTGCCCGCTCCGAGATAGGGTACACCGACCAACGCCCGGCCGAGTATGTCTCGGTGATCATCGGCGCGGCTATCAAAGAAGGGTTTCGCGGCCCGCTGTTTATCCAGGGCGATCATTTCCAGGTGTCAGCCAAGGCGTACCACAGCGACCCGGAAAGGGAGCTGAATGCGGTCAAGACCTTGATGGAAGAAGCTATCAGGGCCGGCTTCTATAATATCGACATTGACACTTCGACCCTGGTAGATCTCTCTCAGCCTACGCTGGATGAACAGCAGCGACTGAATTACGAATTGTGCGCCGAGCTGACTCGCCACGCCCGAGAATTGGAGCCGCCGGGAATAACGGTTTCACTGGGCGGCGAGATTGGCGAAGTGGGACACAAGAACTCCACCGTGGAAGAGCTGCACGCCTTTATGCAGGGCTACCAGCGCCAGCTGGACGGCATCCCCGGCATCTCCAAGATCTCAGTTCAGACGGGCACCAGCCATGGCGGCGTGGTGCTGCCGGATGGGACGCTGGCGCAGGTCAACGTAGACTTCGGCACGCTGGAGGAGTTGAGCCGGGTAGCTCGCGAAGAGTACGGCATCGGCGGCGCGGTTCAGCACGGCGCTTCTACGTTGCCGCCCGATTACTTCAACAACTTCCCGGAGATCGGCACCCTTGAGATTCACCTGGCTACCGGCTTCCAGAACATCCTCTTCGACCACGCGCCGCAGGAGATGGTTGACCGGGCCTATCGCTACGTGCACGACAATCTAAGTAACGAGTGGAAGGAAGGTCAGACGGAAGAACAATTCCTCTACTCTTCGCGCAAGAAGGCGCTTGGGGCCTTGAAGTCGGAGTGGTGGAATCTCGAGCCGGCCGCGCAGGAACGCATCGGCAAGGCGCTGCAAGATCAGTTCGAGTTCCTGTTCAGCAAGCTCAACGTGGCCGGTACCAGAGAGGTCGTCGGGCGGGTCATCAATCGCGTTCACGTGTTTGGAGGACGGCCGCAAGGTACAACTATTGAGACTGAGCTGGAAATCTCCGCCGATCTGGCGGACTGACCGCGAATTGCTTTGCTCCTGAAAGGTCGCCGGCTGCCGCCCAATTGTGCGCAGTAGCCGGCGACTTCTGCGCACAGACGACGCAGGTAGGTTAATCCTCCACCGGCTGGCCCAACTCGCGCAGCGCCACCCGGGCAACTCGCGCGAAAACCGGCGCTGCTACGTCAGCCCCCTCGCCGGCGTGCTCTAGAATGACTGCGATGGCGACCGTGCGCTCGTTCTCATGGGCGAAGCCAGTGAACCAGGCGTGCGGCGCCTGACCGTCGCCGACCTCGGCGGTGCCGGTCTTGCCGCCCACAACCGCGCCGGGGACCGCCGCCAGAACGCCGCTGCCGTTGGTCACCGCGTTGACCATGATTGCCGCCACATCCTGCGCCGTCTCCGGGCGGACCACGCCGCTGATCCAGGGAACCGACACCCCCGTTTCCAGCAGATTGCCCTGCGGGTCAACCACCCGCTGCAACAGGTGTGGGGCCATGATCGTGCCGCCGGTGGTAATTCCCCCGGCGACCAGCGCCATGCTCAACGGCGAGGTGAGTAATTCTCCCTGCCCAAAAGCAGTAGCCGCCCTGAGCACGTCGTTGCTGGCAATTGCCGCCGGATCTATGGCCAGTTGCGCCGGCGCCGCGCCGATCTCCAGCGGCGGCCCATCCTCTCGCCCGAAGCCCATTCGCGCCGCGTAATCCAGAAAGACCGCCGGATCCATCTCGTCACCCAGGCGGGCGAAGGCCGCGTTCGCCGAGACGGCGTAGGCAGCGGGCAACCGTAGCCGGGGTTCGTCGTGATTGGGGTCAATCATCTCCGCCCCGTCCACTTCGTAAACGTAGTAGATGCCGTCCGGCCCCTGACGCGGTTGGCCGAAATCAAACATAGTATCCGGCGTCACCTGGCCTGAATCCAGAGCAGCCGCCAGCGTGACCGTCTTCCAGGTAGAGCCGGGCGGATAGAGGCCAAATACGGCTCGATTGACAAATGCCGCCTCACAACTCGGGTCGGCGCAATTTACCAGGCTGCCCATGTACTCCGGATCGGACACCCGATTTGGGTCGAAGCCGGGACTGGAGGCCAGCGCCAGCACTTCGCCCGTCAGCGGGTCGAGCACCACAATCGCGCCGGCGCGATCGCCCAGCGCGGCCGCCGCTTCGCGCTGCAGATGGCTGTCAATGGTCAGGTAGACATCGCTGCCCACGATTGGCCGGTGCACCAGTTGCGCCCACCAGGTGTCCGGCCTATCCAGGCCCAGCAGCGTATCGTTGAAGGCCTCTTCCACGCCGCCCACGCCAATGCCGCTGGGCAACACATAGCCCAATGTCGTCCCCAACGACGGCTCTGCGTAAACCCGCGTCCGCTCGCCGTCCTCTCCGATCACGCTGTAGGCCAATGCCCGGCCGTTGCGGTCATAAATCGTCCCCCGCTGGATCTCGCGCAGCATATCCGATGTGCGCTGGACAATCGGCTGAGGAACATTTGGCGGCGTCGTCGAACCGTCGCCTTCGCCGTCTTCCGGCGGTTCGGTCGCATCGCCTAATTTGCCCAGCCGGTCGAGTATGATGCCCCCTTGCGGCGCGCGATAGTTCACCGGCTGCAACTCATCTCCACGCACCAGCTGCCAGTAGACCAGCCGGGCGGAAAGCAGAAACACAATCAGCGCAATCACGGTGCCGATGTGCCAGATGCGTCGCGAGAGATCCATTAGCGCGTCACCGTACCGCTCATGCCAATCGTTGGGCCAGGGCCAGGGCGATGCCGACCTCGGCCAGGTTGACCGTCAGGGCGACTCCGCCCAGGCTCAGGAAGGGCACGGTAATGCCGGTCAACGGGATCATGTTTAGCGTGCCCCCGACCATGACGAACAACTGCATGAACAAGTGCACGCCAATCCCGATCAGCAGCAGTCGCTCAAAAAGCTGCGACTGCGGCAGCTGCATACTCAATCGCAGGAAGCGCAGCAGCAGGATGCCGAAGAAGAAGAGTAGCGCCAGGGCGATCAGCCCGCCCAGCTCCTCCACCACCGCTGCAAAAATGAAGTCCGATTGCGCCAACGGCACGAAGTAGGGCGTGCCGAAGCCCAGGCCGGTTCCGGTCAAGCCGCCCGCCACAATGGCATACAGCGATTGCTGTATCTGGTAGCCCGGCCCCTCCGCCACAGTAATATCGGTCGGTTCGCCGTTGACTACCAGCGGCGCTTCGCTCCAGGGGTCCTGGAAGGCGATGAAACGATGGCGAATCGTATCCGGCGGCTCCCAGAACAGGCCTAAGAGCACGACCATCAACACCAGCAATGTCAATCCGATAAGCGCTATCGTCAGAAATGTGCGCGTGTCGAAGCCGGCATATAGCATGGTCACAAACAGGCTGCCGACGATCAGGATCGCGCCGAAGTCTGACATGAGCACCAGCGCCATTGCGGCTATGCCCACAAAGAGCAGGCCGGGGACGAAATAGCGCAACGAGGGCAGGCGCAGCCAGATGACCGGCCGGGCGCGGCCTTCGGCTTCAGCCCCTACCCGCTCAATGTACCAGGCCAGGAAAATGATCAGCGCCAGCTTGATTAGTTCGGAGGTCTGGATAGGCGGCAGCGGGCCGATTTGCAGCGATAGACGCCCGCCGGCATCTGCCCCTCCCTGGAAGGCGGTCGCAATCAACAATCCCAACCCACCCAGGCTGATGGCGATCGCCCCCCGGCGCATCCATTCCACCAGCGATGGGCGGATGATCAGCACGGCGACCAGAAAGACGCCCGGCAGCCAGCCCCGGCTGAGTTGCTGCCACACCCCATCTTCGCGCAACAGGCGAAAGATGATGATCAGGCCCACCGCCACCAACAGCCCGGTGATCGGCCAAAGCAGTTGCGCGCTACTGGTCCCGCGCAGCCGAAGCAGAAAATGGACGGCGTACAAGCACACCACCAGAATCAGCGGGGCGAGGCAGCTTTCTCTGCTCAGCGCCGGCAATTGCTCCAGGCGCAGCTGTCGGGCAAAATCCACCATGAAGAAGCCCAGCCCGGCGATCAAGAAGACCACGATCAGCAGAGCCGCTTCATACGGCCGGGGAGCAAAGCGCTTCAAGTAGACTACTCCTCCAGCCGAAAGCTCATTCCGCCCAGCTGGATGGCCCCGCCAAAGGGAATGGACACCGCTTCATGGGCGGGGCAGGGTTGCCGGTCCACAGCGCTGCCGTTGGTGCTGCCCAGGTCTTCCAGCCACCAGGTGGCCCCATCCCAAAAGAGTCGCGCGTGCCGGCTGGACACATAGGGATCGCGCAGCAAGATCCCGTCCCGGCCGATCTGATCGGAGTTGCTGCCCACCAGCACTTCGTTCGGCAGAGCCAACACGTCGCCGCGCCTGAAACTGGCGTCCGCCTCACTGCTGATTACGCGCAGGCGGCCGGCGGCGGCCTTCAGCCCACTGCCGGCGTCGCGCCGATAGTTGCGCATCTCCCGGCGCACCGCCAGGAAAACGACCAGCAGCGCCAGGTAAAAGAGGGCAATCAGCAGCCACTTGCCGAAAAAGAGGAGTTCATTCCAGGGGATGTTCAGCATTTCAACAGCCTGATCCGGCCGGCATGTAGTGTGGTATAAGTGTGCAAGGGAGTGCTCCTGCCTCGGGGTCGCACGATAGCCGGTTGCCGCTACCGGTTGTGGAAGAGCAACACGGCCACGCCCGGCGTGTCCGGGAGCGGGCCGGCCCGATCGAGCGCCGCCAGGATTATCTCATCTCCGTCGCGCAGCAGTTGCCCACCCTGGGGTATCGCGCGCCGGTTGACATAGGTGCCGTTCATCGAACGCTTGCCGTCCGGCGTGCCGTCGAATATGCGACAACTTCCGCCGGCGCATTCAATGTAGGCGTGTTGCCCGCTCACCAGCCGGCGTTCAGCGACCTCCTGGCCGGAAACGGTGATGTCGCAACTCCGGCTGCGACCCACGGTATTGATACCTTCTTTCAGCGGCAGGGCCATCCCTTCGACTAACAGCCAGCCATAGGCCGCCGCCGGCACAGCCATTGTCGCCCCGGTCGCCGGCTTCTGGGCCTCAGCCGTGGAGACCGCCTCAGGCCGCGCGCTTTGTGGTCCCCGCTGCACCTGCGCCTCGATGCGTATTTCGTCGCCGGGCAGCCCGGCATCCGGTTTGAGCTGCACCAGGACCGCCCCGCCAAAACGATATTGCTTGCGCCCCTGCCGGCTGTTGGCCGTATTGAGGTCTTGCAATAGTTGCCGTCGCCACTGTTCGCACAGGTCCGCGGCAATCGGCTCGAAATGGGAGGCATATTGCTGCTGGTTGACCACGACGGTGTAGACGTTTGGAGCCACCTTGCCATATTGGGCGTCTTCCAGGTGGTTCCGGCGGTCAAGCAACACCGCCCGTAACTGCTTGCTGACATCGGCCGGGCGGACCCCCTCCTGTCGCCGCCAACCGCGAGGCAGTTTGCTAAGAATGACCTGCACCGGCGAGGCCGCTAAGAGCGCGGGCTTGCCGCCCATCCGCGCTTCCGAGTCCGCCGCCAACAGCCGGGCCGCCAGTCTGCTGACTACCGTGTCATCAACCGGCGAGTTTTGCGCCTCTGAGCGGCGCAAGAACTCCGCCACCTGCGAGGCGTTGGACAGCAAGGGCGAACGATCATCAACGCCTTCGGGGCCGGCGACCCCCAGCCAGCAGGCGTAGACCTGAATGACCGGGTCTATATCAGCGAGCTGTTGGCGGCGCAACACTTCACGGCCCAATTCCCGCGGAGGCAGGTTAGCGCGTGCGCGCTCGGCGTTGATGCCCACCAGCGCCGCCGAATTGGTCAGCAAGATCAGGTCGGCGATGGCCTCCTTGCCGTCCGGCCGGTAAAACTTCAGGCCGGTTAGCAGGGTTAATGGAGCCGGATAACCCGTCTGCAGCGCGCGGGCGATATTTTGCACTGCCGGGGCTACCTCGGCATGGCCTATGTGCCACGGATGTTCGTTCTCAGTTCCCATTGATCTCCCGGCGCTCAGAGGAGCTACCGAGCCGTTTACCGGTCCCGGCGCATGTCCACTCTCAAGCGGTCGAGGCCCACTGTTTTGTATCATCCAGCCTGAGTTTACTTCGTTTCTACAGCGCGTAACGTAGCACAAGACGTATCGCAGGGCAATCGTTGTCGCATCGTCATTCCGGCGTTGTCGGAGCAGCCAGATAGTTGTCGCAGCCGCTTGGCATATCGTCCGCATTGCAATACACTGACCGGCATTGGCGCTTTTCTTGTTTGAAGCAGCGCCGCGGGTTACTTCGGGAACCACCTATGTTTGATGCGCCTGCTTCAGTTCAACTGCCGGTCTTCACGATCGGCTATGGCAGCCGGGAGATTGCCGATTTCCTGCGGGTGTTGCAGGAGCATGAGATCGCCTATCTGATTGATGTGCGCTCGCGGCCCTACTCGCGGTACAGGCCCGATTTCTCAAAAGAGGCATTGGAGGCGTATGTGCAGGCCGCCGGCATCCGCTACGTCTATATGGGCGATACATTGGGCGGATTACCCGACGATCCCGGCTGCTACGATGAAAACGGCAAGGCGGATTACGACAAGATCAAGCAATCATCCTTCTTTGCCCAGGGAATGGAGCGCGTGCGTAATGCCTGGCAACAGCAGTTGCGAGTGGTGTTGATGTGCAGTGAAGGCAAACCCGAATCCTGCCATCGCAGCATGCTCATCGGCGTCGCCCTGAGGGATGTTGGCATCGAGCCGGCGCACATTGACGAGAACGACCAGATCATTGATCAGCAAACAGTGATGAACCGGGCCAGAGGCGGGCAACTCAGCCTTTTCGCCGATGAACCTGTCCGGCAAACCTCACGCAAGCGGTATCGCAGCGCCGAGTGAGCACACCAGCCCCAGGAGGAGTCAAGACCAGATGTTGCCTCGAATTGTGACCATCGGCGTCTACGGCAGTAGTGAGCAGGCTTTCTTCCAGGCGCTGCTGGATGCCGGCGTTGACACATTTTGCGACGTTCGCCGGCGGCGGGGGGTGCGCGGTAGCGAGTACGCCTTTGTCAACAGCCGGCGCTTGCAGGCCCGGCTGGCTGAAATGGGCATTCGCTACCTGCACCGGCTGGATTTCTCCCCCACGCCGGAGATTCGCGCTCGCCAGCGGGCGGCAGACCAGCTGAGCAAATCTGCCAAACGAGGGCGGGCGCAACTTGCTCCGGATTTCATCGCCGCTTATGAAGACGAAGTTCTCGCCAGCTTGGATGCTGCCGATTTCCTGGAGTCGCTCGCCCCCAGCCGGGTGACCGCCCTATTTTGCGTGGAGCGTGACGCCGCTGCCTGTCATCGTTCGCTGTTAGCCGCCCGTCTACAGCGAGATGCCGGCGCGGAAGTGGAGCATCTGCAAACATGAAAGTTGTGATTGTCGCCAAGACCAGGATGGGCAGCGCGGCCTGCATCGGCGGGATTACGTTTGCCGGCGAAAGCGTCAGGCTGATCGCTGCGGATCGAGATCGCAACGATCACGCCGGCATGGAGTACGAGGTCAGCGACGTGTGGGATTTGCAGGCGAGCGCCGATCCGGTGCTGATCCCGCCGCACATCGAGAATATCGTGGTGCACGAGAAGCGGCGCTTACCGGCGATTGACGATCTACCCGCCTTTGTCCGGCAGCACATGCCGCCCCGCGCCGGCGGGTTGGAGCAGCTATTCGAGGGGCTGACCCAGGCAAACCGCCAGGGTTCATTGTACATTGCCAATCGCACCGGCCTCCCCTCCTTCAGCACGATGTTCTGGGAGCCGGATCAACCGCTGACCATAGATGTCGAGGGGAAGCGCATCCGCTATCGCTACCCAGCCGGCGACGGCGGCAAGAGAATTACATTTGTCGGCTTTCAAGAACCGCTTCACGAGCTACCCGCCGGCACCTTGCTGCGCGTCTCGCTGGCGCATTGGTGGCGGCCAACCGATCGACCAGAAAAGGAACTGCGCTGCTATGTGCAGCTTTCCGGCTGGATGTTGCCGCAGCAACTCTTTTGGCCGGCGCCTTTTGTGGATGTTGACGATGAGCCGCATTTTGACCCGGCGACGTTACCCCTTCCGGCGTATCAGGTGGCCGGCAAGCAAGAGACGCCAGCCGGCCAACCTGCGCTGGAAGACGCCTATGGGGTACTGAGCGAAGTCTTCGGCTTTGATTCCTTCCGCCCGCTGCAGGACGAGATTGTCAGCCGGCTGCTGGAAGGGCAGGATACGATCGCCATCATGCCGACCGGCAGCGGCAAGTCGCTTTGTTATCAGTTGCCGGCGTTGTTATTTCCCGGCCTGACCGTTGTGGTGTCGCCGCTGATCGCCCTGATGCAGGATCAGGTGGACGCCCTGCGGCAGCTTGCCATCCCGGCCGGCTTTCTGAACAGCACGCTCAGTTACGCAGAATACCTGGATGTGAAGAACCGGGTATTGGCCGGGAAAATCAAGTTGCTGTATGTAGCCCCAGAGACGTTGCTGCGGCCGGAAACCCTGGCAATGTTGGACATGTGCCGGGTGGACTGCCTGACGGTTGACGAGGCCCACTGCATCTCCGAGTGGGGACATGACTTCCGGCCGGAATACCGGCAACTCTTGACCGTCCGCCAACGCTATCCCAAAGCCGTCTCCCTGGCGTTGACCGCCACCGCCACTCCGCGGGTACAAACCGATATCGCCGCGTCGCTGCAAATGCCGCAGGCGCGGATGTTCATCGCCAGCTTCGATCGCCCTAATCTCTTTCTCAGCGCGGCAAGCCGGATTGACGAACGACAACAGTTGCTCGCTTTCCTGGAAGGACGCAAGGGGCAAGCGGGCATCATCTACTGTCCCACGCGACAGGCCGTGGATGATACCGCCGCCTATCTGCAGCATCGCGGCTGGGAGGCGCTGCCCTACCATGCCGGGCTGGCGGACGATATCCGCCGGAGCAACCAACGGCGCTTCATTCATGAAGACGGCGTGATTGTGGTGGCCACGATTGCCTTCGGCATGGGCATAGATAAGCCGGATGTGCGCTTCGTGCTTCATCTCGGGCTGCCCAAAGATCTGGAGAGTTACTACCAGCAGATCGGGCGCGCCGGGCGCGATGGGCTTCCGGCGGATTGCCTCTTGTTGTATAGCGGCGCTGACATGGCTACCATCAACTTCTTTATCACACAGCAGGCGGCGGATCAGCAGGCGGGGGCGCGGCAGCGGCTCAACCAGTTGGTCGGCTTTGCAGAAACTGTCGCCTGCCGCCGCGTACCTCTCCTAAGCTACTTTGGCGAAACTCCGGCTGATGATAAGTGCGATCAGTGCGATAACTGCCGGAATCGGGAACAAGCTGACCTCGTTGATGTCACCGTGCCGGCGCAGAAGTTTCTCTCCTGCGTGAAGCGCACCGGCGAGAAATTCGGCTCCACCCATGTGATCAATGTGCTGCGCGGCTCGCAGGCAAAGGATGTGCTCAAGTGGAAGCACGATCAGTTATCCACCTACGGCATCGGGCGGGACATTTCGGCCCGCGAATGGCGCGAGCTGGCAGACCAGTTTGTGGCCCAGGGCTTGCTCTCCCGCGACCCGGAGCACGGATCGTTGCGCCTGACGCCGGCCGGCTATGAGGTCTTGAAGGGCAAGCCGGTGCAGGTTTATGCGCCCAAAGAGGAACGGACAGTTCGTGTTCGGGAAAGAGAGAGTCTTGACTACGACGCAGAACTCTTTGAAATCCTGCGCGACAGGCGACGCGAACTGGCCGATGAGGCGGACCTGCCCCCATTTGTCATCTTCGCGGATCGCTCACTGATGGAAATGGCCGCTTACTATCCGCAGACGTTAGATGAACTCGGCGCCATGTACGGCGTCGGCATGTACAAGCTGGACAATTATGGCGAAACATTCGTGGCCTTGATCCGCGATTACTGCCTTCCGCGAGGGATCTCTTCCCGGGAGAAGTCCCGACCACGCCGAGATTCAGAGGATGAGGTCACTCCTCGCACAATCAAGTATGTTCGGCTGTACGAGCAGGGTCAGGCAATAGACTCAATTGCAGCGGAGTATGGTGTGACGCGACAGACCGTAGTCACGCATCTGTGGCGCTATGCGAAGGCGGGAAATCGAGTTCGCTCTGATGGGCTGCGGCAGGCGGTTGCCCTTTCGCCGGCAGACGAGAAACGGGCAAGGGCCGCGTTGGAAGAGTTGGGTGCAGATTACCTGGGGCCGGTGTATCGCGCTCTGGATGAACAGGTGCCGTATGATCAGCTTGCCCTGCTTCGCGCTCTGATGGCGACCGAGGCAGCTACCACCTGACGGTTCCCCAACCCGACCTGGTCGCTTCCTGGCCGGCGCACAAGTCGCCGGCAGATCAAGCGGTTCATTTGCCCTGGTCGGTCAGCCGGCGCACAAGCAGTATCATCACCACAAAGAGGAGCAAGAACGCCAGCGTGATCAGCGCAATCGCCACGCCGAGCGTCCAGTCTGCCATCCAGCCGCTTTCAATCTGATTGCTCACGCCGCTGGGTGGGGCCGGCTGGTTGCCCGACGCGGATGCCCGACGGGCATCGGCCAATGGGGATGGCGGGGTCGGCGTGGCAGCAGCGAGGGAGGCGGACAAGGGAACAGCTGCGGCGCCGGCGGAGTCGCCGGGCGCAATCGGCGTAAAGGTGGCGGGTGGGCTGGTTGGCGTCGGCGTCGGCAGGGGAGTCGCTCGAATGTATACCTCCTGGCCGATGCTCAACACTGTATTGCCGGTAAAGCCGTTCAGACTGAGCAGGTCATCCACGGTCAGGCCGTAAAGGATGGAGATGTCCCACAGGGTCTCTCCACTGCTCACTATGTGCGTCAGTTGCGGAGTAGGCGTCGGCGGCAGGGGTTGTCCTTCGGCCAGCCGGATGGTGACCACATCCCCCGGCTCCAACAGGTCGTCCTCCGCCATGCTGTTGAACCAGAGGAAGTCATCCAGGCTGATCCGGAAGCGGGCGGCAATCGTCCAGGCGCTATCGCCGCTACGCACGGTATAGGTAGTGGGCGGCGTTGGCGTCGGCGGGGCGGCGACCCCTTCCGGCCAGCGAATGGTCAGCACGTCGCCCGGGTTGATCACTGAATCCTCCGTCAAATTGTTGAATAGCATGATGTCCGACAGAGGAACCTCGTAGCGCGCCGCAATCGCCCACAACGATTGCCCGTCGCCCACCGTGTGGACAATGGATCCATCGGCGCCCGGCGCGCTGAGGGTAAGCGGAGCTACCACGAACAACTCGTCTTGCTCCCGGGCGGCGGTTGTCCCCGGAGCTAATGCAGCCGCGGCCTCCGCCATTTGATGGCCGGCGACCATGACGTAGAAGTTCTGGTCGAAGCCGTCAACAAAGTTCTGGGCAAAGCCGATGCCCACTTCGGTGTGCTGGTTAGAAATGAGCGTGTTGAAGTGGCTGGGACTGTTGATCCACCAGGTGACGCCCTGCTGGGGGGTCAGGCCGGTGCCGCCGACGATGTTCTCGGCGACATAGCCCACATAGCCGGCCGCGTTGGCCCGCGACTGCGGTGTGGAGCCCCCGGCCCCCGTGTGGCTATACAGACCGGTGGAAGCCATCCAGTTAGCATGACTCTGCGCGGCCGCGGTGAGCGCAGCGTTCACCGTCAAGGGGGGCAGGCCGTAGGAGGCCCGGAACGCATTCACTTCGTTCAGCACCGCGCTGGCCGGCGATTGCGCCATTGCCCGGCTGGGCGTAGCGGCGAACCCATACGCGGCGACGAGCAGGAGCAAGAGGGCAAGGACGATGCGACGTCGCACAATCATCGGCGCAACTATAGCAAGAAGTGGGAGTGGGGCAAATCTGAGCAGAAGGGCGCGGTTAGATGCGCTGCGGCGTTTTCGTCAGCGCATCTAACCGATCAACTGTCAGAACAAAGCTTAGCGGCGCTGGTTGCGACCGCCGCCGCCGCGCCGGTCGCCGCCGCGGTCGCCCCGGCCACCCCGGTCGTTGCGTGGGCCGCTGCGCCCGCGACTGCCGCCATTGCTGATGGCAGCATCCCGAGACCGGGCCTCTTCCAGGGTCAGTCCTTCCAGGGCTGCGCTGCGGGAAAGGCGGATCTTGTCATTGCTGGGGTCAATGTCCGTGACCATCACCATGACTTCGTCGCCCATCCGCACCGCGTCTTCCACGCGCTCTACGCGGGTAGACGAGAGCTGGGAGATATGCACCAGACCGTCCGTACCCGGAGCGATTTCGACAAAGGCTCCGAAATCAGTGATGCGCACGACCTTGCCGGTGTAGATCTTGCCCAGTTCCGGCCCGGTGGTAATGTCGCGGATAGCCGCCATGGCGGCATCGCCCTTCGCGCCGTCCACCGCTGCCACGAAGACGGTTCCGTCTTCCTGGATATCAATGGAGACCTCGAAGCGCTCTTCCAGCGAGCGAATAGTGCTACCGCCCTTGCCGATCAGGGCGCCGATCTTCTCGGGGTCGATGTGGATCGTCTCCATGCGCGGAGCCCACTGATTGAGCGTCTCCCGCGGCCCGGGCATTACCTGCGCCATAGAGTCCAGGATCTTCAGCCGGTCTACCCGCGCCTGTTCCAGCGCCCGGGCCATGATCTCACCTGACAGGCCGGTGAGCTTGATATCCAGCTGCAGGGCGGTTACGCCCACGACAGTCCCGGCCACCTTAAAGTCCATGTCGCCCAGGTGATCTTCCAACCCCTGGATATCGGTCAGGATCGCGTAATCCTTGTCATCCGTGACCAGGCCCATGGCTACGCCGGCCACCGGGCGGGAGATGGGGACGCCGCAGTCCATCAGCGCCAGGCTGGTGGCGCAGACGCTGGCCTGGCTGGTGCTGCCGTTGGAGGATAGCACTTCCGACACGACGCGAATCGTGTAGGGGAACTCATCCTCGCCTGGCAACACGGGCAACACCGCGTTTTCTACCAAGGCCCCGTGACCGATTTCACGGCGCTTCGGGCCGCGCAGTGGCCACGTTTCACCGGTGCTGAAGGGTGGGAAGTTGTAGTGATGGATGAAGCGGCGGGTGTCCTCGGGGTACAGGCCGTCCAACTTCTGCGCTTCGCGCGGCGTGCCCAGGGCGGTGATTGACAATACCTGGGTCTCACCGCGGCGGAACAGGCCGGAGCCGTGCGCGCGGGGGCTGATGCCAACCGCGGACGACAGCGGGCGAATGGTCGTGTAGTCGCGCCCGTCCGGCCGGATGCCGTCGTGGAGGATGCGCCGGCGCACTTCCTTCTTGTGCGCACTCGAGATCACTGCCCGGATCGCCTTCGGGTCCACAAACTCGCCTTCGGCGGCCTCACTCAGGAAGCTGTTCACGATTTCCTCGCGCAGGGCTTCCATCGCCGCGTTGCTTTCGTGCCGGTCGGTGTGGGTGGCCACGATCTGGCGGATGCGATCTCCCAGCCGTTCCCGCACTCGCTCGGCCAGCGCCTCGTCCGACTCCTCGACTATGATGGGGCCTTTTTCTTTACCGACGGCGGCGCGCATCTCCAGCTGCAGGTCAATCAACGGCTGCAGCGCTTTGTGCCCAAACTCAAGGGCTTCAATCAGCAGCGATTCCGGCACCTCATGAGCGCCGGCTTCTACCATGATGATTGCCTCGCGCGTGCCCGCCATGCGCAGGTCCAGCGTGCTGTCCGCCATCTGCGGGATTGTCGGCGCGGCCACAAACTCACCGTCAATGCAGGCTACTCGCACCGCCCCGATCGGGCCGTTCCAGGGAATATCAGAGATGGTCAGCGCCGTGCTGGCGGCGTTGACGGACATGATGTCCAGGTGATGTTCCGCATCCGATGAGAGCGTGGTGACGATCACCTGCACCTCGTTGCGCATGCCGTCCGGAAACAGGGGGCGCAGCGGGCGATCGGTCAGCCGGGCGGTCAGGATCGCCTCAGTGGTGGGTCGCCCCTCCCGGCGGAAGAAGCTGCCCGGAATACGGCCGGCCGCATACATCTTCTCTTCGAAGTCAACCATCAGCGGGAAGAAATCCAGCCCTTCACGAGCGTACTTCGCCATGGTGACTGCCGCCAGCAGCATGCTGTCGCCGACGCGCATGGTAATCGCGCCCCCGGCCTGCGGCGCCAGCCGGCCGGTGGTTACGGTTACGGTATGTCCTCCGACTACAGTGGTAAATGTTTGTTCACTATCCATTTGTTTGATTCTCCATTCAGGATATGTGGGCGTCACGCAGCCGGCAATAACCCTCTGCGGTACGGGAGAATACAGTCACGACAATACGGATCAGCCACAGCCGAAAGGCAACGGCTGCCACACGTATGGTGTCTGCAATTCTGACGAATTGTCACGTCACAATGACGCCCTGGGGAGAATACGAGCGAGGATTAGGGACTGGAACCTGGGCCGTAAGCTCTTACGACACAGGCTCCAATTCCTAAACCCAACCGCAGCTCGCGTCGTCCCTTTTGCTAATAACATCGCGCGCAGGCTTTCACCTGCGCGCTTACAAAAACTCTTTTAACGGCGCAAACCAAGCTCGGCCAATATAGCCCGATAGCGATCGGGATGCTGCTTGCGCAGGTAGGCCAGCATGCGCCGGCGTTTACCGACCAACTTCAACAACCCCCGGCGGGAACTTTCGTCATGCCGGTGTTCGCGCAGGTGATCCTGCAACTGCTTGATCCGCTTATCAAATATGGCGATCTGGACCTCGGGCGAGCCGGTGTCCGAATCGTGATGGGCAAACTTCTCAACTAATTCGGCCTTGTCGACCTGTGACAAGCTCATGGTGTCCTCCAACTAAGTTACCGTTCAAGCCCAGATAGCCGTCGCGCCGATTACGTCGAACTTCCGAGCCAGACTGCCTGTCATTATAACAAATGCCCGGAATGGCGCAATGCGCTCTTGCGGCGCGCTCATCTTGCTTACTCTTGACTTATTCCTCTCCACAATAGCGGCTGACATCGGCTATGATGTCTTTCTAAGTCCGGCGCGTTATCCTTGAGTTGAAAAGACCCCGTAGGTCTCAACAGCGATCTTGCTGGAGGCTACGGCCTTGATAAAGACCTACGGGGTCTTTTGCGAACCTGGCGAGAGAACCTGACGAGTAGACCACTCAATGAGCATTGTAGAACTACGACATCTAAGCAAATCCTTCCAGGAAGGTGGTCAGACACGAGAAGTACTTTCCGACCTGGACCTGGCGATCAGTGAAGGGAGTTTTGTCATCCTGCTCGGTAAGAGCGGCAGCGGCAAGAGCACCCTGCTAAACCTGATCAGCGGCATCGAAGACCCTACCGCCGGCGAAGTCTGGGTCAAGGGCATGAACATTACCCGGCTGCGCGATCAGGAGCGCACCCTGTTTCGCCGCGATCATATCGGCTTCATCTTCCAGTTCTTCAATCTGATCCCAACTCTCAACGTCCTGGAAAACGTCACCCTGCCCCTGGAACTGGCTGCGATGGACAATCGCAGGGCGCGGGAAAGGGCGACCGGCCTGCTCGCGGACGTTGGGCTCGCCGGCCGGCTGGACAGCTTCCCCGACAAACTATCCGGCGGCGAACAGCAGCGAGTAGCTATTGCCAGGGCGCTGGTTGCTGATCCGCTGCTAGTCCTTGCCGATGAGCCAACCGGCAATCTGGACGAAGAAACCGGCCGGCAGATCGTCAACCTGTTACTACGCATGACTCAGGCCGCGGGCAAGACGCTGCTGATGGCCACGCACAATCCTGAGCTGATCCCCTTGGCCGACCGGGTGCTGCGGGTCCACGACGGCGCGGTTACTGAGACATTTACGCCATCAACGGGCCATGGCGTAGACGGGACAGATATTGATCGCTCCTGGGCGGATTCGGCCGGTGCAACGCGCCCAATTGTGATTAGCACGCCGGCGCGGTTCACCTCAAATGACGACTGACGCGGTGCGCTCTCACTATCGGGCGGCGGTCCACGACCGGCCCTTGTGGCGCACCGCTTGGCGTCGCTTAAGCCGGCGGCCGCTGCAATCGGTGTTGTTCATTCTTGGCGTCGCCCTGGGCGTGGCGATGATGGTCTCGATTGACCTGGCCAGTGAGTCGGCCAACCGCGCTTTTGAATTATCCACCAGTGCAGTCACCGGCAAGGCGACACACCGGTTGGTGGGCGGACCGAGCGGCCTTGACGAGGCAATCTACCGCCGCCTGCGGGTCGAGGAGGGCTACGCGCCGGCCGCGCCCGTGGTCGAAGGGTATGTGTTGGCGCCGCAGTTGGGCGATCTACCGGTGCGCCTGGTCGGCGTTGACCCATTTGCCGAAGCTCCTTTCCGCAGCTACCTGAGTGGCGAGAATACCGGCAACCTGGCCGGGCTGCTTGGGACCCCGAATGGGATCGCGCTGTCCGAGTCGCTGGCGACGCGCCATGGTCTGTCGCTGGGCGACTCGCTGCGATTGACTATCGGCGGCCGGGAAGAGATGGTGCGAATTGTTGCGCTGCTGCGACCCGAGAACGAGAGCAGCCGGCAGGCGCTAAACAGCCTCTTGTTCGCGGACATTGCTACCGCTCAGGAGCTGCTCAATATGGTGGGCCGCCTGAGCCACGTGGACCTGATTGTGAACGACGATTCGGTTCTTCCTTCGTTGTCAGAGCGGTTGCCGGAGGGGGTGATGATTGAGCCGGCTTCCGCGCGCAGCAGCGCGGTGCAACAAATGACCGCCGCCTTTGAGCTTAATCTCACCGCCCTGAGCCTCCTGGCGCTGGTGGTGGGAATGTTCCTGATCTACAACACGGTCAGCTTCAGCGTTGTGCAACGACGACCCTTGTTCGGCGTGTTGCGCAGCCTGGGGGTCACCGGCCGGCAGCTATTCCGCCTGATCCTCGTTGAAGCTATCGTCTTGAGCCTGATCGGTTCGCTGTTGGGTCTGGCGCTGGGCATCTTGCTGGGTAAGGGCATGGTGCGCCTGGTAACGCAGACGATTAACGACCTCTATTTCGTGGTCAACGTGCAGGAGGTTGCCATTCCGCCGGCCTCGCTGATCAAGGGGGTGCTCATCGGGGTCGCCTCGGCCGTGCTGGCCGCCCTGTTGCCGGCCTGGGAAGCGCTTCGCACCGACCCCATGCTCACGCTGCGCCGTTCCACGCTTGAGAGCCGCACTCGCCGGCTTCTTCCCTGGCTGGTCGTCGCCTGGGCGCTGATCAGCGCTGCGGGCCTGCTGCTGCTATGGGTGCGCGGTGCGGGGCTTGCGCCGGCCTTTGCCGGTCTGTTCACCGTTTTGCTGGCCTCCGCGCTGCTCGCGCCGCCGGTCACGGTCGTCTTGATGCGCGGCGCGTCCTGGCCGGGCTATCTCCTCTTCGGCGTACTGGGACGGATGGCTCCACGTGACATCCAGCGTTCACTGAGCCGCACCTCGGTGGCAATCGCTGCCCTGATGATCGCCGTGTCGGTGATCGTTGGCGTTTCCATCATGATCGGCTCCTTCCGGCTGACGGTGGAGCAGTGGTTGGGCGACACGCTGCAGGCAGACGTCTTCCTCACGCCGCCCAGCCTGACCGCCAGTACATCCAGCGGCCCGCTGCCGGCAGACGTATTGGCGACCGCTGTTGGACAGCCCGGCGTCTCCGGCATGGTCACCGCCCAACACGCCGCTGTCATGGCCCCGGCCTTTCAGCGCCAGGTGGAGTTGATTGCCGTCAGCGGGGACGTGTCTGCCGGGAAGCGGCGCTTCCTCTGGGTAGCGGACTCCCCCGAACGCGCCTGGGAACAATTGCTGGCCGGCGAAGCGGTCTTCATTTCTGAGCCGCTGTTTCGCAAAGAAGGACTATCCCTTGAGCCGGAGGCCATCCTCCTGGATACGCCGGCCGGCCCGCGTTCGTTTCCAGTAGCCGGCGTCTACTATGATTACGCCTCCGACCAGGGCGCGATCATGATCGGCCAGGCGGCTTACCAGGAACTTTGGAAGGACGAGGCGATCTCCACGGCCGGAGTCTTCGTCGAGCCCGGCTACTCGGCTGAGCAAGTGGCGGCAGAGTTGAGCGCCGCCTTCCGGGGCCGGCCGGAGGTGGTGGTAACGGTCAATGAAGTGGTCAGGAGTGAGGCGATGGCGATCTTTGACCGCACATTTGCCATCACGGCCGCCTTGCGCCTGTTGGCGGCGCTGGTGGCCTTCATCGGCGTGCTCAGCGCATTGATGAGCCTGCAACTGGAACGAGCGCGAGAGATAGGCATATTGCGCGCCGCCGGCATGACGCTGGGCCAATTTCGGCGGCTCACGCTGCTGGAGACCGGCTTAATGGGCGCGGTCGCCGGGCTATTGGCCATGCCGACGGGCCTGGCGCTGGCTCTGATTTTGGTGTACGTGATTAACGTGCGCTCTTTCGGCTGGACGCTGCAGCTGCATCTGGAGCCGGGCTACTTCCTGCAAGCGTTGGCCGTGGCCCTGGCGGCGGCGTTGCTGGCCGGCCTGTATCCGGCCCAGCGAATTGGCCGCATGATCATTGCGGACGCCTTGAGAGAAGAATAGGATCACCGGCGCAACGATATGAGAAGGTATTGGATTCCCCTGCTGATCCTTTTGCTGGCCGGCGGCTCCTTGTTCTGGTTGGCGAGAAGCCGTGAGAGCGACGCAGAAGAAGCGGCTGCTTCCCTGATCCCCCTACTGCAAGAAGAGGATACCACCGGCTTCGCGCGCGCGGTGGAGCCGGGCGGAATTGTCTTCCCGGCTGATCTCGGGGCGCACAACGACTACCAGACGGAGTGGTGGTATTACACCGGCAACCTGACTGCAGAAGATGGGCGCGAGTTCGGCTTCCAGTTGACTTTCTTTCGCCGGGCGATTGCCCCGGTAACTCCGGCTATGATGGCCGGCGGCAGCGACTGGCGCACCAACCAGGTATACATGGCCCATTTCACGGTCAGCGACGTTGCCAACGACGATTTCTACGTCGCCGAACGCTTCAGCCGGGGAGCAGCCGGGTTGGCCGGCGCCCAGGCTGAGCCGTATCACGTCTGGCTGGAGGATTGGTCGGCCGCTGCCGTGGGACCCGGCGTCGTTCGCCTGACGGCCGGCAGCGAGGATGTAGCCATTGACCTGGAATTGTCCCAGACCTTGCCGCCAATCTTGCATGGCGACGATGGGCTGAGCGTGAAGGGGCCGGAAGCCGGCAACGCCTCATACTATTACTCGATAGTCCAGCAGCATGTCTCCGGCGCGGTGCAGGTGGGCGAGGAGCGGATTCCGGTCAGCGGGTTGGCCTGGAAGGACCATGAGTGGGGCACCAGCGCGCTCAGCGCCGAGGCGGTTGGCTGGGACTGGTTCTCGCTGCAGCTGGACAACGGCGGCGCGCTGATGTTCTTTCAGATCCGGCGTGAAGACGGCGCGCTGGAGCCTTATTCGTCCGGCACATACGTCAGCCCATCGGGGGAGATCACCCCGTTGGCAGCCGGCGACTGGGAACTGGCCGTCACTTCCGATTGGCGCAGCCCGCACAGCGACGCCGATTACCCGGCCGGCTGGCGCATCGCTGTGCCGAAGCTACAGCTGGAACTGACCGGCGCTCCCCTGATACCGGACCAGGAGTTGAACGTTTCCACGGTTTACTGGGAGGGGGCGTCCCGCTTTAGCGGCGCGCTGGCGGGCGAGCCGATCTCGGCGACGGGCTACGTGGAACTGACCGGCTATGCCGGCACAATAGTCGGGCTGAGGTGACTGTCACTTTCCGAAATGACAGTCACCTGGACCACTCACGGGGTAATCGGCGCTGTGACCGTAATTGGGATCGTGCTGCTCAAGGGCGTGGTGGTGGTCAAGGGGACAGTGTCGCTGATGGGCGGCGCCGGCGTGGGAATTGGGGGATCGTCAAGCAACGCCGCCAGATTATCCAGGCTAAACGTGGAAACCAGGTAGACGCGCGGATCGCCCTCCTTCTGCACGTAATACGCATCGCCTCCCGGCGTTTCCGTTCCAACCAGGAAGACGTAGCGCGCCGTTCCCCCCTCCCCGGTGGTTGCCGCCAGCGTGATCCGGTAGGTCGGGGCGTCGAGGCCGTAGGCCGAAAGCGGGTTCTCATCCGGGCTGAGCGTCCGCCGGCTGGTCAAATTGAGCAAGCTGGTGACGCTGGTGTTCACCGTCTGGCTGATCGCCAGGGTGGAGGTAGGATAGATCTGGAACCAGCCGCCGTCCGGCTCGCGCAACAGCTCGATGCTGCGATCTCCTGCCTCATCGCGCACTTCCAGCCGGCTGACCGTGGCCATCTCCACCCCTTCCATCAATTGCACGCTCTCCGTCTGAGGCGGCAGCGTCGGTGTTGGTTCAGGGGACTCCTCTTGCCTGTTGACTAACAGCGCCACTGCTCCAACAACGAGCAGCACGACGAAGAGGATTACGACCGTGCGCCCGCTCACCTTCTGCGTCTCCGCGAGGCGAACACGGCGACCCCGATCAGACCGACCACGAGCGGGCCCAGGCAAATGCTGACCAGTTGCAGCGCCGTCAATTGCGTTTGCGGGATATTGACCTGTCGCTGTATCGTTTCTCTAGGCGTCAGATCGATCGCCAGCTCATCGTCGGCCAGCCAGTTCATCGAATTGGCAAACAGCAGGCCGTTTCCGCCGTAGACGACTGTTTCATTGGCGACGAAATCTGAGTCGCCGACAACGACTACCCGGCTACCCTGATCGCTATTCTCACAACTGGCCGCCACTGCCAGCGGCCCCGGCGCGTCTTCAGCGTCAAGCTGGGCAATGCCGGCGGAGAGCAGATCGAAACGCGTCTCTCCCCATGAGTTCTCGCTGGTGCTCACCAGCTCGGTCACGGCGGCGCTTGTTCCGTCGCCGGCGTCCACTGAACGAGCCAGCACAAAGCGGGTTCCAAACAAGCGCAAGTCCTCGGTTACGATGGGATGGGTCCCATAGTTGCTGCCCAGAAAGGAGAGACCGAACTCCTGCCCGGCCTGGGCGAGGTCCTGATCAATGATGGCGTCATTGCGCAGCGAGATGCCGCACACCTGTTGCAGCATGGCGGCGACCCCGTCTTCTTCTGCAGCGGCTCGCCCTTCGCTATCCAGCGGGTCGCGGGCCAGGAAGAGCGCCCCGCCGCCCTCAACGTAGGCGGCCAGGGCCTCGGCCTCAGCCGGATCCAGTGGGGCCTGCTGGCCGATCAGGGCCACCACGGTGGCATCCTCCGGCACGGCCCCTTCGGTGAACAGATTCAGCTCTGCCACCTCAAAGCCCTGGTCTTCGATGACACCGATAATCGTGCCCATGCCCGTCGGCTCAAAGCCGTTGATGTCTAGCTCCCCATGGCCGGTGAGGAAGTATGCCTTTTTGTCGAGCGGATTGATCACCTGACTCAGCGCGGAATGAATGTCGCTGTCGTTGAGGCTGTTGGCCTTAGAGAAGACCTCCTCCGGCCCGGGATTGCGCACAAAGACGAGTGTGCCGGGGAAGTTCAACTCATACTGTTGGGCCAGCACCGGATTGCTTTCCGGGTCCTGAAACTCAAACGTGATCCGGTCGGTGATCGCCTGCATACTTTCCAACGTCTCAGTCGCCTGCTCTTGTTGCAGCGCCATGCTGGGCGGATAGAAGGCGATGACGTGGATCGGCTCCTCCAGGTTTTTCAGCAGCTCCACCGTCTCCGGCAGTGGCGTAAAGGTTCCTTCTTCGGTCGAATCATAGCGCCAATCCGGGTTCTGGTAGGCGATCCAGAAGAGCAAGATAGCAATAGCGGCAAACAGGATCACCGAAAGCAGCGTCGTCGAGCCATAGCGGGTCTGCCGGCGGCTGAAGAAGCGGCGGACGTCGTCCGGGCGCAGCACGGCAAACAGCAGCAGCAAAAGCGCGCCGCTCAGCAGCAACACGTTGGTCAGCAAATCAAAGCGCCGGGTGATAATGTAGGACAGCGCGCCCAGCGCCAGCAACAGCAGGCCGATGAAGGGGAAAAAGGGAGCAATTCGATCTAGAAACGTTTTCATAACATGCCTCAAAGAGCTAAGCAGCTCAGGAGTGCGTCATTTCGTGTTTGTTGGTTAGCGCCAGCGCCGGCTCTCCAGCACCCTGGCGGCAGCAAAGAGCGCAATTGCCGCCACAATGAGGTAGTAGAGCACGTCGGCAACCGTTACCAGGCCATTAAGGAAGCCCGACAAGTGGCTCTGCATGGACATTTCGTTGAAGATTGTGCTGAGGGTAGGAACCACGGTGAAGAAGTCGGCCGGGATCGCCATCAAATAGAGCACCAGGTTGATACCGGCGGCAATAATCAGGGCGTTGATCTGGTTTTCGGACATGGCTGAGGCCAGCACGCCAATCCCAACCAGCGCCGCGCCCCAAAGGATCGCGCCCATGTAGCCGCTGACGATTGGGCCCATATCGGGGTTGCCGAATCGAATCAGCAGGAACGGATAAAGTAGGGTGAACAGCAGCACAAACAGATAGAAGATGAAGCCGGCCAACCACTTGCCGATCACCACTTCCATGTCGCGCACCGGGAAGGTCATCAGTAGTTCAATGGTGCCGCTCTGTTGCTCTTCGGAGAGCAGGCGCATGGTGACGGCGGGTAAGGTGAAGATGGACAGAAAGGTAAAGGTGCTCAGGATGCTGGCCACGGTCGGCGGCGGCCCGCCCTGGATGACTGGAAAGGCGATCTGGGCGGCGAAGATAAAGCCGGTGATGAATAGCATCACAATCGTGAAGACGTAGGCGATTGGTTGCACAAATATCGCGCCCAATTCGCGGCGAGCGATAATCCAGATATTACGCATCTTCGTCACTCCTTTCGTCTTCCGGCTCCATTGATTCATCCTCGGAGACGGTTGCTACTCGCGTCTTCTTGCTGTCCTGGGGCGCAGCCGGCATCTCGTGCTCCGCCTCGCTCTCCACAAACTCGGTGCGCGAGGCCTCTGCTTCTTTCAGCTTCTCCAGGAAGACCGATTCAAGGCTGACCTGATCCACGCTCAGCTCCAGCAGGCCCCAGGCGGAGTTAACGGCCAGCTCGGCTACGGATGTGCGGGTATCATCCCGGCCGGAGAATGACAGCAGTAGGCCGCCGTTTGCCTCCCGGCGGACCTCGTTCACGCCGTCGATCCGCTGCAGACGTGCGACGACATCCGGAGCTGGATTTGCCAGCCGCACGCTCATCGTTTTCTCTCCCCGCTCACCCACTATGTCCGCCAGCGGCATGTCCGCCCAGATGCGGCCATCTATGACCATGATCACCCGGTCGCAGACCTGCTCAACTTCGCTCAGGATGTGGGTGCTCAGCAGGATGGTATGCCGCTTGCCCAGCTCCTTGATCATCTCGCGCAGTTCAACCACCTGCCGGGGATCGAGGCCAATCGTCGGCTCGTCCAGAATGAGCACGTCCGGGTCATGCAGCAGCGCCTGAGCCAGGCCGACGCGCTGGCGCATCCCCTTGGAGAGCGCGCCGATATAGCTTTCCGCTCGATCCAACAGATTCACTGATTCCAGGACATCATCCAACCGGTCCCATAAGTTTGGCAGCCGGCGGATGCGGCCGACAAAGGCCAGGTATCCCTCGACGGTCATCTCCGGGTACAGGGGGATCGTCTCGGGGAGATAGCCGAGGCGTTCGCGAGCGGCGATGGAATCGGAAAGGGTATTGAAGCCGGCGATGTAAGCTGTCCCGGCAGTGGGCGGCATGTAGCCGGTCAGGATGCGCATGGTCGTTGTCTTGCCGGCTCCGTTTGGACCCAGGAAGCCGACAACTTCCCCTTTCCGGCAACTGAAGCTGACATCCCGGATCGCCGTGTATGAGCCGAACACCTTGGTCAGCTGGTCAGCTTCGATCATGACTTGCTGCTCGGTCTCGTCCATCATCATCATCTCACTCTCAATTGTTGAAGTTAATGCAAGCTGAAGAAACCATCACCCGTGGCCGCATGTTTCAGGTTCCTGTACCGTCAATCAATCGGGGCTGGTTGGCAAAGAAAAGAGCACATCCCTAAGCCGTCAGGCAAATGTGCTCTACTCCGGCCGGCTAGCGGTTTTGAATACTAGCCAAAACAACTGGCCTTGTCAAAGCGACTGCAGAGTACGCTACCCGGTTCTCATCATCGCCTTTTCGAGCGCGGTGGGGGTATTTCGCCGGGTGTGTAAGCGGGCAAGCCCAGCGTGGGCACAAGCGCCAACAATGACAATCCTGCCAGGATGAGAAAGGAGGTCTTCAGCGCCCGCAGCCGGGCATCCTCGTTGATCTGCACAGCCACATCGACTTGCTCCTCGGTCGCCGGAGTCTCCTCCAGATAGCTTTCCAGCTGG
The DNA here is from genome assembly GCA_964452775.1 of uncultured Ardenticatenaceae bacterium. GTDB lineage: Bacteria > Chloroflexota > Anaerolineae > Promineifilales > Promineifilaceae > JACKCB01. The sequence goes on along the minus strand of CAYVQP010000042.1, from coordinate 6,407 downwards.
TCGTTGGTGACGAAATTGATATTGTCCAGATCGACGTACTCGTTGATCGAATCCATAACAGCAAGCTGCGAAAGGGCGCTGGTGACGAACAGGCTGAGCAGCCCAACTGCTGCCACACTGGCGAAGGCCGTGCCCAACGCATTGGCAAGATTATTGGCGACTCCGCGCACCGCACCCACTTCTCCAGCCAACTCCTTGGGCGCAGAAGAAACCAGCACGTTGAATAGCAACGTCACCAACGTACCCTCGCCAAGCCCGACCAGGATCAGGCTTAAAGTGACAACGAAGGTAGCCCAATCATTGCGAACCGTCAGCGACAACACAGTCAGGCCGGAGGCGACCAACACAAAGGAGAGTACGCCCAATGTGCGCGGCGACAGATAGGCATATAGGCGGACAGTGAGTATAGCTGCTGCCGCAATCGAGAGCGTGTAAGGCACGGTCACCACAGCCGTAGAAAGGGACGTGTACCCCTGCACGATCTGCATATAGAGCGGAATCAGAAAGATAACCGCCGAGCCAAGCCCACCGATGATCAGCAAAGACAACACCGCCGACCGCTCCGGGCGAGAATCCAGAATTTCCATAGTGAGCAGCGATGACTGCTTCTTGGCTGCCTGCCGGTGAGACCAGAAGAAAAAGCCCTGGCCCAGGACGATGCCCAGCAAGATCATCAACGGGGCCGGCGATAGCCCAAACAGGGAAAATGGCGCCGCCG
>CAYVQP010000042.1:0-5589 GCA_964452775.1 uncultured Ardenticatenaceae bacterium | reverse complement strand
GGCAGGCGTGCCGGCCAATATGCCCAGCGATTGCGCCTGTTGCTTGCCGTGATAGTTGGCCGCGACCAACACCACCAGCGTTGGCACCAGCGCGGCCGCTGCCAGGCCGGCAAATGCCTGGGCCAGAAACATCACGTTCGTGCCGGGGCTCAGGGCCATGATGGCCATGGCCAACCCGTGGGCCAGGGCTGTGATCTGAAATACGAGGCGTTCGCCGAAGATGCGGCCGAGCTTCGCGCCCAGCAAGACAAAGGCGGCGACAAAGAGGGAGTAGATAACCAGCGCGGTGCCCACCGTAGTCGCCGGCGCATTCAGCTCTTCAGCGATCGGGCCTAACGAGATGGGCAGCGCATTGACGTTAAACGCCATCTGGATCTGCGCCAGCACAATAATCAGCAGCGGCAGCCAGGAAGCAACTTGAGTGGTCTCGCGTTTGGCGTCGGATCTGGTCTTTGAGCTCATATTCTGAAAACCCCGCAGCTCGTGCTAAGCCGGCCGCTTCGTGCTGTACCCGCGAAAGAGCTGCGGGGTCTTATCCACATTTGACAAGTCACCTTTTATACGCTGGCCGGATAGCCCGGGCCAAGCGGGATGCCCAGCACGAACCAGAGAACGAACAACAGGATCCAGGCAACCAGGATGATCAGGGCATAAGGCAGCATGAGCGAAATGATCGTGCCCAGGCCGGAATCCTTTTGATAGCGCTGGGCAATCGTGACCACAAAGGGCAGGTACACCATCAACGGCGTAACCACGTTCATGGGCGAGTCGCCGACCCGATAGGCAGCCAGCACGGTTTGCGGCGTCACACCGAGCCGGATAAAAACCGGCACGAACACCGGCGCAAAAATCGCCCATTTGGGAATGGAGCCGGGAATTATCACATCGAGTAGGGCGATGACCAGGATCAGCGCGATCAGCAAGGGGATCGCGCCGATATTGGCCTGTTCCAGGCCGCCGGCCATAATGATCGCAATCACGCTGGGTAGATTACTGTAGTTGAAGAAAGCGATAAACTGGCTGATCATCAACAGCATGAAAATCATGCCGGCCAGCCCGGCAAAGGTCTTCGTGACCCCGGTAATGACATCATTGCTGCTTTTTGTCGTCCCCGCCCCGATCCCATAGCCGATGCCGGCAATAAGGAAGCAGAGCGAGATGATGAAGATCAGGCTGTCCATGAAGGGAGTATTGCCGATGATCGCGCCGGTCACCGGATCGCGCAGCGGCGCATTCGGCAGGAATGTCAGCAAGCCAATGAGAACCAATACCCCCAGGAATGAATACAGCGCAAACCGCAAACCACGCTTCTCCGCCGCCATTGCTTCGGGAGTCAGCTCATCATCCACGGTGGCGACGCCCTCGGCGTGGTAGGGGCCAAGTCGCGGCTCGACAAAGCGCTCCGTTACTAACGTGGCAACAATGGCGAGAACAAATGACGAGACTACCGCAAAGAAGTAGTTGGCAACCACTGTGATTGGCTCGCCGTTGGCCAGTACAATAGCCTCGTTGGTAACCTCGGTGAGCATGCTATCAATTGGCGTAATCAGCAAGTTGACGGCAAAGATCGCGCCCACGCCGCCAAAGGCCGCCGCCATGCCGGCCAGCGGATGCCGGCGCAAGCTGGCAAAAGCGGCTGCGCCCAGCGGTATGAGGATTAGATAGCCGGCATCCGAAGCCACACTGGATAGCACGCCGATAAAGATCAAGATGAAGGCGATCAACCGGCGTGGGGCCACTTGCACAAGCTTGCGGATCAGGGCCGCCATCATCCCGGCGTGTTCCGCCACGCCCACCCCGGCCATCGCCACCAGGGTAACGGCTACCACGCCAAAGCCGGCAAAGTTGGCCACGAAGGAGGTGAAGATGAAGCGAATGCCCTCGACGGTCAGCAGGCTTTCGACGGCGATGGTCTGTTCGACAATTTCGTAGTCGGTGTCGTATGGTTCAGCCGGAAACACCTCTGCGGGCCGTGTGGAATCTTCGTAATAGTCATACTCCGCCTCCACAGGCATTTCCACGGCAATCTCTTCGGTGACGCTCACATCGAACAAATAGAGAACGTGAGATAGAACGATAACGATGGCAATCAGATACAAGAACATCAGTACCGGGTGTGGAACCTTATTGCCCACCCGCTCGATGCCGTCAAGGAACCTCTGCATTATGGACTTCTTGGCGGCCTCTTCGGCTCGCTCACTCCCGTCAGCCATACTCCACCTCTTTAGGAATTGGTGACTGTCACTCCCAGAAGTGACAGTCACCTGGGACGCTAAGACAAGGCAAGTTCTTCCAGATAAACGATGGCGGTCTCGATGCCGCGGTGGAACATCTCAATACTGAAACGTTCGTTGGGCGAGTGCAGGCCGTCATCGTCCAGCCCATAGCCCATCATGACTACCGGAATGTGCATCAGGTCAGCAATATCCGCCACAACCGGAATGCTGCCGCCGCCACGTGTGAAGACCGGCTTCACGCCCCACCCTTTTTCGTAGGCGTGTGACGCGGCCCGCATTTCAGCGATATCAAAGGAGAACAGCGCCGGCTTGCCCGTGGTCAGCAGCCGAACTTCCACCTGCACCGTCGGCGGAGCTACGGCCTCGACGTGCGCCTTCAACAACTCAAAGATCTTGTGCGGGTCCTGATTGCCTACCAGCCGGGAGCTGAGCTTGGCCCCGGCTTTGGCGGGAACAATCGTCTTCGGCCCGGGGCCTGACCAACCGCTCCACAATCCGTTAATGTCCAGCGTGGGCCGGGCCGAGATGCGCTCGCGGATGGTATAGTTGGCGTCTCCCCAGATGGCTGGGACGCCGGTTGACTGCTTGTACTGCTCTTCGCTGAGATCAGTCTTGGCGATCATCGCCCGCTCCTCAGCCGTTAGCGGAACGACATCATCATAAAAGCCCGGCACGGCGATTGTGTTGTCCGGGTTATAGAGGCTGGCAATGATCTCCACGAGCGCCAGCGCCGGGTTATGCGCCGCGCCGCCCCACAAGCCGCTATGCAGGTCATCCGTCGGTCCCTGGACGAGGATCTCAATATAGGTCATGCCGCGCAGACTGTGCAGGATAGATGGCTCTTCCATCGTGCGCATGGACGAATCGCTGATCACGCACACATCGGCCATCAGCAGGTCCAGGTTGGCCTTGATGAAGGGGGTCAGATTGGGCGAGGAGACCTCTTCCTCGCCTTCAATGAGAAATTTCACGTTGACCGGCGCGCTGCCGGCGGTGCGCAGATAGGATTCCAGGGCCTTGACGTGGATGAACAACTGCCCCTTGTCATCGGTCGCCCCGCGCGCGAATATCCGGCCGTCTTTCTCAATCGGTTCGAAGGGCGGCGTCAGCCAGCCATCTTCCATCTCGGCGGGCACAACGTCATAATGGCCGTAGACCAATACGGTCGGCCGCTCTGCCCCTGCTCCCAGCCACTCGCCGTATACAACCGGATGTCCGGCTGTGGGCATGATCCGGGCATTGTCCAGACCCAGTTCGCGCATGTGCGCCGCCAGCCATTCGGCCGCCCGCTGGACATCGCCGGCGTGGGCGGGGTCGGTGCTGACGCTGGGGATACGCAGTAATTCGTGAAGTTCGTGCCGGAACTGCTCGGCATGCTCCCGGGAATAACGCCGGGCAGCACTACTTAGATCGCTCATAAGTGGGGTCCCTCCTGGGCAACTAACCCTGGTTTGATCAACTAACGGTAAATCATGTTGCTACCGGCAGGCAGCAAAGACTTGCCGGTAACTCACCACAAGTTTTGTGGATTTTCTCACCCCCCGAAACACAAGCGTGCCGAGATTATAGTCTCTTCCGAGAACCCGGCAACAACTGAGTTTGCGAAACTCCCGTTGGAACCATCCCGACGGGAGTCTACCACCAGTAAACCATTGTACCCCAGGAGGGAATCGAACCCCCAACCTACGGATTAGAAGTATGGAGGCAAGCCGTAAAATCTGTCCGATATTTCCAGCTACCAGAGGTCGATCTACCTCCTACAATCGTCAATCTTCCAATATCTCCAAGGAATTCACTGGGTTTCGAATTATACGCAAAATATAAGCAAAATTTTGCTTATCCTAGAATCGCCTCAAACTGATCGGCGGCTTCGGTTTGAAGCGATGGAATGACATGTGAGTACGTGTCCAATGTTAACGCAATCTGCGAATGGCCCAACCGTTCCTGAACGACCTTTGGATGAACGCCAGCAGCCAACAAAAGCGTAGCGTGGGTATGCCTCAAATCATGGAAGCGGATGTCAGGCAGTTCAGTCCGTTCGATGACTGACTTGAAGTGGCGCAAGATGTTGCGGGGCGAAATCGGTCTGCCAGTCGATGTGGTGAAAATAAGCTTAGAACGTGCGTCAACCGTGTCGAGGTAAGCACTCAAGATTTCGAGAGCGCTTGGTGGCACTGTGATTGGCCGGTGCGCTTTGTCGCTCTTGGGCTGGGTGATGGTCAGACCCTGACCAACTATGGCGCTTACCTGATGTCTCACATGAATGATCCCACGAACTAGATCGATATCATCTCGATGTAGACCCAGAATCTCACCCTGTCGCATGCCGGTGTAGATGGCCAAGGCATATATTGGATGCCAGCGATGGTCCGAGACTGCCTCAAGGAATTGCTTGACCTCAGCAGCTGACCACGTCGTGAAGGTCCGCTTTCCCGGTCGGGGCTTTTCTACCAGGTCCGTGACGTTTCTGGTCACCAGGCCCCATTTGAGAGCCTGGCCCAATGCTCTGTGCAAGACAGCGTGGATATACTGAACGGTCCGTTTGGACAGGCCCTCGTCTAGTTTTTGAGTGTAAAAGGATTGTACCTGATCGGGCCGCAATGTCTGCAGCTTGATGTTCCCTAGTGACGGCCTGATATGGTTTTGGATGATGTTCGCGTTTCTTTGAAAGGTTCTTGGCCGCAACGAGTGTTTGGCGACATCTTCCATGAAGCGGTCAAGGAAGTCGCCGAGTTTCATCTGGTCGGCGCTGACGAACAGTCCTTTCCGAAGATCATGCTGCTGGTGCTGAAGCCAATCTCTGACAACTCTCTGAGTCTTGGAGGACTTGCTCCTACGCTGTCCGTTTGGAAACGTGATTTGGGCAACCCAGCACCCGATCTTGTCGTTGAAGTAAATGGTTCCTTCGCCCTTTGTCCGTCTTCTCGACATCTTTTACTCCATTAGTCACCAGTCCCAGCGTTACGCTGATACTGCGAATTCACGGACACAAATGGCCAGCACAATTGGGGTGAAATTGTCCAATATGTCCACGTAACTATTGCCAATTGGCAATTGACTGGCAGTTATTTCGCCGGCAGCATCTCTTCGGCTTTCTCGGCCGCTTCTTCCGGGTTAATTGCAACGAGGTGGGCAACTTTGGCCACTCTTCCGCGCTTTGTGTGATCGATCAGCCCAGTTCGCGCCGATCCAAATAGCAGGGGCCCGACATACTCAAGGAACAGGATTGGTGTGCCGGCCCACGACAGGAATTTTCACACAAAGTGCGGATGACCCAGCTACGTCAGATAGTTGACAACAATCGTATCCGCACTCACAAACCGCCTCAGCAGCGGGTCATAGTAGCGCGCCC
>CAYVQP010000041.1:13989-40336 GCA_964452775.1 uncultured Ardenticatenaceae bacterium | reverse complement strand
ATGCGCGCACCGTTGCGTTGGGCTGCCGGCGCGCGTTGCTTCGGCCCGGATTCCGCGAGCGCGCCGTCATCCGGCGCGTCAATCACCAATTCACCCGTGGCTACCCGCACACAATCGGCCAGGGTCATGACCGACGTCGGGATACCGTTCAGGCCGGAACGGATGTAATGTTCCGCCTTCATCGAGTTGGTCAACACATGCTTCACCCAGGCCGGATCATAAGGCACCACCTCCGGGCAAGTGTTTTCCAGGAGCAGCGCCCCGCTGGCGCGAATGACCTCAGCAATGCCGGTGCGCTCGGCGATGGCCCGGTTGGCGCTGGAGGTGAAAACCCACAGCGGCGTCGCGCTGACTCGCTTGCCGCGCAACGCCTCCGCCGCCGCGCGCAGCTCGCCAACAGAAGCCTGCGGGCAGCCGAGCGCGATCAAGGAGGCCGGCCTCTGTGGGCGTAGCTCCATATAGCGCGCGGCCAGCTCAGCCTCGCCAAATCGCAACCGATCCTGGAACTGCGCCGGCGGAATGTCGCCCAGGCCGTCTATATACAGCAGGGCGCAACCGTAGTTTGCGGCCGCCGCGGCCAGCGCCTTCCGTTGATCGTGCGTTATCGCCGCCGGCAGCCCGCGAATGAGCGGTATGGGCCCCAGAGGCATCTTCCATTCCGGCCGGCGCTGCTTTCCCAACCAGTCGCCAAGTATGGAGAAGTCGGCCGGATCAGCGAGCGCGCAGCTCACCACTACCTCCAGATTCGGACGGCGCGCCTCCGGGTCAAGCAGGCCATACATGGGCGTGTAGCCGGTGAGCGCCGCCGCCAGCGCGGAGAGGCCCGATTCGCGATTGGTGCTCAGGCCGGTATATGAGTTGCCGAAACAAATGGCATTAGACTCCGACCAGGCGGCAATGCCGGCCGTGACCACCCCTTCCCATTCATAGGGGATGCAGGACTGGGTCGGTCGCACCCCTAACTGCTCGTACAGGGCCACGATCTCCTTGCTCTGCTCCAGGAAGTTGGGCCACGCGATGCGCATCGCCTCAAACTGATTCACGTCGCAGCCGGCCGCATTGAGCGTCGTGGGCACGCTCACCTGCGCCTGTGGATCTGCGGTCAGCCGGGCCAGAAAACGACGCAATCCCATCCCGCCGGTCAGCGGCGAAACGCCGGAGAGATGCGCGCTGCTGATCGCGGCCAGCTCGGAAGCCCCGGCGGCGGCAGCCAGGTCCACCACCAGACGCATCGCCATTTGTTTGGCCACGCCAAGCTCTCCCCGCAGCATGGCCCGTTGTTGTTCATTCAAAGGTAGTTCAGACATCCATTAATCCCCGGGGCTTTTGCGCCAACTCCTCAAGGCCGCTGCCCGGATCCGGCAGCTCCCTGGTTGCGCCGCCGGCAACGCTGCCTAACAGCGGCGTCATGGCCGCCTCGGCCGCTGCTGCGTCTGTGGATTCTTCCGCCGGCCAGGGGTCAATGCCCAGGATGCGGCAGCGCAAATATCGGCCGACAATACCCATCGTAGCGATCATCGGCACCACAACCAGCCCGCCCAGCACCCCGGCCACTGCATAAGCGCCGACAATCGCCACAAAGACCACCGCCGGATGCATCCGCACGCTACGCCCCATCACCGCCGGGCGCATCCAGACATTTTCTACCATCTGAATCACCGTCAGCAGAACAACCACGATCACCGTGAACCAGGCGTTGGAGATGTCCAGGTAAGTCGAGCCGCTGAACCAGGCAATCAGCGCGGCAATGAGTGTGGCGATGGTTGGGCCAATAGTGGGTATGAAATCCAATGCGCCGTTCAGGATGGCGATCGCCCCGGCGCTGGGCAGCCCGATCGCGGCCATTATGACGCCGGTGAGCAAGGCCACGATCGTTGACAAAAGCAGCTGCCCGCGTAAATAGCCCTGCCAGACCACCTTCGTCTCTTCATATAGCCGGAGGGTATCCGGCTGAAGCTCTTCCGGCGGCAACCGCAGGATCCAGTCGCGCAGCTTGTCCCAGTCTTGAAGGAAGTAGTAGGTAGTTACCATGATAAACAGGATCCAGGCCAGATCGCCCGCCACTCCCAGTACGCCGGGGATCAGTTCAGACTGCAAGAGCTGCTCCGGCAACAACGCTGAACTGGCCTCCAGCAAGCTCTCCAGCGACAACTCGTAGCCGAGGATGATGATTCCCTGGTCCAGGTTCGCGGTCAGCTGGGCGGCAATCTCCTGGTACTCCGACGCCAGCAGCTGAAGCTGTTCAATAATCGTGGGCGTCATCGCTGCCGCCAGCGCGCTCAGCCCTGCCAGAATCAGCAGGTAGAACAGGGCCACCGCCAGGCTGCGACGCAAACGGGAGCGACCGGCAAAGATCGAGATCAGTGGGTTGAAGATATAAGCCAACAGCGCCGAGTAGAGGAGTGGAGCGATGAGGTCCCTGCCCAAGAAGACAAATAGAAGACCCCCAATTGCCAGGGCCACCAGGGCGACTATTCGCGTTGTGCGACTCCACTTATCCATCATGGCGACTATTCATGCGCCGGCGAGCAATTCGGCGCCGACAATGGGGTAGCCTTCACATTATACCATCACTACCCTTCCGGCCGGGCAATTTCTACACGAACTCCACATTCTTCGCTGATCTCGGCCGCAAAGCGCTCAATCGCATCATCGCCGAAGATGATGGTCGTATCGCGCGGCGCGCCCAACACCAGTAAGCCGGCCTCCACTTGCTCCAGGTAGCGCAGGATCTCTTCCTTTACCCGACCAATGGCGACAAATACGGCGGCCTCTATGCCCGCTCTAGCAGCGCGTTCTTTGGCCACATTCAGCAATACGCGGCCGAACCAGATCAGTTCCTCTTCTATTGCTCCTTCGAGGCTGCCGTCATATTCATTGGGCAACCTCTTGTCGGCTACGAAGAGGAACGCCAAGGGAGCATTCGCCTCCTTAGCCAGCCGAATGGCATGCGCCTGTGCCACGCGACTTCCCTCGCCGCCGCGAATGGCACATACTACCCCCTTCATCTCACTTCCCCTCCGTCTCCGGGATCCCCTGACTTTCGACGATATGATCGAGCGCCGCCGCCCGATAATCTATCTCGCGGACCAGTTGATCGTATAACTCTTGTTGAAGCAGCCCTCGTCGAAGCGCATCAGCAAGGGCTGTCCGCTCCGCTCGCAGCAGGTCTCGGCGCGCCTGGAGCACCAGCTCTTGCTCTAATTCAGGGTGATCCAGCAGCAGTTGCTGCAATTCTTTGTCCTTCTGCTCTATTTCCAGGTCATAGACGCGGTCAATGGCCTTCCAGATCTCAGCCGGCAGCAAGCCATCCGCCTGCAGGCGACCCAGTTCCCGCTTGGCCTCTTGCCTGGCAAAGAGCAGCGACTGGATTCGCTGTTGCGTTTCGTGCTGATCCGGCCGCTTGCTCAGTCCCAGCCGGCGTATTAGGGGGGCTATCGTGGTACCCTGCACCAGCAGGGTAAACAGCACGACGCCGAAGGTCATCACCTGCAGCTCCTGCGCCACGCCTGGGCCAAGCAGTCCATCGCTCAAGGTCAACGCCAGCGCCAGGCTGATTGCGCCGCGCAAACCGCCCCAAAACATGACATGACGAAAGGCCGGCGGTATATAGTTTCGCTGGTCCAGCCGGCCACTTAACCAGCTGATCGAATAGACAACGATCGCGCGACTGAACAGCACCGCCCCGACCGCCACCAGGATCGGGGTCAGATTGGTGTCGAACGCCTGCAGATCAATTTGCAGGCCGATGATCAGAAAGATAATCGAGTTGGTGACAAAGGCCAGGAACTCCCAGAAGTTCTGAATCGTCAGCCTGGTTGTCGGGGATGTGTTCCGGAAGCCGACGTTGCCCACAAAGAGGCCGGCTGCCACCACCGCCAGGATGCCGCTCACGCCCAGCTTTTCGGCGACCAGAAAGGCGCCGAAGGCCAGCGCCACCGTTGTCGCGGTCTCAATCAGATGGTCATCTACGTTGTACAGCACGAGCTGCGAGACGACCAGGCCCAGTATAATGCCGACGCCCAGCCCGCCGAGCGACACCCAGAGGAACTCGAAAATGGCTCCGCCTGGGTCAATGCTTTCCAGGCCGGCGCCGGCGCCCAATCCGACCGCCAGCGAGAAGATAACGATGGCGATGCCATCGTTGAACAGGCTCTCACCTTCTACCAACAGCGCCAGCCGTTTGCTGACGCCCATGCTGCGAAAGAATGAGACCACCGCCACCGGGTCCGTCGCTGAGATTAGCGCGCCGAATGCCACCGCCCCCACAATCGGTATCTCCGGCAGCATGATGGCCACCATCTCGCCAACGATAATTGTACTGAGCAGGACGCCGCCCACCGCCAGCAACGTTATCGGAACCAGATTGCGTTTCAGCGCCGGCCAATTGATTTGCAGCGTAGCTTCAAACACAAGCGGCGGTACCAGCAGATGCAGGATGAGATCGCTGCTGACGGTGATCCCCAGAAAATTGGGGAAGAAGGACAGCGCCAATCCGACGATTACCAGCGCCACGGTGTAGGGGACTCTGACGAAGCGGCGGGTGATGATCGCGACGGCCGCGGCGATCGTCAGCAGAATAACGAAACCCAATTCTTGCTGCAGGAAGTCGGCGGACTCTTGTAGCGCAATCTCGATTGGGTAAATGTTCATCGAGCGTTCCTGAGGCGAGTTGTGGACCGGTAGCCGGGCCGGTAGCCGGGTCGCCGGCGATCATCCGGCGCATCCCCGGCTAATCGCCGGCCGGTTCAGGCAAATAGTCGCTCAGATTGACCTTCCCATACTGCCCCTTCACGAACTTCTCCCGGTCCGCTCCCCAGGGGATGGTGCAGTCAAAGCCTAATTTGGCGGTGCGACTCTTTTCGCCGGGCACGTGGATGCCGGATGGATCCAGCGAGCTGCCCGGCATATTCGGCATCAACACCAGATCGCTATCCCCCTGGAAGCGGGTAGCCATCGCCCACTCCACCTCCGCCGGATCAAAGACATTCACATCCGTGTCAACCACCCACACATGCTTCAGCGAGCCGTGCCCGCGAAAGGCAGCCTCAATCGCCCGCCGGCCATCGTCCGGCCCCTGCTTGTCAATCTGTACCACCGCGTGCAGCCAGGACGCGCCGCCGGGCGTAATAGACACCCCTGTACAGCGCGCCACCCGGTTCACTTCGGCGAATATGGTCGGTTCACGCGGCATGCCCATCAGCAGCTTGTGCTCCAGCCCGCCGGGCAGTAGCGCGTGATAGATGGGATCGCGCCGGTGGGTTATCAGGTCAATCTCGATCACCGGCTGCTCACGGACGATATCCATGGTCTCGGTAAGGTCCATGAACGGCCCCTCACTAACGCGCCGGCGTGTTATTCGCCCCTCCAGCACGATCTCCGCGTCCGCCGGAACTTCCAGGTCATTGGTCAGGCATTTGACCAGCGGGGTGGGCGCGAGGGCGTGCGCGATCGAAAGCTCGTCCACGCCGGGCGGCGGAGACATTGAGGCCGCTAGATGCGTGGCCAGCGAGACGCCGATGCAAATGGCTACCGGCAGGTCGCCCGGCGCTTTGCTCATCGCATTGTACGTACCCCGGCGCTCCACGATCCGCGCTGCGAAACGACGTTCGTCCAGCCGCAGCAGCCGGTGATAACACATGTTGCGCCCAAGCTCGGGGTCGCGCGTGATGACGATGTTGCTGGCGACGTAATGCCCGGCATCCTGCGGCAGGTGCAGCAGGATTGGCAGATCATAGAGATTGACATCCTCGCGAATCACCTCCCGGCAGGGAGCGTCTTCCACTATTGGGGGCAGGATCGGCGCGCTGACCGCCCGCGCCAGGTGATGCACCAGCTCGCCCTCGGACACGCCCAAGCTCATGGCGAAGTATCGTCTGTTCGAGCAGGGGCCGGCGCAGACCCGCCACTGTGGATAATCCTTGATCGCAGTGAACAGCACCGGCCTGCCCGAGAGAGCATGAGCAACATCGGCCAGCTCATAATTGACGTTGACCGGCCGGTCAATGGTGACCAGATCGCCGGAAGCAGCGGCCTGCGAGATGAATTGGCGGAAGCTCATGCGGCGGATTGTAGAATTGGGCTGGAGCTTTTGCAAGAAGGTCCTGCGCGGGGCGGCGGCAGCCTTTCCGTGCGTTTTCGGTCCCAACAAAACACAAAGCCCGGCTGACACTGCTTGCCGGGCTTTGCGGTCGCCTTCTATTGAGGAAGGTCGAACGATATGCCTACTTGCCTTTTCGCAAGAAGGCAGGGATCTCCAGGTCGGCGGGTGAAAAGCGCGACTTGTCCTTTACAGCCGGCTTCGAATCCGTCGCCGCTGACGATTCCGCCTGTTGCGTCTGCTCCGGCGGTCTCGTTTCGCGGGGCGGGGCTACGTGTCGCTGTGGCCCCGGCGGATCGGGCGGCGGGGCGGGCGCGGCCGTTCCGGTAGTGGTGGTGCGCGACACAGAGGACGGCGCCGTCCGGCTCATTATCTGCAGCCGGCTTTCCGAACGGTCAAAGCCGGTGGCAATGACCGTGATGCGCATCTTGTGACGCATTCCTTCATCGATCACCGCCCCGAAGATCACATTCGCATCGGGATGCGCCTTCTCGCGGATGATGGCCGCCGCCTGGTTCACCTCATACAGGGTCATGTCCGGGCCGCCGGTGACATTGAACAGGATGCCCTGTGCGCCGTCTATAGTCACATCCAGCAGGCGCGAGCTGACCGCTTCCTCGGCGGCCTGATGGGCGCGATCGTCTCCATCGCCATGTCCAATGGCCATCAACGCCGCCCCGCCTTCTGACATGATCGTGCGCACATCGGCAAAGTCCAGGTTGATCAGGCCGGGAACGGTGATCAGCTCGCTGATACCTTGAATCCCCTGCCGCAAGACATCATCGGCCAAGAAAAAGGCATCATTTAGCGATACTCGGCGGTCGGTCAGCTCTAGCAATTTATCATTGGGAATCACGATGAGGGTATCAACGTACTCCTGCATCCTGGCGATCCCCTGTTCGGCATACTGGCTGCGCCGGCTGCCTTCAAACGTAAATGGGCGCGTCACCACACCGATGGTTAGCGCGCCGGTCTCTTGCGCCAGTTTGGCGATAACCGGGGCCGCGCCTGTGCCCGTGCCGCCGCCCATACCGGCAGTCACAAACACCATGTCAGCGCCGCCAATAACCGTCCGCAACTCCTCCAGCGACTCGGCGGCGGCCTTTTCGCCGACTTCCGGATTGCCGCCGGCCCCCAGCCCGCGCGTGCTCTTCTCTCCAATATGCACCCTGATCGGTGAGCCGGACTTCAGCAAGGCCTGAGCGTCCGTATTGACCACGATGAAATCAACCCCAATCACGCCGGCCTCAATCATCCGGTTGATGGCATTGCTGCCGCCGCCGCCAACCCCCAGTACCCGGATGCGCGCTGCACCGCGCTCCTGACCCTCTTGCCGCATGAACATCTCTATTCCACTCCCTAGAACAGCGTCGCCTTGTTTCCCGGACGGGGATCGTAGCGACTGGCGAATTGGTCCAGTGTGCTGATCTCCACCAGCCACTTGTTGCCAAACTTGATCGCCGGCAACTTGCCCTGGCGAATCAACCGGCGGACCGATTCAGGGTGTATTTTCAAGCGTTGGCCGACCTCGTCAACGTCAGCGTAATTGTCCAACAAAGTCTCTTTTGACATGATCGATCGTGCGCTAACTAAATGGTTCTCTCGCTCAGTCTCTACCGAGACCCTGCAGATAATTGTTGCAATCGTACAACAGGGCCGAGAATATGTCAAGTGCACGAAAGACCCCCGCGGGCCTTATAGAATCTTCTTACCCTTGACCCGGTTGAAATCAGTCCTGCGGAGTCTCCAGGTGGAACTCGCGAGTGAATCATCAGGAGTGCTCGACTATGCTAGAATTGCAGAATGGGCCTGACGCAAGGAGGAACGAGATGAGCGATTCCAAGAGCGTTGCTTTATTCGTAACCTGTCTGGTCGATCTGGTGATGCCGGAAGTCGGCATGGCCACGGTCTCCCTATTGCGGCGCGCCGGCTACCGGGTGAACTTCCCGGAAGGTCAGACTTGCTGCGGCCAGCCGTTCTTTAACAGCGGCTTTCAGAAGGAGGCGCGCCGGCTGGCAAAACGCACCGTAGACCTCTTCGCCGGCTTCGAGCAAATTGTCCTGCCCAGCGGCTCCTGCGCAGCCATGATCCGCGGCGAGTATCCTCAACTGTTGGCCGACGATCCCAAATATGCTTATCGCGCCCGGCGTCTGGCGCAGCGCACCTATGAGTTGAGCGAGTTTCTCGTGCATCAGGCCGGCTGGCCGGAGGAAGGGTCGCTCGAAGTCTCCGCCGAAGCGCCCCCTCCCCGTGTTACTTATCATGATTCCTGCCATATGTGCCGCGTACTGAAGCTTCGTCAAGAGCCGCGCATCCTCTTACGTCGGGCCGGGTACCAGATCGAGGAAATGGCGGAATCCGATCGCTGCTGTGGCTTTGGCGGGCTATTCTCTTTGCGGATGCCGGAGATCTCTAACGCCATGACGGCGGAAAAGTTGCGCCAGGCGGCAGATACCGGCGCGCCGGTAGCGGTGACTGCCGATCCAGGCTGTCTGATACAGATGCGCGGTCTCACGAAGGAGGCCGGGCCACGCGCGGAACATCTCGCCGTACTGCTGGAGAAGCGCACCCGATGAGCGCCGTTTCTGACTTCCGCCGGCAGGCGTTCGTCGCCATCAGTGATATTCGCCTTCGAGATGCGCTGGATGGAGCGACCGGCCGATTCGCGCAGGCACGCATACAGGCCCTCGCCGCCCTTCCCGACGCAGAGGAAATGCGCGATCAGCTAAAGGTTGTGCGGGCGGCGACCATAGCGCAGTTGGCGCAGCACCTGGAAACGTTTGAACGCAATGCTATTGCCGCCGGAGCCAGGGTGCATTGGGCGCGAACCAGCGATGAAGCAGCTCAAATCGTGGTAGGCATTGCCCGCGATCACGGGGTGTCGCTGGTCGCCAAGAGTAAATCCATGGCCACTGAAGAAGTCGGGCTGAATCACGCGCTGCAGCAGGTCGGGATCCAGCCGGTGGAAACGGATTTGGGCGAGTGGATCATTCAATTGGCGGGCGAATCCCCATATCACATCATCGCCCCCGCCATCCACAAAACCCGCGCACAGGTGGCTGACTTGCTGCATGCCAGGGCAGAACGGGACGGCATTGCCGGCGACCGTCTCGCAGACGACATCCCTGCCCTCACCGCCGCCGCGCGAGGCATGTTGCGCGAGACCTTTCTTGCCGCCGGGATGGGAATCAGCGGGGCGAATATCGGGGTGGCCGAAACGGGCAGCATTGTTCTGGTCACGAACGAGGGTAACGGGCGCATGGTGACCAGCGTTCCGCCGGTGCACGTCGCCATTCTGGGCATCGAGAAGATTGCGCCCACCTGGGATGATGCCGCCCTGTGGCTCTCCCTATTAGCCCGCAGCGCTACCGGGCAGCCGCTGTCCGTCTACACCAGCATCGTCACCGGCCCGGCCCGCCCCGGCGACGTTGACGGGCCGCAGGAAGTGCATATTGTGCTGCTGGACAATGGCCGCAGCCGGCTTTGCGGCGACCGGTACGAAGAGGTGTTGCAGTGCCTGCGCTGTGGGGCGTGTCTGAATGTCTGTCCGGTATACCGGGAGGCCGGCGGACATGCTTACGCCAGCCCATACAGCGGCCCGATCGGCGCGGTCATCTCCCCGCTGCTGTTCGGCCTGGACAAATATGAGGCGCTGCCGCAGGCCAGCACTCTATGCGGTGCGTGCCTGGACGCCTGCCCGGTGCGAATTGACCTGCCGCGGATGTTGCTCGCGCTGCGGGCTGACCTGGTCGAGCATGGGATTGTTCCCCGCCGGGAAGCAGTGATGGAACGAGCAGTAGCTCATGGCCTGGGTCGCAGGCGCATATTCGGTCTGGCCGGCGCGCTGCTGCGCTTACTTCAACGTCCTCTCGTTCGAGGTAGTCGCTTGGCATTGCCGCAGCGGTTGAACCCGACTCAGGCGCGCGCACTGCCGGCGCTGGCCCCACGCACATTTCACCAGCTCTGGGCTGAGCAATTAGCCGGTGAGACTGACGATAAGGGTGGTGGGCAGCCGGCCCCAACGACTCAGCAGCCAGGCAGAAATGAGCGCTCGTGACATGATCCTCAGCCGGCTTCGGACGGCAGCGCGCTCCACTGACCGGCCGCCAGCCTGGCGCTCCCGGCGGGCCTTTCAAGAACTGGCCGGTCAATTCACGGCCGCATTGACGGCCAATGGCGGTGAAGTGCATCGAGTGTCCGATCTGGAGGGGGCTGCCGTCCGGCTGGAAACATTGCTGGTAGAGTTGGACGCCCGGCAGATAGTCGCCAATCGTGAACCGCTGCTGGACACCCTCAATCTCGAGCGAGGAGGGCCGCATCCCGGCTGGCAGTTCCCGGATGCTTCCCCATCCTGGAAGCAGCGCTGCGCGACGGCTGACGTAGGGATAACCGGTGCGCTGGCCGCCTTTGCCGAGACGGGCAGCGTGGTGATCAGCAGCGGACCCGGCCGTAGCCGGCTGGTCAGTTTGCTGCCGCCGGTGCATGTTGCTCTGCTTACTCAGCAACAAATTACCACGGACATTTTCACCTGGACCGTCGCTCGACAAGCGGATTGGCCGGCCAACATTGTCTTTGTCAGCGGCCCGAGCAAAACAGCGGACATCGAGCAGACTCTGACCGTCGGCGTGCATGGCCCCCGGCGCTTTGTAGTTATTCTTCTTGACGTATAGCAGCCTCGCAGCCCCTGAGCGCAACTGTGGCACAGCGACCATCATCCGCAAGAGCTACGGGGTATTGTTACGGACTTAGCGGTCGCCGGCGCGAGGCTGTCCCCCTGCGCGCCGGCGATCATCCTTTGCGGAATAAGGTAACCGTGCTATATTGTCAGGTGACATAATCAGTCATATTCCGTTTATCCGGCAGCGCAGCATACTCAGGAGGTGCAGCTATGAAGTCGCCGCGCAGCTTTTACGCAATATTCATCGTCCTGTTGTTCGCAACAGTGTTCTTGGCCGCGTGTGAACGTCCTCTGCAGTTAGGGGGAGATACCGTCGAATCAACCGCGGCGACCGCCGTGGCAGTCGTCGGTGAAGCGGCAACTGCGGTCGCACCACAGGAAGGCGCCGCCGTCGCTGCTGAGGCAGGTGGCGAGGCATCCACCGAAGAGGGCGCAGCCGCTCCTGAAGAAGGCGCTGCTGCTCCTGAAGAGGGCGCTGCTGCTCCTGAAGAGGGCGCTGCAACAGCGGAGACCAGCGCTGAGACGGGGGCAGAATCCTCCGGCGAAGGAGAGTTGGCAGGCACCCCGCACATTGTCCAGGAAGGCGAGACGCTCTTTGACATTGCTGCGCACTACAAGATCTCCTGGGTCACTGTGGCCGAGCACAACGGCATCGTGGACATCAACACAATTCGCGCCGGCACTATCATTTACATTCCGCCGGTGGAAGCAGAGGCCGCGGCTGCGGAAGGTGATGGGACTACTTCTGAAGAAGGTGAAGCAGCCGCAGAGGGCGAAGCCCCGGCCGGCATCGCCCATACCATTTTGGAGGGCGAGACCCTCTTCGACATCGCCGCGCAATATGACGTCTCCTGGGTCAAGGTAGCTGAGTACAACTCTATCGCCGATGTAAGCCAACTTACGGTCGGGGCCATCATTCTTATTCCGCCGGTGGAAGCAGAGGCCGCTGCCGCGGAAGGTGAAGGGGCTACCTCCGCAGAAGGCGAAGCAGCCGCAGAGGGCGAAGCCCCGGCCGGCATCGCCCATACCGTTTTGGAGGGCGAGACCCTCTTTGACATTGCTGCGCAATACGATGTCTCCTGGGTCAAGGTGGCTGAGTACAACGCCATCGCCGATGTGGGCCAACTGACGGTAGGTGCCATCATCCTCATTCCGCCGGTGGAAGCAGAGGCCGGCGCTGAGGAAGTCCAGGCAGCCACCGAGGTTGAGGCGCCTGCTGAAGCTCCTGCCGAAATCGCCCATGTGGTGGCAGAGGGTGAGACCCTCTTCGACATTGCCGCGCAATATGACGTTTCCTGGGTAACGGTCGCTCAACTTAACGCCATCACCGATCTGAGTCAGTTGCAAGTGGGGGCTACCATCCTCATTCCGCCGAAGGAAGAAGCGGCCGCTGAAGAGGGGGCTGCCGGGGGCGAATCCAGCGCTGAAGGAGAGGCTGCTACTGAAGAAGGAACCGCAGCCGGTGGAGAAGGCGAGGCCGCGGAAACTTCCACAACCAGCGCTGAAGGCGGCGAAGCCGAGACATCGGCGACCGGAGAGATCATCTACACCGTCCAGCCCGGCGATACCCTACTCAAGATTGGCACGCGCTTTGGCATTAGCTGGGTAGCAATTGCCCAGGCCAACAATATTGTGAACCCTGACCTGATTAAGGCCGGCCAACAACTGGTCATTCCAAGTGGAACGTCCGCCCCACCCCCTGACATCGTCCATGTTGTGCGTCGGGGGGAGACCCTGCTTAAGATCGCGCAGATGTATGGCGTCTCCTGGCAAGACATCGCCCGCTACAATCAGATTGGCCCGCCGTACATCATCTACGCCGGCCAAACGCTGCTGATTCCCGGCGACGTTTGATAGCCAAGTTATGATCTGGGCAGGCGTCCTCAACGCCTATCGCAGCTATCTGCCATTTGGCGAGGACGTCCGCATTATCAGTCTGAATGAGGGGCAAACGCCCCTCATTCGGGCTGACCGTCTGGCCGAGCGCATCGCCCCCAGCTCCGGCCTGCAGCTTTACCTCAAGTACGAGGGAGTCAATCCAACCGGCTCATTCAAAGATCGAGGGATGACCGCCGCCATCACGCAGGCGGTTCACGAAGGGGCGCGAGCGGTAATTTGCGCCAGCACCGGCAACACGGCTGCCAGCGCCGCCGCCTATGCGGCCCGCGCCGGCATTCGCTGTATCGTACTCGTGCCGGAGGGCAAGATCGCCCTGGGCAAGCTGGCCGCTTGTCTGGCCTATGGCGCGGAAGTGATCAGCGTCAATGGCTCCTTCGATGACGCGCTGGCCATGGTGCGCGAGATCGTGCAGCGCCGCCCGATTGCGCTGGTGAATTCGATCAACCCCTGGCGGCTGGAAGGGCAAAAGACCGGCGCGTTTGAGATTTGCGACCAGTTAGGCGGTCGAGCGCCGGACTGGCATTGCCTGCCCGTAGGAAACGCCGGCAATATCACCGCTTACTGGATGGGGTACAAGCAGTATGGCAAGGGGCTGCCGCGTCTGCTGGGTGGACAGGCTGCTGGCGCCGCTCCGATCGTTGAAGGGCGCCCCATCGCCAGGCCGGAAACCATTGCCACCGCCATTCGAATCGGCAATCCGGCGCGCTGGCGGCAGGCGCTCGATGCCCTGGACGAGTCCGGCGGCATCATCACGGCAGTCAGCGATGCGGATATCCTGGCCTGCTGGCAAATGCTGGCCGCCCTTGAGGGGGTGTTCGTGGAGCCGGCCTCCGCAACCGGCCTGGCAGCGCTGCAGCAGCAGATCGCCGCCGGGGCCATCAATCCCGCCGGGAAGACCGCCGTCTGTGTGCTGACCGGGCATGGTCTGAAAGACCCCGATACCGCCGTACAACAGGCGCAACCTCCCCGGACATTGCCGGCCGACATCGCCGCCCTGGAAGCGTATCTGGATAGTTGAGACCCGTCCCCGGCAATACGGCGCGGGGGGCGCATTTAGTGGTTGCGCCGCAGTTTCCACAGCTTGAGCGCCAGTTGCAACGCCAGACGCATATCCGCCCGGTCAAGGTCCTGGCCGGTCAACTCCTGGATGCGATCTAGACGATAGAGTAGCGTATTGCGGTGCACAAACAACGATTCCGCCGTCTGGCTGACGTTGCCGTGATAGGTGAAATAAGCGTCTATGGTCTCCACCAGGCTTCCCCGCTGCTTGCGGTCGTACTCAGCCAGCGGCCCAATTATCTCGTCGCAGAACTTCTGCACGCCGGGCAAATGCTCGATCTGGGCAAGCAACTGGTAGACGCCCAGGCTGTGAAATGAGGTGAGCCGGTCCAGGCCTAACCGTTCGCTGACCCGCATTGCCTGCACCGCCTGCAAGTGGACAGCCGGCCATTCGCCTAACGAGGCCGCCGGCCCGCTGGCTCCGGAGTACAGCGTCGCCTGGGGAGTGTCGCCGCGCAGGTACTCACGTAGCCGGCGGTCAAATTCGTGCATGGGCGCCAACCCATCCTCGGCGCGCAGGCTTTGAAATACCGTGACGTGGTCGCCGCCGGAAACGTGGACTAATGCCGGCCGCTGGCTGGTGGAAATGAGCCAGTTAATGGCAGTTTCCAGGCGGCGCAGCGAAACGGTGTCCGCCGTGGCCCAGACAAAGGTGGCGATGGCGTGCGGCTCGCGCGTGTTGTGATCCAGGTGGCGCTCAAGACGTTCGATCTCGTGGGCCGGCAACTTCTGAGTAAGCAACCCCTCCAGGAAATCGCCGCGCAACTTCTTCTGGGCTTCGCTCACTGCTTTGTCCCGCGCCATCTCCAGCGCGCAGGCTGCCGCTCCATGCTCGGCGACCAGTTGGTCCAGCAGGTCCAGCTTGCCGGCCTCGCCGATAACGGACACGTAGCCTCTGGCGCGATCGCCGGAGATGATGGGGCTGACAATGCGGGCGACCTGCTCGATCGGCAATATCTGCTGCCAGTGACTCTGGCCCTCGCGTTCGCTATCCACGGCGCGAGCGGCTGCCTGGCGATTTCGCAACACAGCCGGAAGATTGTCACGCTTGTCCAGCGCTTTCTCAAGCATTTCAATGTTCATCTGGTTGCCCGGCGGGACCGACATCGCCCTAATTTCCAGGCGCTTATCCTGCACAGCCACAATCTTGCCGGTCAGTCTGGACATGAACTCGACCATGGCCTCAAGTCCCTTGCCGTCGCGAGACATTTCAGTCAACTGGCGATAGAGCTGCAATCCACGCCGGGTCGTCTGCGACTCCCGGTCCAGCAGCAGGGCGCCGATGGAACGCTGCACGGCACGCAAGGTGCTCTCAGCCGGCAAAATTAGCAACGGCAAGTCAGCCTTTTCGGCGGCTGAGATGAGCGACGCAGGAATAGGCTGAAAGCACAACAGGGCAATTATTCCCAGGGCCGCCAGGCTTTCAATGTGCCTGCTAAGCTCCCCCGGCTTTACGCTCTTTTGCACCGCCGGCGGCAGGATAACCAGGTCATCGCTCTTCAGCTGTCCCTCCAGCTCCTGCCAGCTCCCCAGGACAACCACCCAGTTGATCGGCCGGCCGGGCAGCTCCTCCCTGGCAACGACCGAAGCGCCAAACGGCAGGGCGAGACGAATCACATCGCTGAGCGAAACATTGGCAGACGGCATTTGATCTCTTGCCCGACTCATGCGCTTCCTACAACGGGGATACTATCCGGGAGCGTGGCGGGTTGAACGAAGCCCCGCGCCGGCAAATGGACGATAAACGTTGTCCCCTCATTGGGCCGGCTGAATGACTCCATCTGGCCCCCGTGCTGCTCAATGATCCGGTGACTGGTCGCTAACCCCAGGCCGGTTCCCCGGCCCGGCGCTTTGGTTGTATAGAACGGCTCAAAGATGTGCGCCAGTTGCGCCGGGTTGATGCCGGGACCGTTGTCCTTGAACAGGACTTGAATGTGGCCTCCGCCGGCATCCAGCCGGGTTGTAATCACGATCTCGCCGCGCCCGAGATTGGCGCGCCCACTCCCACTGCGGCGCTCCAAAACCGCATCCCGAGCGTTCAATAATAGATTCAGCCAGACGGTCTTCAAGTGCTCCCAACTGCCAAGCACTTGAGGCAAATCAGGAGACAGTTCGCTCACTATAGAAACATCAGCGCTCTCAATCTGAAAAGTAACCAGCCTGAGCGCTTGCCCGATAGAGTCGTTGACGTCGCCCATCTCAAAGGCATACTGGTCCTGGCGGGCGAAGTCCAGCAATTGGCGCACGACCTTGGTCGCCCGCTCGCCGGCCTGCGCGATCAAGTCAACCGACTCGTAGTTGTCATCCTCCGGCGGGACAAGCATCTTCAGCAGTTCGGCATTGGCATTGATCACCGTCAGCGGGTTGTTGATCTCATGGGCAACGCCGGCAGCGAGCTGGCCGATTGCCGCCAGCTTGCCGGCCTGTAGCAGGGAGTTCTCCAGCCGCCGTTGCTCGGTCCGATCCTGCCAGACGATGACTGCCCGGGCTGCATCCGCCGAAGCGCCTGGCACTGGATAGGCATGCACTTCCCACTCCTCCGGCAGATAGTCTTCCCCTTGCCACGACACCGACCAGCGAAATTCCTGTTTCTCGGCCAGGGTATGAGCCGCCAGACAACCTTCGCATGGAACGTCTCGGGCAAACAAAGCTTCATAGCAGCGCCGGCCCACAAGCCTGTCAGGGGCGCTATGTAGCTGCTCCGCCTTATATTGATTGACCGAAACCAGCCGCCAACTCTGGTCAATGGTGTAAATCGGGTTCCAGATGCCGTCTATGACCGCCTGCAGGCGATCGCGGCTTTCCTGCAACTCCTCTTGCCGGCTTTTGACCCGCTGGAACAGATTAGCATTCTCTATTGCCCGGCTGACCGCGCCGCCCAGGGAGGTCAACAACTCCGTATCCATCTCGCTGATCGGCTCATCGAGCTTGTTGAGCGCCACCAACACCCCGACCGGGTTGTTGCGGACGATCAGGGGCAGCGCAACCAGATTGATCGCCTCATAGCCGGCAGGAAGGTCGTGTTCAGGCACGAACCGCGGCTCCCGTGACGGCTGATTCACGACCAGCGGGGACTTCGTTGCAAATGCGGAGCCGATTATCCCCACACCCGGCGTCACAGCCCGGTAGCTGCCGGTCGCCGACGTGGTCACATCCCCGCCCGGCGGCCGGCCGCTGACGGCCTGACAGACGAGCGCGTCCCGCTCCCGGTCATACAGGAATATGGCGGCCAGCTCTACGCCCAATAAGGATCGCGCGCCGTCCGCCGCCGCCGCTGGTATCTGCCGGAAATCCAGGGTGGCGGTGATCGCGTTGCCGGCCCGATTGAGCGCCGCCAGTAGCGCGGTCTGCCTCTGCAACTGCTTTTCCAGCTGCACCGTGCGTAGTGTCGTCTGGATGCGCGCCAAAAGCTCTTCGGGCCGGAAGGGCTTGACGATGTAATCATCGGCTCCGGCAGAAAGGGCGTCAACCATCTCTGCGCTGCCCGTCGCCGCCGTCAACATGATTACGCGGGTGTAGGATAGCGTGGGGTGATTCCGCAGCCAGGTCAGCACATCGCGCCCGCTGAGGCCGGGCATGCGCATGTCCATCACCACCAGATCAACGGGTTGCTCGCCGCCGGACGTCTCCCGGCCCAGGAACTCCATCGCCTGCCGGCCGCCATTTGCCCGGCTTACCCGGTATCCACCCTTCATGCTCAGGTAGCCGGCAACCACCTCGACGATCTTCGGATCATCATCTACGACGAGGATGTGGAAGTGGGTCATAGCGGAATGGATGCTCCTCCGCGAACAGCCTTATTCGGGCGCTGTCTGCCCCGCTCAATCGGAGCTGAAGGTATAGCCGTGTCCCTGAATGGTGCGAATGTACCGCGGTTCACTGGGCTGCGGCTCAATCTTCTCCCGCAGATTCTTGATGTGCGCGCGAACCAATTCAGAGCTGCCGGTGTTCTTGGGATAATCCCACACATCCTGCAGCAGCTGCTGGCTTGAAAAGACGTGGTCGGCATGGCTCATCAGGTGATAGAGCAGATCGAACTGCACGTTGGTCAATTGCGCTGCGCCCACCGGCGTGTTCACCCGGAAGGCGCGGCAATCCAGCACCACATCTCCCACCCGCAGTTGGCTGACCTCTGGAATGCGATCCGACTCCGCCGCCGGTTGAATCCGGCGCAAGATCGCCTTGATGCGTAGCCGTAGCTCGTCCATGTTGAAGGGCTTGGAAAGGTAATCATCAGCTCCGGCGCGAAAGCCTTCTACCTTATCTTCATCTTTGCCCCTGGCAGTCAGAAATAGCACCGGGACTTCCGCCAGCAGTGGGTCGCTGCGGATCTGGCGGCAGACCTGATAGCCATCAAGTCCCGGCATGATAATGTCCAGCACGATCAGGTCCGGTCGATCGCGACGAGCCATGTGCAGG
This sequence comes from uncultured Ardenticatenaceae bacterium, assembly GCA_964452775.1. Classification (GTDB taxonomy): domain Bacteria; phylum Chloroflexota; class Anaerolineae; order Promineifilales; family Promineifilaceae; genus JACKCB01. The sequence continues at coordinate 22,181 of CAYVQP010000041.1, read as the reverse complement.
CCCTCTGAGCCTGTGCCGGCGACGAGCACCCGGTAGCCATACAGCTTCAGTGCGCGCTGTAGCGTTCGCGAAACCAGCTCGTCGTCGTCAATGACAAGTACGTTGGTCATTTATCCTTGCCGGTTTGTCTGCACTTTCCCGGAAACTAGATTGCGTGTTCCTCGGGACCACAAGCAGTTAAGTTTCCGGGAGAATTCGTACATTTCCTTAAAGAAGCAGGCGCATCGGCGCTTCCAACAGAGCCTTGAACTTCTGCAGGTAAGCGGCCGCCTCTGCGCCGTCCGTCACCCGGTGATCGGCAGAGATAGTGGCCTTCATGCGCACACCAATCTGCAACTCGCCGTTCACTACCACCGGCACCTGCCTGGCCGTGCCAATCGCCAAAATCGCCGCATCAGGGGGATTGATGATGGCGATAAAGTGATCCACATCAAATCCACCCAGATTGCTCACCGTAAAGGTCGCACCCTCGACATCAGCTGGACGAATTTTACCTGACCTTGCCCGGGCAATCATCTCTTTGTTATCGGCGGCGATCTTAGAGAGCGAGGAAACGTCGGTATCCTGCTGCACGACGGTCAGCAGGCCGCCTTCGACGGCCACCGCGCTGCCCACGTTGATCCGCTGATGGCGAATGACCTTATCCCCGCCGAAAGAGGAATTCAGGTTCGGGAAAGAGCGTAGGGCCAACGCCGCCGCCTTGACAATCAGGTCGTTGACGGTCACATTCTGCTCTTCCGGCAGCAACGCATTGATCTCCCGGCGAAGCGCGAGGGCCGGGGCCATGTCAATCTCGTTGGTCACATAGAAGTGGGGGACGGTGGTCTTGCTCTCGGTCATCCGGCGCGCAATGGCCTGGCGCAGTCGCGAGGTAACGTCCACGACGTCATCCGCACCGGCAACCGCCGCCGCGGCTGGAACCGCCGCTGGGCTAATCGCCGGGGCCGGGGCCTCTTCTTGCCGGGCTAAATAAGCCTCGACATCTTCCTTGCGCACCCGCCCATCCGGCCCACTGCCGCTGACTCGCCGCAAGTCTACTTCATGCTCACGCGCCACGCGCCGCGCCACGGGCGTCGCCCGCACGCCGCCGGGGAACTCATCGCTCACTGCCTGTATGGGCGCCGGCGCAGGTTCCATGCCGGCTGGCGTAGCCTCGACTACCGGCTGCGCTGCGGGTGTCTCGGCCGGCTCCTGTCCGTCGCCCGCAGCAAGCCCGGACACATCCTCGCCGGCCTTGCCGACGATAGCCAGTTCCGCACCGATGGGCACCACCGCGCCCTCGGATTGCAGCGTCTTCAGCAGCGTGCCGGATACCTGCGACTCCAGCTCCAACGTTGCCTTGTCCGACTCGATCTCGGCGATGACCTCCCCCTTGTGGACCTCATCGCCGACCTTCTTCAGCCAACTCACCAGCACGCCTTCGCGCATGTCAAAGCCAAGTTTCGGCATGACCACGAATTCAGCCATCAGAGAATCTCCTTCACCGCCTCAACCACTAGCCGGGAATTGATCAGCGCCGACTGTTCCAACTGCTGTGAATAGGGCAATGGCGCTTCCAGCTGCGCCACCCGCTTGATGGGGGCGTCCAGGTAATCAAAGGCCTCTTCTTGCAGCCGGGCGACAATTTCCGCCCCGATGCCGTAGGAGCGATGGCCCTCTTCTACCACAACCGCCTTGAAGGTCTTCTTGAAAGAGGCAATGGCCGGGCCCATATCCAGCGGGCGCAATGAGCGCAGGTCAACAACCTCTGCCTCGACTCCTTCACGGGCCAGCTTTTCGGCCGCTTCCAGGGCGACCTGCAACCCCTGCGCATAGGCCACGATGGTCACATCGGAACCCGCGCGCTTGACATCGGACACGCCAATCGGAACGGTATATTCCCCCTCCGGCACCTCTCCGCGCACCTGGTACAGGGTGGCATGCTCAATGAACAGCACCGGGTCGTCCGTGCGGATGGCGCTCTTCAGCAGCCCTTTCGCATCATAAGGGGTTGCGGGCGATACGACCTTCAGGCCGGGAAAGTGGGCAAAGATCACATCCGGCGTGTGGCTGTGCGTGGCCCCTAACTGCCGGCCGCCGCCGCCGGGCGCGCGAAAGACCGCCGGGCATCTCATCTGCCCACCGAACATATAGTGTATTTTGGCGGCGTGGTTCACAATCGCGTCCAAGGCCAGAAAAGCAAAGTTGATGGTCATGAATTCGGCTACCGGGCGCAGACCGTTCATCGCTGCGCCAACCGCCGCGCCGCCGATCACCATCTCGGAGATGGGCGTATCGCGCACCCGCCGGGGGCCAAACTCATCATAGAAGCCGCGCGTGACGGCGTAGGTTCCACCCCACACGCCGACTTCTTCACCCATGATAAATACGTTTTCATCGCGCACCATCTCTTCGCGCAGCGCGTCCGAGATAGCCTGGCGCATAGTAATATTAGCCATTTGTCCTGTCTCCTGGCCTAAGATTCCACATAAATGTCGCTGAACAACGCTTCAGGGGCCGGGAATGGCGATTCCTCAGCAAACTTCACCGCTGCCTGCACCGTTTGCTCCACGGCGTCATCCACCGCTTCCAGCGCTTCCTGGGTCACGCTACCGTCCTGCAACAAGTGACGTTCTAAGATGCCGATCGGGTCATCCTCACGCCATCGCTCTACCTCATCCTTGGTGCGATAGCGCAGCGGGTCGCCCATGCTGTGTCCCTCAAAGCGATAGGTGAGCATTTCCAGGAACTGTGGTCCTTCGCCGGCGCGGATCTTCGCCAATGCGGCAGCGGTCGCCTCGTACACGGCGCACACATCCATGCCGTCAACTTGCACGCCGGCCATGCCGTAAGCCAGGGCCTTGTCAATCATCCGCGGCACGGCAGAGGCGCGGTCAACGGCAGTGCCCATGCCATACTGGTTATTCTCCACGATCCACAACACCGGCAGGTCCCATACACCTGCCAGGTTCAGCGATTCGTGAAAATAACCAATATTCGTGGAGCCGTCGCCCATGTAGCAGAGGACCGCATTGTCTGTGCCGCGGTACTGCTCGGCCAGGGCGATGCCCGTCGCCAGCGGCGTGTGCCCGCCCACCACGGCATAGCCGCCCCAGTACCGGCGGGGCACGTCCGCCAGGTGCATGGAGCCGCCTTTGCCTTTGCTCACGCCGGTGGCCTTTCCTAGAAGCTCGGCCATGATCGCGCCCACGTCCGAACCGACCGCCAGGGCGTGTCCATGATCGCGATAGGCGGTGATCAGGTGGTCGCCATCTTGCCGGGCGGCGATTGATCCGACAGCTACAGCCTCCTGCCCAATGTAAAGATGCAGGAAGCCGCCGATCTTGCCCAACTGGTAAAGTTCGGCGCACTTCTGCTCAACCCGGCGGATGAGCACCATTTGCCGGTACCAATCAAGCATCGTATTTTTGTCCATTAAAGTTCTCCTTGTCCACAATGCCGGCTTAAGCGCCAACTGTGCGTGCATATCTGCCCTAACCTTTTTACTCAAGGAGGGCGTTGCTGCTGGATTCTATTTCGCACTGCGCGCGGCTGAAATGGGTTACGCAGGTGTTGTAATTTACACGAGACGCGGGTTATGTGGTCTCGATCGGTCGATCATTGGTAATCACAATTCGGCAGCGTGAAGCCGAGGCCAACGCAATGGTAAAGTGTAGCAGAGTTGAGGGGGAATGACGAGTGCATTTTGTGCGCCGCGGCCGGCCGGTCAGCGCGCCCGTGTCTCCACCACAGCGCCCAGATTGTCCACATCCAGCACCCATCCCCGGCTGTTAAGCCCGGCTCTGCGAAATGCACCTTGCATCGCCGACTGAATTCGCTCAAGCCCACCCTGGGCGATCGCCAGCAGGCTGGGTCCGGCGCCGCTGAGCGCCACGCCGGCCGCGCCGCTCTCCCGGGCTGCCCGGACAGCTTCCACAGCGCCGGGGATCAATGGCAGGCGGTAGGGCTGGTGCAAGCGATCCTCCATGGCCGGGCCAAGCTGCTCCGGGTCGCCCGTTTCCAGTGCGTGCACCAGCAGCGCCGCCCGGCTGACGTTAAACACAGCATCGTCGCGGGATATTTGGGCCGGCAGGATCGCCCGCGCTTCGGCAGTGGGTAGCGCGAACTCCGGCAGCACAACTACGACGCGCAGCGCAGGGAGCGCCAGCTGGACCACCCGCAACGCGCCGGCTTCCTTGAAGGATAAAGCCAGCCCACCGGTCGCCGCCGGGGCCACATTGTCCGGGTGTCCTTCCATCTCCGCCGCCATCTCGACCACGGCCTGGCGAGCAAGGGGATTGCCGCACAAGGCGTTCGCGGCCAACATTCCCCCCAGAGCGGCGGCGGCGCTGCTGCCCAGGCCGCTGCCCACTGGAATCCGGTTGTGTAGCTCGACGCGCAGGCCGGCCGGTCGCCGGCCAACAACGGTAAACACGCGCTCGGCCGCTCTGATGACCAGGTTTCGGTCGTCGGCCGGCAACAGGTCCGCCCCTTCACCGGTTATAGCCACTTCGAGTCCTCGCCCCGCCTCGGCGAGAACTATCTCGTTGTGCAGGTTCAGCGCCAATCCCAGGCAATCGAAGCCCGGCCCTAAATTGGCGCTGGTTGCGGGGGTGCTGACTCGTACTTCTGTTGGCAGCATCTTCATCACATCCTTTCGCTGCGTCTATTGTGCAGTTAGAATGGAGGGCAGGCAACCAGGAGATCGTGATGGCCGCCTTGATTCCGGCCTGGCAACAGATACCCCCGCCGGCAACCCGAAACATCGCCATACACGTCAGCCCCGCCGCTGAGCGAGCGATCCGTGACGGGCATCCCTGGCTCTATGCCGGCGCCATCCGCCGGCAGAGTCATGAGGGCCGGAGCGGCGACCTGGCGGTGGTCTTTGACCGGAAGCGACGCTTTCTGGCGATCGGATTGTACGACCCGGCCTCAGCCATTCGCGTGCGCGTCCTACAGGCCGGGCAACCGGCTGCCATTGACGCCGCCTGGTTCGCGGCCCAATTCAGCCGGGCGCTGCAGCGGCGCGACGATCTGCTGGCTGACCAGCTGACCACCGGCTTCCGCCTGATTCACGGCGAGAATGACGGTTTTCCCGGCCTGGTTCTCGATCGCTACGATCAGGTAGGGGTTCTCAAGCTATACACGGCGGCCTGGTTTCCTCACTTGCCGGTATTGCTGCCTGAAGTGCTGAGGCTGTCCAGGCTGGACCGTCTGGTATTGCGGTTGAGCAACGCAAGCAGTCAGGGCGCCAAATTTGACTTGATAGACGGCCAAACGATCGCCGGCCTGCCGGTCGTTGAGCCGGTGAAGTTCCTGGAAAACGGCCTGCGCTTTGCCGCCGACGTCGTCCAGGGGCAGAAGACCGGCTTCTTCTTCGACCAGCGGGATAACCGCGCCCTGGTGGAGAAGCTGGCAGCGGGCAAGAGCGTGCTCAACGTCTTTGCCTATACGGGGGCCTTCTCGCTCTATGCGGCGCGCGGCGGCGCTACGCACATCGTCAGTCTGGATGCCGGCAAGCCGGCGCTGGATGCCGCCGCGGCCAATTTCGCACTGAACCAGCATATCCCGGCAATTGCCGCGGCCGGTCATGAGTTGATTGCGGCGGACGCGTTTGAAGCGCTACCCGCGCTGGCTGAGGCAGGCCGGCGCTTCGATCTGGTCATCTGTGATCCGCCGGCGTTGGCCCGCAACAGCGAGGGGATCGAAGCGGCCCTGTCCGCCTATCGCAAGCTGGCCGGCCAGGCGCTCAACCTGCTGGATCGCGGCGGGACGCTGGTCATGGCATCGTGCACCGCGCGGGTTCCTGCGCCGATGTTCTTTCAGACGGTGCGGGAGGTTGCCGTTGGTCTGGGCCGGCCCCTGACCACGATTACCGAGACCGGGCAGCCGGTTGATCACCCGATCACGTTTAAGGAAGGAGCCTACTTGAAGTGCCTGTTCGCCATCGCCTCGTGAGCAAGCGCTAGATCTCGAGCACCAGCTTGCCGCAAAGGTCGCCGGCCTGCATGCGCTCCAAGGCGATAATCCCGTCACGCAGCGGATAAGTAGCCCCAATCACCGGGCGTAGCTTGCCGGCAAATACCAGCCGCATGACTTCCACGTAATCGTGGTGCGGCCCCATCGTGCTGCCGATGATGGAGAGGTGTTTGCCAAACATCAGCCGGTTATCAAACTCGAACCTGGCTCCGCTGGTGTTGCCGACAGTCAGCAGCCGGCCGCCCTTGGCCAGCGCGCGCAAGGACAAATGGAAGGTCGCCGCGCCCACGTTGTCCACCACCATATCAACCCCACGCCGGCCGGTGAGCCGGTGGATGGCCGCGCTCCAATCCTCTTTGCGCCGGTCGATCAGCACGTCCGCCCCGGCCGCCTGCGCGTGAGCCAGCTTCTTGTCATCCGAACCGACCACGTAGACCTTGTTCGCCCCCGCCAGCCGGGCGATCTGGATGGCGGCGGTATTTACTCCGCCGCCGGCGCCCACGATGAGCACATCCTCACCGGCGCGCAAAGCTCCCCTCTTTATCAATGAATGCCAGGCAGTGACGTAGACGAGCGATGCCGCCGCCGCTAGAGCAAATGGGAAATCGTCCGGCAGGACTAACAGATTTCGCGCCGGAACCGCGATATATTGCGCGTAAAAGCCGGGCAGGTGTTCGCCCAGGATGGCAAATTGCCGGCACATATGCTCGTGTCCACTCCGGCACTGTTCGCATCGCCCACAGCCCACCGTGGGGTCTACCGCCACACGCTGCCCAACCTGGAAGTCAGTCACATCCACGCCGGTTTCTGCGATAATGCCGGCCCCGTCGCAACCGAGCACGTGGGGAAAATGCAGCTTCAACGCCGGCCAGCCGTGCATCACCCAGAAGTCCAGCCGGTTGAGCGCCGCCGCCCGCACTTCCAGCAGCACCTCGTCCCGCCCAACCTGCGGCGGCGGCGTCTCGCCGTAAGCTACCTGCTCCAACCCGCCATGTGCGCGCAAAAATAATGATTCCATGACTGTCTGTTCCCGTGCCCCCTTACCACCCTTACTAATTTCTCACTCACGCCGGGATCTTGTGCAGCCGCCGCAGGTCTGTTCGGACTCATGCTCTCCGGTGAACTCTGGAAACCCTGCGGGGCTGGTAAGTTAGACGGTGAATGAGCCACCAAATCTTGTGATAGATTTCACTTTAGTGTCAGATTATGGTATAAATCACGTTCGTAGCCAACCAAGTTGTCCTCCTGCCGGGTATCTTCATGGCCCATCTGACCACTGATTCGCCCGGCGAGAACATCGCCAAATTAACATTCACATTGGGAGAGTGAAAAATGCAGAACATCGGCCCGATGGTCAGCGAGTATGGCGTAGAAAACCACGGCATCACAAATGCCGGCAATGTCTATTGGAATCTGACCACGCCCATGCTATATGAACAAATCGTTCGACGCCGCGAAGGAGAAATCGTTCATCTTGGGCCGCTGGTGGTGCGCACCGGCGGTCACACCGGCCGTTCTCCGAACGACAAGTTCATCGTTAAGGAAGCGAGCACCGAAAATCAAATCTGGTGGGGAAAGGTCAACCGCCCCTTTGAGCCGCAGCAGTTTGACGCGATGCTGCGCAAGGTGCTGGCCTACACGCAGAATCGGGACATCTTCGTCTTCAATGGTTATGCGGGTGCGGATGAGCGTTTCCGCATGCCGGTGCGCATCATCACCGAATACGCCTGGCACAACCTCTTTGCCCGCAACATGTTCATTCTGGAAGAGGATCCCCAGAAGCAAAAGCAATTTAAGCCGCAATTTACGGTCATTGATATGCCGCGATTCCACGCCGTCCCGGAGTTTGACGGAACCCGCAGCCAGACATTCATCTTGATGGACTTCAGCCGGCATTTGGTCCTGATCGGCGGAACGGAATACAGCGGCGAAATTAAGAAGAGCATCTTCACGGCGATGAACTTTTACATGCCGGCGCACAACGTGATGCCGATGCATTGTAGCGCCAACTGCGGAGCGAACGACGAGGATGTGGCGATATTTTTTGGTCTCAGCGGCACCGGCAAGACCACATTGAGCAATGATGCCTCGCGAACGCTCATCGGGGATGATGAGCATGGTTGGAGCGACAGCGGCGTCTTCAACTTCGAAGGCGGTTGCTACGCCAAAGTTATCAAGCTGAGTCCGGAGGGCGAGCCGGAGATTTACGAGACGACGCGTCGCTTTGGGACCAT
>CAYVQP010000041.1:0-13889 GCA_964452775.1 uncultured Ardenticatenaceae bacterium | reverse complement strand
GGCACGGAGCAGGGCGTGACCGAGCCGGTGCCGAACTTCAGCACCTGTTTTGGCGCTCCATTTATGCCGCGCTCCCCCGGCGTCTATGCCGGCCTGTTGGGCGACAAAATCGAGCAACACAACGCTGCCGTATGGCTGGTCAACACCGGTTGGACGGGCGGCCCTTACGGCGTCGGCAGCCGGATGAAGCTGTCTTACACTCGCCGGATGATCAACGCGGTGCTGAACGGCGAACTGGACAACACCGGCGTCTGGACGGAACCCTACTTCGGCCTGGCCATTCCCAATCAGGTTAACGGTGTGCCGGATGAGGTGCTTGATCCGCGGAAGACCTGGGCGGATCCGGCGGCATACGACGCGCAGGCGCAGAAGTTGGTCGGGATGTTCAAGCAGAACTTCCAGGCATTTGAAGATGGCGTCTCGGCAGAGATTATTGCCGCCGGCCCCAGATAACGGCTTAAGGTGACACCTCTTACTCAACAGCTTGCCGGTGAACTGTATCAAAAGGATGAGTTGACGGCTCTGCTGCTCGATCCGGCAGCAGAGCCGATTACTGTCCGCTTCGCTCTGGTGACGGCCGGCAAGACAGCTCACATCTTCCCGGCGCTGATGCTCGACGATTGGGGGATAGAACACAACACGCTGGAGCTCTACCAATGGATCTACGAGCGCGGCCAACAGTTCCCCCGGGCGGAGGTCTTCGGCTTCGACGTCTCCGGCGAGGAAACGCAGATCTTCCTGCGCGCCCTGGAAATCTATGACCGGCTGCCTCTTTACGTCTTTCCCGACCCGGCCGGCCCTCTGGCAGGCGGCCTGCAGATAAGGCATATCTTCCTTCCGGCGAACGACCAGAAACGCCCACCCTCTCCACGAGAAGCGCCGTTTGACCTGGCCGGCCCAATTCAGCGGGCCGACGTCCGCTGGTGGCAGGTAAACCGGGATACCCTGGCCGGCTATGGCTTTATGCGCTTCGGCGTCAGCGCCGGCGAGTAAACCGCAAGGCTGGTCTCACCTGATGCCCACACCCTTCATGCACCTGGACTTCGCGGAACGCCTGCGCGCACATGTTGCGCTTGCGCCCGAAGCTCGCCGGCAACTGGAAGCAGAACTGCCTGCCTTCTACCTGGGCAACATCGCCGCAGATTATCAGATTATCTGCGATGTGCCGCGGGAGGCGACGCACTTTTACACAATGCCGCCGGAGCCGGGTTATCAGGCGCACAAGGCTATGCTGGCGCGCTACCCGGAAATGGCGGATGCCGGGCGACTGCCGGCCGGCCAGGCAGTGTTCATCGCCGGCTACTGCTTCCATCTCATCCAGGATTTGGTCTGGTACCGGCGCGTGCTGGAACCCGACTTTCTCCTGTCCGACGGCTGGCCGCCGGAAACGCGGGCGCGTTTCACCGCCCACAATTTATTGCTCGCTTATCTCGATCAGCGGGCTTACCAGCGATTGCCGGAAGACGCCGGCGCGACGCTCTGCCGCTCCGCTTCGCATGGCTGGCTGCCCTTTGCCGATGACGAGCAGGTACATCGTTGGCGCGATCTGATTGGTCGCCAACTGCAGCCGGGAAGTGCGACCGACACCATAGCCATCTTCGCCTCCCGGCTGAAAATGCCGGCTGCAGAATTCGCCGGCAACCTGAATGACGCCCAGTGGATGAACTGGCACGTGTTTTCCAGGGCGCCGTTGGCGCAGGTGGAAGGCGCGCTCAACGATGGCATTGAGGAAAGCATCCTATTCATAAATCAATATCTGGCGCGCGTGGAGCCTATCTCCAGAACTTAAGTGCTGCGCGTTGTCAAGCAATAGTTCAAATTGAAGTGACGAGAAACGGCCATGCCGACAGTATATCCAGCCCCCTTGAGAGATACCGTACAGGCGCGTTTTCCAGACGGCAGCGTCCTTGAAGGCCCGCTGGGGACCACCATTGAGGCATTCGTGCTCAGCGCCCCTCCGCCGGCCAAAGGACGAGTCCTCGCGGCGCTGGTGAACCGGCAATTGCGCGAGCTTTCCCACAAACTATATGCCGACGTGGAGTTGCAACCTATCACCACGTCTGACTCTGACGGCACACGCATATACCGGCGCTCGCTAAGCTTTCTGATGATTGCCGCCGCCGCCGAACTCTTCCCAAACCGCACGATTACCGTGCAGCACTCGATGCCCTTCGGCGGTTATTACTGCGAAGCCGAGCCGGAGGCGCTGAGCAGCTCTGAACTTGACGCTTTGCGGGCGCGCATGCATGAGCTGGTCGCCGCCGATTTACCGATCAGTCAGGTACGGATGCCGTTGGAGCAGGCCTTACAGCTCTTTACCGCCAACAATGATCTGGAGAAAGCGGATCTATTTGCTCGCCGGCGCAAGGATTACCTGACTCTCTACGAACTGAACGGCGTGCGCGATTACTTTCACGGCTTCATGGTGCCCAGCACCGGCTACATTGATCTGTTTGAGCTACGTCCTTACGGCGACGGCTTTATCATGCAGTTTCCCCGCCGCGAACAGCCGGATAGACTCCAACCCTTCGAGGACGAACCGCGTCTGGCCAGGGTCTTCCAGGAATATGGCGACTGGCTGGACGTGGTTGGCTTGCCGAGCGTGGCCGCGCTAAACCGGGCCATCAGAAATGGTCGAATACAGGAACACATCCTGGTGTCCGAGGCGCTGCATGAGCAACAGATCACCACTATCGCCGGCGAGATCGCCCGCCGGCATCCGACCACGCGCATTGTGCTTATGTCCGGCCCTACCTCCGCCGGCAAGACCACCTTCGCCAAACGGCTGGCCGTGCAGCTACTGGCCTACGGGATATACCCCGTTGGCCTTAACCTGGATGATTACTTCGTCAACCGCGAAGATACACCGCGTGATGAGGCCGGCGAATACGATTTTGAGGCCTTTGAAGCCCTTGACCACATTTTATGTCAGAACCAGTTGCAGGAGCTATTGGCTGGACGGGTTATCGAGCGCCCGCGCTATAACTTCAAGAGCGGCCATCGCGAACGAGGCAACGAACTGCGCCTGGAGCCGCGCGAGATACTCCTGGTAGAGGGTATACACGCGCTCAATCCGCGTTTGATTGCCGGCATCCCCCCGGAGAGCACTTACAAGGTGACGGTCTCAGCTTTTACGCAGTTGAATCTGGACCGGCACAACCGGGTGCCGACGACGGACACGCGCCTGTTGCGCCGGATCGTGCGCGACGCCGCCCACCGCGGCTACACGGCCAGCGAAACCATCCACCGCTGGCCCAGCGTGCGTCGCGGCGAACGCCTGCACATCTTCCCCTATCAAAATGAAGCGGATATCTTCTTCAACTCCGCCCTGATCTATGAGCTTTCCGTGCTCAAGCCCCTGGCGCAGCCGTTACTGCTACAAGTGGAACCCGGCACAATGGAGCGAATCGAAGCTAATCGCCTGCTGGCCTTTCTACAGTGGTTCGATCCGCTCCCGGAATCCGCCCGCATCCCCAGCAACTCCATCCTGCGCGAGTTCACCGGCGGCTCCATCATGGATTCGTTTGAACCCTGGCGGCGCTAGACCCGGCCGGTGGCGATCGCGCCCTTTACCTCAGCAATCGCCCTGGTCACCTCGATTTCACGCGGGCAAGCATTGGTGCAGTTGAAGATGGTGCGGCATCGCCAGACGCCGGTCGGCTCGGCCAGCTTGGTCAGGCGCATTTCATAGGCCTGATCACGCGAGTCAAAGATAAAGCGATGCGCCTGCACGATGGCTGCCGGCCCCACATACCGGCCATCGGCCCAGAAACTGGGGCAGGAGGTGGTGCAGGCAGCGCAGAGGATGCATTTGGTGGTATCGTCAAAGCGCGCCCGATCTTCGATGGATTGTAGCCGCTCGCGGCCGTCCGCCGGCGGCGGATTATCGTTCACGAAATAGGGCATCACCGAGCGGTAATGCTCCATGAACGGCTCCATGTCCACGATCAAGTCTTTTAGAACCGGCAAGCCCAGGATTGGCTCCACCTGGATTTTCACCTGATCTTTGCCGTCCGCCAGCCGGCCGATCAGCGTCTTGCAGGCCAGGTGGTTCGCGCCGTTAATACGCAGCGCGTCCGAGCCGCACACCCCGTGAGCGCAAGAACGGCGCAAGGCGAGTGTGCCGTCCAGCTTCCACTTCACCAGATGCAAGACATCCAGCACCGAATCATTGCGCGGGACATCATCCAGCGCATATTCACCCCACCAGGGTTTGCTGTCTTTCTCCGGGTTGAAACGCCGGATGCGAATATGTACTTGTAGGGTTGGGGAGTTGTTGCTCATCAGTAAACGCGCTCCTTGGGCGTATAGCGACCCAGCTCGACCGGCTTATATTCCAGCCGGTAGCCGCCGTTCTCTGCAAAACAGAAAGTATGCTTTAACCAGTTCTGGTCATCGCGGGCCTTGAAATCCTCTCTGGCGTGCGCCCCCCGGCTTTCCTTGCGCGCTATTGCAGAAACTGATGTGACTTCAGCCAGTTCCAATAAGCAGCCCAGCTCCCAGGCCTCCAGGAGATCGGTGTTGAATTGATAACCCTTGTCATCAATCGCCAGCTCATGCCGGTATGAATCGCGCAACCCGGCCAACTGCTTCACCGCTTCTGCTATGGTGCTCTCCATGCGGAAGACGCCCACGTTGGCCGTCATAGTCTGCTGCATCTTGGAGCGCAACTCATACTGTCTGACTGTGCCGGCGTTATTCCGAATGCGATCAAACTCAGCCATGACTTCGGCGGCGGGGTTATCCGGCAGCGCTTCCAGTGCGGCTTCGCTGCAATAGCGGGCTATGTCCACGCCGGCCCGCCGGCCGAAGACAATCAGGTCAACCAGCGAGTTCGTGCCCAGCCGGTTCGCCCCATGCACAGAGACGCAGGCCACTTCTCCCGCAGCGTAGAGTCCATGCAGTGGGCTGCCCTGCTCGTTAAGCACCACCCGGCCGTGAACGTCCGTGGGGATGCCGCCCATGGCGTAATGCGCCGTCGGCTGCACGGGCATTGGTTCCTTTACCGGATCAACCCCCAGGTAGGTGCGCGCGAAGTCAGCAATATCCGGCAGTTTTGACTCAATATAGGCGGCGTCCACGCGCGTGCTTTCGCCGTCCTTCTCAAAGTAATGGTTCACCGTTTCCGGGCGCACATCCAGGTAGACGTATCTCTGCCCGTTGATCCCCTTGCCGTCGCGCAGCTCCAGAAAGATGGCCCGGCTGACCACATCCCGGCTGGCCAGGTCCTTAATGTGTGGCGCGTAGCGTTCCATGAAACGCTCGCCCTCGCCGTTAATCAGCACTCCGCCCTCGCCGCGCACGCCCTCGGTGATCAGGATACCCAGCTTGAAGATGCCGGTGGGGTGAAATTGGAAGAACTCCATGTCTTCCAGCGGAACGCCGCGTCGCAGGCAGATGGCTGCCCCATCGCCGGTGAGTGAGTGAGCATTGGAGGTCACCTCCCAGCAGCGCCCCCACCCGCCGGTGGCAAACATCACCGCCTTGCTGTGAAAGACGTGGAACTCGCCCGTGGCAATACAAATTGCCACAACGCCGCGCACCGTATCCCCTACCCGGATCAAATCCACCACGTGATATTCGTCAAAGAAGTTGACGTTCTGCTTGACGCATTGCTGATAGAGCGTTTGCAGGATCATGTGGCCGGTGCGATCGGCGGCGTGGCAGGCGCGATGAACCGGCCGGCCGGTGTCGTTATTGGTGTGCCCGCCGAAGCGCCGCTGCGAGATGCGGCCATTCGGCAACCTATCGAATGGTAGCCCCATGTGCTCCAATTCGACCACGGTTTCAATCGCTTCTTTACAGAGGATGTCCACCGCCGGCTGGTCCGCCAGGTAATCTGATCCTTTGACCGTGTCGAAGGCGTGCCACTCCCAGCGATCTTCATCCACATTGCCCAGCGCCGCGCCGACGCCGCCTTGAGCCGCGCCGGTGTGCGATCGGGTTGGATATAGCTTGGAGATGACCGCCACCTTCACCTTGCGACTGGCATATAGCGCAGCCATCAGGCCCGCGCCGCCGGCCCCCACGATAACGGCGTCAAATGTATGCGTATGTACTGTTGCTGCCATGATGTTATCCTTTTCTCTCCGCCTTCTCGTCAGCCGGTGGGTACGGTTACTGGATCAAAGGAGGCGATGGCAAACCCGGCCCAAAGAACGGTCACGATTGTGGCCGCCAACAGCACCCAACGGATTACGCGCGTCGCTCCCGGATTGTGGATGTAATCTTCCAGCACAGTGCGCAAGCCGTTGAAACCATGTGGGATAGCAAACGCGAGCAGCAAGATGTCATACGTCTTCCATCCCCAGGTGTTCCATTGCAGGGCCACAAACTGGATGGTCAGGTTTGTGCTGCTGTTCAGCACATGCTGAATGAGCATGTGGCCGACGGCCAGGAAGAGCAGCAGCACGCCGGAAAGACGCATGAACAGGAAGGCGTAGCGCTCAAAGTTTGTGCGCGATTGGATTTCAGCGGTGCGTCTGGTGACACCTGATAAAGTCGCCATGATATTCCTCTCGTCCTATGGTAAGGGATGAACTTCTGTGAAGGGCCGGAAGTCGTTTAGGGCCGGGAGCGTCCAGCAGCTCGCTCCCTCCGCGGCCAATTCGCTGCAATGGCTGATCGCCTCATTGAACATCAACAGGCCGATCGGAATAAAGACCAGGAAGAAGAGCACCCACAGCACCGTGGCGCTGCGACTCTGATACTTCCACCACTCCGGCTTGAAATCCAGCAGGGTCACTCGCAGGCCGTTGAAGGCATGATACAGAACTGCTGCCATCAGCAAAATCTCCTGCACGAGAAAAACCGGATGCTTGAAGAGCAGGATGGACCACTGGTAGAGGCCGGGCAAATAATGCGCGTTGGCCGTGTCCCACACGTGCATGATCAGAAACAGCAGGATCGCCAGTCCGGAAATGCGATGGGCCATCCAGCTGTACTGGCCGGATCGCCCACGATAGCGGATGCTTTCGCGCACAGTCGTAACTAGACCAGACATAATCTCCTCCAGGCGGCAGGATCAAAACAAGACTCTCAACGGGAATTATACCCGTTGGCGCAGCATACTGAAATGATTTGCGGTAAATCAGGATTCAATCTGTGAGCGCTGCCCGCGCCCTTTCAAGACCCGGCATGCTGCCGGATCGTCTCCGCTTCCTGCCGGTATTGGGCGACCGCCTGAGGATCATTGGTCGTTTCTGCCAGATGGATCGCGGCGGAGATGTCGCTTTGGGCAAGAGTGTACTGGCGCTTGCTCCGGTGTGCTCGCGCCCGCAGGTAGAGCAAATGCGCTTCGTGGGGGTTACCTTGGATGGAGATAGCCGCCAATGCCTGATCAAGGTCGCGAGCGGCTTCATCTACCCGGCCCACATCCAGTTCGTATTGCGCCAACAGGCCGTATGCAAACGCGACCTGATTGGGGTCCGATAGGCCCAACGCCAGCGCCGTTTCGGCCGCCTTGATTGCGCCGGCCGGCACCTGGCGCTTGCCTTCACTGAGCATCTGCGCCTGCAGCAGGTGAGCCGTCGCCGACTTGGGGTGCTCCTTTAGCAGCCGGCGTAGTTCCACCCTGGCCTGGCTGGTCGCCCCACCCCGCCGGAGCATTTCCACCACGCGCAGCCGGGAGACGATATCGTGCGGATTGAGCGCTGATTGCCGGCGCAGATCTTCATACCGGCGCTGCTCTTCCAGGCTGTTGAACGCCGGCATTTCGAAGGCTCCCTGCCGGTCAAACCAGAGAAACACGCCCAGCAGCGCCAGATGGGCGATCAGCGTAATACCGCTCAGCAACGGCGTGCTGGAGAAGTCGTAAATGGTCCGCCAGTCCCCGAAAAAGGTGAAGAGCGTAAATAGCGGGTAGTAGATGAGCGCGAAGTAGAGCTGGTAGCGCAGGGTGCGCAGGCCCAGATAGCGCATAATGCTGGAGGGCCGGCTTCTCAGCAGCAGCCAGGCAAGCAGGCCGTAAACCAGGCTGCCCAACGTGCCGGCCAAACTGATAAACCAGTATTGCGCGGCGCTAAACTCGCCCACGGGAACGACATAGCCCCAGTAGAAAAAGTACCCGAACTCAACGATGCTGCCCCCGAATAGCCAGGTAGCCAGCGCATGGCTGAATTCGTGCAGCAGCACACCCAGCGGTACGCCGAGCAGCATGGCGGATCGATCTGCCCAGCGCTTCGGCTCCCGGCGCAGTGGCTCCTGCAGCAAGGCCCGCCGCCCCTGCCAGCCCCCATATCCCAGGCGCAATCCGGCGACGAAGTTTCCTATCGCCACCACGGTGAAGAGCAACATGATTGGGTTCGCCAGAACCCGCTCCAGAGATGCCGGCATCTTCGCAGTGTTTACCAATCAGTCTGCGCCACATCTGACGCAAGGGTCGTGTTCACCGGCGGCGCCAGGCCGGTGCGAAAGCCGGGCCAGTATACACTGACGGATGGTTATGTTAAAATCCCGCCCATGAGCAGCAAAGCGGAGTTCCTGCACGAGCTGACCATCTTCAAAGACCTGTACGATGATCAGTTGGAGGCCATCGCCGGCATAGCGGCGGAGTACGAATTCTCCACCGGCGCGATTGTCGCGTTCCAGCGCGATCCGGCGGACAGCCTCTACATGGTCCGAGAGGGCCGGCTCTTCGCCAGCACCGTAGATGCGCAAGGTCTCGTGCGGTCCACGCGCGCTTACGAAGCTGGGAGCTACTTTGAGGATGTCTGGCTGCTGGATACCAGGGTGCACACCGCCGCGATCAAGGCCACCGCGCCGGGACGACTACTGATCATCGAAGGGTCAGACTTCCTCAGGTTGCTCGCCGATTATCCCGATATCATTGATGCCCTGGAACCGAATTATGATGCCGGCGGCAACCACATCGCCGGCCTGTCTGAGGAAGCCTGGGAGCTGCTTGAAAAGAGCCGAGTCGCCGAAACTGACCGGGAATACCGGTCGGCCGCCCTTTCGCCGGATGAAATTGTCGAGTATTGGACCCGGCGTAGCCGCTGGCTACTTGTCATTCGGGCCGGCTTTCGGGCCTTCATGCTCGTCGCCTGGGTGGCCGGCTACTTCTTGCTCAGCACCTTCATCGCTGTCTTTCTCAGCCCCTGGTTCGCCGCTATTTTCCTGATCATTCCCACCTTCCTGCTCGCTTTTATGGTCCTGTATGAGTTCCTGGACTGGCGCAATGATTACCTGATCGTTACCAACAAGCAGGTATTGCATTACGAGTTCGATCTAAACCTGCGGCGTTTCGGTACTCGCGTGCGCAAGACGCCGTTTGATCAGATTCAGAGCGTCAGCAGCACCCAACCCAACCTGTTGTCAAAGCTGCTCGGCCTGGGAACTACGCGGATCACCTCGGCGGCGGCGACCGGCGGGACAATTGTATTCGACTATATGAGCGAGCCGCGCAGGGTGGAAGAAGCTATCAATCGCCTGCAACGCCGCGGTCGCGAAATTGACGCCGGCCAACAGCAAACGCTTATCCGGCAATCGCTAACCGCGCATTTCAACATTGACACTCAATACAAGCAATTGCCGAACGAAGAATCGGAAGAATCCGACGACGCCGGCCTTCCATTCTTCGGCTGGTTCGGTCAGCTGGGCCGCCGTTATGGCACACGGGTTGAAGACGGCGGCGAAGTGACCTATCGCAAATCACGCGTCTTCCTCCTGTTTAAGCTTCGCTGGGCGTTCCTGATTGCCGCCGGTCTGGCATTTAGCGGCGTAATCTTGCTGCGGGCGCAGGCAAATGTCATATGGTGGCTTATCTGGGGTGGCGTCGCTATCATTGACGCTTTCATGTTTGTCTGGTATGTGGAAGACTGGCGCAACGATCAATATCGCGTGAACGACCGTTATGTGCTCGATATTGACCGCAAACCCTTTGGTTTCGGCGAGAGCCGCAGACAGGCGGAATTGGAGAATATCCAGAACGTCAGCTCCATACAGCCCGGCCTGCTTGCTAACATCTTTCGTTACGGCAATGTCTCCATTGAAACAGCCGGCGCGGCAGCAGACATCATCTTCGAGCGCGTGACCCATCCCGACCTGGTGCAACAGGACATCTTTCGCCGGCGCGAGATCCTGCGGAATAAGAAGCGCGAAGCCGAAAGCGCCCAGAGACGTAGCGAATATGCGATGCTCTTGGATGTCTACCAACAGATTACTGAACAGGGCCAGGTTCCCCGGCGAACGCCAACTGTGAACCTGGATGAAGAATAGACCAATGACCCTACTTTCCATTGTTCAACCGCCCAACCAGACTTTGCGCCGGCGCGCGCGTCCGGTCACCCGCGTTGATCAGGACCTACAGCAATTGATTGATGACATGATCGAGACCATGCGCCAGGTATCCGGCGTCGGTCTGGCTGCCCCACAAGTCGATCAGTCATTGCGCCTGGCGGTCATCGAAACGCTGCCGGAAACGGATAATGAGGGCAACGACATCCCCAATTCACGCGAGTTACACGTGATCATCAATCCGGAGATCACCTGGAAGTCGCGCAAGACCGTTGACGGATATGAGGGCTGCCTGTCA
This sequence comes from uncultured Ardenticatenaceae bacterium, assembly GCA_964452775.1. Lineage (GTDB taxonomy): Bacteria > Chloroflexota > Anaerolineae > Promineifilales > Promineifilaceae > JACKCB01. Next base: position 3,355 of record CAYVQP010000041.1, on the reverse strand, counting down.
ATCCCCGGCTATATCGGCGAGGTAAGCCGGCACGAGTCCATCCGCGTGCAGGGGCTTGACCGCCATGGCCGCAAGTTCAACCTCCGGCTTAAGGACTGGACCGCCCGAATATTCCAGCACGAGATTGACCACCTGGACGGCATCCTGTACATTGACCGCCTGACCGCCAGCGAGAACTTCTGGACGGACGAGGAGTTCGCCGCCCTGCACGGCCGGGATGAGGATGACGAAGAGTCTGAAGCCGTTATCGGCGACTGACGCCGAGCGGTAACTTCAAATATCCTGTCTCGCCGGTGTTCCCCAACGGCGCGCGTTTGTCGCCCCTCCTGCCGAAGACTATAATTCCCTCATAATCTTGTACTGTTGGAGGAACGATGTCGTTAACCCTGGACGAAGTGGCCAAAGTCGCCAACCTGGCGCGGCTGGAGCTTTCGATGCCGGAATTGGGGCAATATCAGGGGCAGCTTTCGGCCATCCTTGAGGCTATCGAAAAGATCGCCGGGCTGGATATCTCCGCCGTTCCGCCCACGGCCCACGCCGTCGCCCAACATAACGTCTGGCGGGACGATGTGGTCAGCCCCTCACTGCCGGTTGACGAAGTGCTGTTTAATGCGCCCCAACAGGCGCAAAGCCAGTTCCTTATACAGGCAGTCCTGGATGAGTAGCCCTGGTCCGGCAGATCAGCATTTTTCCGGGCGTGCAGGGCAATTGCCCTGCTTTTTTGTTTGCCGACCCACTCGTGATTGGTGATTGACCCAATGGACCCAACTCTGCTGACATTGACCGAGCTGCGCGCAGCGCTCCGCCGGGGGGAAGTCTCTAGCGTCGCCGTGACCGAGGCAATGCTTGAGCGCATTGCCGAGCACGATAACGACATTCAGAGCTATATCACAATCAGTGACGAGTTGGCGTTGGAGCAGGCGGCCGAGGCCGATGTGCGCCTGGCTGCCGGCGAGACGACGCCTTTGCTGGGCGTACCCGTCGCCGTAAAGGACATCATCAGCACCTGCGGGGTGGAGACGACCGCCGGCAGCAAGATCCTGGAAGGATTCATCCCGCCCTACGACGCCTTTGTAGTCAGCCAATTGAAGCAAGCCGGCGCGGTCATCCTGGGCAAGACCAACACCGACGAGTTCGCCATGGGTTCGTCCACTGAGAACTCGGCTTACTTCACCACCCACAATCCGTGGGATCTGACGCGCGTGCCGGGAGGCAGCAGCGGCGGCAGCGCGGCCGCCGTCGCTGCCCGGCTGGCCTTCGCCGCTCTGGGGACGGATACCGGCGGCAGCGTGCGCCAGCCGGCATCCTTTTGCAGCGTGGTCGGCCTGCGCCCCACCTATGGGCGCATGTCTCGCTGGGGTGTGATCGCGTTTGCCTCCTCACTTGATCAGGTAGGCACATTCGGGCGCACGGTAGCCGACTGTACGGCGCTCTTCCAGGCCACCGCCGGCCATGATCCCCGCGACAGCACCTCCATTCCCGCCGGCGTGCCGGATTACGAGGCGGCGCTGACCGGCGACATAACCGGCTTGCGCGTCGGCGTGCCGAAGGAGTACTTCATCAGCGGCATTGATCCGGAGGTGGAAGCGACGGTCAGGGCGGCCATTGCGAAACTGGCTGAGCTGGGGGCCGACATCCGCGAGATCAGCCTGCCGCATACTGAGTACGCGCTGCCGGTTTATTACCTGATTGCCCCGGCGGAGGCCAGCGCCAACCTGGCCCGCTACGATGGAGTGCGCTTCGGCCCTCGCCTGCCCGGCAGAGATCAGGTAGCTACGGTGGAAAAGACGCGCTCCCTCTTTGGGCCGGAAGTCAAGCGGCGCATCATGTTGGGGGCCTATGCCTTGAGCGCCGGCTACTATGACGCCTACTATGGCCGGGCGCAGAGGGTGCGCACCCTGTTGAAGGGGGATTTCCAGCGCGCTTTTGAGCAAGTAGATGTGATTGCCACCCCGACCAGCCCGACCACCGCCTTCACGATTGGCGAGCGGGCCGAGGATCCGCTGAGCATGTACCTGGCGGACATCTTTACCCTGTCGCTCAACCTTAGCGCGGGTTGTGGGCTATCCGTTCCCTGCGGCTTTGACAGCCGCGGCCTGCCCATCGGGCTGCAGCTAATCGGCGATACCCTGCAGGAAGCGACGATCCTGAATGCCGCCTATGCCTATGAACAGGCAACTCCCTGGCACACAATGACGGCGCTCTGATCGGGGAAATTGAGCAGGTAGATGCGCGTAATATTCATCCTGAACAGTGACGACCGGCCACTGCGCCCCCTGACCTTCAACCGGCCCAGGGCGCTGCTTCACGTCGCCGGCAGCACCGTGCTGGGTCACATGTTGCACGCGATGGCCGATGTGCTCACCGGCGAAGTGATCTTCGTCACCGGCGATAGGGGCGCGCGCATCGAAGCATGGATTGCGGCTCAATATCCTGACCTGGCTGCTCGCTACGTCCGCGCGGGAAGGCCGGCGGGTTTCTTGGAAGCAATACTACTCTGCCGGGAATACCTGCAGGATGACGCGCCGGTCATCATTGCCACTGATCTGAGCATTGTCGAGGCGGACTACCGGGCGATCGCCGGCTTCGCAAACTCACGGCAGGCGAAGGCAGTCCTCCTGGTAAAGGAGCACTCCGAGGCCGCCGGCTTTGAGCAGATCATGGTCGCTCCGGATAACATAATAAGCGGGCTGGAGACAATGCAGGAAGCTTCTCACGGAGGACGCGCCTTGGTGGGCATCAGCTGGCATCGCAGCGGCCGGCAGCTATTGCAATTCGCTTCCCGCATTTCGCCCCAGCCACCCCCGGCAGAGAGCCATCTGTATTTTGCGCCGGCTTATCGGGCGCTATTGTCGTCCGGGACAAAGGTTGGCGCGTTTCCAGTCCACCAATGGTCGGACACCAGCAGTCTGGCCGGCCTGCTGCAAACCAACACCCGCCTGCTCTCGGTGGGGTTGCACAGCGCCGACGCCATCGAGCGCAGTTACGCAGAGGACTTCACCGTCCTGCCGCCGGTCTACTTACACCCCGACGCCAGGGTGGAAAACGCAGTCATCGGACCTTATGCCTCCATTGAGGCCGGGGCCACGATCTCGAATGCCCTTGTCCGGCACAGCGTGGTAGATTCAGGGGCATGTGTGTCTAATTGCGTGCTTGACGGCTCTCTGGTTGGAGAAAACGCTCAGGTCATTGGGCGTCCTAAATCCCTGGTCATCACGGATGACTCAAGAGTTGAAGTGGGCTAAACATTAGTTGGATGAGTTTAGAAAAATGAACCCTTACATTTCGCAGACCGTCGCCCGGACGCCCCCGTCCGGCATTCGCAAGTTTTTTGACATTGCCGCCACAATGAAGA
>CAYVQP010000040.1:0-41012 GCA_964452775.1 uncultured Ardenticatenaceae bacterium | reverse complement strand
CTGCGGGGTTTATCAAGGCCCCAAGAAAAGCAAAAAGCCAGCCGGAGCTGGCTCTTGCGAATAGCAAAAGCTCATTTCAATCAGGCGTTCTTGCCGACCGTCTTCAGGCAGCGCGCGCAGACATACTTGCGAACCTTGCGGCCTTCTTCGAAAAAGAACGCCCGCTGGATATTGGGCTTGAATTGCCGCTTTGTCTTCTTTTGCGAAAAGCTCACGTTCTGTCCAAATTGTGGGCCCTTGCCACAGAGTTCACATTTGGCCATAATTTCACCTCAACCTGACAAAATAAAGACGGCCGCGCTGGCCGCCACAAACGATTATTATAGTCGGGTGCGCCCGTTTTGGCAAACGGGCATAGACGCAGTTTGGCCGGCGCAGGAGCAAGGTAATGACGACTCATGAAGAGCCAATGGGCAGCATTGATATTTCGCCGGCTGCCGTTGCCACCATCGTCAACAACGCGGTTCATCAATGCTACGGCGTGGTTGGGATGGCCAATAAGAACCTGGTAAACGGCATCGCCCACACGCTTTCGCGCGACAATCGCCGCGGGATCGAGATCTCCTTTGACGGCGGTCAGATTGTCATTGACGTATACGTCATTCTACAATATGGAACGCCTATTCGCGCTGTCGCTGAGAGCATCCAGAATACAGTAACATTTCATGTTGACCAGGCGCTCGGCTCCAGGGGAAACCTCGGCGAGACCTCTGTGAAAGCGGTCAATGTGTACGTGCAGGGGCTGCGCCGGAATGATGCCGGTTCCTGAAAGTAGACCTGCGGGGTCTGTTGCAACCCTGACGAATGGGTCACCTGGAGCCTGACGAGAAGAGAGAGTGATAGAACAGATTTCACACAGCGTCGCCGCTCCGCCGGCAAAATGGCGCCAATGTAACGGCCAACAACTGCGCAAACTGCTCTACGCAGGCTTGTTGTGGTTGGAAGAGAACCATGAGAAGACCAATGCGTTAAACGTCTTTCCCGTGCCGGACGGCGATACGGGCACTAACATGCTGCTCACCATGCGCTCCGCGTATGCGCGCATTGAAGACTGTGAGCATGAAGCCATCTCGCAGGTCGCGCAGGACCTGGCGCACGGCGCGCTGATGGGGGCGCGAGGCAATTCCGGCGTCATCCTCAGCCAGATCTGGCGCGGCGTGGCCCGCGGCTTGAAGGACAAAGAGACCGCCAATGCCAGGGACATCGCCAATGCGCTCAAGCTGGCCTCAGAAACTGCCTACAAGGGTGTGATGCAGCCGGTCGAGGGCACGATTCTGACCGTGATCCGCGAAGGGTCGGAGGAGGCGGTTGAGGCCGCCGAGAAAAGCGCCGACTTGCGTTTCCTACTGGAGCGGGTGTTGGAGCGCTGCCAGCAGGCGCTCGAGCGCACGCCGGAGATGCTGCCGGTGTTGAAGCAAGCCGGCGTGGTGGATGCCGGAGGTCAGGGGCTGGTCTTCATCCTGGAAGGGATGTTGCAGTATGTCAACGGCGAGCTGGCCGTCTCTCGTCGAGAGCAGGCGCCGCGAAAATTGCCCGCCCAGGCGCTGGCCGTGCCGGAAGGGGGCGTGCTGGAGAATCCCTACGACGTGCAGTTCATTCTGATGGGCCACAATCTACATGTGGAGACAGTCAGAAATGTAATTGACGCCATGGGCGATTCCACGGTTGTGGTGGGCGACTCTTCCACAATTAAAGTGCACGTGCATGTAAAGGACCCCGGCCAACCGATCAGTTATGGGATCAGCCTGGGCCGGATAATGGATGTCGTGGTCGAGAATATGCAGGTGCAGATGGAGGAAATCGTCTCCGGCGCAAACACTGCTGCTGCGCCGGCCGTTACGCCGGCGGCCGCTCTGGCTGCGGCCAACCCCGGCATCCGCGCTGACCAGATTGGAGTGGTCGCGGTGGCTGCCGGCGAAGGGTTAGGCCATATTCTCAGCAGTCTGGGCGTGGCCTCGATCGTTAATGGCGGGCAAACCAACAACCCCAGCACAGAAGAGATCCTGGCGGCCATCAACAGCGTGCCGGCGGAGCGGGTGATCGTCTTGCCAAACAACAAGAACATCTTCCTGGCGGCGGAGGCTGCCGGCGAGTTGAGCGCCAAGCAGGTTGCCGTAGTGCACACGCGCACGATTCCCCAGGGGGTCAGTGCGATGTTAAGCTGGCACGCGGACGGCGATCTGGATGAGGTAGCGGAAGCAATGAGCGAGGCCGGCTTGCAGGTCGCCAGCGGCGAGATCACCACCTCTACGCGCAGTGTGGAGCTGAACGGGCTGAACATCAAGGAAGGGGAGATTATCGGTCTGGCTGATGGGAACATCTGCGCCTCCGGCGACAACATCACCGACGTGCTGACCCGTACCCTGAGCACCCTGAAGATTGGCGATCGCGAAATCCTCTCCGTTTATTACGGCAGCGATGTCACTCAGCAAGAAGCAGAGGCTACCGTTGAGCATATCGAGAACCTCTATCCGAATCTCGAAATTGAACTGCTCCCCGGCGGTCAGCCTTACTATTTCTACATTCTGGGGGCCGAGTAGAACCGATGACCGTTCGAGTGGTGACCGACAGCACCTGCGACTTGCCGGAACATCTGGCTCGCGAAGCCGGGATCACAGTCCTGCCGGCCTACATCAATATCGGCGACCAGAGCTACCTGGACGGGGTCGAATTGAGCCGGCAGACGTTTTACGAACAGCTTCCCCATTACGCCTCTTCGCCGACGACCGCCGCCCCGGCTGCCGGCGCTTTCACAGAAGTCTACGAACGATTGGCTGCTGAGGGCGCTACTGCCGTGCTCTCGATCCACGTGGCCGGCTCTCTCAGCGGCATACTTAATGCGGCTCAGGCGGGGGCCAATGCGACGGAGTCCGTGCCGGTGGAATTGTTTGATTCCCAACAGCTCAGCATGGGCCTGGGTCTGCTGGCGCTGACTGCCGCCCGAGCGGCGGCGGCCGGCCGGAACCTGGCTGAGATCGTCTCCGATCTACAGGAGAAGGTCCGGCGCACGCGAGTATTGGCGGTGCTGGACACGTTAGAGTTCCTGCGCAAGAGCGGCCGGGCAAGTTGGGCGGAGTTCGGGTTGGGGACCTTGCTGAAAATTAAGCCGGTGATCAGCGTGCAGCAGGGAGAGGCGAAGTCTATTGCCCGCATTCGCACCCACAGCCGGGCGGTAGAGGAGCTTATCCAGCTTGCCAACTCGCTCGGCCCGATGGAACAATTAGCCATCCTGCACACCGCCGCCGAAGAAGAAGCCGGCCAACTGCGACAGCGCCTGAGCAACCTTTTCCCGGGGGGCGTGACGCCGGAAATGGTGGAAGTGACCCCGGCAATTGGCGCTCATATCGGCCCCAGGGCGGTTGGTCTGGCCTGCATTCTGGCTGCCTCCTGAACCCGTTCCCCGCCGCCAACACGTGGTATAATCCCCCAAATGTTACAAGCATTTGAGCGATTAGAACGTGTCCTGCTCCTGGAAAAGGAGCAAGGGTATCAGAACAAGGCGGTGGTCGGCGGCATAGGGCAGTTCGCCGGCTACTGGGTGGAGCAGGCCCGCAAAGAGATGGCAGCCGGCGCGGATGAGGGTGACAAGGCCCTGGTCGAGCAGACGGCGGAAGTGCTGGCGGGCTATGGGAAGCTGCCGGGCACGGAGGCGCGCGCCTCAATGGTCGACAACCTGTTAAGTAGGCTGCCGTCGCGCCAGGCAAGGCCAACCGGACCACCGGCCGCCCCGCCATCAGCGCCAGTTCAGAGGAACAAGCCGCCGCTTCCGCAGGCCGGCGTCTCGACCGCTAAAGTAGTCGAAGAGGCCCCAGAGCTTCGAGACGAACCGGCTCCCCCGGCTGACGAACCTCGAACTGTAGAGGAGCCGGCCGATGAACCTGATTACAGCGCACTGCCGGGGGACCAGCCGCCTCCCGACCCGCGCGGTCTAATGCAGCCGGTGACCATATTGCCGGAAGTCGGACAGGCCACCGCCCAACGACTGGAAACTCTGGGCGCGACCACCGTCGGCGAACTGCTGCGCATCTACCCCCGGCGCTACGACGACTTCTCCCTGATGAAGCCGATCAACCGGCTGCAATACGGCGAGCAAGTGACCGTCATCGGCACGGTCTGGCAGGCGCGGGCGCGCAGGATTCGCGGCAATCAAACGGTGTTGCAGGCGATCATTGCCGACGGCAGTGGCCGGATTGAGGCGACCTGGTTCAACCAACCCTGGCTGGCAGATAAGTTGAGCGCGGGCATGCAGATCGTGCTCAGAGGCAAAGTGGACAAATACCTGGGCCGGCTGGTATTCAACTCGCCGGAATGGGAACCCCTCTCCAGCGATCTCCTGCGCTCCGGCAGGATCATCCCCGTCTACCCGCTTACCAAGGGACTGGCCAGCAAGAAGATGCGCGACGTGATGCAGACGGCGGTGAGCCAGTGGGCCACACGCGTGCCTGATCCGTTGCCGGAAAGTTCGCGACGTCGCAGGCGATTGTTGCCCCTCCCGCAAGCGATGCGCCAGGTGCATTTCCCGGACAGCCAGGAAGCGCTACACGCGGCGCGGCGCCGGCTAGCTTTCGACGAACTGTTGCTCCTGCAACTGGGTATGTTGGGCCAGCGGCGTGAATGGCGCTCCAATCCCGGCCTGCCGCTGCCCCCGGACTCCCCACTGCTCTCGCAATTCGTAGAGGGTTTGCCTTTCCAATTGACCGGCGCGCAACAGCGCGTGATCGGGGAGATCGCGGCCGATGTGAACAGCGAAACGCCGATGAACCGGCTGCTGCAAGGGGATGTCGGAGCGGGCAAGACGGTTGTCGCTGCGGCGGCGATGTTGCTGGCGGTAGCCGGCGGGACGCAAGCCGTCCTGATGGCCCCTACCGAGATTCTTGCCGAGCAACACTACGCAGGCCTGAGCCGGATGCTGGCCGGCCTGGACCTGGAGCCGGCCCTCTTGACAGGCAGCACGCCCGCCGCGCAGAAGGAGCAGATCTACCGGGAGCTCGCCGGCGGCAACATCCAGCTGATCATCGGCACTCATGCGCTGATTCAGCAGCCGGTGCAGTTTAAGCATCTCGGCCTGGTGGTGATTGATGAGCAGCATCGTTTCGGCGTTGACCAGCGGCAGGCGTTGCGCGACAAAGGGGCGCGGGCCGGCAGCAACGGTCACCCTGCCGGACAGCTAAATCCCCACCTGCTGGTGATGAGCGCGACGCCCATCCCGCGCACATTGGCGCTATCCATGTATGGCGACCTGGATATCTCAGTGCTGGACGAGATGCCGCCCGGCAGGCAGGAGATCAAAACCGATTGGATCCGCCCCGGCGAGCGTGAACGCACCTACTCATTTGTGCGCGGCCAGATCCAGCAGGGCCGGCAGGCTTTCATTATCTGTCCGCTGGTGGAGGAGTCAGACAAGATCGATGAGAAAGCCGCGGTCGAGGAACATGCCCGATTGCAAGAGCAGGTCTTTCCCGACTTGAAGCTGGGTCTGTTGCATGGGCGCATGAATGGGGAGGAAAAGGAACAGGTCATGCGCGCTTTTGTGAGAGGCGAGACGAATATCCTCGTCTCTACCTCAGTGATCGAGGTGGGCGTAGACGTGCCGAACAGCACGGTGATGCTCATTGAAGGGGCGAATCGCTTTGGCCTGGCGCAATTGCATCAGTTCCGCGGCCGGGTTGGGCGCGGGGTGCACCAATCTTATTGTTTACTGGTAGCGGATAGTACCAGCCAGGAGGCGGAAGAGCGTCTGCGGGCGCTGGAGAAGACGAACGATGGCTTCCTCCTGGCCGAGAAGGACCTGGAGCTGCGCGGGCCGGGTGAGTTCTTTGGCCGGCGGCAGAGCGGGCTGCCGGAGTTGCGCCTGGCCTCACTGTTGGATGTGCGCCTGTTGGAGGAAGCCCGCGAAGAAGCGCAGGTGTTATTCCAGAATGATGCCCTGCTTGAACAGCCGGAGCACCAGTTATTGCGTGAGCAGGTGGCTCATTTCTGGGAAACAGCCGGAGACATTAGTTAGTGGTCTTCTCAAAGACCCGCAGGTCTTTCAGCGGTTCATTCCTGGGCCAACGTGCGTTGCCAGAACTGCGGGGTTTCCAAGTTTTTAGCGGGAGAAAGAATCTTGAAAGTACGCGCAATCTACCCCGGCACCTTTGATCCGGTGCACTATGGTCATCTGGATCTGATCAACCGGGCGGCGGCGATATTCGATGATCTGGTGGTCGGCGTCTACGATCACGGGGTGCCGTCCAAGTCGCTGCTCTTTTCGCCGGAAGAGCGGGTGAACATGATCGTCGAGGCGCTGGATGGCCGGGCGGACAACATCAGCATCGTCAGCTACAGCGGCCTGACGGTGGACTTTGCGCGTGAGGTAGGGGCGCGGGTGATCGTGCGTGGCCTGCGCGTCTTCTCTGACTTTGAGTTCGAGTTCCGGATGGCGCTGGCCAATCAACGTCTGAGCCCTAAAGTTGAAGTGGTCACCCTTATGACCCGCGAACAACATACCTTTCTCAGCGGCACGACGGTGCGCGAGATCGCCTCGTTTGGCGGTGATGTCAGCAGTATGGTGCCGCCCAACGTGGCCCAGGCGTTGCACAGGACTTTCAATAAAGATTCGTCGAATTACACTCGACCGGTGACGTTGCGTGACTGACGCCGGCAACGGTATAATGGCGCATCGGAACCCATTCTCTCGTTTGCAGTAAAAAACATAGCAGGAACGCCGCATGGACATTCAGCACCTGGTGGATAGACTGGAGCAAGTACTTAGTGACAGCCGGCGGTTGCCGCTGACCTCGTTACTCCTGGTTGACGAAGATCAGATTTTCAACATCGTTGACCAATTGCGCGTGGCCATCCCGGAAGAGGTGAAGCGCGCCAACCGCATTGAGGCGGAAAAGGAGCGCATCCTGGCCCAGGCCAAGGAGGAAGGCGACCGCATCCGGCAGCTTGCCAAGCACGAAGCCGGCGAATTGGTGCGCCGGGACAGTGTCAGCGCCGCGGCCGAGAAACGCGCTCAGAACCTGATGGAGTTGGCCGAGCGTGAATCGGATGTCTTACGCCAGGATGCGGATGCCTATGTAGTGGATGTCCTCTCCAAATTGGAAGAGGACCTCGTCCATTCGCTGACCGTAGTGCGCAACGGGCTGCGCAAGGTGCAGGTAGAGCAGCAGCCGTTGGGCGCATCCCCTATCCGTGAAAAGCAACCGCAGCACTGATCGCTGCTTGACACCACTCCTGAGTGCGATATAATCACCTGTCGCGGCGAAAGCGCCGCGTATTTTTTGTCTGTTGATCGAGGTATTGAGGAACTATCATGGGCGCCCTACCAAAACGAAAGGTCTCCAAAGCGCGCCGGGACCGGCGACGGACGCATGATGCGTTGACCGCCCCCCACCTGGTGAAGTGCGAGAAATGTGGTGAGATGAAGAAGCCGCACTACGTTTGCGATGTGTGCGGGACATACAATTCGCGGCAAATAAAGCCGGCGTTGGAAGAGTAAACGGCGGCGAACGTTTATTGGCCGGCGAGGCCCGTTCGGCCTCCACGAAGCCGTTAACAAATGAAGACCGCTTATCTTTTTCCCGGACAGGGATCGCAGCACGTGGGCATGGGACGCACGCTTTATGAGCGTGAACCGGCGGCACGTGCTGTTTTTGATCATGCGGATGAGTTGCTCGGCTTTTCCATCTCGGCGCTTTGCTTCCATGGACCCGAAGATGAACTGACCGACACCGTGAACCAGCAGCCGGCCCTCTTCACCACCAGCCTGGCGGCCTGGGCGGTGATGCAGGAACGCGGGGATTGGCCGCCCGCCGATTTCGTGGCCGGCCACAGCATGGGCGAATTATCCGCCCTGGCAGCCGCCGGCAGCCTGGCATTTGCGGACGGGCTGGCGCTGGTCCGCCGGCGCGGCGTGCTGATGAAGGAAGCCGGAGAGCGCCGGCCGGGAGCCATGGCCGCCATTCTCGGCCTGGACACGCCGGTCGTCGAGGAAGTGTGCGCCGTCGCTACCCGGCAAGCCGGACGCCCGGTGCAGATCGCCAACGATAATTCCCCGGGTCAGGTAGTTATCTCCGGGGATCGCGACGCGCTGCAAGCGGCGATGGAAAGTGCAGAGGCGGCGGGGGCGCGCAAGGTCGTGCTCCTGCCGATCACCATTGCCGCCCACTCCCCGTTGATGGCCTCGGCGGCGGAAGCGTTCGCGCGTGACGTCGCCGCCACCCCGGTTGCGGCCCCTGACATGCCCGTAATCGCCAACCTGAGCGCCGGGCCGCTGCAAACGCCGGCTGAGATCCGCGCGGAACTGGCCGGACAACTCACCGGCGGCGTACAATGGACCGCCTCCATGCTCTACCTGCGTGAACAGGGGGTCGAGACTTTTGTGGAAGTCGGGCCGGGCGATGTGCTGGACAAGCTGATGCGGCGCATCGATCGCGCCGCCAATCGGCAACGATTTACTGACCTGGACTGAAGCGGACCAGAGCCGCACGCCTCGGATTGGGAGAAGAGTGGAGATGGAGCAGTTGCTCGCAGACAAGGTAGCCATCGTTACCGGCGCGTCACGCGGTATTGGCCGGGCCATCGCCGAGGATCTGGCCAGGAACGGCGCGAAAGTCGTGGTAAACTATCTGGGAAACGAGGCGCTTGCCCGGCAGGTAGTCGCCGGCATCGAGGAAGCCGGCGGCGCGGCGATGGCCGTTCGGGCTGATGTGAGCAAGTTGGCAGAAGCCCAGGAGCTGGTGAAGGCGACCACAGATGCTTATGGGCAGCTGGATATCCTGGTCAATAACGCCGGCACTACCCGCGACATGCTGATCATGCTGATGAAGGAAGAAGATTGGGACACGGTGCTGGACACCAATCTAAAGAGCATGTTCAACTGCTCCAAGGCGGCGTTGCGGCCGATGATGCGCCGCAAGCAAGGCGGACGAATCATCAATATCTCTTCGGTGGTCGGTCTGGCCGGGCAGGGTGGGCAAACGAACTACGCCGCTTCCAAAGCCGGCATCATTGGATTTACCAAGTCGCTGGCCAAGGAGATGGGCTCCCGGCAGATCACGGTCAATGCCGTCGCGCCGGGCTTCTTTCCCACGGATATCACCGCCGCGCTGTCGGACGAACTGATGCAGATGGCGCTCGATCACATCCCGTTGGGGCGCCTGGGCAAATTGGAAGAGGTGGCCTATCTGGTCACGTTTCTCGCTTCCAATCGCGCTGAATATATTACCGGCGAAGTGATCCGCGTTGACGGCGGCATGGCCATGTAGGGAGACAGGTGATCAAATGAGCGAGCAGCGGCAGAGTATGGGGCGCATCGAAGTAGCGCCGGAAGTGTTGATCACTATTGCCAGGGAGACAGTGCTCTCTATCGAAGGTGTGCGTGAAATGGCCCCGATACCATCGGACGTCACCAACCTGTTCCGCCGCGCCACCCGGCATGATGGCATTGTTTTGAGTTTTGAGGATAATAGACTGGCGTTTGACATCTACCTCCTGGTTGATCCCGGCGTCAATGTCAGGCGCTGCAGTGAGACGGCCCAGGCCGCCGTGCGAGAGGCGATGGACAAGATGGTCGGAATCCCGGTTCGGGCCGTTAACATTCATGTAGAAGATGTCGTATTCGGCCAGCCATAAGAGGTTCTCTCGCTAAATGAGGACAAAACCCCGCAGGTCTTTCACGTAAGCGATGCAGAGCGAATATGTTCATCATGACCTGCGGGGTTTATAAGTTATGAGACGGACGAGCAAGGCATGAAGACGAGACGCCGGGCGCGCCGGGTTGTATTAGAAACGTTATACGAGTATGACCTGGCCGGCCATCCACCGTTCGAGGTGTTGATGCAGCGGCTGGAAGCAACCACGCTGGAAAGCATCGGGGTGGAGTTTGCCCAGCAGTTGGTGACCGGCGTGGTGGAGTACCAGCCCGAGATGGATGTGCTCATCGCCCGATATGCGCCGGAATGGCCGCTGGAGCAAATGGCGGTTATTGACCGCAACATCCTGCGCATCGCCATGTACGAATTCATGATCGCCGGCCTGACCCCGGTCAAAGTGGCGATCAACGAAGCAGTCGAACTTGCCAAGACTTATGGCTCCGACAGCGCCCCGCGCTTCGTGAACGGCGTCCTGGGCACGCTTGCCGAGAAGACCCCTTCCTTGCGCGAAGAGATGCTCACCCACTCCGAAGAACGCCGGCAGCGCCTTCCGGCATAGAATATCCCCCGAGTAAATCCAGCTGTGGACACGACAAACCATATCGAGAGCATTTACGCCGATGCGATGCGCCGGCTGCAAGAGGCGAGCTCGGTCGCCGCGCTGGAAGATTGGCACCGTGAGACGCTCGGTCGCAAGGGGAGTGTACAGCTGGAAACGCGCAACCTGGGCCAGATGTCTCCCGAGGAACGCCCCGCATTTGGCCGGCGTATTAACGAAGTCAAGCAGTCGCTCAATGCAGCTTACGAGGAGCGCCTCGCCGCCGCGCAGGCCGCCGAATTGCGCGCCCGGATGGCGGCGGAGGCCATTGACGTCACCATGCCGGGCCGGCAACAATGGCGCGGCGGTCTGCACCCTTCGACGCTGGTGTTGCGTGAGATCGGTCGCATTTGGGGCGACATGGGCTTTCAGATCTATCGCAGCCCCGATGTAGAGACAGAAGAAAACAACTTCGAGCTGCTGAATATCCCCGCTCACCACCCGGCGCGAGATATGTGGGATACTTTTTACACCCACACTCCCGGCGTTCTCTTACGCACCCACACCAGCGCCGGACAGATTCGCGCCATGCGCGAATATTACCCGCAGCCGATTCGGGTTATTTTGCCCGGCATGTGCTACCGCTATGAGCAGATCACTGCCCGGGCGGAGATCCAGTTTCATCAAGTAGAGGGGTTGGCCGTCGGCAAGAACATCAGCCTGGCCGATCTGAAGGGAACCCTGGCCAACTTTGCCCGGCGCATGTTCGGGCAGGAAACGGCGATGCGCTTCCGGGCCAATTACTTCCCCTTCACTGAGCCAAGCGCTGAACTGGACATCGAATGTTTCATCTGCCGGGGAGCGGGTTGTCCAGTCTGCAAGTACACCGGCTGGCTGGAAATCCTGGGCAGCGGCATGGTCCATCCCACGGTGCTGCGCAACGGCGGTTATGATCCCGGCATCTATTCGGGCTTCGCTTTCGGCATGGGGGTGGAGCGCATCGCCATGCTGAAATACGGCATTGACGACATCCGCTACTTCTGGGCCAACGATCTGCGCTTCCTGGAGCAGTTCTTGCCCACTTGACACTTGATTGGACCTATCTTTAAGATTGGTCCAATCTACCCATCAGGGAGCGACAATCCGATAGACTGCATCGTGGAAAAAGCCGCCGATATAGATCTCGCCCCTGACATCCGTGCCGAAGCTGGTCCATTGGAGTGGGCCGATCCCGCCGTTCTCAACGACTAGCGTGGGCTTCCGGATATCGCCGGTCAGGTTTTCCGTGTTGGCCACCCAGATATATCGGGAGCAGAAATCGGCGAAAACATAATAGCCGCGCATGATCGGCGAGTAATTGCCGCGATACACATAGCCGCCGATGGCCGAACAGCCCTGAGTGTGATCCCAGGTGAAAAACGGAAACGTAAAGGAGCTGGTCTGGCCCGAGCAATCCCCGGCGATGTGCGGCGCGCCGCGATGGTCGAACGTACCCTCAAAACAGTGCCAGCCATAGTTGCGCCCGCTCAGGCCGGCCGGCTCGAAGTTCACCTCTTCCTGAAGCCACTCTCCCACGTCCGCGATATACATGTCATTGGTAAGCGGGTCAAAGCTGAAGCGCCAGGGGTTGCGCCAGCCGTAGGACCAGATTTCGTCGCAATAGCCGGCGCTATCGTCGGTGAAGGGGTTGTCTACCGGAACGGTGTACCCCGTTCCACCGCAGTTTGGTGGAAGCGGCGCAACCTGGTTTACATCAATGCGCAAGATCTTGCCCAGCAGCACATCCAGTCGTTGACCATGATTGTATGGATCGGCCGGCCAGGGCGGGCCCTGGTCGTGCGGATCCGGCCCCCCATCGCCGGTAGCCATGTAGAAATAGCCGTCCGGCCCGAAGTGTATCTCGCCGGCATTGTGTACGGGGCTGTAAAGGGGCCAGTCATCGGGCGGATTCGGCGGCTTGTCAATCGCCATCATGATAAAGCGACTGTTTGGGTCCGCCACATTGGGATCGGCGCTTCTCAAGTAGCGCGCCAGAATGATCCGGCCGGTGCCAAACTCATTATAGGTGACGTAGAACCAGCCGTTGCTGGCGTAGTTGGGGTGAAAGGCCAGTCCAAGCAGCCCTTCCTCGAAACTCACATTGATCGTGTTGGTCAGGTCCAGGAAGAGCGAAATGCCGGTCATCTGAAAGGTGAGCGGATCACGCTGTACGACGTAGATGTGTCCTTCCTGCGTGGCCACGAATAGCCGGCTGTCACCGGCATGGGTAATCGCCACCGGCGACACGTTGCCGATGCCCGAGACCTCCAGCTTCAGCGTCAGCTTGTTCAATTCCTGTACTTTCTGGACGGCCGGCAAGAAGATCGTTTGCTGACCGCCGGCTGTACTGGCTGCTACCTGCTGACTCCGGTTGCCGAAAGCAGAAGCGACCGAGACAAGAAACAGAACTGTGATCACAACGAGTAAGGAAGCGGCTCCGCGTCTCATAGCTATCTCCACTTGTGTTTTTCGTAACAAACAAAGTATTGTACAATGCTTTGTTGCGGCAAGGTAGCTTTGCTCGGCAAGATCGCCGCGTTCCGTTGTGAAGGATGCGCTTAAAGTGGATGCGCCCCATCGAAAATCCGGCCCACTCTTACTGCTCCTGGTATTGTTGCCCGCTATACTGGCCGCCGGCTTCAGCCGGCTGAAACCGGTTGCAGGCGCCAGGTCAACGTGGCGCGCCGGCGGTCTTTCCCCTTCGATCTACTTGCCCCTCATGCTCCAACCGCAGAGCGTCCCGCCCTTGCCGGAGTTCACCCTGCAAATCACGCCGGAAGGGGGCATCAACGCCAGCACCTATAACGCCAATTCATTCCGCCTGGCGAACCATCCGGATAGCGGGCAGCGCATCACCCAGGTGCGCCTGGACCTGAGCAGCGGCCTTTTCCCCAAGATGGTCTTCGACCCATATGGAATCGCCGGAGACCTGGTGGCAAAGGATCTGGCAATTGATTTCGACAGCGGCGTGGGTTTTGCCGGCCATAGCTACGAAGGCTTTCGGGATGACGGCTACGATATCCTGGTGCTCAACTTCACCAACTTCGATCCCGGCGAGCAGTTCAACTTCTCCGTAGATGTCGATCCTACCAGCATTCGCGGCGTAGGCGCTCCCGGTCCGGGCGAATCAGGCAGCGTCTCCGGCCTGGAAGTGACCGGCGCAACCGCCACGGTCAGCTTCGATAGCGGCCTGGTGCTTGCCGGACAGAGCTATCGCACCCAAAACAGCACCAGCGGATCCCAACTGACTCTACGTCAGGGCCTGCCCGTACGACCCACCATCGAGATTGTGGGCGTTCCCGTGTTGCCGGCGACGGTCTCCGGCAGCAACCAGGTCGCGCGTATCAGCGGGCCTGCCGGTCAATATGTCCGGCTGCTGGTCGTGCAGGGCGCGTTGTTCACAGCCGGATTGCCCGGCGGCGGCTTCAACATTGAGCCATACGACGCCAATAGCGCTCTGGAACCCGGCCTGCAGGAGTATCGCGTTTTCATGCCGGGCAACAGTATTGACATCCCCATTCTGCTTTATCGCACCCAGCCGGAGGGCGGCCTGAACTACATCACGGTTGCGTTCGAGAACAGTTATGGCATGCCCGGCCTCGTTGCTGATCCGGTGGTCCTGGAACTGCAGAACTGAGCCAGCCCCTTTTTGGAGTAACGTATGCGAGTACCCCTTTCCTGGCTGAAGGAATATGTAGACATCTCACTTTCCCCCTTTGACCTGGCGGAGAAACTGACCGTTGCCGGCCTGGAGGTCGAGTACATTGACTACGTCGGCATCCCCGGCGGCAAAGACAATGAACGCCTGGTGTGGGACCGGGAAATGCTCCTGCTGGGGCAGATATTGCGCGTCGATCCCCATCCCAACGCCGATCAACTGGTCCTGGCCACCGTTGACTACGGGGCGGACGAGCTAGAACAGGTTGTCACCGGCGCGCCCAACCTCTTTCACCTTGTCGGGGAAGGGGATCTGACTGCCCGGCAGCTATACTCCCCGTTTGCGCTGGAAGGAGCATTGCTTTACGACGGGCACAAGGACGGCCGGGTAAAGATGCGTCTCAAGGGACGCCCCATTCGCGGCATCTACAACCGCTGTATGCTCTGCTCGGAAAAGGAGTTGGGAATTAGCGAGGAGCACGAAGGTATTTTGATCCTCTCTGGCGCAGAGTACAGCCCCGGCGTCCCGTTGCAGGACGTGCTGGGAGACGCAGTCCTGGACATCAAAGTAATTCCCAACATCGCCCGGACGGCCTCGATCATTGGCGTGGCGCGGGAAGTGGCGGCGCTGACCGAGAGCGAGCTGCACCTTCCGGATTACTCGGTGTTGCAAGAGGGAGCCCCTGTTGCCGGCAAAGTGATCCTCAGCACCGACCAGCCGGAGTTGAATCCCCGCTTTGTCGCCCTGGTGATCGAAGGCGTGCAACAGAAGCCCAGCCCGTTCTGGATGCAGCACCGCCTGCGCCTGGCCGGCCAGCGCCCGATCAACGTCGTCGTGGACATCAGCAACTACGTCATGCTGGAGATGGGTCAGCCCAACCACACCTTCGACTACGACGTGTTGCGCCGGCGAGCGAACGCCTACGCCGGCAGCGATCAGCCCATCCACATTCATACCCGACTGCCCTATCAGGGCGAACAGCTAGTCACACTCGACGGCGTGAAGCACGATCTACCCCCGTTCACCATCCTGGTCACCGACCCGGCGGGAGCGCTGAGTCTGGGCGGCATCATGGGTGGTTTGGACAGCGAGATCAGCGACGGGACCAGCAATGTGTTGCTGGAAGCGGCGGCCTGGAATTTCATCAACATCCGGCGCAGCATGCACGCGCTGAAGATGAACTCAGAAGCCGGCTTTCGCTTCAGCCGGGGGGTGCATCCCAGCCAGGCTCTGTTGGGGGCAAAGCGGGTCGCGGAACTGCTGCGCCGGCTGGCGGGCGGTACAGTGGCGCAGGGCATCGTTGATTACTATCCGGCCCCGCCCAAGTTCCAGCCCATCGCCCTGACCCCGCGGGAAGTGCGGCGTATCGGCGGCATCGCTCTCAGCCGGGCGGAAATCCACCAGCTCCTGGAGCGCCTGGGCTTTCAAGTGGAAGATGCCGGCGAAGAGACATTGTTGGTGACCAGCCCGGCTCATCGGCTGGACATCGAAGGCGCGCACGACCTGGTCGAGGAGGTATGTCGCGTTTACGGCTACGACCGCATCCCGGAAGGGAGCATGAGCGACGAGCTACCCCCTCAGCGCGACAATCCCGAGCTGGAGTTTGAGACGCGCGTAAAGGATATTCTCGTGGAATGCGGTTTGCGCGAGATCATCACCTATCGCCTGACTACCTCGGAACGGGAAGCGCGCCTGCTGCCGGATGCGGCCGGCGTGCAGCCCGACGACCGGCCCTACGTGACATTGGCCAATCCGCTGACCGTGGACCGTATCGCCATGCGACACAGCCTGCTGGCATCCGTGCTGGAGATCGCCGCAGCGAACGGCCGGAGCCAGGAGCACATCGCTCTGTTCGAGCTGGGTCACATTTACCTGGCGGCGGAAGAGGGCGTGTTGCCGGATGAATTGCGCCGGTTGGCCCTGGTAATGCGTGGGCCACGCCGGCGCGTATATTGGCAAGATGGCGCGCCCCCCGACCTGGATTTCTTCGACCTGAAGGGCATCATCGAGGATTTACTCGCCGGGCTGCAGATCACGGATTGGCGCGTCGTTGCCGGGGAGCATCCTACTTTTCGGCCCGGGCGCACCGCCTTGTTGGCGGCCGGCGAGAAACAGCTGGGCTACTTCGGCGAGCTGCACCCGTCGGTCATCGAAGCGTTCGATATCCACCGCGCATCAAACCGGCAGCCGGTGTTGGCAGCAGAGCTGGACCTGGAAGCCATGTCGGCGCTGGCTCTCGACGCGCTGCGCGTCATACCGCCGCCCATCTTCCCCGGCGTGCATGAAGACCTGGCTCTCATCGTGGAGAAGAGCGTTCCGGCCGCCGAATTGACCGCCGTGATCAGAGACGCCGGGCGCCCGCTGTTGAGACAGGTGGAACTATTCGACCTCTATGAGGGCGAGCAGATACCGGCCGGCAAGAAGGGCCTTGCCTACCACCTTACCTTCATGTCCGGCAATAAAACCTTGCGCGATCGTGATGTGCATAAGAGCCGGGAACGCATTCTGCAAGAAGCGCAACGGCGACTGGGCGCGCGCCCGCGCGAATAGCAGTTCGACTACCGTACATCCGGCCGGCTGCGCGCGGGGCAGCACATCGCCGCCGGCTTGATATGAAGCAGATAAGCGCCGGGCAGCCGGGGTGGGGCTGCATGCAAATTGATCCAAAGATAGATACAATGGATCATGCTCCCCGGCTTGGCCGAGGATGCCGTACCCTGTTATTGAGGAGGTGACCATTCACCAAGGTTTTAGAATATGGAACCAACGAGCTGTTTCACATACAAGAGATTTCCAAAATTACGAAAGTGAGGAGAACGATGAAAAGCAAGTATTACCTGATGATTGTTCTGGCGCTGATGGGCGCCATGCTGCTGGTAGCCTGCGGCGGCGGCGCCACCGAAGAACCGGCAGCGACCACGGCCCCGGCAGCGACTGAGGCCCCGGCCGAAGAAGAGGCTATGGAAGAAGAAGCCCCGGCTGAAGAAGAAGCTCCGGCGGAAGAAGAGGCTGCAGCCGAAGAAGAAGCCCCGGCTGAAGGCAACGTTATCCGCGTCTGGCACGGTTGGGATGGCGCTTACTACGACGCCATTGCAGCGGTCTTCGATGAGTACACTGCGCAGACCGGCGTGCAGTTCGAGCTGGTCCGCCAGGACAACCTCTCCGACGCCATGGCTGTGGCCGTGCCCGCCGGCGAAGGCCCCGACATCCTGGCCTGGGTGATCGATCAGATCGGCCGCAACGCCCTGACCGGCAACATCGTCCCGATCACCGAGTGGGTTGATGAAGCCTACCTGAACGAGAACTTCGAGCCGGCCGCCGCCACCGGGATGGTCTGGCAGGGCGACGTCTGGGGCATCCCCGAGTCGCAAGAAGGTATTGCCCTGGTCTACAACAAGGCAGTGGTCAGCGAGGACATGATCCCCACCGATCCGATGGACTTTGAGGGTCTGCTGGCCGCCGCTCAAACATTCCGCGAAGAGAATCCAGACAAGTACCTCCTGTGCAACCAGGGTATCGGCGTGACTTCCCAGGACGCCTTCCATGTGGCCCCCATCTACTTCGGTTTTGGCGGCGACGATGAGGTTGGTTACGTTGACGATGCGGGCAATGTCTACATTGACACGCCCGAGCGCGTAGCGGCTGCCAACTGGATGAAGGAACTCCACGCCGTGTCTCCGGAAGAGACCAGCCACGAGATTTGCCAGGCCGGCATCACCGAAGGCACCTACGGCATGTGGTGGACCGGCCCGTGGGCCATCGCCAGCCTGGAAGAAGCCGGCGTTGACTACGGCATCGCCCCCTTCGGCCGCCCGTTCGCGAGCGTGAAGCTGCTCATGATGGGCGCTAATGCGGTCGATCGCGGCAATGAACAGGCCGTTATCGACTTCATGAAGTACTTCGGCAGCGCCGAGGTCCAGGCGCGGTTGGCGCTGGTCAACGGCACCGTGCCGGCCAACACCGAAGCGTTGAACAATCCCGACGTGGCTGCCACCATGAGCTCCGCTGCCTTCGGCGCGGCGCTGGCAAATGGCGTCCCCATGCCCAACACACCGTTCATTGACGCGCAGTGGGGGCCGGTTGGCGCTGCGACGGCCGCTTTCATCAGTGGCGCGCAGACGCCCGAGGAAGCGCTCGCTGAAGGGCAAGCTGCCGCTGAGGAAATTGTCGCCGGCATGCAATAAGCCGGTTCGCCAATAATTAATTAAGTCGGGGAGACGGTCCAGGCGACCGTCTCCCTTTTTTTGTTATATAGCAGATTTTGCGTACACTACCTTAATGGTTCTCTTGCAATATCTTTACGGAAACCCCGCAGGTCTTGCTGAGCATGCTCGCTCGGCGGTAGACCCGTGAAAGACCTGCGGGGTTTTGTCCTTAGTTAGCGAGAGGCCCACCAAATCGTCTTGCTGTCCCGCGAGTACCGTTACTAAGAGGAGGAGGCAACATGGGAATAACCTATCGCGGCTGGCGCAAATCCATCATCGTTCTGGGGTTCATGGCCCCCACGCTCATCGCCATTTTCGGCCTGAGCATCTTCCCCATCTTCTACAACGTCTACGCATCCTTTACTACCCGCACAACCTTTCGACCGCTCACCAACTGCGAAGGCGTTGAGGTGCGCACCGCCAGTGGTGTCACTCAGCCTACAGAACTCCAGACCCGGATCACGAATATGATGGAGCCCACTTGCTGGGGAGTCTTCCAGACGCCTCAAGGGCGCGGCGGTTTTTACGGCTTCGCCGAGCCGCTGGTGGCGAATTACCAGCAGTTAATCGGCAGCCTCTTTTCAATGACGGCGCTTGGCGCCTTCGGCATCTTTCTGGTGGGCATGTCTCCGTTCGTCGCCGCCTTCTTTATCGGACGCTATTATAGTCGCCGGTTAACCACGCCCACCTGGGCCACCTGGTACGTCCTCTACCCGATTGCCTTTGTCATCTCCGTCATCTTCTATAACCTGTTCAACGTGGGCGATGCCATCAATACACTTGAGGAGACGGGCGATTTCTTCGTCGTCCTATACCGCACGATTCTCTACGTGATTGCCTGCATCCCCCTGTTCTTTGTCACCGGCTTGTTCCTGGCCCTGATCCTCAATAATGATCACATTCGCGGTCGGGGTGTCTGGCGGGCGGTGCTGATCATTCCCTGGGCGGTACAAAGCTACATCGCCGCCCTTGTCTGGCAGTTCTTCTTCCGCGGCGAGGTAGGCACGATCAACCAGTTCCTGGTGGCCCTGGGCGTCTTCGATAAGGGACCAACCTGGTTGGGCGACCCTACCCAGCCGTGGCTGGCGTTCGTGGCGGTGGTGATCGTCAATCTGTGGATGAGCTATCCCTTCTTTACGGTGATCATTCTAGGGGCGCTGCAATCCATCCCTACCGATCAATATGAAGCGGCCGATGTGGATGGGGCTACCTGGTGGAACAAGCTGACCGCGATTACGCTGCCCTTGCTGCGCCCGGCGGTGTTGCCGGCGGTCGTGCTCAGCTCGATCACCACTTTTCAGATGTTCAACACCGTCTGGCTGGTCACGAACGGTGGGCCGGTCACCGGCGCGGGACAGCCGGGCGCGACGGAGTTTGTGATGCTGCACGCTTACAAGCTCTTCCAGGATCAGAACTATGGGCGCATGGGGGCCTTCGCAGTAGTCATCTTCATCATGCTGTTCATCGCCACTCTGCTCAGCCTGCGGGTGACGCGCATCACCGAAGGAGCATACGAATGACCAAGCCCAAGCCCTACGTAATGGCCTTCTTTTATCTGGTGCTGATCATCGCCGTTATCTTCGCGGTCTATCCCGTCTGGTTCATGTTCCTGGCCTCTGTCCGGCCTGGTCAAAGCCTGGTGTCGCTCGACGTCACCGGGATGCTTGTCCCTACTGAGTTCACGCTGGACAACTACCGGGTCATGCTTACCGGCTCCCCAATTCCCGGCAGCCAGCCCTATGATTTCATCCGCTGGACGCTCAATAGTCTCAAGGTCGCCGGGCTGACCATGATCGCCACCCTGTTTATCAGCACTTCCGCCGCTTTCGCGCTCTCTCGTTTTAAGTTCCGCTCGCGCGAAGGGTTGCTGATCCTGTTTCTGGCGATCCAGGCTTTCCCCGGCATCCTCGCCCTGGTGCCCTTTGCCCAGCTATTGACCGCGATGGGTCTGTTCGGCACGCATTTGGGGCTGATCCTGGCCTATAGCGCCGGCGCCTTGGTCTTCAATACCTGGAACCTGAAAGGGTACTTTGACACAATCCCACTGGACCTGGAGGAAGCGGCCATGATTGACGGCTGCGGGCCGATCCAGAGCTTTATCCGCATTGCCCTGCCGCTGGCGGTGCCCGCGCTGGCGGTCACGGCCTGGTTCGGCTTCCTGGCCGGCTTCAGCGAATTTGTCCTGGCCAGCATCCTGATGGCCGGCGTCGCCTCGGGCGAGAACACACTCCCGGTTGCGCTGTGGAAGCTCGCCGGAAGCATGAGCGTGCCCTGGGGTCAATTCGCCGCCGGCGCGCTGATGGTCTCCATTCCCATCCTGATCATGTTCTTCTTCACCCAGCGCTTCCTGGTCGGCGGTTTGCTGGCCGGCGGGGTGAAGGGCTAAGCGGCGGATAGCTTACCCCCACGATCACAACCAAACCTCGCAGGCCCAAGAAGACCTGCGAGGTTATTTTTTATGCCAGAGCGCGAGCAACTGCGCTTCCTTCTCTCGTTGCAGCCCGGCCCGCCAGGCATAGTCGTCTGGTCTGGTCCGTGACCATGCCAGCGTATCACGGACCGTATCAGCTAACGGTCGAAAGGTCAGGCCGGAACTGATAGCCTTGCTCACGTCCACCCGGCTGAAGCCCTCCACCTCCGGGCCGGCCGGGATCCAGAGCGGCATCTCAATCCAGGCGCCGACATCTTGCTTGACCAGGAAAGCATCATCAACCCAGGTGAAGTGGGCCGCGCTGCCGATAGCGCTGCGACAATCCTCCAGCAACCGGCCCATTGTCAACGTGAGGTCGGGTCCGGTAGCGTGGTAAATGCCGCTCGCCCTCTGATCAACAAGATGGATCGTCCATTCGGCCAGATCGCGCACATCAATGATCTGCACCGGCGTGGCCTTCAAGCCGGGAGCCAACACTTCCCCGCCCTGAGCCACTCGATTGGGCCAGTAGGTGAAGCGATCGCTGACATCGTGTGGGCCGACGATTAGACCGGGCCGGATGATCAGCGAGCGACCGGGAAAATGGGCGGCAATCACCCTTTCGCACAACGCCTTCAGCGGCCCGTACGTCTCGCCCGTGATCTCTTCCACGCTTTCATCTGCCATCGTCGCCAACTCCGCCTCTTCGGTCATGCCGGGCTGAGCGAAGCCGGCATAAACAGAGATGGACGAGATAAATGTGTAGTATTGCACAGCTCCTGCCAGCGCCGTCGCGGACGCTTTGACCACCCTCGGTGTATAGCCGCAGGTGTCGATCACTACATCCCAGGAGCGCCCGGCGAGCGCGCCCAGATCGCCGTCGCGATCGCCGGTCAGCTGCTCAACAGCCGGGAAGAGGCCGGGATTGCTCTGCCCTCGATTGAAGAGCGTCAACTCGTGCCCCCGGCTCAAAGCTACCTCGGTGAGATACCGGCCAAGAAACCGCGTGCCGCCGATGATCAATATTCTCATGCCGCGCCTCCATCATGACTATCAATCTACTTTACCAGTTTGGAGCGAATTAGACAATTGTCTAATTCGCCCAAGTTGGATTCCTGGAAGTTACTGCATAGACAGGCGGCCGGCCGTAAACTGTTCAGGGAATCTGCCGCCTGCGCTGTGCGCTTCAGGGGACATTTGCTATAACTGAGTCGCCTGTCTGCGGCGTCATTTTGCGGGCGAATATTTTCAGGAGGAGAGGTAGTGGAAGTTACGGTTGAACATGGCAATATTGAGACCAGGGACGTTGATGCCCTGGTGGTGAACCTATTTGCCGGGGTGCATTCACCGGGCGGCGCCACCGGCGCGGTTGACAGGGCGCTGGGCGGCGCGATCAGCGAGTTGATCGCCCACGGAGACTTTACCGGCAAGGCCGGCGAAGTGGCTGTGCTCTATTCGCGTGGAAAGATCCCCGCCCGGCGCGTATTGGTGGTGGGCCTGGGAGAACGCGCATCACTGAACACCGAGGCGATTCGGCGGGCATCCGCCACTGCCGTCAGCCGGGCGCGTGAACTGAAGTGCCGGCGCGTGGCGACAATTGTGCACGGAGCGGGGATCGGCGGACTGCAGGCAGCGACCGCGGCGCAGGCCACCGTGGAAGGCGCTATGTTGGCGCTTTACCAATATCGCGCGCCGAAAGCGATAGCGCCCGATCAGCGCGAGGTAGAGGGGCTGGCGCTCGTGGAGTACGACGCCGGCAAGCTGGCGGCTATCGAACAAGGGTTGCGCGCGGCGCGGGCGATTGTCGCCGGCTCAAGCCTGGCGCGTGACCTGGTCAACCTGCCGCCCAACGTGGCCACCCCACGCTACATCGCAAAGCAAGCCAAGCACGTGGCCGATGAGTTTGGGTTAGACCTGACGGTTGGTGGGCGCAAGTGGGCCGGCAAGCGTTCGATGGGCGCGTTCCTGGCAGTCGCCCAAGGAGCCGGCGAACCGCCGCGCTTTATCGTGCTGGAGTATAACGGCAAGCGCACGGACCTGGACACGGTTGTCCTGGTCGGCAAAGGTATCACCTTTGATACCGGCGGCATTTCGATCAAGCCGTCTGAGCATATGGAAGCGATGAAGTCCGATATGGCCGGCGCGGCGGCGGTTTTGGGCGCGATGCGGGCGGTCGCCGAGTTACAGCTGCCCTTGCGGCTGATCGGGATCACCCCCTGCACCGAGAACATGCCGGATGCGAACGCCTTCCGGCCGGCGGATGTGCTAACCGCCGGCAACGGCAAGACCATCGAGATCATCAGCACCGACGCCGAGGGACGGCTGATTCTGGCCGACGCGCTGGTTTATGCCGGGCGCTACCAGCCGAAGGCGGTGATTGACCTGGCCACTTTGACCGGCGCCTGCGTCGTTGCGCTCGGTCATGCGGTGGCTGCCGGCCTCTTCTGCACCGATGACTGGTTGCGCGACGCGCTGGTCGCCGCCGCGCAAGAAACGCACGAACGCATCTGGCCGCTGCCGCTCTATGATGATTATCGCGAGACAATTAAGTCCGAGGTGGCGGACATGAAGAACTCCGGAGGGCGCGTCGGCGGCGTGGGCGCGTCGGCCGTCTTCCTGCAGGAGTTTACCGACTACCCCTGGGCACATCTGGACATTGCCGGCATGGCGCTGCACGACAAGGCCCGGCCGTACACGCCGGCTGGGGGAAGCGGCTTCGGCGTGCGCCTGTTGGTGGAGTTTCTGCGCCGCTGGCCCGAAACACATTCGTAAGGCCTGGGCAGGGTTGCGTTTCAAATCGGCGGATCGATCGTTGACTACTTTCTGGAGGACCACATGACTGTTCCAGTTCCCCCCTTAACACTTGGCATTGAAGAAGAGTACCAGATCATCGACCCGGTCAGTCGCAATCTGCACTCCTACATCTCTGAGTTCCTTTCTCAGGACGAGAGGCGGGATGTCAAGCTGCAACTTAAGCCGGAGTTTATGCAGTCACAGGTGGAAGTAGGCAGCCAGGTGTGCCGTAACGTGAAGGAGATCCGGCAAGAGGTCATTCGCTTGCGGCGCGCGGTCATTGAGATGGCTACCGAAAACAATCTGAAGATCGCCGCCGCGTCCACGCATCCCTTTGCCAAATGGGCGCAACAGTCGGTCACGGAAGGGGTGCGCTACAAGGAACTGCTGGACAATATGCAGGCCGTGGCCCGCCAGCTGCTTATCTTCGGCATGCACGTGCACGTGGGCTTCGGCCATAAGGATAACCCGGCGCTCAAGGACCTCATGATTGAGATCATGAACCAGTGCCGTTACTTCGTCCCCCACCTGCTCGCACTCTCTACCAGCTCTCCTTTCTGGCAGGGCGAGAACACCGGCCTGAAATCCTATCGCAGCGTGGTCTTTGAGACGCTACCCCGAACCGGCATTCCGCATACATTTCGTTCCTGGTCAGAGTACCAATCCTACGAGCGCGTGCTCGGCCAGGTGGGCGCGTTCGGCAAGAATGATCCCGTAGCCAAGATCTGGTGGGATATCCGCCCACACCCCGTATTTGATACCCTGGAATTTCGCATCGCCGACATCTGCACCTCAATTGATGATGCGGTCTGCATCGTCGCTCTTTTCCAGGCCATTTGCGCCATGCTCATCCGCCTGCGCAAGAACAACATGTCCTGGCGCTCATATCGCACGATCTTCCTCACCGAAAATAAGTGGCGGGCGGTGCGCTTCGGCATCAATGGGGAGCTGGTTGATTTTGGCCGGGAGGAATCAGTGCCGTTTCACTTCCTGATGGAGGAGCTTTTGGAGTTCCTGGACCCGGTGGTAGACGAACTTGGATCGCGCAAGGAAGTGGAGCATGTGCGCACCATTCTGGCTCGGGGGACGAGCGCGGATCGCCAACTGAAAGTGTACCGCGCCCACGGCGGCGACGAGAACCGGGAAGAAGCGTTGCGGGCGGTAGTTGACTCCCTGGTTGAGGAAACAGCGCAAGGGTTGTGACGGGAGATTCCCGGAAGCTGCTTCCTATCAGGTCTGGATTAGGCCAAGAGCTTCCGGGAGTCTGATTCACGAAAGGAGATTCCCGGAAGCTGCTTCCTACCAGGTCTAGATTAGGCCAAAAGCTTCCGGGAATCTGATTCTCTGATACTAACGCGAGATCTCGTTTATATCTTCGCGACATTCACAGGCTTCTTTGACGACATCGCCATTTTTCAGGTAGCCGTCATACTCGCTGCCTAATCCCTCAGAGCGCCACTCGCCCAGTTGAAAGGGGATGTCGCCGTCAGCGGCGACCCAGCGCCCGTTGTAGGTACGCGAGATGTGCACATGTGTGCCGTTCGAGTAGCCGCCTTCACAGGAAGGGTGGCCCAGGCGGTCGCCGCTCTTGACGGTAGTTCCGGCAGCAATCCGATCCCGCGTCTCCAGGTGCATAAACGTAATCGCCCAACCCGTGCCGGCGTAGCCATCACCGTCAACATCCAGCACCACGCCCCCGTTGCCGCTACGGCTTATGACGCCGTCTGCAATGGCCGTAATCCAATCCTCGCTTTGATAGCAGCCCACCAATTCACCAGGAGGTACAAAATCTAACGCGGCCCAGGCCGAGCCGGGCGCCCAGCCGCCGTGCGGCCCGCCGGTGAAGTACCATGTCTCGCCCGGCTGCCAGGGCAACGACCACGCCGGTTGAGTGAGGCCCTCCGGCCACAGCGGTTCAACCGCGCGGGCAAAGGGATTGCCGAAGAGGGCTGCGTAGGTGGCGTAGAAGCCGTCCGGCCCAACATCTCCCTCCCATTCGGCAAGAGAGACGTTGTCCCGCATGGCCAGCCAGTGCTGCACGCCGGCGGTGCCGTCGTTGATATCCGGCGCAAAGGTAATGAAATCACCGGAAGCTGCGCTGAAGCCGCTCATCCCCCCTTCGGCGCGCCCGTAGTAACCCCAGTTCAACTGATCCGCTGCCCAGCCCAATTGCCAGAACAGCCCCTCGCCGCCCGGCTTGGCATGGCGCATGGGGTAGCCCGAATCAACCGCGCCGGCATCGGTGACCCAGCCGGATTCATATTCCAGGGCCGCCAGCAGTAGTAAGGGGTTGACGCTGTAGCGATCGGCCACCAGCTGAACGATCTCCGCGCCGGAGTAAAAGCTCCCCTCTACCTCGCCTTGATATTGCGCCAGATAGCCGTCCTGCTCGGCGACAAAGGAGGCGACATCAAAATCAGCCGCCGCCGGCCCGTACACCAGCTCGCTATCTGGAATAATCTTGAAGCTTGGGCTGACCGGTCCGGCGGGGTCCGCTGTCTCTGAACTGCCCGCCGGCACGCGCAATTCCTGGCCGATGAAAAGGATCTCGCTGCCGTTCAGGTTATTTAGCTCAAGCAACTCTTCAATGCTGACGTTGTAAGTCAGTGCCAGTTGGCCCAAGGTGTCGCCGGCGCTGACTACATGGGTGGCAAAACCGTCCGGCTCCTCCGCAGCAACGGGATCCGGCGTAGGTGTGCCGAGGTAGCCGGCCCCGGCATCACTCCCCGCTAAGACCGGGGACGTCGGCGGCGCGACCACGCCGGAAGCGCCCATGGAGACCGGCGAGGTTGGCGGCGCCAGGAGCGGCACCCTGGTGGCGACAACCACCACCTCCGGGTCCGGTCGCTCGCAAGCACTCAATAGCAGCAGCGCCGGAAGTAAGACGGCGCGAACGAACCTGGCTGAGGGTAGAACACGATTCATGTTGACATATTGTAGCCAAAGTTGTGCATGATGAGTAACTCAAATCAGATTTCTGCCACGAGCTGAGCGAGGCGGAGTTAGCCGGCATCTGGCTGCTGGAGAAGGTGGGAGCCGGCGCGCGTAGCCGCTTTCCCGGCGCAGACGGTCGCTATGCGCGAACGCCGGGACAACCTTACGATGGAACCACCCCATGCCAACTATCACCGTCAAGAACATCCCTCCGGAGTTGTATGCGCGTCGCGGCCACCAACCGTCGCAGGATCAACAGTGAGGTCATCATCTGCATCGAGCAGAGTGTGCGCAGCCGGAATGTAGAGCTGGAAGATCTCTTGAAAAGAGCGCGCCGCTTACGCCTGCTCACCCGTGATCAGGCCCTCGCGCCGGCCGACCTTGATGACGCCAAGCGCGCCGGCCGATGACTAAATAATGAGCAGCGGCCGGTCAGCCTCGCTGATGATCTCGTGCGCCAGATCGTCCAGCAGGAAGTGCTCCCACCCTTTGACCTGATGCGCTCCAATTACAACCAGATCGTAGTCGCCGCCGCGCGCCTCGGACAGGATCTCCCGGACGACCATGCCGTGGCGCACTTTCGCGCTTGCGCGAACATTCAGCTCCTCCAGGCGAGTGATGTCCTCTTCCAGAAGCGCACCTTCGGGGGTATGCTGCTCAATCAGCTCCCGGGCGTCGGCGCGTAGTTGCCAGCCGGGCACGCCGGGGGCCGCCGCAATTTGGGACATGACATGCAATACCATCAGCTCGTCTACGTGGCGCAGGAAGATAGGCAGACGGTCAATCAGCCGGCTGAGTAGTGTGGGAACCCGGCCGCCCTCGCAGACCAGCGCGCGGCGCAGTGGTCGCGGCTCACCTCGGGCAATCAGTACCGGGCAGGGCATGTTAGCGATCACTCGTTCGGCCGTCGGCGCCAGCAGCCGCCGTACCAGGCCGTGTTCCATCCTATCCCCCACGACGATCAACGTCGAAGCCATCTCCTTGGCCTCACGCACGATCTCATCCGCCGGCTTGCCGATGCGGATACTTGCCTGCATGTCTGGTGAGGATGGCAACAGGGCTTTTGCCCGGACCAGGATAGCTTCGGCTTGCGGCCGCTCCACCTCGTGCTTGATCACCGTCAACACGGTGAGCGATCCGCCGGCAATTTGGTGGAGCAAGCCGGCAAAGCGGACAGCCACATCCGAATGGGGAGCGCCGCCGGTTGCAACGAGAATACGCATCGATCAGACTCCTAGATGAACAGCAGAACGACGGGCACGATCAGGATTGTCAACATGAAAATAGCTAGATTGCGATTGTTGGCCGTGATCACGTTGACCAGATCGATCATCTTTTCTTGATAGGTGCGGAAGAATAACGCCAAAATAAACAGAGATACGATCATGATGCTGAGCATCTCTGCTAACACAATGGTGAACGCTTGCGGGTTATTCAGCAGGACGGCTGCCAACAAGGTGTCCACAAAGGTCGTGATATTGGCCCCCATGATATAGGGGATGACATTCTCCCGCCGGACAAAACCTCGCTGGCTGAGCGGAACCAGAATGCTCAGCGAAACACTAACGGACATGGAAATCAGGGTAATACTGGCGCCCAACAGGAACATTACCCAGGGTTGGTACACCAGGCGTGACATACTGCCGACGTGGCTCTCGCGTATACTCATCTGCGGCAGGCAGCGATCAAACAAGTTGAAGCTGATCATTATGATAGCGAAACCAACCACAAAGAGCGACCAGCGCGGCAGAAATGACAGGAAGAAGGCCGTAATCGGGTCAAAGATGAGGTCGGTAGCCGAGGTCAACAAGGCTCCCGAACTCGGTCTGAGAGTTTGCAGCCACTCGTTCTGTAGGAGTATTACCCCTACTCCCATTGCGACGAGGTAGGTGGTGCCGGTGACGATGAGCGAGAGCAACCCCATGCTCAGGCTGGTCCCTCTGTTCCGGCCGCGCATCACGTAGATGAAGCCGATGAACAATACAATGAAGCTGGCTCCCAGCCGGCTGCCGGTAATCATGGTAAATGTGCTGAGTTGGTCAATTACGCCGGCATCAAAGAAAGTAAGCGCTGCTGCCGCCACCGGCGATCCGCTCATCACGATGTAAGCGAAGAGCCAGCCAAAGCCCAGACTATTGGCCGGATTGGTCACATGGAAACGATCTCGCACCAGAGGGGCCAGGTCGCGCGCCCCTTCTTTCATCAGTGTGATTGCCAGGATGAAGAGGAAGAGACTGACTACAAACAGTCCCGCTTTCCCCAGCCGCCGTCCTGTTCGCTTCACTTTGCGCCGGCGCGCAGCTGCTGCAGCCTCGTCCGGCGCGCCGGGGTCTGCCTTAATCGGCTCACTCACGTTCGTTTATATTGTGATAGTTTCGTTGCACAATGAACACTGCGATCATGAAACCACCTTCACACTCTCACGATGAGCAGCCGTAGGCTACCCGATCTCAGGCTTCTTTGCAATAACCGGTACGGTGAGCGAGCGGCTTCATTTTCATATCCAGCGGGCGCGAGCCATGATCGAGCGCCTGGAACGGCGCTTCGGCGTCGGCAGGCAGGTCCATGACTTTTTGTGAAAATCGCTTTGACAGCCGCCGGCGACCGGTCTATAATCAGGGGTCGTTGTATTGGTCATCCGATCACTACCAATACGAAATATGACCGGCCCGCGAGAAGCCGCACTACCCACTTTGTGGCGGTCCTCTTGGAGCCGGTTCTTGCTGGAGGCAAAAGTGTACGCAATTGTAAAAAGTGGCGGCCGGCAGTACCGCGCCGAAGAAGGTCACAGCTTCAGTGTTGAGAAGCTGCCCTTTGAAGTCGGTGAACAGTTTGATCTGGAGCAAGTTCTTCTCGTCGCTAATGGCGATACCATCAAGGTAGGCCAGCCCTTCGTAGACGGCGCTTCTGTCAAGGCAACTGTCACCGAACAGTATAAGGGCGAGAAAATCTTTGTATGGAAGTATCGTCCCAAGAAGCGCTATCGCCACCGTCAGGGACACCGGCAGCAATATACCCGCATCCGCATTGACGAAGTTAGCGCGGGCGAGTAAGTAGGAGAAGGAAAGCTCATGGCACACAAGAAAGGCAGCGGCTCTACTCGCAACGGCCGTGACAGCAATGCCAAGCGGCTGGGCGTCAAACGTTACGGCGGCGAGTATGTTATCCCCGGCAACATTATCATCCGGCAGAACGGCACCAAGTTCAAGCCCGGCGAGAATGTCGGCCTCGGTAAAGATTATACCATTTTTGCCCTTGTCGCGGGGCAGGTGACCTTTGAGACCAAATATGGCCGGAAGGTCGTCAGCGTTTATCCGGCGGCGGAAGGTGAAGCATGAAAGCTGAAATCCATCCGAAATGGTACCCGGAGGCAAAGGTGTTGCTCAACGGTGAGTTGATCATGACCGTTGGGGCGACCAAGCCGGAACTGCATGTCGAAGTCTGGTCCGGCACCCACCCGTTCTACACCGGCCAACAGCGCCTGCTGGACACGGAAGGTCAGGTAGACCGCTTCATGTTGCGCCTCAAGCGCCGCGACGAGATGATCAAAGAACGCGAACAGGTAATCGAGCGTGGCTCGCCGCTGAACGCTTCCATTGACAACATCGAGTTGACGACGCGCGCAGTAGCCGCCTTGCAGGAGGCCGGCCTCACCACCGTGGGCGACCTCGTCCAGGCGCTGGAGCAGGGCGAAGATACTATCCTGGCGATCCCCGGCGTCGGCCGGAAGGCGCTGATTGATATCCGCAAGTACCTGCGAAACGAAGGGTTGATCGAATAATCGCCCGGCCGTAACGCGCTAGACGCTGAGCAGGCGACCAATAGCCTCGAAG
The DNA here is from genome assembly GCA_964452775.1 of uncultured Ardenticatenaceae bacterium. GTDB lineage: Bacteria > Chloroflexota > Anaerolineae > Promineifilales > Promineifilaceae > JACKCB01. Next base: position 10,961 of record CAYVQP010000040.1, on the reverse strand, counting down.
TCCTTCGGCGTAATAGTCTGATAACAAGAAGGCAGATACAATCGGGTCTCTGCCTTTTTTGTTTTCCATACAGCCGCCCGCAAGCTGAGATTTCGGCTCACTACAGAGTATTGAGTGCGCATGGGGCGGCTATTCTTTTGGGGTAGTGATCGCTATGGGTAATCACCATTACGGACAAGTGGAGTTGATTTGCGGCAGCATGTTCAGCGGCAAGACGGAGGAGCTGATCCGGCGTGTTCGGCGCGCGATCATTGCCAGACAGAATGTGCAGGTATTCAAACCAATCATCGACACGCGCTACGGTGTGCAGCGGGTGACATCACACAATGGGATGGGTTTAGAAGCGCAACCGGTTAACACTACCGGCGAGTTACGCGCCAGCATACTGCCGGAAACGACCGTGGTGGCTATTGACGAAGTGCAGTTCTTTGACGCCGGCATCGTCGCTCTCTGCGACGATCTGGCCCGAGCCGGCAAACGCGTCATTTGCGCCGGTCTGGACACGGACTTTCGCGGCGTCCCCTTCGGCTCGATGCCGGAGTTGCTCAGCCGGGCCGAAGCGGTGGACAAGTTGCACGCCATTTGCGTCGTCTGCGGAGAGGACGCCAGCCGGACTCAGCGGCTGATAGACGGCCGGGCCGCTGCCTGGGACGACCCTGTGGTCATGGTCGGGGCGGCAGAGGTGTATGAAGCGCGCTGCCGGCGATGCCACGAAGTCCTTCCGGCGCGCAATGGATCGGCCGAATAACCCGCAAGACAACTGATTACACCGCCGATCTCAAACCCACCGCACAAGTCAGCGCTGAAGGAGGAGTAAGTGACCAAGCAGAATCTTTGCGACGACATTGATCACGTATTGATCAATGAGGATCGCTTAAATGCCCGCATCGTAGAACTTGCAGAAGCGATTGCAACTGATTACGCCGAAGTCGAGAACCCGCTGCTCTTGTGCGTCTTGAAAGGAGCATACATGTTTCTGGCTGACCTGAGTCGGCGGTTGAGCATGCCTCACGAGCTGGATTTTATGGCCATCTCCAGCTATGGCTCCGGCACAACCAGCAGCGGCGCGGTCCAGATTATCCTGGACCTGAAGCAGGATATCAGCGGGCGGGATGTGTTGATCGTAGAAGACATCATTGATAGCGGACGCACATTGGCTTACATGCGCCGGCTGCTTTTGGCGCGCAACCCGGGTTCCCTGCAGATCTGCACCCTGCTGAATAAACCCTCTCGCCGCGAGGTAGAGGTGCCGATCGACTACGTGGGTTTCGACATCCCGGATGAATTTGTCGTCGGCTACGGGCTGGATTATGACCAGCGATACCGCAATCTACCGTTCATTGCCGTGCTCAAATCAGAGGTATTCTCCTGAGCAATTCGCAAGCCCAGTCGGAGCCAAGCGGCGACCGCCCGCTTCTGCTTTCCCCTCTCCTGGCGGAGCTTGAGCCTATTTTGCTGGCAACGAGTGAGCCGATTTATCTGGTGGGCGGCGCGGTGCGCGATGCGTATCTGGGTATTCCACCCGGCGATCTGGACTTCGTGGTGGCGAAGGGGGGCATCCAGCTCGCCTTCCACGTGGCCGACCGGCTGGGCCGGCCCGCCTATGTCCTGGATCGGGAGCGTGACGTGGGGCGGGTCGTGCTGGCGGATAATCAGACCACACTGGACTTTGCGCGCCTGCGAGGGGCCGGCCTGGAAGCGGACCTTAGAGAGCGAGACTTCACCCTCAATGCGATGGGGCTTCCCGTCGGTGGCCGGACGACGAGTGAGATCGTTGATCCCTGCGGAGGCAGATCGGACATGCAGGCCGGCTGGGTGCGACAGACACAGCCGCAGGCCATCGCCGATGATCCCGTGCGCGCGCTGCGCGCCGTCCGCATGGCGCTGCGCTTTGACCTGCGCCTGACGGATGAGACCATCGCGGCGACCCGCGCGGTTGGCGACAGCCTTGAGCGCGTCTCAGTTGAGCGCGTTGGCGAAGAGCTAATCAAGCTGCTCATGGCGGGGACCCCGCACCTGGCCCTGCAACAGCTGGAGCACCTGGGGTTGCTGGCAAGAGTGCTGCCGGAAGTTGAGGCGACTGCCGGCGTCGCCCAATCCCCACCCCATTACCTGGATGTCTTCAACCACACCTGTGGCGTGTTGCGCCGGTTGGTCCAACTGGAGTCGTTGATCTTTGACGAGCAGCCCGGCGATGAGCCGGTGCTGGCGCAGGCGGGCGGGGCGCTTGCACCCTATCGCTTAGCGATGAGAAAGCACCTGCTACGCCCCCTGGACGGCCGGCTGACCGGGCGAGTCGCGCTAAGGCTGGGAGCGCTGTTCCACGATGTGGGCAAGCCGGAGACCAGCACAACTGAGGAGAATGGACGCATCCGCTTCTTCGGGCACGAAGCGGCGGGTGCGCGCCTGGCCAAGCATCGCCTGCAGCAGTTGCACCTGAGCAACGACGTCTGCCGGACGGTGAAACATATTGTTGCCGGCCATATGCGCCCGCTGCACCTGGCAGCCGCCCCATCCCTTACCCGGCGAGCGATATACCGCTACTTTCGCAAGACCGGCGACACCGGGCCGGACATCGCCCTGCTCAGCCTGGCCGATCACCTGGCGACGTATGAAACGCCGGCTGAGAGCCAGACGTGGCCGGTCTTGCTGGACACGGTCAGCCGGCTGCTTGACCATTATTTCAACCATTATGAGGAAAGCGTCAAGCCGCCGCCGCTGCTTAGTGGGAGCGAGCTGATCTTGGCGCTGGACCTGAAGCCCGGGCCGGAGGTGGGCCGGCTGCTGGCGCTCCTGCAGGAAGCGCAGGCGGTGGGCGAGATCAATACCGCAGAAGAAGCCTTGCAACTGGCGCGGCGCTCGTCTCAGGGAAACGCTGCCGGATCATAGACGCGGACCGGTGCGGCGCAGATGTTCCATGAACTCGCTGCGCGTCTTCTGATTTTCGCGGAAGCAGCCGATCATGGCGCTGGTCACCATTCGCGCCTGCTCCTTCTTCACCCCACGCATCATGGAGCACATGTGTGAGCCTTCTACGACAACTCCCACCCCCAGGGGTGACAGTACCTCATCGATCAATTCGGCGATCTGCCGGGTCATGCGCTCCTGCACCTGCAGGCGTCGTGCAAACATCTCCACGATGCGGGGAATCTTCGAGAGCCCAACCACCTTGGCGACCGGAATGTAGGCCACGTGCGCCCGGCCAAAGAACGGCAGCATGTGATGCTCGCACATGCTGAAGTACTCGATGTCCTTGACGACGATCATCTCATCGTATTGCACATCGAATAGGGCGTCATTGATCAGCGCTACCGGATCGACCGCATAGCCGGAGAGCACCTCATCATACATCCGGGCAATTCGCTCCGGCGTGCGCGCCAATCCTTCGCGATCCGGATCTTCTCCCACCCCCAGCAAGATCTGTCGCACGGCCGTTTCAATCAGTGCGTGCGATTCGTCGTCGAAGTGAAACGGCTGATCATCTACGTCATCTTGTAGGGTGGATGGGGTCGTTTTCTTTCCGTTGTCGCTCATGGTTCACTCCACTTGTAGTTGCTAGATGGTGCGTTCGCCAGATTTACAAACCCCGTAGGTCTTCTGAATTGCTTATGGCCCCGCCAAGAGCGCTCGTGAGACCTACGGGGTTTCTTCACGTGAGACCTACGGGGTTTCTTCAACTATTGCACGACTGAACTGTTAAACGTTAGCGCCGCATGTCGGGCACACGTCTACATTGCCGGCAATTTCACTGCCACATTCCGGACAGGCAAATTCGAACTCCGCTCCACAACGCGGGCAGCTTTCGTCCGTCTCATTGACCGCAAACAGACATTGCGGGCAGAGGTGTTGCCCACAGCTGTCGCAGCGATCGCTGCCCAATGTAACCGGCTGCCGGCAGCTTGGACAAAGAACGACTTGCGCCATGTTGACGCGAGCTATTTCCGGCGTCAACCCACAACGTGGACAGATAGACTCGCCGCTTTCCAGGGTAATATGGCATACGGGACATAACTGCACCGAGCAATCCGGACAGTCTCGCTCGGCCGCGTTGTAATGCGCGCCGCAGCCGGGACAGATCAAAATCTGAATGACGGCGCTGCCGGCAGCCAACCGCAACGCCAGGCGAGCCGTGACGCGGGGTTTCAAGGGGACGTCCGCCCCACAGCCGGGGCATTCTGTCGCTCCACGGGGAAGCGGTTGGAGGCAGGAGACGCAAAAGTTCGGGAAGAGCGTGTCGCAGTTCGGACAAACTTCTGTGTCAGAGGTCAGCTCAAAGCCGCAATTTGGGCAGTCGAAGTAAAGTCTATACCGGCAATGCGGGCAGATCTCAACTTCATCGTCAATGGCCTGGCCACACTGTGGGCAGAATAGTTGGCCGCATTCGCGGCAAAAGCCATCTTGCCTCTGAACCGGCTCGCCGCAGGTGGGGCAGACTATGCCGGCTTCGACTGCCGCATCGGCTGAAGATTCCTCGACCAGCGACAGCCCGCAGGTGGGGCAGATGACCGTTTCAGGGGATATCTGGGTCTCGCAGGCCGGGCAGAATACCTCAAACTCGGCCCCACATTGCCAACATTCAACGGCGGTCGCGGAGATCGCTGCGCCACATTCGGGGCAGAACTCCTGGAAGCAGTTGTCGCACTGCTGCTGACCTTGCTCAACAACTTGTCCGCAGCCCGGACAGGCGAATACATCCTTCATCAACTTTCTCCGAACGGTTGCCTCAGCTGCTACGGTCCTTACTCGCCGGCGGGACGGTGACGAGATTATAGCAACTCTTCAGCAATTTTGATGCAGTGCGTAACGAAACAGGCTACAATTAGCCGGGTTCCCAACTTGCTATTTTCCCGTTTGCGAGTAAACGGCGCCGCCGGCCGGGGAAAGCAAACTTCAGACAACTTGAGCGTTTTTTGGAGGCCGCAGTGAATTCAGAGACGTTAACCATTACAGACAACCGCACTGGCCGCACGTATGAGATCCCAATCACCAACGACACGATACAGGCGATCGATTTGCGCCAGATTAAGGTCAATGAAGGCGATTTCGGGATGATGAGCTATGACCCTGCCTTCAGGAATACGGCGTCCACGACGAGTACTATCACCTACATTGATGGCGGGAAGGGCATACTCCGCTACCGTGGCTATCCGATTGAGCAGTTGGCCGGCAAGTGCACCTACCTGGAAGTTGCCTATCTGTTGCTTTTCGGCGAATTGCCGAATGAGACGCAACTACGCAACTGGGAGGCGGCGATCACCAGGCATACCATGGTGCACCGGAAATTTGAGAGTCTCTATGATGGATTCCATTATGATGCCCATCCGATGGGGATGCTGATCAGCGCCGTGGCGGCCCTTTCGACCTTCTATCCGGAAGCAAAGGACGTGGAAGACCCGGAAAATAGACTGCTGCAAATCCAACGATTGATAGCTAAGATGCCGACGTTGGCCGCGCTGGCCTATCGCCATACCATGGGCTTTCCCGTCAACTATCCGGACAACGATCTGAGTTACACCGGCAATCTACTGAACCTGCTTTACCGGATGGTGGAACCGCGCTACGTGCCCGATCCCGTGTTGGAGAAAGCGCTGGATGTGCTCTTCATCCTGCACGCGGACCACGAACAAAATTGCGGCACCAACACCATGCGCTCTATCGGCAGCGCGCTCACCGATCCGTACAGCGCAGTGGCCGGAGCGACGGCGGCCTTGTACGGCCCCCGGCACGGCGGCGCAAATGAAGCCGTCCTGCGCATGTTGACCGAGATCGGCGACGTCAAACGGATACCGGCCTATATTGAGCGCGTAAAGGCCGGCGAGTTTCGCCTGATGGGCTTCGGCCATCGCGTCTATCGCAACTACGATCCCCGGGCTACTATCGTCAAGGAGACCGCCGATAGCGTATTTGCCGTCACCGGTCAGAACGCAATGCTGGACATCGCCATGGAGTTAGAACGCATCGCGCTGGAAGACATCTACTTCGTCTCACGCAAGCTTTACCCGAATGTTGATTTCTACTCCGGCATTATCTATCAGGCGCTTGGACTGCCCACCAATTTCTTCCCGCTCATGTTTGCTATTCCGCGCACGGTCGGCTGGTTAGCCCAATGGCAGGAGTTGCTGAATGACCGGGAGCAGGCGATCGCCCGTCCGAGACAGGTCTACCTGGGAGCGCCGGAAAGGAATTACATACCGCTATCCGAGAGGGGTTAAGCGGAGCACGCGACAAACACTGGGCGCGCTCCGGGAAAAGGGCGCGCCCAATGGTTTGGGGCCAGGTTTCATGGGCGGGGGGTCAGCCTAATTGGTCTACGTATTGCTGCAAGTCGCGCTGCCGGATCTTTTCGTAGTCATCCGTAATGATCTCGGCCATCTCTTCCGACGTCAGGCGAATGCTGAGAATATCCAGGGCATCCTCCGGCGATTGACCATAGGCCAGCTTCTTCTTGCCGTTCTTCAATCTGAATAGATACATGTAGTGGGGATTGCTGAAGCTGCTCATTGTCTGGTGGTACGGTGCTCAGATTCCCGGAAATCCCGTACCCAAATAGATCGCCTGAGACAGTTAATTTCCGGGAATCTCATGCCTTGATCAGCGCCTCGGAGAAGACGCCGCTCTTTCTCTGGGCGTATTCATCCAATCCACGATTGACCTCGGCATCATGCTTGCCGGCCAACAGATCGCGATAAAAGGCGTAATTGACTCCCTTGACCTTCTCGTCATCGGGAAAACGGTGGTAGTTCTCTTTGCTCATCAGGCTCTTCCCCTCCGCAATGAGCTGATTGCCCAACGCAGATCCCGGGTACGGCGCGTAAAACGAGATCGAAGGCAAGACCCGCTTCATCATCTTCAACATGCGCAGGGTCTTGTAAGCGTCTTCCGGCTCTTCGCCGGGGATGCCCATCATAATATTGGCCCAGAATCTGGGGGCCTCGCGGCCCTGGCGCTCCAGGTCGTCGCCGATGCGATTCACCAGGTCAATGGTGAACAGGTTGTCGTCCTCCGTACATTCCTTGTTCAGCAAGCGGAGGATGCGGTCGCTGCCGGATTCAAAGCCGATTGAAATGGTGGTCCAATTGGTCTCGCGTAACAGAGCCTCAAACAGGTCCGGCCACTGGCGCACCGTGTCAGAACGTCCGGCAGCCCAGTAGGGCCACACCTTGTTCGCCCGGCGCGGGTACTTCTCGATCCATTCCTTCAGCCAGCTTGGATTCTGAAAGAACATCGAGTCGTGGATCACCACCGAACCAATCGGGCCGGCCGTTTCATCCAGGTAGTTCAGCTCGTCAATGACCTTGTCCACCGGTCGCCGGCCCATGTTGGGGATGTAGGAGGCCTCGTTGCAGAAGACGCACTGCCAGGGACAGACCCGGCTGGTGAGGATGGTGACCACCGGCGCCGGTCCCCAGCCGCACTCCGGCTCCAGCGGCCAATTGAAATGGCGGCGGGTTTTGCGGCTGGCCGGCTTGGGCCACAGCGTGCGGTCAATCATCGGCCAATCGGCCATCGTGTTCGCCGCCCGGCCCATGAACACGCGTGGAAAGGAAGCCGGGTCGCGCACCAGGTCCACAATGGTATTTTCGCCGGGCCCCTGGCAAATCTTGTCGAACTCGGGGACCTCGGTCATTTCATGCGGTGCGACGGTGGCGTGCATGCCGCCGGCCAAGACCAGCCCATCCGGGTTAACTGACTTGAATATTTGAGCGGCCTTACGTCCCGACGGAAACGTGTAGCTGCGCACATTCATCAACAGCATCCGATAGCCCTGAAGCTGCTCCTGCAACTGCCGCCAGTCCGTTACTGCCCGGGTGGAGAGGATGTCGGTTTGGATATCGTTCTGATGCAGGATAGTGCGCAAAAGCCCCAGGCCGTGGTCCTGCCATTGCTCGTGCGGCCCGCTGGGGTTTACCAGGTCGCCCAGGTCGCCGAGGTCTACCCAGGCAATGTCTGAGCTTCGTTTTGCCTTCTCTGCGAAGGGCCAGAGTTTACGCAAGGTGGTTGTTACCTCTATCCAAGATTCCCGGAAATTTCATGTTCGATCTGAGACCGCTTGCCTCAGCCAATTTCCGGGAATCTGAACTTGTCTATAGTCGCTGCCGGCTGTTGAAGCCGGTGTGCAGATCGTGAAAGTGCGTGATCTGAGGCTCGCCATATCGCCAGCAGAGATACACCTCTCGCCCTTCACGCTCAGTTAGAAAATCTAGCAGCCCGACGTTCATGTCTTTGACCACACACCCATATGACTGGATGCGTGTGATGAGGGTTTCGATCTTGCGAAAGTCGTTGGCCATCTCGGTAGCCGGGGCGCCGCCGACGTCGCTGCCGTGTTTATTCAGCGCCGGCTTAAGCTGGCCATACAGCCGCACCACCTTGGCGCGTCGCTCTAACAGTTCGGCCATCAAAGGCTCAATAGCCGGCAACAGGCTATTAGCCTCGCTGACAGTGAAATAGCGTGCAGGCATTGCTTTCACTCATCCTCAGAGAACGAAAAAGGCGTCCTGGGTTGTAAGAACCTGAGACGCCCTCGATATCGGCAAGAATAATGGGGCGTTAGCCGCAGCCGCAGCCACCCCCGCCGGCGGTCGCGGCCGCACCGCTCGCCTGTCCAGAGGTCTTGAAGGAGTGTCCGCAGCCGCAGGTAGAGACGGCGTTGGGGTTTTCAATGCTGAAGCCGCCGCCCATCAGACTATCCACATAGTCAATGGTCGCGCCGGACAGATACATCATGCTGGTGGGATCGATAAAGACCTTCACGCCTTGCTCTGCGATGACATGATCATAGGGACGCGCTTCCGCCTCCAATGCCATGCCGTACTGCATGCCGGAGCAGCCGCCGCCGGAGACAAATACGCGCAAGCCATAGTCCGGGACATTCTTCTGGCTCAACAGCTTGTTGACCATGTCAATCGCGGACCCGGTGAGCAAAACAGTTTCTGATTGTTCGTCAATTTCCATCATTTTTATCAGACCCTCTTCATCATGCTGGAGCAATTATTGGAGGCGATTGTAGCAACATTCGCTGTCGATGTCAATTTCTATGAATTATTTCATAATAATGTCCGGGCCGCCAAACGCTCCGGCTCTCGCTGCCCGGCAGCGTCCATGATACAATCTCGCCCGTTCTGAGCCGGCGCTCAGGACGATTTTTATCATGGCAGGAAGGAACAAATGCTTAAGACGCATAGTTGTGGCGAACTGCGCCTGAACAATATCGGCGAACACGTGATCCTGGCCGGCTGGGTAAATCGCCGGCGCGACATGGGCGGCGTGATTTTTGTCGATCTGCGTGACCGGCAGGGCAAGACCCAGGTCGTAATGGATTCCGGCCATAGCCAACAGGTCTTCGATGTGGGCCAGACCGTCCGACCGGAGTACGTTTTGCAGGTCTCCGGCGTGGTGCGCCAGCGCCCGGCCGGCCAGGAAAACGCCAACCTGGACACCGGCGACATTGAGGTGCTCGCCGATACGGTCACCATTCTCAACCGTTCCAAGACGCCGCCCTTTGTCATTGACCGCGAAGAGCCGGTGGACGAATCGCTGCGCCTGAAATATCGCTACCTCGATCTGCGCCGGGCGCGCCTGTTGCGCAACCTGACCATCCGGCACCGGGCTGTCAAATACATCCGCGACTTCCTGGATGCGCGTGGTTTTCTGGAAGTGGAGACGCCGATCCTGTTTAAGAGCACGCCGGAGGGCGCGCGTGACTACCTGGTGCCCAGCCGGGTGCATCCCGGCAAGTTCTACGCCCTGCCTCAAAGCCCCCAACAGCTGAAGCAGCTGCTGATGGTCGCCGGCGTGGAACGCTACTTCCAAATTGCGCGCTGTTTTCGCGATGAAGACCAGCGGGCGGATCGCCAGCCGGAGTTTACCCAACTCGATCTCGAGATGAGTTTCGTGGAGCGGGATGACATCCTGGACCTGATTGAAGAGTTGATGATCGGCATGGTGCAGCATATCAGCCTCGTCCCGCTGGGCGAAGCGCCGTTTCCGCGCTTGAGCTATGGCGAAGCAATGGAACGCTTCGGCGCCGACCGGCCCGATCTGCGCTTCGGCATGGAACTGGTTGACCTATCAGACATCGCGGGCAAGAGTGCGTTTCATATCTTTGCCGAGAACGTGGCCGCCGGCAAACCCGTCAAGGCGATTTGCGCCCCCGGCTGCGGCGACTACAGCCGCAAACAGATTGACGAGCTGGAAGCTGTCGCCAGGGATGCCGGGGCGAAGGGATTGGCCTGGATGGCGCTCGATCCGAAAGACGGACAGATGCGCGGCTTCATTACCAAGTTCTTCACAGTGGAACAATTGCTGGCGATCACGGAGCGCATGGGCGCACAGCCGGGCGACCTGCTGCTCTTCTCCAGCGACGAGCGGCGCATCGTGTATGCTGTGCTGGGCGCGCTGCGCGAAGAGATGGGCCGGCGTCTGGGCTACAAGAATCAACAAGAGCTCCGCTTCTGCTGGATCATTGACTTTCCACTCTTCGAAGAGCAGCTAGAGGAAGGGCATTACGCCCCCAGCCACCATATGTTCACCGCTCCCAAGCAGGCGCACATTCCCTTGCTGGACAGCGACCCGCACGCGGTGTTGAGCGAGCAGTATGACCTGGTCTGCAACGGTTTCGAGGTAGCGGGCGGCAGTATCCGGATTCATTCGCGAGAATTGCAGCGGAAGATCATGGAGCTGATCGGCTTCTCTATCGAGAAGGCGCAGGCGCAGTTCGGGCACATGCTGGAGGCGTTTGAATATGGCGCACCGCCGCACGGCGGCATTGCTTCCGGCATTGACCGGCTGGTGGCGCTGATGGCCGGCGAACCCAATATTCGCGAGGTGATGGCCTTCCCGAAGAATCAGCAGGCGGCTGATATGATGGCGGATGCCCCTTCGGTCGTGGAAGCGCGACAACTAGCGGACCTGCACATTGCGGTAGTCCCAGAGGAAAAAGAGCCGGCCGCCGCCTGATT
>CAYVQP010000039.1:17463-41221 GCA_964452775.1 uncultured Ardenticatenaceae bacterium | reverse complement strand
TTGCAGGAAAAGTGAGTTAGGGGATGATCCGATGTGCAGAGCCGGCGAATGTGCAGAAAGCCGTTTTCTCTAGGACTCGTGCGATCAAGGAAGCGAAAAAAGGAGTAAGATAACGATGACCCTGAAGGTAGGCCTGTTTGTCGGCCGGGAATGGTCATTTCCCCCGGCCTTTATCGAAGAGGTGAACAAGCGCGACGAGGGAGTGGTCGCGGAATACATGAAGATCGGCGGCACAGTGATGGATGAGCCGGTGCCCTATGCCGTCATTATTGACCGCATCTCCCACGAAGTGCCCTACTATCGCAGCTACTTGAAGAACGCCGTGCTGCAAGGCGTGAGAGTGGTCAACAACCCCTTCATGTGGACAGCGGACGACAAGTTCTTCGAAGCATCGCTGGCCACCAAACTGGGCATCGCCAGCCCAAAGACCGTGGTCTTGCCCAACAAGGATTATGTGCCGGGCATCATCCACCCGGACAGCTTGCGCAACCTGGACCTTGTCAAGTGGGACGAACTGCTCGATTATGTCGGCCTGCCCTGCGTGCTGAAGGATGCGCACGGCGGCGGCTGGCGCAGCGTCTACATCTGCCACAGCAAGGGAGAGCTAATCCAAAACTTCAATGAGAGCGGATTGCTGACCATGATCGTGCAGGAGTTCATCGAATGGGAGCAGTACATCCGCTGCATGTGCCTCGGGCAGGAAGAGGTAATGCCCATCCGTTACGATCCCAAGGAACGCAAGTACCACGTCGAAGATGATTATCTTACCCCGCAACTGCGCGAACAGATCATCACCGAGTCGCTCGCCCTGGTGCGCGCGCTCGGCTACGATATGAACACGGTGGAGTGGGCAGTGCGCGGCGGCGTGCCTTACGCGATTGATTTCATGAATCCGGCCCCGGATATGGACATCTATTCGCTCACCCCGCATTACTTCGAGTGGGCGGTCCACCACATGGCCGATATGGCGATCCGGCTGGCAAAGGAAGGCGCCGGACAGCTTTCCGAGTTGCGCTGGAACAGCCTCTTCTAGCGAAGCGAATTTGATGTGAGGATGCAATGGGACTCCAGGATGCCATCCATACCTACCACGAATTATTGACCCCGGCCCTGGCGCAGGAAACGCAGGAGCAGCTGGATGACCAGTTGCGCCGGCAGGGGTTGTACTTTGGTGAGCGACCGCTGTGCACCGTCTTGCGTCCTCGCTTCCTGACTTACTCCCAATATCGCTACCTTCAGCTCGCCATCCGGCCCTTGTTGCGCGCCTTTGACAAGGCCTATCGGGCGGGCATTGCAGACGCCGGCATCCGCGAACAATTCAGCCTGTTCGATTGGGAAGAGGAGCTGATCAAGTACGATCCCGGCTTCCGCAGCCCCACCCCCTTGTCGCGTCTGGATGCCTTCTTTATGACCGAAACAGGCGGCCTGGCCTTTACGGAGTACAACGCCGAGGTGCCGGCAGCCTCCGCGTACAACGATGCCCTGTCCGAGGTCTTCTACGGCCTGCCCATTACGCGTGAGTTCCTGCACCATTACGAGTTGCGCTCGCTGCCCACGCGCTACCGGGTCATGCATGCGTTGCTGGACTCTTTCCGCCAGTGGGCCGGCAAACGTGACGTCCCGCGATTGGCAATTCTCGATTGGGAAAACGTGCCCACCTACAGCGAGTTCCGCCTCTTCCTGGATTACTTTGCCTCCCAGGGATTGGAGTGCGTCATCTGCGACCCGCGACACCTGGAGTACAAGAGCGGCGGCCTGTACTATGGCGACTACCACATCAACCTGATCTACAAGCGCGTGTTGATCACCGAGCTGGTCGAACAGGGTGGTTTGGACCATCCCGTGGTGCGCGCGGTGTTGGATGGCGCGGTCTGCATGGTCAATCCGTTTCACTGCAAGCTACTCTACAAGAAGGCCAGCCTGGCTGTGCTCAGCGACGAGCGCAACGAGCGCCTCTTCTCGTCCGCCGAGCGACAGGCGATCAACAGCCATGTCCCCTGGACCCGGCGCGTCGAGGAGCGACACACCACCTACCACGGCTTGAAGGTAGACCTGATCCCCTTCATCATCAAGCACCGCGAGCGCTTCACCGTGAAGCCCAACGACGACTACGGCGGACACGGCATCGTCCTTGGCTGGCATGTGAACGACTCAAACTGGGAAGAGGCAGTCGCCAAGGCGATGCAGTCGCCGCATGTGGTGCAGGAGCGCATCTCTATTCCCACCGAGCCGTATCCCAGCATGGTTGACGGCGAATTTCACATCTCCGATCGCATGCTGGACACCGCTCCCTTTGTCTTCTATGGCGACTATGTGGACGGTTGCTTGACCCGGCTTTCCACGGATCCGCTGCTGAATGTGACCGCCGGCGGCGGTTCGTCGGTGCCCACCTTTGTCGTTGACAAGCGATAAGACAATCATCCCCGGAGTATTGAGATGGCTGAACGCCCGATAACGATCCTTTGTCTCGCCACCTATTACAAGGGAACGCGCTTTCTGGAGACCGCGCACGCTCTTGGCTGCCGCGTCATCCTGGTAACCCGCGAGAAGCTGGCTGATGAGGAGTGGCCGCTGGAGAGCATTGACGAGCGCTTCTTCATGCCGCGCCTGTCCACGCAGCCGGACATCACCAATGCGGTCAGCTACCTGGCCCGAGATCGGATCATTGACAGCATTATCCCGCTGGATGATTACGACGTGATGACCGCCGCCGCCCTGCGCGAGCATTTGCGGCTATCCGGCCTGGGCCAGACGATAGCCCGGCGTTATCGCGACAAGCTGGCCATGCGCATGAGCGCCCAGCAAGCCGGCATCCGCGTGCCGCCCTTCTCGGCCATCTTTAACCACGGTCAATTGGCGGAGTTCATGCAGCAAGTGCCCGGCCCCTGGGTGCTGAAGCCGCGTCTGGAAGCCGGGGCGATGGGCATCAAGAAGTGCCAGGACGCTAACGAAGTCTGGCAGCGGGTGCGCCAACTCGGCGATGAGCAATCTCACTTTCTCCTGGAAAAGTATATCCCCGGCCGCGTCTACCACGTTGACGGGCTGATCTGGAATCGAGAGGTGATCTTCTCCGCCGCGCACAAGTACGCCCGCCCGCCGATGAATGTGGCCCACGAGGGAGGCGTCTTCGCCACCTACACGCTACCGCCGGAATCCGACGAGGCGCAGGAATTGCTCACCCTGAATGCCCGGCTGATGGCTGCGTTGGGCATGGAGGCCGGCGCCTTTCACAGCGAGTTCATTGGCGGCGAAGACGGCCAGCTCTATTTCCTGGAGACGGCTGCCCGGGTCGGCGGGGCCAATATTGACTTGCTGGTCGAGCACAGCACCGGCCTGAACTTGTGGGCGGAGTGGGCGCGTCTGGAAATGGCCCGGGTGCAGGGCCGGGAGTACACGCTGCCGGCGCTACAACGCTGGTATGCCGGCCTATTGGTCTGCCTGGCGCGCCAGGAGTGGCCGGATTTGAGCGGCTACAACGCGCCGGAAGTGGTCTGGCGGCTGCGCAAGCACCAGCACGCCGGCCTGATCGTCGTTTCCTCAGACCCGGAAGAGACCCCGCGGCTGGTGGAGGCGTACCGAGAACGGCTGGCCAATGACTTCCTGGCGGTCGCTCCCCCTTTGGACAAAGCGCCGGAGTAACAATACAGTCGAGGTCGCTTGACAATCGAGAACTTTTACCTTGAAAATTCGGAGTGACATTCCGGATTTTCAAGGTAAAATGTCGGTGTGATAGCAAGACTCGGCTACCTCCAACAACTGCAAACTGCCGTCAGACGTTCACCGATAACAGCGCTGCTTGGCCCCAGACAGGCCGGCAAAACGACGCTGGCCCGCGCCTTTGCCGCCGCCAACTTCCCTGACTCTGCGGTTACCACCTTCGATCTCGAATCACAACCCGATATTCGCCGGCTGCAGAATCCAGAATTGGTGCTTGGCGACCTGAATGGATTGGTAGTCATTGATGAGATTCAGCTCATGCCGGAGCTGTTCGGTGCACTTCGTGTGCTGGCGGATAGACCTGACAATCCATCGCGCTTCCTGATTTTGGGTAGCGCCTCGCCCGATATCGTCAAGAATGCGTCGGAGACGTTGGCCGGACGGGTGGAGTTCGTCGAGTTGAGCGGCTTTGATCTGGCTGAAACCGGCCCCGAAAACTGGAGGGAACTGTGGGTGCGCGGTGGCTTTCCCCGTTCCTATCTGGCCGAATCCGAAGAGGACAGCCTGGCCTGGCGAGAAGGCTTTGTGCGCACCTTCCTGGAGCGGGACATTCCCCAGCTTGGCATTGGCGTGCCACCGCCCGTAATGCGCCGATTCTGGACGATGCTGGCGCACTATCATGGGCAGACATGGAACGCTGCCGCTCTGGGCCGGGCGATGGGTATGACAGACAAGACGGTACGCTCACATCTGGACGTGCTCACCGGCACCTTCATGGTTCGTCAGCTGCAGCCCTGGCACACCAGCATCAGCAAACGGCAGGTGAAGTCGCCCAGAATCTATTTGCGCGATACGGGTTTGTTACATTGCTTGCTCGGGTTGGAAACCTATCACGACCTGCTGGCACACCCCAAGGTTGGCACATCCTGGGAAGGATTTGTGATCGAGCAGGTCTTGCAGACCGTCAAGCCATCCCAGGCATACTTCTGGGCCACTCACAGCGGCGCTGAACTTGATCTCTTGTTGCTGCATCGCGGGCAACGCCTTGGCATCGAGATCAAATTCAGCGAAGCCCCCAAGATAACCCGCTCAATGCACATCGCCGTTCAGGACCTCGATCTGCACCATCTGTGGATCATCTACCCCGGCCGGCATGCCTATCCGATTGATGACCGGCTATCCGTGCTGCCGGTACAGGCGATCGGGGAGTTGGTCTAACCGCGTCAGGTTATGCGCATCACGTATTCGCTCTGGAACCGGCAAGCGACCGTCACTGCGCCGGCTGCAAATACTTGTCGAACCAGCGTAATATGTGCTTGAGGCGGGCCACGCGCCGGTCGTTGCGACCACCGCGGGATAGGCCGTGCGACTCCTCGGGGAACAGCACCAACTCTGAGTCAACGCCCAATTTCTTCAGCGCCACGTACACCTGTTCACCCTGCTCCATGTTGCAGCGATAGTCCCGCTCGCTATGGATGATCAGCGTCGGCGTTTTGGCGTTGCCAATCTGGCTGATCGGCGATTGCCGCCAGTAGTTGGGCATGTTCTCCCAGGGCGTCTCGTTGCCCCAGGCGCGGGTCCACTCCCAATTGAAGTCGGATGAGCCCCACATGCTGATCAGATTGCTGACCAGTCGTTGGGCGCAGGCGGCCTTGAAGCGGTCGGTGCGCCCGATAATGGTCGTGGTCATGTAGCCGCCATAGCTGCCGCCCATGACCCCCATGCGCTCGGTGTCAATATAGGGTTGCGCTGCCATATAGTCGGCCCAATCCATCACGTCGTCGTAGTCCACTGTGCCCCAATTATTGGCGATGGCCCCGGCATGCCCGTTGCCGTAACCCTGGCTGCCGCGCGGGTTGCTAAAGTACACCACGTAATCGTGAGCCGCCAGGTAGAAGAATTCGAGCATGAAGTTGTCGCCATACTGCATCATCGGCCCGCCGTGAATCTCCAGGATGGAAGGATACTGCCGGTCCGGCTTGAATCCCGGCGGCTTAAGAATCCAGCCCTGCAAATCGTAGCCGTCGCGAGCCTTGAACCAGACTTCCTGCAATTCACCCAGTTCCAGCCCTGACATGAGCGCTTCATTGTGCTTGGTCAGCCGGCGTGCTTCACTGCCGGCCAGCGACTGCACCCAGAGTTCGCCGGGATCACTCATCGAGGCATGGACGTAGGCGACGGTGGTCTGCGCCTCATCCAGACTGAAGGGGCCGTTTGTGCCCTCGGCGACCACCTTCCGCAGCTCACTCCCATCGCGCCGGATCGCGAGGTACGGCTGCGTTGCCTCCCGGCTGACCGTAAAGAAGACCTCTGAACTATCCAGCGACCACTCCAGCGGGGTCAACGCCGGGCTGCCGCCGGCATCGCCCAGGGTCGTGCTGGAGAGGTGCAGGTCGTACTCCTTGGACAGGTTGCGCGCTTCGCCGCCGGCAGCCGGGATCACATACAGGCAGGTGTTCTGCCAGAAGCTCCCCGGTCGTTCGCGCCCGAAGTAGGCGATCCACTCCCCATCCGGCGAATAGACCGGCCCGCCCTTTTGCAACGTGTGGTCCATTTCGATCTTCCGCAGCTCGCCCCCCTTCGCCGGCAGCGCGTATATATCGCTGACGTCCGGATTGAAGTCGGGGTCATCCGTGCGATTACAGGCAAACAGCAGCGTATCACCGTCCGGCGACCAGGTAGGCAGCTCTTCCTCGTATTCAAAGCCGCCGGTTAACTGCTTCGCCTTGCCGTCCTTCAGGCGGATGGTCCAGATATGGAAGCGCTCTTTGGGCAGGTAGCCCGCGCCGTCCATCTTGTAGAAGACGCGCGTGATGTGTCGCTGGACGATGCCCAGCTTCTTCTTCTGCTCGTCCTTCTCGCGCTCGATCACCTCCGCGTCCTTTTTGCGGAAGAGGGAGGCAAAGCGCTTGCCGTCCGGCGACCAGGAGAAGCCGGCAAAGTCGCCCTGCATGTCCGTCAGCCGGCGCGCTTCGCCCCCGTGGAATGGGATCAGATAAATCTGGAATTGCTTCTCATCCTTGCGGTTGGAAAGAAAGGCGATTTGCTCGCCGTCCGGCGACCAGCGCGGATGCCTGTCAACGTGATCGCCGAAGGTGAATTGTCGCGGGCTGCCGCCGTCCACCGGAACCAGCCAGAGATTCTGATATTTCTTCTCCGTCCCTCGCTCCGCGCGTTGCAGGCAGTAGATAACGTGCCGGCCATCCGGCGAAATCTGCGGGTCGCTGACAAGTTGGAATCTGTAAAGATCGGTCGCTTTGATGCGGCGCTTTTTCTCGGCCACTGTCCTACCTCATCATGAAATGGTTGCCCGGCGCAACCGTACGCGGGACGCAGAGGCGCGCCGGCAAGCAAATGTTAGATATTTGCCTAATGATAGCCTGATATTGCGCCGGGGGCGAATTCGAGTGGCGTGAATGAAGGGCCAATTTTCCGCGCGCCGGTCGCCGGCGTCATGAATCGGGCGGGCGATATTCGGCCGAACAGTGGTACAATGAATGAGGCGATTCTGTAAAGCGAAGCCGAGGCAGTGAAGATGGAAAGTCGGATCACCCATACGGATATTGCGTTCATGCGTTTGCGCATGGCGCTGACTCCCGGCAGGCGCTTGCAGGCGATGCTTGACGCCAGAGCGCTGCAATTTGGCATCATTCGGGGCCGGCTACGCCGTGAATTCCCAGACATGTCCGAGCGCGATCTCAACCTTATGGCCCTTGAGGAGGTGGAGCATGCCAAACGGCGAGAGGCCCGAACTAACCCTGTTCCTGGACATTCTTCATAAGCTGGAAGAGCTACAGATTCCTTATGTGATCATTGGCGGCTTCGCCGCGACCATGTACGGAATCACGCGAGCAACCTTTGATATTGACATCATTGTGGATCTGGAGGAGGCGCACATTGAGTCGCTTTCACAGGCTTATCCGCTGCCACGCTATTATGCGGATCCCCATCAGATGCGAAACGCCATGCGAATTGGTAGCTCCTTCAATATTATCGATACCAGTCGGGGCGAGAAAGCCGACTTGTTCCCGGTGACAATTGATGTGCGCAACAGACCAGCGTTGCGGCATCGAGTACACCGGCTAATAGATTTGCCTGGCATGGAGCCGTTTCAGGTGTGGGTGGCGCGCCCGGAAGACGTAATTACAGGCAAGCTAATGGCTTGGGCAGAAGGACGATCGCAGCGACACGAGGCCGATATCTCCGAAATGATGCTGTTCTACTACTTAAGTGCGGCTTCCGGTGAACCTTTCGATGAAAAGTATGTGACGATGCGCGCTGATGAATTGGGGCCGGAAACGGGCGCGCTGTGGCGACGAATCATAACCGAAGCGCAAGCTGCGGCGAAGTTGGAAGATTGAACGGTTGGTACAGCAACCGCCCATACCGTCGGTTTCCACTGTCGGCGCCAATGATGTGCCAAACGTTTAGTGGTTCTCTCGCTAAATCTTTACGGAAACCCCGCAGGTCTTGCTATGCATGCTCCCTCGGCGGTAGACCCGTGAAAGACCTGCGGGGTTTTGTCCTCAGTTAGCGAGAGAACCATTTAGACCGACACAGACCTCCCATGACAGCAACAAGCCCGGCAAACGCCGGGCTTGTCGCTTGTCAGATTCTAACGCCAGTAAGAGGCGTTACTCGACTATCCTGAACAACATCCCGTTACTCCGGCCAAAGACCTCCGGGAAGAACTCCTCGAAGGCCACCGCCGGCATCACCTGAAAGTCGCCGGGGATTGCCGCCTGTAGGTAGTAGGTGTACTGATAGCTGCCTGCCGGCAGGAAGTTGCTGGTGAACACCACCTTCTCGTCCTCGAACTGAACCTCATTGAAGAACCACCAGCCCCAGTACCCATAGGGCGTGCCCTCTTCGCCCGGCCGGATCGTCGGGTCGAAGCCGAGGCCGGTGGTCTGCAACGCGGGGTTCAACGCTTCCGCGCCGGCCGGGATCGGGTCTTCGACGACCACATAGGTCAGGTCGTTGGGAACGACGATGGTTAGCTGCACGCGCACCTGTTGTCCGGCCTCGATCTCCGTGATCGGCTCACAGGTCTCCTCGCTCGGATTGCAGGCGGCGTCGAAATAGACGCGCTCCACCTGCACGCCGCGGCTCACCGGCTCAACCGATTCCGCCGCCAGGTAGGCGTCCAGATGCGTGGTGTAATAGAGCCGGCCCGGGCCTTCGCCGTGCACGTAGTCAATGTAGTTGGTCGTATTCTCCGGCAACCGGCTCATCTCAACCGATTCCTCGACGGGAGTCATCAGGTTCGTCTCGTCGAATTGGCCGCTGTTCAACACGGTTCCGTTAATGCCGACTGAGTAATCATATTCAGCATCGAGTTCGCCGGTGGCGGCTACCCAGTCGGTCAACGCCAGGGTGCTCCACACCGTCTCAAACTCGGTGGGCCAGACGAACGCCTGCCGGGTCGACATCAACCAGCGAACCGCCTGTGGGGCCAGCGGATTGTCCGGATCGAGTCTTGCCAGCGCGTCAATCACGACCGCCGTGCCGCGGATGTCCGTGGCCAGGTTCGCGTAATCCTGGACCGCATCTTCCCAATGCGCGCCCGTGGCGCTGACAATCGCCGTGCCGGTCAGGTCGGCCAGCAAAGAGGCGACATTGTCGTTATCGCCGGCTCCGGCCATCTCATAAGCCATCGCCATGTATGCCTTGGCGTAGGGATCCATCAGGTCCTGATGCTCGGTTACCAGTTCGTCCATATCCGCCACATCAGCGTCGTCCCAGGCAGCCAGGACGTAATGGAAGAACGCCTGCCGGTTGACGGCGTAGCGACTGGTGAGTCGCTCCACGGGAAGGATGTTCACTACCTGCAGCGCCGCGCGCACATTGACCGGGTCGCTGCTATAGCCGGCCTCTTCCGCCTTAGCCAGGCCAAAGAGGATGTAGGCGGTCAGGTAAGGATCTACCTGGCTGCTTTCGCAGAAGCCCCAACCGCCGCTTTGCTTTTGCAACTCCGCCAGCCGGTCAATTGACTGCGGAATCAGCGTATCGAGCTGCGCCTGTAGCTCCGCATCCTCCACTCCGGCTTCCTGGAAGGCCAGCGCCGCCGCCGTGTTGACCAGCAACGCATTGACCACGCCGTGCGCGCACGCGTCTTCCAGGTCAATTTCATCAACCGTTTCCAACGCTGTGAAGATAGTCGCTGCCAGCGAAGGCTCGAGACGCATCTCCACCGTGCCACGGCTGGCATCGAGGTTCGCCGGCAGGGCAATTGCTTCTACGCGCCGGCCGGGCTCTTCCAGCACGCCGGATGTGCCCACGATGTCGCGGGCGTCATAGCGGTAGACCGGGACCAGCTGGTCCGGCCCGAAGCCGAAGGTCGGCCGGGTAGCGTCGCTGTAACCGCCGCCTTCCGCGCGGAAGGTCAGCGACACCGCCGGTACATCTTCTGCGGTCACCGTCCAGCGCACCAACTGCTGGCCATTCGCCGGCACGTTGACCTGTTGTTCGGCCTCGCCGCTCAGCGTGACCCCTTCCGCCTCCAGGCTGACGGTCACGTCAAAGGCTGCATCGGTGTTGTTGTTAACGATCGCGCCGATCTGGACCACGTCGTCAACGGTGAAGAAGCGCGGCGTCACCGGGCGGATCAACAGCGGCAGGGTGGCGATGATGTCCACCAAGCTTTGCCCGACCAGCGTATCGGGAGTGACGCCCTTGCTGCTCAGTCGCCAGGTGGTGGTGCTGTCCGGCAGCGGAATCTCCACCGTAGCCTGGCCGTTCGCATCGGTAATGACGCTCGCTTCCCAGAAGGCGGTATCGGGGAAGTTGCGGCGTACATCATCCTCATCTTCCCGGAGGGCTAGCGAATTGGTCGCGGCTCCGTCGCCGCCGCCGCCAAAGCCGCCGATCTGCTCTTCCGGCACCTCGACTTCCAGCCCTTCGCCGGAGACGAACAGGCCGCTGCCGGTCATGCTGCGCAGTGGTTGCCGGTCATAAAAAGCTGTGGCAATGTCCGGCGCGTTGTCCGGCAGCAAGCTCAACACCGCCAGGTCAACCAGCGCCACGGACAGGCTGGCTTCCACGCCGTTGCCGGCGTAGTCGGTGGCGCGGATGTCATAGGTCACCGTTTCGCCGGGCTGCAGGATTTCCTCGCGCGGCGTCAGCTCCACGTTGAGCAACAACTGCTCCGGGTTGACGATCAGCTCGACAATGCCCATACGAATGTCGGCGTATTCATTGGTCTCATCCAACCCCTTCACTACCACCACCGTTACATAGGCGTTCGGGGCCATATCGGGCGAGATAGGGATGTCCACCACTTCGCTGGCCGAATTGAGGGTTGTCACCCACTGGTCCAGCAAATTGCCGCGCTCGATGGTCACCCAGGCGGTCGCCGGGCCGGTGAACGGCGATTGCACCAATATCCGCGCCGTCTCGCCGACCTGATACTCCGGCTTGTCCGGGGTCAGGTCCATGCGCCGCTCGTGCGGGTCGGTGCGCCAGCCGGCGAAGTTTTCGTCAACTACCCAGAGGAAGGTGTTGCTGCTCTGCGGCCGGCCGGCGGAATCCGCGACGGTAGCAACCGCGCGATAGGTGCCGCCGATCTCGGGTGTGAAGGTAGCTACTGCCTCGCCGTCCTCGTTTGTGGTGACGGTGGTGCGCGCCACTTCCGTGTCAATCGGTTCGTAGCTACTCTCGTAGATGCCGAACCGGCTTTCACGGATAAGCTCGTAGGTGCGCTCGTAGAAGACGACTTCCACCTCGCTGTTGGGGACGATCTCGCCGGCCCAATTGACCGTGATCAGTTCCACATCGGCTTCTTCGCCGGCGACCGGCATGCTGTCCTCGCCGCGAATACCCACGTAGACCTCGCCGTCATGCAGCACGACCGTGCCCTGCGCGGCCACTGGGAACTCGCTCAGATCTGCCACCTGCGCATCAATCGTAATCAGGCGGCTGCCGGCCTCAACATCCTTGAGCAAATCTGCCGGCAGGGTGAGCGTGAAGCGTCCCTGCGCGTCGGTGCGCCCTTCGCCGGCGGTCAAGTAATCGCCGTAGTAGCCTACGTAGGTCTGATCGTAATAGTAGTAGAAATCGTCATTGTTAGTGAACTGGTAGTAGGGGCCGTCCCAGGGCAGCGTGTACGGTTGCTGGTAGACTGTCCAACTAACCGGCAGGTTGCCGGCCGGCGCGCCGAAGTAGTAACGCGCCTCCACCACCACATCTACCGTCTCGCCGCGCAAAGCCTCATCCTGGGCCGGGGTAACCGTCACCTGAAATTCCGGCGTGCGATATTCAGCGACCTGGAACTCACGCGAGGAGTAGTCAATGTAATCGGGAGTGTCCAGGTAGATGCGGTAAGTGCCCAGCTCGGCGCCGGCCGGCAGGGTGAACTGCCCATCAAAGGCGCCGAACTCATCCAGGGTCAAATCCTCTTCATAGCCCAGTGCTTGGGCAGCCTCAAAGAAGGAATAGTACTCGACCTTCACGGTCACGCTTTCACGCGCCGGCAGGGTGTAACGTCCATAGTCCGCCTCCCGCAACACGCCCTTAAAGTAGACCGTATCGCCCGGCCGATAGATGGGCCGGTCGGTGTAGATATAGGCAAGCTCCGGCGCTTCCAGTGAGCTGGTATAGTTGAGGTTGTACTGCCAGGGACTGACCCCGGTGTTCCATTCGGAGTTAGCTGCGCCGAAGCCGCTCTCGCCCGGATTGTTGCTCACCACGGTCATGTTCGTCATGTACGTGTCCCGCGGCTGGTAGTTGAAGCTGGCCAGGCCGTCCGCGTCCGTGGTGGCGACGCCGGCTTCCGCGCCGAGGTTGTTGTACAGGGTCAATTCCAGCCCGGCAGCCGGCAAGCCGCTGGCCAGGTCAGTCGCCCAAACGCGCACCTCGCTCGGCATCTGCTTGATCACCAGATTGGTATCCGCGACCACCAGTAACGCCTGTTGCCTTTGCCAGTACTTGTTATTGGGATCGACCTCCGGGGCGCTGATGTCCAACATGTAGATGCCGGTGGGCAGCACGCCGCCATCGGCCAACGAAAGTACCAGCGTGCCGGCATCATCCTGCGCCGCCTCAATCGGAATTGACCAGGTGCGGAGCAACGAGCCCTCAGGTTGGGCCTCGGTGACCTGCCAGGGCGAACCCAGCATTTCAACCGGCAGGCCGGCATCGTACAACGCGGCGTTAATCTGGGAGACGTTGCGGTAGACAACGGTGACATCACTTGGATGGCTGGTTGACAATTGGGCGATCGTCCCCGGCAGGTTTATGCTCGCCATCGGCGAGAAGCCGGATGTGTCAAAGCTGAAGACGTAATCCTCGCCGATCGTGTTGCCATAGGGGTCCGCCACGTCGCCGGGAACCGTGATCGTGTAGTTGCTGTTTCGTTCCAGGGGGAACTCCAACCAGGTATAACGGCCGCCATCCGATAGCTGATAGTTCACGCGCTCTGGAGCCGGGTCAATGATGATTCGCTCATCAATGGTGTCCGGGTTCATTGGGCCGGTGAACTCGATACTTACACCGTATGCGTATGGTTCGGCCAACGAACCGTTTGTGGGATAGGTGCTTCTAACACTGGGCAAGGGGACCGTAGTGAAGATGGTGTTAGTCTCGCGGTCCAGCGATGCGCCGCCGCTGGCTGCCAGCGCGGAGGCAGCTACAGTCAGGGTGTAGCGCGTGCCCAGCTCCAGCATTTGCTCCGGCTGCGCGATCAGCGTGCGCCCATCATCCTGCCATTCGAAGCTCAACGGGGCCGCCGGGGACAGCGATACGGCTGCCTCGGTGCTGGCCTGGTCCATCGGCATGCTGAAGGTGATCGTCATAGGCAGGGTGGGAATGACATCCGTGTCCCCGCTCTGGGGGCGCGTCTCTGCGACGCTTGGGCTGAGCGTGCGGAAGCTGCTGACAACATCCTCCGCCAGCACCGCGCCGGTAACATCTTCCAGGCCGGCCGGGATGGTGATCGTGTAGTCCGTCGCTCCGGCAAAGCCGCCGTCGGCGGTAAAGCGGTAGATGCTGGTGGAAGTCCATTCGCCGCTGCCCTCAACCGGCGGGTCGAGGGTTAATATGTCCGGCAGCGAATCTTGATTGCCGGTGGTGACCAGCGGCACGACCGGCCGGTTGAAGAGCACGGTAATGGCGGCGTCCGTGGCGACGCCAGTAGTGCCGTCTGCCGGGACGATGTTGGCAACTTCCAGGAAACCGACGGTCTGGAATTGCAGTTCGACCGGCCGGCCTATGGGCTCGCCGTTGCTGCCGGACGCTTCCGGCTCAATGCGCATCACGTAATGCTGCTGCCGATCGAGCGTGCTGCGCGGCGTGAAAACGAGCGTATCCGGCTCCGGCCAGGTGAACACCCCGTCCACCGGCGTCGTGTCCACGGTCTCGGTCATGAACTCGCTATGCCGGATGACCACCGTAGCCGATTCGACGGACTCCTGGTCCATCGGCTGGTCAAAGAGAACGGTGATCGCCCCGTCCAGGGTCACTTCGTCGCCGGGCAGGGGGCTGCTGTAAACGATTTGCGGCGGCCAGTCAATGTCCGCCGGGTCAACCGGCTCCAGGGCGACCTCGCTTTCCGGCAATGCAGTCGGCTCAGCTTCGGTCTCCGGCGGAGCGGCTTCCTCGGTGGCAGCCGGCGGCCTGGTGGCGGTAGCTGCCGGTGGAGATATCGCCTCTGGGGCCGGTGTGGGCGTTTCCTCACCCCGCCGGCAAGAGACGGCGATCAGCAACAGGATGACCGCCAGGAGTATTAGTTTGAAACTCAGTTTGTTTCGCATGTTCATATCCTTCATTTGAAGAGGGTCTGACTAAATGGCGCGTTCGCCAGATTCAATACAACCCCGTAGCTCGGAAAGACCAGGAGACCAACGGGGTTTTTAAGCTACGCTCCTCCAATTCGATGCTCGTATTCTGGATCACCCCTATCTAATAGCATAGCAGAACAGGGATGCCGAACACAAGCCACCAAAAGTTATATTGTTAATCCATTGAGTTGTCTGGATCGTAACAGATCAGACGAAGGAACACTTGCCGGAGTTCCAACAGAATCAAGCCGGCCGGTCAACGAATCGTATACGTTGGTCTTGACCTGGAGCGTGCGCCGGAGACGGCAGTAATGATTGCCGTGCTATAATCCGCAGCCGTGGACGACGAACGGGACGAACGCTGGATGCGCGAGGCGCTGGCCCAGGCTGAATTGGCCGCGGCTTGCGGGGAAGTGCCCATCGGTGCGGTAGCTGTATTCGAGGACCGGCTGATCGCCGCCGGCTACAATCGCAAGGAAAGCGACCTGGACCCTACGGCGCACGCCGAGCTGGTGGCCATACGCCGGGCAGCGCAGGAGTTGGAGAACTGGCGCTTGATAGACGTGACCCTTTACTGCACCGTAGAGCCGTGCCCGATGTGCGCCGGGGCGATGATCCAGGCGCGGCTCAGCCGGCTGGTGTACGGCGCGCCCGACCTGCGCTTTGGAGCGGATGGCAGCGTGGTTGACATCCTGCGGGAAACACGCTTTAATCATCAGGTGAGCGTCACTGCCGGGGTGTTGGCGGATGAGGCGGCGGCCCTGTTGCAGTCGTTTTTCCGGCAACTCCGCCCTTGAAAGGACAAAAAACCTGGCTGGTCTCAAAGACCAGCCAGACTTCAATAGCAATCACGGAGAGGTGCCAGAGTGGTTGAATGGGGCGCTCTCGAAAAGCGTTGTGGCCTTGCGGTCACCGTGGGTTCGAATCCCACCCTCTCCGCCTGAAAGATGCCAGCTTCACGTGAAGTTGGCATCTTTTTTGCGAAGGGACATTGATGAACGAACTGACCGACTTCCGCGCCGAAATTGATGAGTTTATGGCCCATCATCCGCAGTCGCCGCTGGACGACGATCAACAGGAAGCGTTCACCGGCCTGGATTACTATCCCGAGAACGAGCAATTGCGTTTTCTGGTAGAGGTAACTCGCTTCGGAGACGACGAGCCGCTGATTGAGATGCAGACCAGCACCGGCGACATGCGCCCCTACCGGCGCTGGGGTCGCTTTGCTTTTACAGCCGGCGACCAGCAGGCGGAGCTAACCATCTACAGCGATCCGTATCATGGGGATTACTTCCTGCCGTTCCGGGATAGCACCAACGGCGTGGAGACGTATGGGGCCGGGCGTTACCTGGATAATCACCGGCCGGGGTTACAGCCGGCGGGCGATGGGCGCTTCGAGGTGGACTTTAACTACGCCTACAATCCGTATTGCGCGTACAGCCCCCTCTACAGCTGTCCTCTCCCCCCACGAGAGAATTGGGTAAAGGTCGCGATTAAAGCCGGCGAGAAGGATTTCCACTAAGGACCGGCGTCCCTATTCGATTGCCATGCTCCGTTCAAAGCGGCGAAAGCCGGCATATGCCAGGAGGATGCTGAGCAGGTAGAGCAGCAGCAGTGGAGCCATGGTCAGCATCATAGTTACGGGGTCAATGGACGGGGTGATCGCCGCCGCCAGGACCGCAACCGCTACAATGGCAACACGCCACTGCTTGCGCAACGCCGGCCCATTGACCAGCCCCACCCGCGAGAGTACGTAGACGATGATCGGCATCTGGAAGCTGAGGCCCAGCCAGAAGAGCATCGCCAGGATGAAGCCGATGTACTCTGAGCTGGTCCATTCCGTATGGAAGATTTCCGGCATGAACGTGGCCAGAAAGCTGACTGCCGCCGGCACCAATACGTACCAGGCGAAGAGAATACCCAGCAGAAACATGACCAGCGCGGCGGGGATGAAGATGTACACATAGCGCCGCTCGCGGGGAGTCAGGCCGGGGGAGATGAACAGCCAGAATTCATAGAGGATGATCGGCATTGCCAGGATGAAGCCGGAAACGAGGGCTACCTTAAAGAAGGTCTCAATCCCTTCAGTAGGGCGCAAGGTCTGCAACAGCCCACCATATGGCTCCAGCAAGAATAGCAGGATGTCTTCGGCAAAGACGAAACTGATTACTGTCCCAACCAGTAACGCCGCGACGGCCCAGGTCAGGCGAACGCGCAGCTCGTTTAGATGTTCGAGGAGGGAAAGCTCCTTGAATTTCTTCCTGGACTCCAGGTCGCCGCTCGTCTCAGCCATCACTCCGGATCGCCGGCAACCCTGATTGGCCTGGGCACAGCCACCGGGGATCCATTTCGCGGCGGCTGCGTCGTCGTCATATCCAGCTGTCCGTTCACGGGCTCAGCCGGCTGTGGAGAGTGCAACTTCAAGGCAGACTGGGCTTCCTGCACGGCTTTGCGGCCTTCTGCCATCGGCTGCGTGGCGACTGACGTGATCTCCAACTTCAGCTCCGCCAGTTGCCGGCGCAAATCCTGCATCTCACTCCAAGCTTCCTTGACGTCATGGCCCTCGTCAAGGGCAGTCAGCTCTTCGTTTAGCTGGCGGGCGAAGCCGCGCGAGATGATCTGTAGCTGCGCCGTCATCCTGCCCAGCCATAAGGCTACCTGGCGAATACGCTGTGGGCCGAGCACAATGCCGGCCAGCAGCAGAATGACCACCAGCTCCGCCGCCCCGATGCCAAAAAAGCTGTCCATTTTCCTTGCAATCCAATCGGCCTGCGCCGCAAAGGGGTTAACCTAGCCCCTCACGATAGCAGATTTCTCTGCCGTTGTCACAAAGTCACACACTCCCTTAACAGTGTCAAGATTCCCGGAAACTCGACTTCCTATGGGCCGGACGTGACCATTGTTTCCGGGAATCTAAATACTCTAACGACTGGATGCCCGCAAAATGAGCAAGAAGAGGTTGATGTAATCAAGATAAAGCTTCAGCGCGCCGATGATGACCAGGCCGCCGGCAGCCGGGCTGTCGCCGATGCGTTGGCCGATCAGCTTCAATTGTTGCGTGTCCCAGGCAGTCAGTCCCACGAAGATGGCAATGCCGATGTAGTTGAGCGCCCAATTGACGGTAGTCATCGGCCCGAACAGCCAGCCAAAAAGCCAGCTCGCCATCCAGGCGAGTATCCAGCCGAGCAGGAGCATGAAGAGGAAATGTCCCGCCCCGGACATATCCTTCTTGACCACCAGCCCCACCAGGCCGGCGAGCAGGAAGGTGACGGAGGTAATGATAAATACGGAGTAGATCTGGTCGTCGGAATAGAGGATGAAGATGGTAGAAAGCATGACGCCGGTCAGAGCGGCGTATAAGAGAAAAAGCACCAGCGCCGCGCCGGGGGCCATGCTCATCACCCGGGCGCTGAGGGCGACCACCACGATCATCTGCAAAATGAATATGCCCCAACCCAGCCAGGGGTTGTATAAGAGCCGGTACTGAAAGGCCAGATTTTCGCTGATCAGGTAAGAGACGACGCCGGTGATCGCCAGGCCGACGAACATCAACAAGTAAACCTTCGCGATGAAGAGGTTGATGCGCGTCTCCTCGGCGCGCACGGCTGCGGTTGCTTGGGCCATGAGATCCCTCCAGGTATTGGTGAAAAGTTGCGACTTCCGGTGAGCCGCAATGCCGGCTAGATTATGCCGCATAGTGGCGCAGTCAACCAATGGCCGGCGCAACTTCCGGTGTGGAACGTCGGGATCAGATAGTTCCTCAAAACGGTGGAGAGGAGTTCTGGTAGTAGGGGAAATGTTCGATGCGCATAAAACAAGAAACCGCCCTCTTCCGAAAAAGAGGGCGGTTGTCTGCGCTAGTTGGGCCAGGAGGGAAGCCCTCTTAGCGATTCGGCCAATGCCAAGTTTGAGGGAGGGCAGGCATTGTCCTCAGTTTGGCCAGGGTTGTTCCAGTCGCGTTTCTCTCGTGCCAGTTTGGGGGGAGGGGGGAAGTTCCTCAAGCCCCCGGCCAAACTTGCCTATTAATATAGTCGCGAATGATAAACAATACATTACATTCACTTTAGAGCAAGATGAGAGCGCGGGGTTGCCTACCTCTGGAAAACGCTCAAAAGTTCGAGCTGAACGCCCTCCGCGTTGAGGTTTGCCGGCGGTTCCTGTTCCAGGAAAGCCGTGCGAACGTAACCCATCGCCAACAGCCCGCGCGGGCCGCCGGCTATCGAAGTGATCTGCCCGGCCTGCCGGTTATCCGCCATGATGCTTGCCCCGGCAGCCACCACCCCCTCCGGCTGCAGCAGCGCCAGCTTCCGGGCAATGCGGTTGCGGCTCTCCATGCGCGCGATGATCTCCTGGCCGATATAGCAGCCCTTGCTGAAGGAAACATCGTCCCACAGGCCGGCCTCCAGGGGGATATACTCGCCGGTCAGCTCATGACCAAAGAGCGGCAGCCCGCTTTCGATGCGCAGGTAATCAAAGGCAGCTTCGCCAGCCGGCGTCACTCCTTCCGCGACCAACTCCTGCCGGAGCGCCTCCTGATCCTGCGACCGGCAGATGAGTAGATAACCGCCGCCCGCCACCGGATCTGTGCGGTGAACCGAGAATGTCAACCCGCGCCAGGACAACTCTCGCCAATGGTGCATGGGCAGCGCCAGTTCCGCGCTCAGCGCGGCCGATAAGCGTTCCTCTGCCTGCCCGCCGTAGACCGCCAGGAAGGCAGTCTGCGCGCTGAGATCGGTTATGTGGAAGTCATCCTGAAAGAAGACGAAACGCATCAAGTAGCGGGCGACATTGTCGCCGTTGCCGGCTCCGGTAACAGCGAACAGCTCGCTGCCTGCAGCGTACAGCAACAGCCGATCAATGATCCGCCCGATATCGGTTGTCAATATGGTCGCAGTCCCCTCTCCCGGTTGCAA
Source organism: uncultured Ardenticatenaceae bacterium (assembly GCA_964452775.1). Lineage (GTDB taxonomy): Bacteria > Chloroflexota > Anaerolineae > Promineifilales > Promineifilaceae > JACKCB01. Next base: position 21,876 of record CAYVQP010000039.1, on the reverse strand, counting down.
ACCATTCACCTGCTGGGTGGACATGCGATGGATGAGGTCCAGGCGGGTCTCGCCCGTGAAGCGCAGGTAGCCCAGTCCGGGCCGGTTCACGACAATGGCGCCGTCTCGCGCTGCTGCCACTGCCGCTTCCAGGCCGGCAACTTCAACGCTAACTACATTCATTTGCCGGATACCTCAATCTCTCCTAACGGCACATACGGGACAGCCAACCACGCGTGGGCAAACGCCTCGACAGCCGGAAGATGCCGCTCCTCGTTTTGAAAGCTGGTCTCGGCGATGAGCGACCAGAGGGGGCGCTCCGGCAGCCAGGGATAAGCGCGGGGATCGCTCAAGTCGCGGTCGCTGAACTGGGCGATCCAATCCTCCAGCTCCAGCCGGACCCGCTGAAAGTCATCAAAAATAGGATCCAACTCCCGCTTGAGCGCGACCTGCAGTTGGGCGCTTTCGTAGCCGGCTCTATCTGCCAGGGCATCGAGCAAGCGTTTGGGCTGCTTCTTCTGCTTGATTTGCATCAGGCCGGTCACCAGTTCGGCGTCCCAGGCGGTGAGCAAGAAAAGCAAGTCGCGAATGGACCATTCGCCGGCCGCGCCGGGAGCAAGCAATGCCTCATCCGGCAACTCGGCGATCGCCTCCAGCAATTGCAGGCGCACATTTTCCAGTTGTTCTTGTAGGTCACTTTCTGTCATCATCTTCAAACCCAAAAACAAAAACCGCGCCGGCGGGCATCACCCGATAGCGCGGCCGGCAAACCCATCGGCTGTGTTTACCAGATGTGGCGTCCGGGATTGCGCCCTTAACGGCCGAGAGTTCCTAACGCAACCATGACTCCGAGACCAATGCCGATAAAGACCAGGCCGGAGATCACCACCCAAATAACAGGCCAGTTCACGGCCAGCGTATCCGTGTTGTCAACAGCCGCCAGGCGCCTGGGCTTTAAGGTGAAGGCCAGCACAATGGCGGTAATCAACACGAGGAGCAAGGTGACCGGAATGACCAGTGGAACCAGGGTGCCCATGAAGTTAACTTGCAGGTCGGGGCGAAGCGTCTGTACAACCAACATGGTCGAGAAAGCGACAAACATTACGATCACAAAGCCGGTGCTGAAAGCGTTCCAGCGTGGATGAACGTGCGCCGGCGTGGGGTCCGGCGGCTGGCTCTGCAGGAGTCGCTTGTTGTCCTCCTGTTCACGTTTCTCGAGCGTCTTCACGGCCTGCTGGTACTTCTCGTCGTTGTTTGTTTTGGTCGTCAGCCGATCGCCCAGCCGCATCATGATCCCCAGGCCCATGCCCATCGCAAACACAACAACGGCCAGCATGCCGAACATCAAGCCGGCGAGGACGAGAGGATTAACTTCTCTGCCGTCCAGCATATCCTTGAGCGGCCCGATCTTCTCCAGCTCATCACCCAGCAAGTAGCCCGACAGAGTAACAGTCAACGGCTCATTAGTTGTTTCAATGGACCCGCCGCCCTCGCCGCCCATCGCGTTCAAAAGCCCGGGCACGATAATGGTGGCTGCGCCGACGAAGAGCAACAGGCCGATAATGATCAGGATCCAGCGCAAGGTGTTGTTCAAGAGATTCCCTCCGGGCTTTTTGTGGCGGCCTCTCTGTCGGGCCGTAACTCATCCGCTTGAACGGCGACTTTCTGATTGCGCATTCTAGCACAATGAGAAATGGGCAGCAATTATCCTATCCCGCAGAATGCCGGTCGAAAATGGTATATAATCAGTTTGAAGTAGCATTGAAGCGGGTGCAGGAACTCCCCCTTTTAGATGCTTTCTATAAGATGTAGCCATGCGCCGGCGGAGAATCAATCATTAGTGGATTATGTAATGAGCTATTCGGCAGTACCGTTTGACGCTGATGCCGCCGGCAAAGACGACGAAAAAGCCGGCGCGCAGGAACATGCTGCCCGCATGGAGACCACCCAAGGCGGGAGCGAACCTGTCCGCTGGCAGGTGGTGGCCGAGACAATGGGCATATTACCGGCGCAGATCATAGCCGGACGACTACAGAGCGAAGGAATCCCAGCCCGCGCCTGGCAGGAGAGCGTCGGCCAGTCGTACGGCCTGATTGCCGGGCCATTAGGGGCGGGCTTCGTCTCAGTGCCCGATAACTATGTGGATGAAGCGCTGGAAATCCTGGCTGCGGACCCGTCAGGTGACGATGCTGTTGACGAACAACAGTCAGAATAGTGACTGCTGTCACTTTTCGGCCTGTTTGACCCATAGTACTCTCTAGAATGCCTGGTTGAGTCATTTCAAGACGAGGAGTAGACCAATATGGCTGGAACGACCTGGACTACAACGGAAGAAAATGCACTGGAACGACCGCGCATCAACCGCTGGAAATTCGTCGCCGGCGGCCTGATCATCATCGCTGCGATCATCTTCCTGGTAGCCAACGCGATGAGCGGCTCCACGCAGTTGTACAAGACTGTGGATGAGTTTTACGCCGAGCAGAGCCGGCTGGTCGGGCGCGACCTGCGCGTCGCCGGCTGGGTGTTGGGCGACTCCATCAAATACACCCAGATTGATGACACGACATCGCGCCTGGAGTTTGATATCGTTGACGACATCAGCAATCCCGGCCAACGACTGCACATCGTGGCCATGAACGAGCCCATACCTGACCTGCTGCAACATGAAGCGCAGGCGCTGGTGGAAGGGGCAGCCGGCGAAGACGGCAACTTCTACTCTAACCCGGGCGGCCTCTTATTGAAATGCCCCACCCGCTACGAAGAGCTGGAGCCGGAAGCGTAACGAATGCTGGCCGGCCTCGGTTTCATTAGCCTGATCATCGCTTTCGGCGCGGCGCTGTTCGCGGCTCTGGCCGCGTACTATGGCGCCAAAAAAGGTGATGCGCGCTGGGTGATCAGCGCCCGCAACGCTACTCTGGCCGTCTTCGGGCTTACGCTGGCGAGCTGCATCCTCATCATCCTGCTCATGCTGCAAAATGATTACTCGGTGGAGTACGTCTGGCGCGTCTCCAGCCGGGAGATGCCCACCTACCTGAAAGTGTCCGCCTTGTGGGGCGGGCAGGCCGGCTCATTGCTCTTCTGGAACACGTTGTTAGCCGGCTTCACCGCAGCGGCGATGATGCGCAAATGGGACAACCATCGCGAGCTGATGCCCTATGTCATCGTTGTAGCCAGCATGACCCAGATCTTCTTCCTGGGTCTCTCCGTTTTTGTGGAGAATCCATTCACCAGGATGGCCCCGGCGCTCGACGGGAATGGGCTGAATCCGCTGCTGCGCCACCCAGGGATGATCATCCATCCCCCCATGCTTTACCTGGGCTTCACCGGCTTCACCATTCCCTACACCTTTGCCATGGCGGCGCTGATGACCGGCAAGCTGGACGACGGCTGGATCCGCACCACTCGCCGCTGGACCCTGGCCGCCTGGCTCTTCCTCAGCCTGGGCCTGATCCTGGGCGGGCGCTGGGCCTATGACGTGTTGGGCTGGGGCGGCTATTGGGCCTGGGACCCGGTCGAGAATGCCAGCTTCATGCCCTGGTTGGCCGGAACCGCCTTCTTGCACTCGGTGATGATCCAGGAGAAGCGGAGCATGTTCAAGATGTGGAACATGTTCTTGATTATTCTGACCTACTGTCTGCTCATTTACGGGACGTTCATCGTGCGCAGCGGGGTGATTTCATCGGTGCACTCCTTTGCGCAGTCGGCCATCGGCCCGCTCTTTTTCGGCTTTATCGCGGTGATGTTCATCTTCTCCGCCTATTGGCTGACTAAGCGGCGCGACGAGCTGAAATCGCCCAACCATCTGCACTCGCTCCTCTCCCGCGAGGCAGCGTTTCTGCTGAACAACTTCGTCATCCTGGGCATCCTGTTTGCCACCTTTTGGGGCACGAACTACCCGATCATCTCGGAGCTGTTCACCGGCGAAAAGGCCACCGTCGGCCCGCCCTTCTATAACAAGGTAAACGGCCCCCTGTTTGCCGTCCTTCTATTACTGATGGGTGTGGCCCCGCTGACCATGTGGTATCGCACCAGCCTTCGCCGGCTGGAATTGGGCGTGCGCTGGCCGGCGCTGGCTACCACGATTGTGATCGTCCTACTCTACGTCTTCGGTATTACCAGTTGGGGCGCCCTGCTGGGCTTCTGGATTGTGGGCTTCTCCCTCATCCTGACCCTGCTGGAGTTCTGGAAAGGAACCCGGGCGCGGATGCGCGGCAAGGGCGAGAACCCCTGGCGCGCCTTCTGGCAGCTGGTTGGCCGCAATCGCCGCCGCTACGGCGGCTACTGGATTCACGTCGGCGTGCTGGTCATGGCTTTCGGCATCGTGGGCAGCTACTTCTTCCAGCAAGAAACGCAGGTGCGCTTGCAGAGCGGCGACTCGGTAAGCCTGGGCCGGTACAGCATGACCTTCAACGGGGTCACTCGCTATCCCGGCGC
>CAYVQP010000039.1:0-17363 GCA_964452775.1 uncultured Ardenticatenaceae bacterium | reverse complement strand
CAACGGCGACTGCCACAAACGGCAACCGGCCGATCCCGGCTGATGACTACGTAGCTCGAATCGAGCAAGAAATTCAAGACGATTGATGGCAATGAACGAAGCGATTGACCAGACCACTGAATCAGTTCCTGCGGACCAGCCGGCCGAGAAACGCAGTCGGCTGCGCTGGGGCAATGTCCTTATTTGGGCGGTAGTCGTAGTCATCCTGGCGGCGCTGGGTTGGGGGCTGATCAACGTCAATGCCCCGCGCCCGGAAGCGGGCCAGCAGGCGCCCGCCTTCCAAATGGAGTACTTCGACGGTTTCGGCTGGCAGGGCCGGGAAGTCGCCGGCCTGGAGGAGATGCGCGGCAAGGTGGTGGTGCTCAACTTCTGGGCTTCCTGGTGCGTGGAATGCCGGCTGGAAGCGGACCTGTTAGAACAGGCTTCGCGCGCATACGGCGATGATGTGGTCTTCCTGGGCATCGCCTACGTAGATTCTGAACCCAAGTCGCTCGCTTACCTGGAGGAATTCGATATTACCTACCCAAACGCGCCCGACTTGCGTTCCGAGATCTCCGACAGCTACGAGATCACCGGCGTGCCGGAGACGTTCTTCATTGACCAGAACGGGCAGGTGACCTGGGTGCAAATTGGGCCGTTGAGCGCCGATCTGCTTTATGGGCAAATCGATCAGATGTTGGCCCAGGAAGGGTGAGGCTGAAGTTTTCCAGCAATGACGGTCGGGATAATCTTACTGGGGCTGGCGCTGTTGATCGTGGTGGCGGCCTTTATCGCTCGCCCCTTCTGGAAGCCGGATAGTGTGCCGGCTGAAGAGCAGGTAACGCGGGAGCAGGCGCTGGAAGCTGAAAAGGCGGTGCTGCTTGACCAGATCCGGGCGCTGGATTTCGATCTGCAGACCGGCAAAATCCCCGCTGACGTGCACCAGGCCCAACGCGCCCGGCTGGTAGCGCAGGCCGCCGCCCTGCTGCAGCAACTCGAGCAGGCAGACGACCGGCCGGAATCAGCCGCGGCCCGGCAGTTGGACGCCTCACCGGATAGTGCGCCGCCACTCCCGGCGGGCATCGAAGCCGAGATCGAGGCCGCATTGGAGCGGGTGCGCCGGGCGCGCGCAACCAAGCCGGTTGCTGCCGCAACCGTAGTCGCAGCGGCAACGGCTGATGCGTCGCCCGCGACGGCAAATGGCGCCGGCCGATTCTGCGTACAATGCGGGCAGCCGCGCGAGCCCGAGGACAGATTCTGCGCCTACTGCGGCCACCGCTTTTAGCTCCCTCCCTGCCGATGAAATCAATCCGCTTATTGCTGTTTACGCTGCTGGCTGTCTCGCTAACCGGCGTGGTTATTGTGAGCGCCCAGGACGTGACGCTGCCGGAACAAACGCCGGATGCCGCTGCTGGGCAACCCATCTATGAGGAGCGTTGCGCCAATTGCCACGGCGCGCAGGGCATGGGCGACGGCGAGCTGGCCCCGCAAGCGGCCGTGCCGCCGGCCGCCATCGGCGATCCCCTGGTCCGGCGGGAGCTTGTTCCGGAGGCGATGTTTGGGGTAATTACGGCCGGCGTGATGGGTGACGCCGGGCCGGTCATGCCTCCATTTGGGCCGGCCAGCAGCAATCCAATCAGCGAGCAAGATCGCTGGAACTTGATCGCTGCGATTTACAGCCTGGGCGTCACCGCGGAGGAGATCGCCGGCGGGGAAGCGCTTTACACCACCAATTGCGCTGAGTGTCATGGCGCGGATGGCCGGGATCAATTTGACCTGACCGACCAGACATACTGGATCAGCCGCAGCAATCAAAACGTCTTTGATGCCCTGCAGGATGGGTCAATCGCCGAACACGACTATGAGCTGGCGGATGATGAGCTTTGGCAGATCGTTGATTACGCGCGCACCTTCAGCTACGTCTACCAGGACCCCCTCGCTGCTGCGGCTCCAATCGAGGCCGGCTTGATCCGCGGCCTGGTCACCAATGGTTCGTTGGGCGCGCCGCCCGGCGAAGCGATCACGGTCACGCTAAATGCCTTCACGCCGGAGTTCCAGGTCGTGCTGACCCAGACAGCCGCCATCGAAGAGGACGGCAGCTTTCAGTTCCTGGTCTCAGATGTCCAGCCGGACCTTTTCTATGTGGCGACCGCGCGCCACGACGGCGTGCAGTTCGGCAGCGATTTCGGCGAGTTGGAGCGCGACAATCCGGAGCTGGAGCTACCCTTCACCGTGTACGACTCCACCACCGATCCCGCCGGCGTCGACATCGCGCAGATGCACGTCATCCTGGACTTCGCTGATGGACTCCTGCGGGTCAGCGAGCTATACCAGTTTGGGAACAACGGCCTGCAAGTCTATACCGGCCCCACAGGCGATCCGAATGACGGCGTCGTGGAGATTACGCTGCCGGAGGGTGCGCAAAACCTGCAGTTCGACCACACCTTCGGTTCCATCGAAAACCTGGTGCCCGCCGATAGCATGGTGCAGACTGAAACCGGTTGGGCGGACACGTTGCCGGTGCGCCCCGGCCCCAACTCGCTGAACCTGCTAGTGCGCTACGAGTTGCCTTATGACAGTGGGATTGCGTTCGCTCATCCGCTCGCCTATGAGGTGGCTGGGATGAACATGATCATACCGGATGCCGGCGTGCAATTACAGAACGACGGCTCCTGGGTTGATGGCGGGTCGCAGTTGATGGGCGATCAGGCGTTCCTGACCTTTACCCGGCCCGCCGTGCCGGCCGGCTCCGACATCAGCATTTCACTGCAGGGCGAGCCGCAAGTTGTTACGCCGGAGGGCAGCGCTGTGGCGCCGCCGGGAAATACGACTACCGAGCTGCTCTTTGGGGCCGGGCTACTGCTACTGGTAGTCGCCGTAGTCGGATATTATGTCAACTTAGGGCGAAAGCAGCGCCGGGCGGAACCCAGGCCGGTCCCGACAACGGCCACCGCGACGCCGGCCCTGACGCCGGACGCCATTTCGCGCCGTAAAGATGCGCTGCTAAACGAGATCGTGGACCTGGAAGATGCCTACGAGCGCAGAGAGCTCGACGAGGCGACATTTGCCGCACAGCGGCAGCAATTGATGTCGCGCCTGGTCGCCGTCTGGCAGGCCGGCATGGAGAGCTAATGTACAAATTCGTGACCATCTACCGCAAAGTTGACGATGAACAGGCATTGGAGCGCTTCTTCTCCGAGACGCATCTGCCGCTGGCCGAGGCATTACCCGGCTTGCGCGAGTGCGAAGTGAGCCGGGTTCAGGGCAAGCCGGGAGGCCAATCTCGCTTTCACCTGATGGTGGAGCTGTATTTTGATACCCGCGAGGATTTCCTCTGGGCCTTCGCGTCTGAGACCGGTAACAGTTTGATCAGTGCGCTCAAACCGTGGGACGATGCCCGCGTGGTGACCTGGTTCAATGCCGAGGCCTACTTCTCCGGCCCTACTGATCCGGCGATTCCTGAGATGTCCCCCCGGACGGCGCCGCTGGAATAAAGAACTGGTAGGTGAAGGGAGTCAACACATAGGTATCGGCGAGCAGCGTTTCGCCGTCTCGTCCACCGAAGACGTAGATGCGGGTCTCTACATTGCCCACGCCCATGTCCGCCCATTCTGAGGCCTCGGTGAACATCGGCGTCTCGACTCGCGACCAACTCTCGCTGTTGGGATCAAAGCTTTCGCTGAAGCGCGGCCCGTCCCCTTCTTGTCCCCCAAAGATATAAAGACTGTTCAGCAGCACCGCCGCGCCGGCCCTCGCCCGAGGCTCCTGCAGCGGCGGGCATGGCGACCAGCTTGCCGCCAGCGGATCGAAGCGTTCGCACGTCGCCAGGGGCGTAGCGCCGTCCGCGCCGCCAACCACGTAGAATTGTCCGGTGACAAAGCCGCCGGCGCTGTGGGCGCGCGGCTGCTCCATAGGGGGCAAGGATTGCCACGCCTGTTCGGCCGGATCGTAACGGTAGCTGTTCGCCGTGACGCCGGCGGCGGTCATACCGCCGAAGTAATAAAGCTGGTGGCCGTCTGTCAGGACCAGGCCGCCGTACGTGGCCTCCGGGAGGGGCGGGACGGGTCGCCAGCCATTGTTTAGCGGGCTGTAGGCTTCCACAACGGAGCTTGGCTGTCCGCCCGGCAGCCGGCCCCCGACCACGTAGATTTCGCCGGAGAGCGTGGCCGCCCCGGCATCGGCTACAGCGGTCAATTTGGGAGCGCCCTGCAGCCAACGTCGTTCATCCAGCGCGTATATAACCACGTCGTTAACTACCCCCGCCGCGGTCTCCCCTCCGATGTGGTACAGGTCCACGCCCACGCCGGCTGAAGCCATCGCCGCCCGGGCGGCGGGCATGGATTGGCCGATAGCCCAGTCGCTACCCGCAATCGGCGTTTCCACAAATGGGACGGGCGTGATCGTCGCTTCGGCCGTTTCCTCATTGGCGGAGCTACCGAAGATGCCGCTGCCGCGCAGGAGCAATCCAATTGCGACCACAACGATAAGCAACAGCGCTGCGCCGGCTGCGTAGCCCAACAGCCGCCTTCCGGCTGAAATCGGTTCATCGCGGATGGGCGGCGTGACGGCCACTTCCAGGTCGCTGCCCGCGAGCGGAACGCCTTCGGCGCCGGGGGCTTCTGTCTGGATACTTGTTACCGGTTCCGGCAAGAAAGCTCTGGTAGAGGTCTCGTCGCCGCTGGGGACGTCATCAACGCCGGGCGGGGCGAGGATTCCCTGCTGCCAGGCGACGGTGAGCGCTTCCGTGCGGGAAGTGGCCCCCAGCTTGGTGAAGATGTTGCGCACATGGACTTTGACCGTGTTCGGACTGATGGTCAGCCTGTGGGCAATTTCTTTGTTGGATGCCCCCTGCGCCAGACAGGCCAGAACGTCGCGCTCTCGGTCAGTCAGGGGTTCGCCTAGTTCGGTCATCGCATTTCATTATAACGAGGTGCAAAGACCATTGCGAACACGCCCCCGGCTGTATGGCGCGTCTATGGACCTTCGAGGGTGGGTGGAGGAACGGGTAGAGTGCCGGTGAGAGGCAGGGTGCTGGTGAGGGGCAGGGTACCGGTGATCGGAACCGTGCCGGTAAGCGGGGCAGCCGGAACCGGCGTGGCGCCGGCGCAGCCGGTGCGCGCGGTTCCAAGCTTGTCCGCTATCGCCTGAGCTCCCGACAGACCGTAAGCTTCCTGGAGCAGCGGTTCCGCCGGGCAAAACTCCTGAATGTTCAAGTAGCCGTCGGCGTAGCTGACCAGGGCTTGTTCCAGCCGGCTGCAGGCGTCGTGAAAGAAGGGAGCTGAGAGGCACAGCTCGCGAAAGTAGAAGATGGCGACCTCCCAGTTGACGCTGTAGAAGGAGATGCCGGAGAGATAGAGGACGGCCCACTGCTGCTGATCCAACGCCTCCTGAGGCAGGCTGCCCAGGGTCGCCGCCTGTCGCAAATAGGACAGACCCAATTCGGCGCTTTCTGTGTACAACAACTCTGTGCCGTGAGTGACCAGGGCGTTGAACAGCAGTTCATCGCTCTTGCGCCGTTCGTACTCCGGAAAGTCCCGTTGGAATGCGATCAGGGCCGGGATCGCCCCCGCCCAATCTTCGGCGCTGATCAGCGCTTCTACCTGCCCAAGCGCTTCCGCCGCCTCAGCATCCTCTTCTGAGGCCGGCGTCGCCGTTACGTCTGCGGCCGGGGATGGGATGACGAACGGGGTGGGAGTCGCGTCCTGATTGAGCAATTGCTCCGCCAGGGCCTTTAATGAGCGGGCCTCGGGATGCTCCGGCTGCTGTTGCAGCACCCACTCCAACCGGCGCAGGGCCAACCCGGCGCTGTTCTGATTGATGTCCGCCCGGGCGAGTTCGATCTGCCGGGCTATCTCCGCGCTCTGCTCCTGTTCCACCTGGGCGAGGCGCTGCCGTTGTCCGCTCTGCCAGCCGAGATAGGCGACCAGCGTGTAGACCCCCAGCACAAGGCCCAGGGCGATCAGGATGATGGCAAAAACGCGAGCGAACCGGATCACTGCTACCTCAAGCCACGAGCGACCGGTAGACCTCTACCGTGTTGGCCGCAACCTGCGCCTGGGTGTAGTGCGCCAGCACCCGTTCTCGCCCGGCAACCCCTAACTCGCGACGCGCGTCCGGGTTCTGCATCAGGTACCGCAACTGTTCAAGCAGTCCGTCCAGGTCATCTTCCGGAAACACCAATCCTGCCTCGCCGATGACGTGCGGGATTTCGCCGCTGTCGGAACCAATCACTGCCGTTTCACAGGCCATCGCCTCAATAAGTACGCGACCGAACTGCTCTTTCCAGTTGGGCAGGGTGCGGGAAGGCACGACCACCACATCTACTTGTTGCAAGAAGGCCGGCATTTGTTCGGAAGGGATGATTCCTTCAAAGGAGACGCGGCCGGCAATGCCCAGGCGCTCGGCTAACTGCGCCAACCCCGGCCTTTCCGGGCCGTCCCCGGCGATTTGCAGCCGCCAGATGCCGGGCAAAGCCGCCGCCGCCCGCAGCAACAGATCAATGCCCTTCTCCGGCACCAGCCGGCGAGCGTTGACGCCGATTGTGAACGTGCGCCCAGGATCGCGATTCGCCGGCGGCCGGAACTGCGCCGGATCGACCCCAAATTGCGGGATCACCCGATATGGACCTTGATATCCCTTGGATTGCCACACATCAACCGCCGCTTCGTTTCCCATGATAGCGAAATCAACCGATGCCAGCACCTGTTGCTCCAGCCACCTGAATGGAATCGGGTACTGGCGGGCGATATTTTGCCAGCTGAAGAACAGCGTCCTGGCTCCAACCGCTCGCGCCTGGCGCACCGCTAACCAGGTAGCCAGGTTGTATGGCTCTTCATCCACGTGCAGCACGTCTGGGCGAAAAGCAGCCAGTCGCTCCTTCAGCCGGGGATAGTAGTGCAGATGGAACTGCCCATTAAAGCGAATGGGATCGACCAGCAGTTGGTAGCCGTTGGTGTGGCTGCGCTCCAGCGCCACTTCGCCGGCGGGATCGCGCCAGGCCGGGGGCACAATCACGGCAAGCTCGATGTCCGCATGCCCGGCGATTTCCTCCAACTTGGTCTGGTACGCACCGACCAGGCAGGCTTTTGACACCATTAGAATACGCATAGAGAATTTCAGGAGGGCGGCGGCAGGCTTCCGTTTGTGAAAGTTGACACAGAGGTCTATTTTGCTATAGTTGCCCTGATTTGACAATACCGTCAGGGTCAGACGCATTGCGGAAGGTACATTTAAGCCCATCCCGGCAGGGGTGGGCTTTGTTGCTAATTGCTGTGGTGGTAGCGGCCGCCCTGCGTTTCTGGCGACTGGGTGAAATCCCGCCCGGCCTCTATCGAGATGAGGCGTATAACGGTCTGGACGCTTTGCGCGTGCTGGCCGGCGACCATGCCCTCTTCTTCCCGGCCAACAACGGGCGCGAACCCGCGTACATTTACCTGACCGCCCTGGCAGTGGCAGGCCTGGGCCGGACCGTGCTGGCCCTGCGAATTTCGGCTGCCGTAGTAGGCACCTTTACAACCTTGATATTCTACCGGCTGGCGGCTACCTGGTTTGGCCGGCCGGCCGGTTTGCTGGCCGCCTGGTTATGGGCGGTGTCCTTCTGGGCGGTGCACCTCAGCCGGATTGGGCTGCGGACGGTGCTATTCGTGGCTGCGCTGACGCTGGCCTTCTGGCTGGGCACGGAGGCCTTTCGCCGGCAACGGCCGGTATGGTGGGTAATCGCTGGGCTGGCCTATGCGCTCTCCTTTTACACTTACCTGGCGGCCCGGCTCACCCCGCTGCTGTTGCTTGGTCTGTTCCTTTACCTGGCGATTCAGCCGGCCTATCGAAAGCGACTGTGGCCGGGGATCGTCTGGTTTGGCGGGGCAGCATTGATCGGCGTCTTGCCCCTCCTGGCGGCGCTCGTTCAGGAGCCCGGCGGCCTGTTGGGACGTTCGCAGCAGGTCTCCATCCTCAACCCGTCCATCAGCGGCGGCGACTTTTGGGGCACGCTCTGGCGGCAAACCTGGTTGGCGCTGGGGCTGACCATCTGGCGCGGAGATACTATCTGGCGGCACAATTTGCCGGGCAGGCCGGCGCTTGACCTGGTAATGGCCCTGCCGTTTCTGATTGGACTGGGCTTCAGCCTGCGTTACTGGCGGCGTCCAGCGATGTTCGTATTGCCGCTGTGGCTGCTGGTCATGCTCGCTCCGACGATCCTGGCCGAGGATGCGCCCCATTTCCTGCGGGCAGCCGGCGTTCTTCCGCCGCTACTCATTTTAAGCGCCCTCGGTTTGTCCAAATTGCGGGACTGGCCTAAACTACCATCCCTTCTGCAGGAGAGATGGTCGCCGGCCAGTGAGCGAAAGTGGCGCGCCGGCCTGATCGTCTTGTTGTGTCTGGCCACGTTCGCCTTGACCGTGCGCGACTACTTTTTCATTTACGGCAGGCAGGCAGAACCGGCCTATTTCTTCGAAGCAGCAGCGCGCGACTTGGCCGCACAGATCAACAGCGAGTCCGCCGGCACGGCGGTCTACCTTGACAATCGCTATTGGAACGGCGATTCACCCGCGGTCGAGTTCCTGACAGACCCGGAGCGACCGCCGATAGTGTACGAGGCGCCGGCCGGGCCGCCCTGCGCGCAGAACGAAACGGCGTGTGACTTGCCTTTGACCATTTATGCCTGGCCATACACGTCGCTCGATTTCGTTCCACAGGCTGCCGGATCGCCGGCGGAAATCAGCGTGCAAAGCGGCGCCCTGGCGAGAGGCGACCTGGAAGCAGAGGCGTACCCGTTCTTTATCCGTTACCATGTTGCTCCAGTAGAGGCTGCGCCCGAGCCGGCGGCCGTTTTCGGCGAGACGTTGCAGTTGGTATCGGCGGAGATTGCGTCCGCGACCGATGAACAATTACAGCTGGAACTGGTCTGGACAGCCGGCCGGCAACCCGAGCAGCCGTTGAAGATATTTGTGCACATGGTTGACCGCGAAGGGCGTATCGTAGCCCAGAGCGACAGCTTCCCGGCTGCGGGCCAGTGGCCCAGTTCCTGGTGGCAGCCGGGTTTGTACCTGCGTGAGCAGCACACGCTGGCGCTCAGCGCCCCGTTTGACAGCGATAACTACGAGATTCTGATTGGAGTCTATGATCCCATCACCGGCGAACGATTGCCGGCGCGGGCCGGGAGCGGTGAATTGATTGGAGACGCCTGGACCCTGCCTTGAGGTAATTGCCGGCGCTCCGAGGAGAGAGGAGATGCGTAATCAACACTTGAAAACAATCATTGCGGTGACTGTGCCGGCTCTACTTATGCTCGGCATCGCGCTGCTGCCCAACCTCATCCGGCCGGCTGCCGCGCAGGGAGGCAATCTGCTGCGCAACCCCGCCTTTGAAGAGGGCGTGTACACCTTTGACCCGGATAACTACACCTGGGTGGCCCTTTATCCGTCGCAGCGCGAGGATTGCAAGAACAACCAGGGCGTTTACCTGCCCTGCGGCACCGCCAACGCGCCAATCGGCTGGATACCCTGGTGGATCAGCCAGGCGGCAACCGACCCGGATTGGAAGAACCGCATGCCGGAGTACAAGCCCGCCCGCCCGCCTTTTGTCAACCGTATTCGCTCGGGCGTTGAGGCGGCGCAGTATTTCTCCTTCCAGGGGACGCATACGGCCGGCCTGTTGCAGGTAGTCGACGTGCCCGCCAACGCGCCGGTCCGCTTCTCCATTTGGGGCCAGGCCTGGTCCACAATTGACGACTCCGAATTCTCTAACCAGCCGACGACCGTAAACATGCGTGTGGGCATAGACCCCACCGGCGGCACCAATCCATATAGTCCGTCCATCGTATGGTCGGATTACCAGCAACCATATGACGTCTACTCCCAATTTGTCGTCGAAACCACGGCCCAGGGCGACAAGGTCACCGTCTTCACCATCTCCAGCCCGGACGAGCAGCGAAAGCACAACGACATCTACTGGGATGACGCGGAGCTGGTAGTCACGGGCGAGTCCAGCGCTCCGCCGGCTCCGCCTCCAGTTACTGGCGGTGATACCGGCGGCAATACCGGCGATGGCGCCCAGGCGCCCCCACCCGCTGCCGGCGCTCCGACTGCCACCCCGAACGCGGAGGGCATCATCTACGCGGTGGTGCAGTCAGGCGACTCCTTCTGGAGCATCGCCGCCCGGCACGGCCTGACCCTTGACCAGATTTACGAACTCAACAATGCGGATGCCAGCACCGTGCTCAGCGTCGGCGACCTGGTGATTGTAGCTACCGGCGTGCCTTCTGCCCCGGCAGAAGCCGCCACGGGCGAAGCGGCGACGGAAGCGACGCCCACCACCGAGCCTACCGCTCCCCCGCCGCAGCCCACTTCCGAGCCTACCGCGGAACCCGGCGGCGCGATCTGTCTGACGGCGTTCAATGACGACAATCAGAATGGGTTGATGGACGCCGCCGAGACGCTGCGCGCGGCGGTGGCCTTCACCATCTCCACCAGCGAGAGCGTGGTCAGCAATTACGTCACCGACGGCCTCTCTGAGCCTTATTGCATTCGCAACCTGCCGCCCGGCAGCTACCAGATCACGCGCTCCGTTGCCGCGAACGAACACCTGACGACGACCGGCGACTGGACGGCCGAGGTCACGGACGGCAGCCAGACGATATTCGAGTTCGGCAGCTACACGGACAGTGATGATATGGCCTCCAATTCACTGGCAGCGGCCGGGACGCCGGACCAGGGTGATGGCGCGGATGCAGCCGCCGCGGAGCAGCCCGCGGCTGATCAGCCGGCGACAGAACCAACAGCCAGCGCCCCTGAGCAGAGCGCCGCTGCCGAGGATTCCGGCGGCGGAAGCCTGATGGGCACGCTGCTGGCATTTGCCGGCGTAATCGTGGTACTCTTGCTGCTTGTCGGCGTGGCGGTACTGGTGTTTAGCTCTCGCCGCTCCACTGTGTAATCAGAACAAGACCCCGCAGGTGTCAAATGACCTACGGGGTCTGTCACGAATTTAGCGAACGAACCAGCAAAGTAGAAGGGGAAGGATATGACCAAAGCGCGACTTCTATTTATCCTGTTACTGCTGGCAATCTTTGTGGGCGCGTCGCGACAGTCGCCGGCTGAAGCTGCGCCGGCGCAACAGGCGGCTACCCTAGTAAATTCCAGCTTCGAGGACCCCTATTCCAACGGCGCGGCCCAGGGTTGGGGACGCTGGCACGAGAACTCCGCCTCGAAACCGCCGGAATGCTCAGACAGATACGCCTTCCAACCCACCTGGAGCCGGGAAGCTAACAGCAGCATCGTCTTTGACGGCGCCATCTCGCAGCATGTTGGCAACCAGTTTGATACCTGGCACGCCGGCGTGATGCAAAACGTCGCCGTCACCCCCGGCACAACCTATCGCTTCACCTTTTACGGCACCGGGCGGGCCAGCAACGATCAGTATCCCGCCCCCTCCAACACGGAAGTAAACCTGGGGGTACAGGCCGGCATCGACCCCAACGGCAGCGGCCTCTGGAACGACGCCGATGTCGTCTGGGGCGGCTCCGCCTCGCCGCACATGAGCGGCGGCTTCGGCAATTGGCAGCAAGTCTCCGTGGAAACGACGGCGACCGGCAGCCAGATCACCGTCTTCGTTGCCGCTAATCTGGCCGGGGCAAACCAATGCCGGGCGCACCTCGATGTCTGGTTCGACAAGGCGGAGATCGCCGTGGTTGGCCCGGCGGCCACACCGACCAGCCCACCGCCTCCGCCTCAGCCGACCAGCCCGGCCCCTCCGCCGCAACCGGTCGCGACCAACACCGCCGTGCCGGAAGCGACGGAGATCGCGCAGGTCGATCCCACCGCCACCCTGCCTCCCACTGAAGTCCCGACCGAAACGCCGCCGCCGGGTGGCTCCATCTGCGTCAATGCCTTTGCCGACACAAACGCCAACGGCCAGCATGACGCGGATGAAGGGGCGATGGCCGGGGTCACCTTCCGCGTCGCTAACTCCAACAACGAGTTGGTCGGGCAGGGGGTCTCCTCCGGCCCCGACCCCGTCTGCTTTGAGCGGCTGCTGCCCGACACGTATCAGGTGGCCCAGGAGACGCCGGCGGCCCTGGAGATGACCACCGCCGCCAATGTGAGCGTAACCGTGGCCGAAGGGCAGGTCGTGCTGGTGGAGTTCGGCAGCCGCATCCGGCCGGAAGCGACCGCCACCTCACCGGCTGATGACGTTGTGCAGCCGGCGGGCACGCCCGAATCGGACAGCGGCGGAGAAACGAGCAACGACAGCGGCGGCATCCTCGCTGGCGGCAGCACGCTGGCAATTGTCGGCCTGGCTACTATCTGTCTGGCGATAGTCCTGCTTGGCGGGCTGGTAGTTGTGCTCTTGCGTATGCGCGGCTAACCGCCGCTGCGAGATCTCCCGAGCAAGACCCCGCAGGTTTTTCTTGAATCCCGCGGGGTCTTGTCAGGTCAATGAAGCAAATCAATAGTCGACTTCTGTTCCAGGCGGCTGCTTTGCTGATTGCATTGGCAGCCGCCTGGCCGCTTTTCGCGCAGCCGGGGCTGCTGAACACCCGCGGCGGCGGCGACAGTCCATTCCTATTGCAGCGCCTGCAGCAGCTGGTAGTCGCGTTGGGGGACGGCCATTTCCCGGCGCGCTGGATGGCTGACGCCAACTACGGCTACGGTTATCCCTTCTTCAACTACTATGCGCCCCTTTCCATCTACGTTGGGGCGCTGTTTCGCTTACTGGGCTACGAGACCATTCCGGCGATCAAGCTGGCCCAACTTGCCGGCTTCCTGCTGGCGGCAGGGGGGATGTTCTACCTGGCCCGCCGTTGGGCCGGCAGCGCGATCGCCGGCCTGCTGGCGTCGGCCGCCTACACGCTGGCTCCCTTTCACATGGTGAACGTGTACGTGCGCGGCGATTCGCTGGCCGAGTTCTGGGCGATGGCGCTCTATCCCTGGACCTTGCTGACTGCCGATGAGGTGGTGCGGCGACCCGGCCTGCGCTCCGCCCTCTTGCTGGGTCTCGGCTACGGGGCGCTGGTGTTGTGCCACAACATCTCAGTGCTCATATTCACTCCCTTTCTTCTGCTATACTTCGCTCTGGCGGTCTGGCGGCGCGAGGGGAAATTGGAGTTGCTCCGCGCCGGCCTGCTCTTTGCCGCCGCCGGCCTGCTGCTGGGCTTGTTGCTCTCCCTCTGGTTCTGGCTGCCGGCGTTGGCCGAGAGCGACCTGGCGCAGACCGCGCCGGTCACCGCCGGCTACTTCAACTACGCCAATCACTTTCTCACCCGGCCGGTGCAGACCACGCTGTTTTTCAGTTACGAAGCGGCCGGACGTGAGGCGTTCCGCGCGGGGCTGGCGCAGTCGTTGCTGGCCTTGCCCGGCCTGGCGGCTGCCGTGTACCTGTCGGCCCGCTTTGCCACCGGCAGAAGCCCGGTCACGCGCTTCACCCCACATGCCGGCGATGTCCGGCCCGCGCCGCTCTTGTTCGTGATCATCACATTGCTGGTCGCCACCCTGATGCTCACCGCGCTTTCCGCGCCGCTGTGGGATTCGCTGCCCCTGCTGCCTTACGCCCAGTTTCCCTGGCGCTTCCTGTCCGTGCAGGCGCTGGCCACCGCATTGCTCACCGGCTTTCTGGCCTGGCTGCCCTTTCGCCGGCTGACCGCCCCGGCGGCGCTGTTGATCACCTTGTTCGCCGGGTTGGGCGGGCTGCGCACCGACTTCCTGCCCCTGGCTGAGGCCGATGTGAGCGCCGCCGGGCTGGCCGGCTACGAGTGGTTCACCGGCAACATCGGCTCCACCGTTAGCGCGGAGTATCTGCCCCAAACAGCCGTTCCGCGCCCCTATACCAGCAATTGGTTGGAGACGGGCGCGCGAAGCGAAGCGCGATTTCTCAGCGGCTCCGGCGTGGCGACGTTAAGTGAGTTCATGACGCAGCGCCAGACGTGGCAGGTAACGGTAGGCAGCGAATCAGCCGATCTGATGCTGCCGGCGCTCTACTGGCCCGGCTGGCGGGCAGAGATTGACGGCGCGGAAGCCGGCCTGGCGCCTGCGCCGGGGTCGGGCTTGATGTTGCTGCCCGACCTTCCCGCCGGGGAGCACACGATCACCCTGGCGTTGGGCCGGACGCCGGTGCGCCTGGCGGCGGAGTTGGTCTCGCTCGCGGCGCTGGTTGCGGCGCTGGTAATGGTTGTCATTCTGTTGCGTCCCGCCTGGCGGCGGGCGCTGGAGGTCGGCGCGGTAGTCCTGGTGCTGCTCGTGTTGCTCTGGGTTGGAGCGCGGCTGTGGCCGGAGGCGACGTATGCGGCCGGCACGCGCAATTGGGATTTCGCCCAGATGGCCTACCTGCACCACGCGCCGGAGGGGATCCCCTTTGAATCCGGCGCGCGCCTGCTGGGCTATGCCTACGATCGCGACGAAGTGCATCCGGGGGATTCGCTGCCGATCACGCTCACCTGGGAGTTGCCGGATGAAGCGACCGGCGAACCGCTGACGATTGTCTTGACCTCGCCCGCCGTCTACCGCTTCCCATACGCGCCGTTCCTGGCGACCACGACCGTCCCAACAGCAGCCGGAGAGCAGACCGTGCAGCTGGAGATCCCGGCCAATGCGCCCGCCGGCCTGTACATTCCCCGCCTGACGCTGCCGGATGCGGTTGCGCTGACCCCATCCGGCCAGCCGCGCGGCGAGCTGTTCCTGGAGCCGGTGCGGGTATCGGCCGAGGGGCAGCCGGGCGACTTCACTTCCGCCCTCGATCTGATCGTCAGAGAGGTGACGGTTGAGGGCGAGTTGCCGGAGAGGCTGCCGGCTGATGCCGGGCTGCCGCTCACGACGCCCTGCCCGGACAGCGCCGGCCGGTTGGCGTTGGAGTTGGCCTGGTACACCGCCACGCCCTTGAGCGAGAATTACAACGTCTCGCTGCGGCTGGCGGACGCGAGCGGGCGGGAGCTGATGCTCTGCGATGGGCAGCCGGGACATGGCTACCGGCCGAGCAGCCTGTGGCCGGCCGGCCGGCTGACTGACGACTGGCTGGGCATGCCCCTCCCGACAAGCTTGCCCGCCGCCGATCCGTACATCCTGACCGCACGCCTTTACGAGGTCGGCTCCGGCAGGCCGGTGCTGACCCGCCGGCTGGGACAACTGGCCTGGCAGGGTGAGCAGTTGGTGTTTGAGCCGCACGATCCCTCGTTCGTCGCGCCGGCTGGGATCACGGAGACCGGGGCCACCTTTGGGGAGGGAATCGCGCTGCGCGGATTCCGGCAGGATGCGGACGACGACCGGCTGAACATTGAGCTGTACTGGCAGGCGCTGGCCCAGATGCCGGCTGATTACCTGCGTTTCGTCCACCTGGTGGACCCGGCGACGGGGAAAATTATCGCCCAATGGGACGGCATGCCGGCGAATGAATCCTATCCGACCAGCCAGTGGATAGCCGGCGAGGTCGTCACTGACGTGGTCTCGCTGGACATGACCGGCGTACCTGCCGGCGACTATCAGCTCTTCGTGGGCTACTACCAGGACGCGCCCGGATTGCCGCGCTTGCCGGTCCTCGATTCGGCTGGAATGCCTGCGCCGGATGACCGTTTCCTGTTGGCGGAAGAGCTGAGCTGGCCCTGAGTTCGCCATTTTTGCAGCAATTCTGATAGCGAACAACCCCGTTCTGTGATAGAATATATGTTCTTTGCCGGGCCGCCGTGGACAAGTTTGTCGCGCCCGGACGTGTACCATTTTGCGCCGGATCATGGGCCATAGCGCCCATACGTCACCTGCAGGAACCCATCACCATGGCTATTGATAAGATCGTCGTCAGGGGCGCTCGCGAGCATAATCTAAAGAACATTGATGTGGAGATCCCACGCGATAAGCTGGTCGTGGTCACCGGCCTGTCCGGTTCGGGCAAATCCTCACTTGCCTTTGACACCATATTTGCCGAAGGGCAGCGCCGTTACGTCGAGTCGCTGTCCGCTTACGCCCGGCAGTTCTTGGGCCAGATGGAGAAGCCGGATGTTGACCAGATTGAGGGGTTAAGCCCGGCGGTCTCCATTGACCAGAAGGGCGTCAGCCACAACCCGCGCTCGACCGTCGGCACCGTTACCGAGATTTACGACTACCTGCGCCTGCTCTATGCCCGGGTGGGCACGCCGCATTGTCCGCAGTGTGGCCGGCCCGTGCAGCCGCAATCCGCCGAGCAAATCGTGGAGAGCGTGACGCGCATGCCCAGGGACAGCCGTATCCTGGTGTTGGCCCCGCTGGTAAAGGATCGCAAGGGACATCACCAGAGCATCTTCGAGGACATTCGCAAGGCCGGCTTCGTGCGCGTGCGGGTGGACGGCGAAGTGCTGCTGGTGGATGAAGAGATCGAGCTGGACCGCTACAAGAATCACACCATCGAAGCAGTGGTGGACCGGCTGGTGATCCAATACGCGCCGGGCGACCACAGTGAGGACGCCGCCGCTGCGCTGACCCGCCTGACCGATTCCATCGAGACCGCGCTCCGGCTGGGCAACGGGGTGGTGATCATCTCCAACGTCAGCGACATCCACAAGCCGGTGGACCAGCTCTATTCAGAGCATCTCTCCTGCGCCTACGATGGGGCCAGCATCCCCGAGATTGAGCCGCGCACCTTCAGCTTCAACAGCCCGCACGGGGCCTGCCCAAGCTGCCAGGGGCTGGGCACGCGAAAGGTGATCGGGCCGGAGCTGGTTGTGCCGAACAAGGATCTCAGCGTGGCGGACGGCGCGATTGTGGCCTGGCCCACGGATGATAAGCAGGGCTACTACTGGCAGCTGCTGGCGGCGACCGCGGAGCACTTTGACATTCCGCTGGACGCGCCGGTGCGCGAGTTAAACGATGCCCAGCTGAGCATCCTGCTGCACGGGAGCGGCAACGAGACCATTGGCGTGCATTACGTCAATCGCGAAGGCGACTCGCGCCAATATCAGACCAGGTTCGAGGGTGTGATCACCAATCTCGAGCGGCGCTATCTGGAATCAACGTCGGAGTACGTGCGCGAGAAGCTGGAAGAGTACATGGCCGACCTGCCCTGCACCGCCTGCCAGGGAACCCGGCTGAATCCGGTGGCCCGGGCGGTGGATATCGCCCGGATCACGATCAGCGACGTGGTGCGCATGCCGGTGCTGCAAACGCTGGAATGGGTGCGCACCCTGTGCGACGAATCGCGCACCCCCCTGACCCAACGGCAGCAGATGATTGCCCGCGCAATCCTGAAGGAGATCGCCGAGCGGCTGGAGTTTCTGATCAACGTTGGGCTGGATTACCTGACCCTGGATCGCAGCGCCGGCAGTCTCAGCGGCGGCGAGGCGCAGCGCATCCGGCTGGCGACGCAAATCGGCAGCCGGTTGACCGGCGTGCTGTACGTGCTCGACGAGCCCAGCATCGGCCTGCACCAGCGCG
>CAYVQP010000038.1:14058-41281 GCA_964452775.1 uncultured Ardenticatenaceae bacterium | reverse complement strand
AGGTCTATGCAAAGGACCACCTGAACTACGGGGTAATCGTTATCGAGTCCGGGTAGTGCAAGGGTATGATCTGGAACCAGCTGTTGCCTACCTGTAGCGGTACGACATTGCCGGCGTCATCGTAGAAAGTGAACATATCGGGCCGGGCTTCCCGCTTCCAGGTCGCTGCGAACTGCTGCCCGTCGCGCAGGATGATCGCCCGTCCCTGTCCCCATATCTGACTCTCCGTGGCGAAGGCCTGGCAACCGCTGTCGGTCTGATATTCACAGATATTGAAGTCCTGCTGGTGGGGAGCCAGGAGCAGGATCACGTTCGCGGCGCTGATCGGCTCACCGTTGTTGGCGTCTATCGCCTCCACCCCATCCGCCGAGCGGAAATAGCGATTGGTTTCCGGGTCGTAGCGCCAGTTGACGATCGTCCAGTCCCGGTAGTTGATGGTCGCTTCGCTTGCCGGCTGGCCCCCGGCCGGCGGTTCGCTGGCGAAGGCCATCTGGGTGGTGAACACCGGGGCCACATTCAGGCCGCGCTCGGTCAGCGATTGCCAGAAAAGTTCCGGCCGGCCATACAGGGTGTGCTCAATTGGTTTGTCTTCGCCGGTGCGATAATAGCCCGGCTCATTCGACCGCAGGATACGCGAGGCAAATTCGGACGCAAATAGCTTGCGGGAGACGCCGATGCTGGAGCCGGAGTAGGCGAGCGCGGCGTCATACATGACCGGCAGTTCCACGTCGATCAGCCGGGCGCTGCGAATCGGACCGATATTGGGCGGCGTCTGCCCATAGATGATGGCCGTGAAGCGGGTGATCGGCCCTTCGGTGACGTGTTCAAAGACCAGGTCGGCGTCAGATAAGCCGGACTGCGGCCGGGTGTAGCTGGCCGGCGCGTTGGAAATCTTGATGGCGATGGGGCGGCGTTGCAGGGCGGTTGGGTCTTCAAAGTATTCGCCGGTCAGACGATTATAATGATCGCCGAAGTCCTCGGGGTTGAGCAGGATGACCGGCGCGGGGGTCGCTGTGGTCGTAGGGCCGGCCGGCTGGGTGGTCGTTGGGTGCGGAGTGGGGGATGGCGGAGGTTGGGAAGAGGGCAGCATGGTCGCAGTGGCGACAGGGGCGCCTTCCTCTGTTGGCGAAGAGGCAGCTACCGGCGATTCGGCCGGCAGTTCGGCGATTTCCTCTGGTGTTGCCGGGGCGGGGGTCAGTTCAGAGATCACCTGGCCGGGCAACTGGCAGGCAAGCGCCAACGCGCACAACAGGATGAAGAATAGAATCAGATTACGACGCATTCACAATACTCCAGTGCCCGGTATCCAGAATAACATCAGCATAGCACACAGCACCCAACTCAGTTGGACGCCGGATTTATTCGTGGGCAACGATCGATCAGTGGATTGCCGACGGAGACAACGATCTTGCCGTGATCATACAAACCGAATGCCCGGTAGCCAACGGCCGCCGGGCATTCGCTAAGCTGCTACTCGACTTGTCGCTGTGACGCGCTTACTTGTCGTCTAATGCGGCCACGCCCGGCAAAGTTTTCCCTTCCAGCAGTTCCAGGCTGGCCCCGCCGCCGGTGCTGACGTGGCTCATCTGATCCGTCAGGCCGGCCTGGGCCACCGCCGCGGCAGAATCGCCGCCGCCAATGACCACCTGCGCGCCGCCGGCCGTCAGCCCGGCCAGCGCCTCCGCCAGCGCGAAAGTGCCCTGGGCAAATCGCTCAAACTCAAAGACGCCCATCGGCCCATTCCACACCACCAGCCGCGCCGGCCGCAATTTGGCCCTAAACAGGGCGATGGTCTCCGGGCCGACATCCAGGGCTGTGCAATCCGCCGGAATGGCGTTTACCGGCACAATCTCCGCCTCTGCATCGGCCGCGAAGCGGTCGGCCACGACCACGTCCACGGGAAGGACCAGCCGGTCGCCGGCGCTTTCCAACAGCCGTCGCGCCTCGGGAAGCGCCTCCTCTTCCACCAGCGACGAGCCGGTCTCCAACCCCTGCGCGCGCAGGAAAGTATTGGCCATGCCGCCGCCAATCAGCACGGCATCAGCTTTCGTGAGCAGATTCTCAATGAGCAGGATCTTGTCCGAGATCTTGGCCCCGCCCATGATGGCGATGTAGGGATGAGGCGGCGAGGTGACCGCTGTGCCCAGGGCGGCGATCTCCTGCTGCATCAGGTAGCCGGCCACCGAGGGGCTACCCTTTGCGCGCATGGCGTCGGCCACGCCCGTCGTGCTGGAGTGCGCCCGATGCGCCGAGCCAAAGGCGTCATTCACGTACACGTCTGCCAGTTCGGCCAGTTGCGCCGACAATGCGGGATCGTTCACCTTTTCGCCGGGATGGAAACGGGTGTTCTCCAGCAGCAAGACGTCGCCGGCCTTCATGTCCCGAACCGCCTCCCCGACGCCTGCGCCGACCAGATTGTCTACTTTTTGGACCGGCCGATTGAGCAGCTCGCTCAGCCGGGCCGCTACCGGGTCCATCGCGAACTGTTTGTCCGCCGCGCTCTTTGGCCGGCCCAGGTGCGAGCAGAGAATCAGCGCCGCCCCGTGGTCCAGCAGGTAGTTGAGTGTGGGCAGCGCCGCGCGAATGCGTGTGTCATCGGTGACATGGATATCGTCCGCCGGGTCTTTGCCGCTGAGAGGCACGTTGAAATCAACGCGGACCAGGACCCGTTTGCCGGCGACGTTGATGTCTTCAATTGTCTTCTTGTTCATCTTCATGCTCCATAGTGCATTGTTTAGCAGAATCTTGTGTCAATTTTCCCGGAAACTTTGTCAACGAACACTGGCGATTGACCTAATTTAGGGTCCGGGAAAATGCCAAAACCAGGTTAACGGTGCAATAGTTTAACTGCTAAGTATACCAGCCCGGCCCTTCATGGTCGCTCATAGTGGCGCACCTCCAGAAAGGCGAAGGGAAACGTTTCGACTAACTTCCATTCGCTGTCCAACCAGCGCTCGCTTGAAGAGCTGGGTATTTGCTGGCCCGGATAGCGCTCCGCAACGAGCCATACGCCGGCGACACCAGTCAAAAACTCCCCGATGACCCACTCGCCCTCCTCCGGGATAGCCAGCTCCGGCTGGTAATAGCGCAGCGCCGCCCGATTCCAGCTGGGATCAGGCCAAACCAACTCTCCTTGTTCCGCGCTGCCGGCCAGAAATGCCGCCGCGGCGCGCCAATCCTGCTTGGGCACAAAAAGGATTGCCGCAATACTGATCGCCAGGGAGAGGCCCAGTAGCCCGGCGATGACCGGCCGGCGCCACGCCCGCAATTGCATGATCATCCAGGCCACCAACAAGATGACAAAGGGCCAGCCCGTTACCAGCATTCGCTTGACGCTGTAAACGCGCGGCGCAAGTAGCGAGAACGTCACCGCCACAAAGCCGGCCAGCGCCAGCGCGGTGATAATCTGCCGCAGCCGGGGCCGGCGCAGCATCCATTGCAGCGCGATGGCGGCAAAGAACAGCAGCAGCGCAGAGATAATAAGGGCAATCAGCAGATGGCTGAGCAATATCCTTTCGATGCCCAGCAAGCCGCGCACACGTTCAACAATGAATAAGATATGCAGCCTTTCGTCAATCAGCAGGCGCAGAGGCCCCGTCCAGGGCAAAAAGATCAGCCAGGCGGCGATTGAGCCTACCAGCCAGTATGCCAATGGCCGGAGCGGACGGCCCCGCTGCCACCAGTAGACGAACCAAATTGCACTTAACCCGGCCCATAGCGGGATCGAAATGTAGTCCACAAAAAGGCCCAGCAGCAAGCCCAACCAATAGACTACGCCGCCATACCAGGTCTCCCAGGTCAGGCCTAACGCCATCAGCAGGCCGGCGCAGGTAACAAACAAGTACGTGCGCGCCTCCTGAGCGTACCAGACGTCGAGCGGTGACAACGCCAGCAAGGACGCCGCCAGCAAAGCCGTCTCATTGTCGAAGAGACGCCGGGCAAGTACAAAGAGTAACCAGATGTTGATCAGTGAGACCAGCGCGGAGGGCATCCGCACCGCCGTCTCACCGTTGCCGAAGGCTTGTGTCCAGTAGTGCAACAGGGTCAGGTGCAGCGGAGGCCGGCTGGGATCTATGTCGTCGAACTGGGCCGCTCGCGACAATTGGCTGGCCGTGGCGCTGTACGCCTCGTCGTACCAGAGGCTCTTTTGCCCCAGGTTGGGGACGCGCAGCAACAGGGCGACAAGCAAGATCCCGAACAGCAATTGCCGGACGCCGAGCCGGAGCTTACGGCCCGCCACCGGCAGTTCATAGGGATATGTCACCTGAGCCATCGGCAAGCGCTACTGCACCCCTCTCGTTTTGACGACGATATGTTCTCTGCCAAGAGGCGAATAACGTTCATCCAGACCGCTGATTTGCAGCGAGTTTTTGATGCGCTTCACGCAGGGCAGCATGTGCGTCAGGCTCACCTCATAGTTCTTCGCCACCCCGGCTTGCGTGGCTTCGCGCGCCATTTGTTCACTCATCAGAAACTCGGCAGCGGCGGCCCATGCGGCCGGTCTATCCAGTTGCGGGCCGGCCCGCTTCCTGAAATCACGCCACATCCGCCGCCCCGCCAGCAGCGACAGGACGCCGTAGGTGCGGTGCTGCATCCCCGGCAGCAGCAGGCGCTCAACCTCGTCCTGCATGGCTTCTTCCCGCAGAGGGATCTGCAGATTGCCGGCAAACAGGGCCACCGGCAACAGCCAGGGTTCCGCGGTCAACTTCTGCTCGTCAGAGAGCGCCTTGCTGGTCAGCAGGACGGCCTGCGCCCTAGCTTCGGTTAAGGGGAAGTCAATCGCTGCCGGGTTGATGGATGCCACTCGCCAATCCTTGTGATAGCGCTGCACTTTCACGCTCACCAGGTCAGCGGCCGTGTAGCTATTGTCGTTCTGCTCGGGGTCAGGCCAGACCAGCTCGATGTACACAGATTTGCCCTTGTCTGTCTCAATCGCCCGGGTCACCGCCATTTGCTCCCGACCCAACACCGTCTTCAAGAGAATGTCGAAGACGGCGACCCCATACAGCTCCATGATGATGCCCGCTTCACTGTCCGGCGCCAGCAGGCCGGCGGCCCGCTCCTCATTTTCGGCCAGCGTTGCTTCCAGGAGCGACTCAACTACCGGCCATATCTCCTGCCAAACCGTTTCTTGGGTGACCATACCGGCACAACTATACCGGTTTCACACGAGGGTTCAAACTCCGGCATGTCACACAGGGATAACCAGGCTGGCCCAATCCCGTGGGTAGTAGGTCATGATTTCAATGTCGCTGTCCGTGATTGCGACGGTGTCCGAATGACGGAAGCCGCCCAACTCCGGCGCATAGAAACCCGGCTCTACCGTGAACACCATGCCCGGCTGTATGACCGTGTCATCGCCGCTATCCAGGAACGGCCCTTCATGATAGCGCAGACCGATGGCATGGCCGGTATGGTGCTTCCAGTATGATGTCAGCGTGTGACGCTCGTAGTAATCGCGCACGGCGCGATCCACGTCGCTGCACCGCCGGCCCGGTCGCATCTGCTCGAAGGCGATCTCTTGCGCCGTCTTCGCATGTTCAAACATGGCTATCTGTCGCTCGTTCGGCTCACCCACAAACATGGTGCGTTCCAATTCGGAGTTGTAGCCCCACAGGGGACAGCCGGCGCCGGTGACCAGCACATCGCCTGGCTGAAAGGTGATGTTGTTCGCCAGCGCGTGGGGTATGGCCGCGTTGCGCCCGATCTGCCCGCGATAGCCGGCTCTCGGCCCGATTCCGGCTCCGTAGCTGCTTTGGGCGCGATACAGCGGGCCGATGGCGTCCATCATCGTCAGCGTGGCCTCGTTGCTGGCGCGCAGGCTGACCGAGGTTTCCGTCGCCCCCACATGGGTGTAGCGCTGCAGCAGTACGTGCGCCAGGTGGCCCCATTTGCAGCTCTCGCGGATTAGAGCCAGCTCCGCCGCGCTTTTCACGGCCTGCATTCTGTCCAGCGCCGGCTGCAGCACCGTCACCGGCGCGGCGTTTAACTCGCTCAACCGCGGCCCCTGGTAGCCGAAGATCAGCGGATAGCCGTCCATGTCCGCCCCCAACGCCATGCCTCGCGCCATGCCCATCTCTTTTAGCAGGCCGGCGAAGTGTTCCATTGGATGAGGGTGGCCGGGGTATTCGAGGTAGTGACCCACGCGCTCAAAGCCGGTTTCCGCCCGGGCGTGTTCAACCTCCAGGCGCGGCACGAACATGGCCGGCTCCCCGTCGCCGCTGAGCAGGAAAGCGATGGGCCGTTCAGTGGGGATGAAGGCAAAGCCGGTCAGGTACAGGATGTTGGTCGGGTCGAACATCGCCGCCCCGGCCAGACCCTGTGCACGAATGAGAGCCAGCACGCGCTCCCGGCGCGCCGCAAATTCCGCTGCGCTGATGCGTAGGGTGGTGATCACGGTTGTCGCCTGTCTTGAGAATCAACTTCCGCACTTCTCTTTCAGAGCTGCGGGGTTTTTTATTAAGGGATGCAGATGACGTCCGTCACATAGACGGTGTAGTTGGCGTCCAGGCCGTTGATCTGCGCCAGCGTCTGGATGGGGATGCCGGCTCGCTGGGCAATGCGGAAGGCGTTGTCCCCTTCCAACACCACGTATGGCTGCAAGCCGTTGCAGTAGGCCGGGTTGGTGACCGGCACGTTGATCGTAGCGCCCGCCACCAGGTCGGTTGCATCAATGCCATAGCGGGCCATCAGCGCCACGGACGTAATCTGGCCCCGGCTAATGTGAAACTGGGCCACGCCGAACAGGGTATCCGAAGGCCCCACCACGTAGGGGACAAAAATCACCTCTGACGCGCCTCCGGCAGTTGGATAGCCGGAGCTGCCGCCGGAGGGCGCGGTCGCACTGACGCCGGAGCTTGGGGTTCCGGCGGAGGGAGTTGCTGTCGTCTGGCCCTGGCCGGTGACGGGCGTCGCAGTCGCCAGCGGCTCCACGGGCACGGGCGTCGGCGTCAGGGTCAGCTCGGGGGCCGGCGGCTCGGGCAGCGGAGTCGGAGAGCCGGCCAGCGCTACCTGCTTCCGTGGGTCATAGATGACGGTAATCACCTGATCGCCGACCACCTTCTGCTCCGTTACCCAACCTTCGCGGGAGCTGAGCGTGGGGACGCCGACCGTGCTTGCCGGCTCATCACCAAGCGCTTGCAGCAGGAAGGTAACCAGCAGAAAGCCGGCAATGGCAACGATGGCGGTAACGACTACCACAAATAGAGCAATTTTGCCGTTCATTTACGCGTCCGTGATGTGATGGTACACTTACCATAAGATTATGGCAAGTGAATTCTGCGGGAAGAAAGAGCGCCGTTCTCCCCAAGGAACGGCGCGCGGCAATTGGCCGGAGCCGGGCCGATGCCGTCGTGTAAACGGGAGAGTGTCACATGTTATATAAGCGTGAAGGTCTGGAGCAAATCGAGCGGCAGACCCTGGCTCCGTATGCGCTCAAGAGCGCGGATTCCAGGGGACGCGCTTACCCGGAGCCGGAATCGGCCACCCGAACCGCGTTCGAACGGGATCGCGACCGGATCATCCACACCACCGCATTCCGGAGGCTGGAGTACAAAACGCAGGTATTTGTCAACTATGAGGGCGACCATTACCGCACTCGCCTGACGCATACGCTGGAAGTGGCGCAGCTAGGGCGTTCGCTGGCCCGTAATCTGGGCGGCAATGAATTGCTCACCGAGGCAATCTGCCTGGCGCATGACCTGGGGCACCCACCGTTCGGCCACGCCGGCGAGTTTGTGCTCAACAGGCTAATGGATGGCCATGGCGGCTTCAACCATAACGCGCAAAGCTATCGGGTGGTCACCGAACTGGAGCAGCGCTACCCGAACTTTCCCGGCTTAAACCTTACCTACGAAACGCGAGAAGGGATCGTCAAGCACGAGACGGAGTATGACAGGAGTGATGCGCGCGATTATGAGCCGGATAAGCGCGCCTCGCTGGAAGCGCAGATAGCGAATCTGGCGGATGAAATGGCCTACAATGCGCACGATCTGGAGGACGGCCTGCGC
This sequence comes from uncultured Ardenticatenaceae bacterium, assembly GCA_964452775.1. Lineage (GTDB taxonomy): Bacteria > Chloroflexota > Anaerolineae > Promineifilales > Promineifilaceae > JACKCB01. Next base: position 33,272 of record CAYVQP010000038.1, on the reverse strand, counting down.
GCGGAGCTATTTCCGCTGGCAGATCTCTCCGATCTGATCCTCTGGCGCGAATTGCGGGAGGCGATCGGCTGGGACGGCAAGCCGTTTACAGAACTCGTCCGCCGGGAAGTGATCCGCGAGCTAATCGGCCTGTTTGTGGGCGATGTGCTGGAAGCAACGTCGGCCAACCTGGCAGCCGGTCACATTGACTCGGTGGAGAAGCTGCAGGCCGGCAACCGCAACGTGGTAGGTTATTCTGCAGCGATGGCTCTAAAGGTGCGCCAGTTGAAGGACTTCCTGTATGAGCGGATGTATAACCATTACCGGCTGGTGCGCATGCACGTCAAGGCGGAGCGGATCATTGAAGAGATGTTCGGGGCGTATCTGCGGGAACCGAAGATGCTGCCGGAGAAGACCTTACAGCGAGCCCAGGAGCAGGAAGTGAGGCAGGTGATCAGCGACTATATCGCCGGCATGACCGATCGCTTTGCCCTGGAAGAGTGGCAGAAGATCTTCGATCCGTACGCCCGCGCCTGAAACTGGTTCAAGTTGGCTGTCACTTTCGGAGTGACAGCCAACCGTTGTTAACTCCTAGTAATCCAGCATCTGGTCAATCTGACCCTGTGTGCCTGAATCGTCCGTTTCCCCGGATTTCGCCCAGGCGGAAAGCCCAACCGCAAAGTGCTCGAAGAAACTCTGCGCCGGCATGGAGCCTGCGCCGTAGGTCATCTCCGTAATCTCCGCGTTGATGATCAGGGTAGCCGTTTCCAGCACGATGGTTTCGTTCATCCGAGCCAGCACCGGCTCTCCCTTCGGGGCCAGCTTGGCGCGGATGGCTTCATCATTGTAGGCGTGCTCGCTCATCAACACCTTCGTCACGGTGCGAATGTCGTTCTTGTCAAAGAGCCAGACCTCGAAAGCGGTCACGTTCTTGGGTGTGTCCACTCCAATCGTTTCAGAGATGCCCACGCCGCATTCGCCCAGGAATTCACCCTGCGCATTTTCGATACTGAACGAGTCGTCATAGGTATCGTTGCCTCGCGCATAGTAGGTATCAAAGCGGGCAATTGGTGTGGTCTCATATTCCTCGGCTCCTGTCTCAACCATGGCAGCCGGAGCTTGTTCCGGGGCTTCGGTATAGCCGGCCTGTTCTTCGACGCCGTCGCTGTCGTCCCCTCCGCTGTTGCGCATGCGCATGAAGTAGTAGATCGCGCCGCCAAGCAGGGCTAGCAGCAGCAAGACCAGAAGGATCGCCAGGGAGTTGGAACTGCTGCTTTCTTCAGCCGGCGCTTGCATGTCGGGCGTACAACCCTGCCCGTTTAGGATTAGCGCAATCGTGGTCAGCCGGTCGGCTGAGCCCTGATCCCCCTCGGTTGCCGCCGACTGGGCCATGGAGCAAATTGTCAGATCCGCCTCAGGCCAGATGGCGAAGGCCGCCCGCACCCGATCTTGATTGAGATCGTGCGAGTAGAGGTCAGCGGACATCTGAATGTAGATTTCTTGATAATCCGGCAGCAAATCTTGCGGACCTGCGCCGCTGTATTGAACCGGCGTCAACCACCAGCCAAAGATAAACAACCCAATCGAGAAACCGACAATAAAGGCAATGGCAATAAGAACGGATCGCCTCTGTAAGAATTCCATTTTCCACCTACCTCTCACTGAAGCCCGATTGCCAGGATGTGCGCGACGCCGTCAACTGCTAGACTGTTACCCCTCCTGGCACGATTTATCTTACCATAACAATGGTCTGAAGCAAAGGGATATTATGTTCAATTGGATTCATTTGTTGCGATCCTACAACCAGCAGAGATTCTATCGCGAACCGGCGCGAAATGGAATTTCGCGTTACAAGATGGCGAAATGAAATTTCGCGTTACAGGATGGCGAAATGAAATTTCGCGTTACAAGATGGCGAAATGAAATTTCGCGTTACGAGATGGTTCTACAGTCATCAGGAGGTTCGTCCGGGAAGTGCGCGAAATGAAATTTCGCGTTACAGGGCGATTGTGGGTCGGACGTGGTCCGGCAGCGGTTTTTGTGAACGCTCCAGTGTGGTATACTGTCCCCGAAATCGGGTGCCAACTGAGATGTCGTACATCAATGGACAAGTAAGGGAGGCTATTCGTGGCCGACGAATCCAGCTATGAGGTTGCCTTAGCAAACGGGCACTCCTACCTGTGGGAACAGCGTTGGGCGGAGGCTGTGGTCGCCTTTGACCAGGCTGTTCGCGAATATCCGCAACGCTCAGCAGCATACGCCGGCCTGGGAGCCGCCTACTTCGCGCTCGGCCAATATGAAGATGCTCTGGAGAGTTACAAGCTGGCAGCCCGCCACTCCGCCGGCGACGTGATCTACCTGCGCCAGATTGGAGACATCTACGAACGTCTGGGACAACCCCGGCAGGCTGCTGAGACCTATCTGGCGATAGGTGAAATTGAGTATCGCCGCCGCGCTGTTGAGCAAGCCGCGCACAACTGGACGCGCGCAGCCCGCCTGGAACCCGATTTACTGGCGGCGCATCAGAGATTAGCCCGTTACCATGCCGGCGAAGGAACCATTCCGGCAGCCATGTCGGAGTTTCTACAAGTAGCGCGCATCTATCAGGCGCAAAACGATCCCGAAAGCGCGCTGCGTACCTGCCAGCTCGCCTTACGATTCGATACCAATCATGCCGGCGTATTGGCAGCTATTGAGCAGCTGCGAAAAGGCGAGCCAATTCAGATCGCCGCGACCCACGACACCGTCCTGGGAACAATTGAAGTGTACCCGGCGGCGGAACTGGACTTGTATCAGGCCGGCATCATCTGGGCGACCGGAGATCAGGCCGGGGCCGGGAGCCTGCTGTTGGATGCGCAACAACTGGCGGCAGAACGCCTATCCGCCCGCATCCTGGCCGGCCCGCCGGCTTCTGCGGACGACCCTTCATCTGCCGGCGCCCCATCCAAGCTGGAGCTTGACGTGCTGTTGAGCCAGGCGCTCGACTACGACAGTCGCCGGCAATGCAATGACGCTATTAATTGCTATGAACGGGCCATTGCCGGTGGGGTGAGCGATACCGCCGCACATTTCAGTCTCGGGCTACGCTATCAGGAAAGCGCACGCGACGGCGAAGCCATCCGCGAATTCTGCATCGCTATGCAGGACCAGGCTTTTTGGCTGGCCAGCCACTTCGCCCTGGGCGAGTCTTATCGAACGCGGGGCCAGTTGGATGATGCCCTCAAACACTTCATCACGGTGCTAAAGACCCTGGATCTTTCCACCGTGCCTGAAGATCAGGCTCCACGAATGCTGGAGCTTTACGACAACCTGGCCCAGAACTTGCTGGATAATCGGGAAGACGGCCGGCTTTCCATTTTCATGAACGCCCTGGTTGGATTTCTGAGCCAGGCGGATTGGAAAGAAAAGGTCCAGCAGGCCCGCCTGCGTCTGGATGCGCTCGGCGATCAGCGGATGATCATTTTGGGTGATCTGTTCACCAGCGGCTCGGCCAAAGTGTTGGAGGCGCTCTATCTCTCTCAAGAATACGAGCGGGAGGGCCGCCTGAACGCAGCGCTCGAAGAGGCGTATCGAGCGATCGCCGCCGCGAAAGATTATTTGCCGGCGCACATTCGCCTGGCGGAAGTGCTGGTCAGTCAGGGTCGCAGCGACGAGGCCGCCGAGAAGTATCAGATTATCGGCGACACCTTCCATGCCCGGGGAGACCTGAACGGCGCGGCGCAGATGTATGAGCAGACTATTGCCCTGGCCCCGCTGGAGCTTGCGGCCTACTACCGGCTGATCGATCTGGCGCGGCGACAGCAGCAGTTTGATCACGCCCTGGAATACTATGTGGCTTTGGGAGGCGCGCAGGAGCAACTCCGGCAACCAGAAAGGGCGCGGGCCACTTATCAGGCGGCGCTCAAACTGGCGTCGCTGGGCTCGCCAGAAAATGAGTGGCGGGCGCGGCTATTACGCCTCGTCGCGGCCATTGATATGCAGCAGGGAGAACCGCACCTGGCGCTGGCGGCCTATCGCGAGCTACGACTGAACGACCCGCTCGACCGGCACGACGTGCTCACCCTGGTTGATCTCTATTTCCAACTGGACCAGCCGGAAGTGGCGGTGCGCGAGCTGGACCACTACTTTGGGCAACTGATTGATGAAGGGCGCGAGGAGGAAGTGCCGGTAGTTCTGACGGAGGCAGTCGCGCTCCATCCGACCTCCATCGGCCTGAACGAACGTCTTGCCCGGCTCCATCTGGCGCAGGGTCAGACCGCGGCGGCATTGCCGGTACTGGACCGGCTCGCCGAATTACATCTCAGCGCCGGGGAGACCAGGGCAGCAGCGGACACAATGGCCCTGATTGTCAGGCTGGATGCCGGCAACGCGGCCAGTTATCATCAGCTGCAAAAGCAACTCAGGTAACCCCGGTTTGCCGGCGCGATGGCAGGGAGCCGGCATGAAAGCTCAGCTTACATTTAGAAGAGTACGTGAATTCGCCCGGCGCGGTTGAAAAAACCGTGCTCTGCCGCCGGGAAAGGTGTTATAACTAAGCATACCTCCAAGGTTGGTGTCGGCAGGCAAAGCAAGCGAAATGGACGCAACACTCGGTTATTTCTGGGAACGATTGAGCAATCTGGATGCGATCATCGACATCCTGCTTGTCACCCTGATGCTGTTTGCCGTGTTGATGCTCATTCGGGGCACGCGGGCCGTGACGCTCCTGCGAGGCTTGTTGGTCTTTGCCCTCTCCTTGTGGGTTCTATCGCTGATCATTGACCTGCCGGCATTTACCTGGCTGATCAACAAGACGTTGCCGGCGATGCTGGTGGCCATTCCGGTCATTTTCCAGCCGGAGCTGCGCCGGGCGCTGGAGCAGCTAGGTCGCACCGGCAATCTGTTGCGCATGGTCCGGCGCAACCACGAAAGCAAAGCTGTCACCACGGTGGCCCGCTCCTGCTTGCGCCTGTCACAGCGCCGGCATGGGGCATTGATTGTCTTTGAGCGCGACACAGGCCTGCAGGAGTTCATTGATACCGGTATTCCTCTGGACGCCGAACCCTCTCCGGAGCTTTTGCAGACTATCTTTAACAAGAATACCGAGCTGCACGACGGCGCGGTGATCATCCGCGAGGAGAAAGTAGCTGCGGCAGCTTGCGTCTTGCCCTTGTCCACCTCGCGCATTTCTGACCGGCAACTCGGCCTGCGTCATCGCGCCGCGCTCGGCATCAGCGAAGTGAGCGATGCGGTGGCCGTCATCGTCTCCGAGGAGACCGGGCAAATTGCCATTGCGCATAACGGTCGCATCCTCCGCCGCCAGGAGCCAACCCAGTTGGTAGAAATCCTGTATTCCTTTATGCGCTCCACCACCGGATCGTCCCCCGAGAAGCAGCAGTCGCAAGTCATCGCGTGATCATTGCTATGCAAAAGGTCTTCACCAACCTGGCGACGCTGACTCTCTCCCTCCTTGTCGCGTTGATTATCTGGGCAGTCGCCACTCAAGAGAATGATCCCCATGACATGCTGTTGCTGCAGATCCCGGTACAGATACTGGGGCTGCCGGCTGACAGCCAGATTTCCAATGCCCCCGAAACGGTTGAGATCCGTGTGGAAGCCCCGGCTTCACAGCTGCGCACCCTGTCAGAGGATCTCTTTACTGCCGAATTGAATGTCTCCGATCTGCCCGCCGGCGAACATTCTGTCCCGATTGTCGTCCGGCATAGTTTGCCCAACCTGACGATCGACTTTCAGTCGCCGGTGAACGCCGCCGTCACAATCGAGCGCATCGTCACCAGACAGATTCCAATCCAGGTTGAGGTGAGCGGCGATGTCGCTCGCGGCTACCAGATGGGCGACCCCTTTGTCGATCCGGAGACGATCTCAGTGACCGGCGCCTCTTCCCGCGTCGAACAGCTTGCTGAGGCACGGATCCAAATCTTTTTGGACTCGCCGCGAGAGGACGTGATTCGCCAGCGGACACCCACCTTTTACAATCGGCAGGGGGAAATTGCCGGCATCTCCGGCCTTACCCTGAACTCGCGCGATGTGCAGGTCACAATCCCGGTGAACCAGCTCTCCGGCTTCGCAGTCAAGCCGATCATTGTGAATTGGACTGGCGAACCGGCCACCGGCTATCGGGTGCTGAACGTCTCGGTGCAGCCCGACAATGCGCTGGTTACGGGTCGTGCGGCCGTGGTTGAAGCGGTCTCATTCCTGAACACCGAAACCATTGACATCAGCGGCCTGCGGGATTCAATCACCGTGCCCGCCACGCTTGATCTTCCCGATGATATTTCGCTGGAAGATATCCAGTCCGTCATCGTAAATATTGAGATTGAGCCGATCCTTACCACCGATGTTATCCGGCGTGAGCCGGAGATTCGCAACCTGGGAGAGGGCCTGACTGCCACCCTGAGTGCGGATGAAGTGGCAGTCTTTTTGTCAGGACCATTTGACCGCCTGGAAGCCTTAAGCAGTAGTGACGTGCTGGTAACAGTAGACCTGTTAGGATTGATCACCGGCACCCACCGCGTACCTGTCGAGGCTGTTGTCTTGGACAGCACCGTAGAAGTGCGTTCGTTACAGCCATCCGAGGTGACCGCGATCATCTCGCAAATTGTGACTCCCACGGAAGTCTTAACGGAGACAACTTCGATACCGGCGCTCCCGCTCACGCATAACGCCGCGTCCCACGTCCCGGTTAACGGGACCGTGAGCGGCGCAGCGCATCCGGCGGCGGATCTGCCTGCGGGCTTGTCGCCGCCACGACGCAGAGGAGTCCTCCTCTGACCAGTCCGGTGTTGATAGCCATCAGATCGGCCACCGATCCGGCTGGAAGCCGGCCACCAAAGGAACTATGAAACACAAAGCACTTGTCGCCATCGTTGGGCGACCCAACGTTGGCAAATCCACCCTGTTCAATCGCATTGCCGGTCGCCGGTTGGCCGTTGTCTCGGATGTCCCCGGCACTACCCGGGATCGTCTATACGCAGAGGCCGACTGGGCGGGCGTCCACTTTACGCTGGTAGATACCGGCGGAATCGAGATGTCCGGCGGCTGGGGCACGACCGCGCTCTCCGAAGATTCAGAGCGCTTCCTGCCGGCCATAATCGCCCAGGCCAAAATCGCCATTCAAGATGCGGATCTTGTCGTCCATGTAGTAGATGGGCAGAGCGGCCCTACCGCCGCGGACCGCGAGATCGCCGACATTTTGCGCCAGTCACGAAAGCCGGTGCTGGTCGCGGCCAACAAACTGGAGTCCTCCCGGCTGCGCGAACAGGCGGTGGAGTTCTATGAATTCGCGCTGGGCGAAGTGTTCCCCGTTTCCGCCCTGCACGGCAACGGCGTGGGCGACTTGCTGGATGCGATCGTCGAGCTGTTGCCGGATGACGCCGAAGAGGTGGAAGACAAGAGCGTTAAGATCGCCATCCTGGGCAAGCCAAACGCCGGCAAATCAACCCTGCTGAACAAGATGATTGGCGAGGAGCGGGCCATCATCAGCCCAATTGCCGGCACCACCCGGGATGCCGTTGACACCACTTTTCGCTGGCATGAACAGGATTTCACGCTCATCGACACCGCCGGGATCCGGCGGCGAGGAAAGATCGCGCCGGGCGTTGAGCAATACAGCGTGTTGCGGGCGATCAAGGCGCTGCAACGGGCCGACGTCTCCTTGCTGTTAGTTGACGCCATGGAAGGGGTGACCAGCCAGGATACGCACATTGCCGGCCTGCTGGCTGAGGAATCCGCCGCCGTGATCGTGCTGATAAACAAGTGGGATGCGGTGGACAAAGACACCCACTCGATGACTGAGATGACTGCTGCCGTGCGCCAGGCCTTCAACTTTCTGCCCTACGCGCCGTTGCTGTTCATCTCTGCCGAGACCGGCCAGCGGGTGAACAAGATCATGCCCCTGGTGGTGGAAGTCAATGAGTCGCGTTATCGCCGCGTCTCCACCGGCGAGCTAAACCGCCTGATGCGCGAGGCAATCGCCGGCCATCCGCCGCCAAGCAAGGCCGGCGTGCGGGTTAAGTTCATGTATGCCACGCAAGCGGAGAGCGTGCCGCCCACCTTTGTCTTCTTTGTGAACAAGCCGGAGTGGGTACACTTCAGCTACCAACGCTACCTGGAGAACTTCATCCGCGAGCGGGTGAACTTCACCGGCACGCCCATCCGGCTCATCTTCCGCGCGCGCAGCGAGGATCGCTTTGCCCGTTAGCCGATGTAGCTTTTCAGAGCGCTGACTTCAATGCCAAAATCTACCCAACCCTCCTCCATCTACTGCCTGCACACGCTACCCGGCCTGGAGCCGGTCGCCTGGTTGGAGGTGCGTCGCCATTTCCCGGCGGCGGAGTTCATCAGCTACGTCTATGCGCAGGACGAATTTGCCGGCGTGGTCTTTCGCTTGGCCGAAGCGCCGGAGAAGCTCTTCCGGCTGCGAACGGTTACAAGTTTGCTGGCCGTAGCTTTGTGGCAGCCCAGGGTCTCGCGCGGCGTGCGCGACCTGCGCGAGATTTCGGAGAAGCTGGCTAAGAGCGGCGAGATTGGCCGCCTGTTCAAGGCAATGGGCCGGCTGCAGCGCAAGCACCTGCATTCCTATCAGGTGGTCGGCCGGATGTATGGTAAGCATGAGTATGATTTACGCGATTGGTCGCTGATGGTCCGGCGCACGATCGCCGGCGTTCACCCTGATTGGCAAGGGACCACCACCAATCCGGATGTTGAGGTCTGGGCGACCCTCTTCGGCTCACAGGCGCTGGTTGGAATCAGATTGCCGTTTTCCGCGCCGCCCGCCGGGCCGTACCCGCCTGCTCTGGCCGCGGCGTTGGTGCTGCTGACGGAGCCGGCAGCCGGGGAGGCATTCCTCGACCCGGTCAGCGCGGATGGCGGCTCCGTTTTGGCGGAAAGGCTGGCCGATGGCGCGGATGTCGCAATCTGGGGAGCCAGAGATGGAATTGCCCGGCGACTGCAACGCCCGGATCCGGCCATCAAGCAACTCCGTTGGGAGCAATCTCGCTTACCGCTCGACTCTGCTTCGGTGGATAAGATGGCCGCGATCTTGCCGGCTGACCCGCAGGCAATCCAGCAGTACCCTGCGATCCTTTCAGAGATCGCCCGCCTGCTCCGGCCGGACGGCCAGGCAGTTGTTTACAGCGAGGAGTACGACCTGCTGCGAGCGCGATTGCGAGAGCAGGGTGATCTGCATATCGCCCACGGCTACTCGGTGCGCGGCGGCGCGAAGTGGGGCCGGATCTATGTCTTGCAGCATGGTTCGGCGGCGCATCAAGACCCGCCCGGCGAGGAGCAGCCGGCAGCCCGGCGTCAGCGCTGAAAGAGAAAGCGCAGCCCGTCCCCGAAGTAATCGCGCCAAAGGCCCCAACTATGTCCCTGGGGCGCTTCCCTGTACTGGTAGTCGTAGAAACGGTCATTTAGCGTGCGGGCCAGCCGGCGGTTGGCTTCCAGTAGATTCCCGGTATCGGGATCTCCGCCAATGGCTGTTTCATACGTGCCGGCGACCAGGTAGAAGCGCAGCGGCAACGTCTCCTCGCTGCGAATGAGTTCGATCACCCGGTCGTCTGCCAACGAGTAAGCGCCGGAATAGCCCGCCGCCTGGCCAAAGACGTCGGGCCGGGTAACGGCGGCGTAAACTGCCAGCAGCCCGCCAAGCGAAGCGCCCAGGTTGGCGCTCTTTCCCGGCTCCGGCGACACATCGTAGTTGGCCTGCATGAAGGGCGCCAGCTCGTCCGCCAGGAAGCGAACGTAGTTGTCATCCAGATAATATTCCAGCTCTCGCTGCACAGGGGGAATGAAGACCGCCACCACCGGCGGGATCTCCCCGGCGGCAATCAGGTTGTCCAGCATCATCGGCGCATCAATCAGATTGATGTACTCGCCGCCGTCATGGACATAGACGGTAGCCGGCTTCTCGCCGAGCAACGTGCTCGCCGGGGTATAGACAAAGAAGGTCCGCACTTGACCCAGGGCTTCACTCTCCAGTGTATGCTCAGTCAGTGTGCCGCTTGGGGCCGGCGTAGCCTGTGGCAGGGCCTCGACCGGCGTCTGGTACTCCGGCATCGCCAGCTCCGAGTTTGGTCCCACGCCGCCGAGCATGACCCGCGGATTTAGCGGGTCCAACTCCCAGCGTTGCCCGTCAATAACGAACTTATAGTCCAGCCGGGCGTCAAGTTCATACGAGCCTTCGCCGTACCAGAGGTCAGTGCCGTCAATGTGCTGCAACGTAGGCTCCGCCGACGGGTCCCAGTTGTTCATGTCTCCGGCAACGTGTACGCTGTTGCCGGTCCCCCGCCAGAAGAACATCACCCGATTACCGTCAATCAGCGGGGCGTCGGGGAGCTGAGCGATATAGCGGGAAACAAGCGCCGGCCGGCCGCTCAACAGGCTTTGCTCAACCTCGGCGACGAAAGCGTCAAAGCCGGGGCCGGTGTAAGGCTCGGGCGTGGGCGGAAGCGCAGCCGTGGGCGTGCTCGCCGGCGGCAACGGGGTGGGTGTCGGCCCCAACGGGGGTAGCGCCAGGCAGCCGGTCAGCAAGGCCAGCGCCACCAACGCCAACAGGAGTAGGCGGCGGGCGCTACCCGGCCGGCCCATCAGCCCTGCCGGCAACCGGCTGCGCGAAGCGTGCGAAGAGGGTAAGGGTCCAGCCATCACAACGCCAGTTTTAGCCCACATACGCCTTCCCCGCAACCGGCAAGCCCGTTGGCCGGCCCTTCGCCATCCGCTCTGGGCTGCGCTACAATGGAATCATGAGGGTCTACCTGGATGCCATCGGTTGCCGGCTGAACCAAAGCGAAATCGAATCGCTGGCCCGACAATTGCGCCAGGCCGGCCACGATATTGTTGGCGACGTCTCCCAGGCGGACAAGGTCGTCCTGAACACCTGCGCGGTCACGAGTGAGGCAACGCGCGACGCCCGCCAGCGAATCCACCGCTTTCGTCGCCGGAATGACGGAGCGGAAATCCTCCTGACCGGCTGTTACGCCACCGTTGCGCCGGAGGAAGTCGCCGCCCTGCCAGAAGTTGGACAGGTAGTTACCAACGCCGGCAAACAGCGTCTGCTGCAAATCCTGGACCCGCTCAGCGACAAGCGACTCCCCCTCTACGAGCAGGAGCCGATCATGCGCGACCTACTGCTGCGCCAGCTGGCAAACAATCGCGCTTTCGTCAAAGTGCAGGATGGTTGCGACAACAAGTGCACCTTCTGCATCACCACCATTGCTCGCGGCCAGGGTCGCAGCCGGAGCTTAGGCGATATTGTGGCCGAAGTGCAGGCGTTGGTTGCCGCCGGCTACCTGGAAGTCGTGCTGACCGGCGTTCACCTTGGCAGCTACGGCCATGATCTCGGCAATTGGGACGGCCTGCGCGACCTGGTGGCCGCCTTGCTGCGCCACTGCGACATTCCGCGTCTACGCCTCTCGTCGCTGGAGCCATGGGATATCAACGTGGATTTCTTTTCCCTGTGGGAAGAGCCCCGTTTGCTGCCGCATCTACATTTGCCGCTGCAGTCCGGCAGCGACCGAGTCCTGCGCCTGATGGCCCGCAAGACGCGCCGCGACGCATTTCGCGAGTTGGCGCGGGCCGCCCGGGAGCAGATACCACACCTGCATCTCAGCACCGATCTGATCGCCGGCTTCCCCGGCGAATCGGAGGCTGACCACCGGCAAACGCTCGACTTCGCGCAGGAGATCGGTTTCGGCCGCTTGCATGTCTTTACCTACAGCCGGCGTCCGGGAACCGCCGCAGCGACGATGCCCGGGCAGTTGCCGAAGCATACGCGCAAGCAACGCGCCGCCGAACTGATCGCCTTGGGCGAGGCGCTCAGCCTTTCCTTCCACACGCAGCAAGTGGGCCGGGTGCGGCCGGTGCTGTGGGAAGCGGCGCTGGGGGCGGACGACAACGGCCTGCGTTGGACCGGCCACACCGACAACTTCATCCGGGTCACCGCTTATGGACCGGCAGATCTGTTCAATCGGATTACGCCGGCCTACTTGACCGAAGCCCGGCCGGACGGCATGAGCGCCAGGCTTGCGGAAGCGGTCAAGAGCGGCTTCGGCGCTGAGATGGCCGGAAATGTCTGCTAGTTACCCGCTGATTGTCGCCGCGATCATCATTGCTCTGACCATTGTGGCCTGGCGTGGGCTATGGCGGCTCTATCGCTGGCTCTTCGTGCTGGAGAGTGAGATGGACGGCGCGGAACGCCTGATCCTGGAGCGGCAGATCGTGGCGATGATGATCTACTTCCCCGTGCATCTATCCTCCATCGTGTTGCCGGTCGCCGACGAGTTGCGCGGCCTGGCTTCCGTTTTCGCGGCTTTCGTGCTGGCCTTCATCGGTATCAGCGCCGTGCGCCACCGCCTCTTCGCTGCCTTTAACCGGCATTCCTACCAGGATGCGGCGGCGGTTCGGGAGGGCATGGCGGTCGCCGCCGGCTGGCTGCTGCTGATCCTGGCGCTGATCATCCTGGGGATTGGTATGTATCTACTGCAATGACCGGGAGCCGGTTCGAAAGCAGTTTGCCGTCTACGCTGAGTAGCGCAACTCGTTCGGTGGAGGAAAGATGAACGTCGGCATGATCGGGCTGGGAAACCTGGGCGCCGCCGTTGGAGACCTGGTTGCTCGCAACGGCCATCAAGTGTTGGGTTGGGAGTATCATGCGTCGGTGGTGGAGGAAGTCAACACCCAGCATACCAACAGCCGTTTTCTGGAGGGGGTAGCCTTGCATCCGCAGTTGCGCGCCACGACCGAGCTTGCCGAGGTCTTTGCGGCAAGTGAGATTGTCTTCATCGCCCTGCCTTCCACCTTTATCGAGTCCACATTGGGACCCGTTCAACGGCAAATTCAGAACGACATCTTGTTTGTAAACATGGCCAAGGGGATCAACCAGGAGACGGGCCTGACCTCTTTTCAGACGTTGGCCCGCTTCTTGCCGGATAACCGGCGCATCATGCTCTCCGGCCCCTCTGTCGCCAACGAGTTCGCCCGCGGGATGCCGGCGGTGGTCGTGCTTGCTGGAGATAATGACATCGATCTGCTCGCCGCCGCGCGGGTGTTGGACAACAGTTACTTCCGCACCCGTTTTTCCGATGACGCCATCGGCGTAGAGTTGGGCGGCATATTGAAGAACATCTACGCCATCGGCCTGGGGATGTTTGACGGCAAGCAGATCACCAGCATCAACTTCCGCTCCGTTTATTTGACTATTGCTCTGGAGGAGATGGCCAGGATCGGTGTGGCGATGGGCGCCCGGCTGGAAACCTTTCTCTATTTGGCCGGGATGGGCGACCTGTTAGCCACATCCCTTAGCGAGCACAGTCACAACCGCTATATGGGCGAGCTGCTGGCTCAGGGGCTGACGCGCGATGAGATACGGACGCGCATGGGAGTGTTGCCGGAAGGATATAATGCGCTAAAAGTGGCCCTGTACCTGGCGGAGAAGCTGCATGTTTCACTGCCCGTGGCCGCCGGGCTGTGGGACATTATCAATGGCCGTTATGAGGTAGACCGCTTTATCACTGCCTTCATCAAAGGGTTTGTGGAGTGAAAGGGTCGCCGGCGTTCAACATCCGCACCTGTCCCATCGGGGCCACGTCATAACCCGGCAACGCCGCCACCGCATTGCGAAAGTCGCTATCCTGTAATAACGCCAGTAACGGACCCAGCAGCTCGCTTTCGTAATGCAGTCGGGGGATCACCAGGTCGTACTGCTCGTGAGCCAACGGCACGAAGTCCAACTCCAGGGCGCGAGCAGCCGCGCGAATACCCAATCCCATCGTCGCCGTCCCGGATGAGACCGCTGCGGCGACAGCCAGATGGGTATACTCCTCTCGCTCGTAGCCTTGCACCGCAGCCGGCTGGATCCCGCGCAAGCCCAACTCATAGTCCAGCAACACCCGCGTGCCCGCCCCCCGCTGCCGGTTGACGATCGACACCTCCGGGCGGGCGACATCCTCCCAGCCGGAGATTGCCTGAGGGTTGCCGGGGGGCACCATCCAGCCCTGCTCCCGGCCAACCAGCGTCACCAGCGCCACATCCATGTCGGGCAAATAGCGCCGCACGTAGCTGTCATTGTACGCGCCCGTGAGCGGATCCAGGAGGTGCGAGCCGGCCAGATGCGCCTGTCCACGTTGCAGCGCAATCAGTCCGCCCAGGCTGCCCACATTAGCTGATGACAGCCGCCAGCCCTCGCCGCGCGCCGCCAGATATTGGGAGAGCAGGTCCAGGGTCAGGTCGTGGCTGCCGATGACCACAATAGTCTGTTCGATCTCGTGCGGACGGCGATAAAGCTGCACCGTCACCGGCGCGCCCGCATCCACCCCCTCGCTAAAGCGCGGAATACGCACCACGCCGTCCGCCCGCACCAGGGACGTAATCACCCCGGCCCCCCGGCTGATCGGCGTCGCCATCACCTGAGCGCCCACCCGGCCGACGGTCACCCGCACGTAATCGTCATCCCCCGTGTGCGAGACGACCTTGCGAGTCATTGTGGCACTAAGTTCCGGCGGTTGGTACGGCGGCTGTCCATGCCAACGGGCCAGCAGCGGTTCGATGAAGATCTCGCCGGTCAGGGCGGCGCTAACCGGGTAGCCGGGCACGCCGATCACCGGTATCTCTCGGCCGGGATCGACCGGCGAGCGCAGCATGCCCAGGATCACCGGGTGGCCGGGTCTCACCGCCACGCCGTGCACCAACAGGCGGCCCAACTCCCGCACGACCTGCGCCGTGTAATCCTTGCTGCCGGCCGACGAGCCGGCATTGATCAACACCAGATCGTGCGCCGGCGCGGCCTGCGCCACCGCAGCCCGGATAGCTGCCGGCTCATCCGGCGTGATCGGCAATCGGGTAGGCGCCCCGCCCCAGCCGGCGACCTGCGCCGCCAGCACGATGCTGTTGTACTCGATGATCTGCCCCGGCTCTATCCCCCGCGCAGCCTCCTCGATGGACAGTAGTTCGCTGCCGGTGGGGATGATCGCCACTCGCGGCTGCCGGTATACGGCAACTGTCGCATGGCCGGAGCCGGCAATCGCGCCCAGGTCCACCGGCCGCAGGCGATGATTGGCGGGCAACACCAGTTCCGTGGCTACCATGTCCTCGCCCATCGGCCGCACGTGTTGCCAGGGGGCCACCGCTGCCCGGATCTCGATGCCGCCGGGAACGGGCTGCACATGCTCAATCATGATCACGGCGTTCGCCCAGGGCGGCAATGCCTGTCCGGTGTTCACCGCGATCGCCGGGCTGGACATGCGCGGCTCCGGCTCAGCGTCCGGGGCAAGTTGCAGGATCAGCGGGCGGGTCTCGCTGGCCCCGATAGTGTCCTGAGCGCGCACGGCGTAGCCGTCCATCGCGCTGGCGTGATAGTGCGGCGCGGAGAGTCGGGCCCACACCGGCAGCGCCGTCACCCGCCCGGCGGCCTGGGCCAGCGGGATCGTCTCCGCCGGGAGTGTTCCCCACAGGCCGGCCGCGCTTAAGGCGTCGCGGAATCTAGCCCACGCCTCGTCAAGCGGGAGGTCTTCAAGATAGATGGTGCGTCCGGTCATCGCTTTTCAGTCATGGGCGCCGGTCTCAGCAACAGGCGCAGGTGACAAACGAAAAGGGTTGCACATCCCACTATTCTCCGTATCCCGCTACCGGGACGGCGAAGGTGTGCAACCCCATTCAGCAAATACCCCCGTCAGGACTCGAACCTGAAACCAATGGATTAAAAGTCCACTGCTCTGCCATTGAGCTACGGAGGCTCAGGGTCTCACGAACCGGGTGAATGGCCCGAGCACAGGGATTATAGCTGCTGCCGGGTTGCGCGGCAATCGGCGCTGCCGGGCGCAGATGGGCGAACAAAGTCCGGCGTTTCCGGCCGGATCACAAGCGTTCTCATCCCGTCCTAAGCCTGCCTGTACCAGAGTAGCGAAGTTCGTAATTGACTCCAGTTTGACGTATAATTAGGAGGGTGGAAGGCCACCCGTTGCGGTGGCATTTTTCATTTCATTGGTTGTCGCCGGCCCCCTGTTCCGGGCCGGATCGCACGGAGGTTTCGTTGGACATCGGCACGGTCAACTCGATCGATATCAACGAGGAGATGCGTAATTCTTATCTCGACTACGCCATGAGCGTCATTGTGGCGCGGGCGTTGCCGGATGCGCGCGACGGCTTGAAGCCGGTCCACCGGCGCATCCTCTATGCAATGTACGACATGGGCATCCGGCCCAACTCGCCCCACCGCAAAAGCGCCCGCATTGTGGGCGAAGTGTTGGGCAAATACCATCCCCACGGCGACCAGGCGGTGTACGACGCGATGGTGCGCATGGCGCAGGACTTTTCCATGCGTTACATGCTGGTTGACGGTCAGGGAAACTTCGGCAGCGTGGACGGAGATAGCGCGGCGGCCATGCGTTACACTGAAGCACGGCTGGCCCCGATCTCGCTTGAGTTGCTGGAGGACCTGGACAAGGACACGGTAGACTTCGCTCCCAATTTCGACGACAGCTTGCAGGAGCCGACCCTGATGCCGGCGCGGCTGCCTAATCTGTTGCTGAACGGCTCATCCGGCATCGCCGTGGGCATGTCTACAAACATCCCGCCGCATAATCTGGCCGAACTGTGCGATGCGATCTCCTACCTCATTGATCATGAGGACGAACAAGAGAACGTCACCCTGGAAGATTTGATGCAGTTCGTCAAGGGCCCGGACTTCCCTACCGGCGGCGCTATCGTCGGCACAGAGGGGATCAAGAGCGCCTATGCCACCGGCAAGGGACGAATCGTCATGCGCGCCCAGGCAACCATCGAGGACGTGGCTGAGCGCGCCGGGCGGCAGCGCATCCGCATCTACGAGCTGCCCTTCCTGGTGAACAAGGCCACCCTGATCGAGCGCATGGCGGAGCTGGCCACCAAAGGAATCATTGACAACATCGCCGACATCCGGGATGAATCCGACCGCAACGGTATCTCGGTGATCGTCGAATTGAGGCGAGGCACGCAGCCATCCAAAGTGCTGAACCAGCTGTTCAAGCATACGCAGCTACAGAGCACCTTTGGCGTGCAAATGCTGGCCCTGGTTGACCGGGAGCCGCGCCTGCTCTCGCTAAAGCGTACCCTGCAGATTCACATTGACCACCGGGTAGAGGTCATCACCCGGCGCAGCATTTTTGAGCTGGACAAGGCCCTCAAGCGGCAGCACATACTGGAAGGATTGCTGATCGCCCTGGACCACCTGGACGCGGTCATCGAGACAATCCGCGCCTCGGCGGATGCGGACGAGGCGCGACTGCAACTGATGGCCCGCTTCGGCCTCAGCGAGGCTCAGGCGGGAGCGATATTGGACATGCAGTTGCGCCGGCTGGCAGCGCTGGAGCGCCAGAAGATTCAGGACGAATACAAGGAGATCAGCGAGCGAGTGGCCTACTTGCAGGAGCTACTGGAGAATCGCAGGCTGATCCTGGGGCTGATCAAGGAGGACCTGGCTGCCGTGCGCGAGAAGTTCGGAGATCCCCGGCGCACGACCATCGAACCCGGCCTGGATTCGGACTTGAACATGGAGGATTTGGTACAGGATCAAGATGTACTGATCTCCATCTCCCGCCGCGGCTATATCAAGCGCACGCCGGTGAGCGCCTATCGCCTGCAGCAGCGCGGCGGCAAGGGGTTGATCGGGGCCGGCCGCCGGGAGGAGGACGAATTGGAACACCTCTTCGCCGCCGGCACGCTAAACACCCTGCTTTTCTTCTCCGATAAGGGCAAGGTCTACGCCGAGAAAGCATACAACGTCCCCGAACTGGATCGCACCGCCAAGGGCACCTCCTTGATGAATATCCTGCCGCTGATGTCGGAGGAAAAGATCACCGTGGCCCTGCCGGTGCGCACTTTCGATGACGCGCAATACCTGACCATGGTCACCCGCCGGGGCCGCATTAAGCGGGTCACCGTTAACGCCTTCGAAAACGTCCGCGCAACGGGCCTGATCGCGGTTAACCTGGATGACGATGACGAGCTGGGCTGGGTAAAGCTGACCACCGGCGACCAGGACCTTATCGTGGTTACTGAGCAGGCGCAGGCGATTCGCTTCGCGGAGAGCGACGTGCGCGCGATGGGCCGCACCGCCGCCGGGGTCAACGCCATGCGCCTGGAAGCCGAAGACCAGATCACCGGCGTGGATGTGATTACGCCGGATCACTACTTGCTGTTAATCACCGAGCTGGGCTATGGCAAGCGCACGTCGCTATACGAGTTCCGCCGGCAATCCCGTTACGGCAAGGGGGTGCGGGCCATGAACCTGCAAGAGGAGGTGACCGGCAAGCTGATCGGCGCGCGGGTAGTTGCGCCGGATGACGAAGTCACCTGCATCTCAGCTAATGGACTCATCCTGCGCACCTCCGTCAATTACATCTCCCGCCAGGGTCGCTATTCGCGCGGCGTGCAGGTGATGAACCTGGAGGAGGGCGACGCCATCGTCTCAATGGCAGTCGTTCGGGAAGGGCGATTGTCGCAAGCGAACGGCGAGGAAAGACCGCCCGTTGAAATGGCTGAGGCGGTGGATGAGCCGGACGTAGACATTGAAGCGGTGGCCGAATAGGCGTCCACAAGCCCGTGGACGACAGTAGACAACCCCAGGAACTGCCGGCCGGACCGGCATCCGGCGGCCTCAGGCATCGCTTGCGCGTAAATCGCAGCATCACGCTGATTCTGATCGCCTTCATCCTGACGGCGTTCGCCTATAGCGTGGTCAACCCCCTCCACGAGGCGACCGATGAATTGCGCCACTATCGCTTTGTGCGCTACATCGTACAGAATCGCGCCTTGCCGGTGCAGGGGTTGGAGCCATGCCGGTCGCAGAGCCATCACCCGCCGCTGATTTATCTGCTGGGCGCGGTTGCCACCGGCTGGATTGAGACAGGCCGCGACCTCTGCGACTCGCCGGAAGCCAACCCGTTTTGGGGCTATCGCTATGCCGATGTCGGCGTGGACAACAAGAACCAGTACCTGCATGGGCCGGAGGAGGCATTTCCCTGGCAAGGGGAGGCGCTGGCCGCGCATATCCTGCGAGCGCTGAACATCCTGATCGGCGCAGGGGTGGTCTGGTTGACCTGGGCCATTGGCCGGGCCATCTGGCCGTCTAAGCCTTACCTGGCGGCGGGCGGGACAGCCTTTGTGGCTTTCAATCCCATGTTCCTGTACATGTCCGGCGCAATCAACAACGACATCATCGCCGCCTTCAGCGGAGCGGCGGTGTTGTACGGCTGCGTGCGCCT
>CAYVQP010000038.1:0-13958 GCA_964452775.1 uncultured Ardenticatenaceae bacterium | reverse complement strand
CTGCTATACGGCGAGCCGACCGGCTTCCGGATACTCACCGATTTGTGGGGCGTGCGCGACCCGGCGGAAAGTTTCCCGGTCGCCGTCTCTGAGTTTCCCTATCTGTGGACGACACTGTGGGGCCGCTTCGGCTTCGGACAGATCCCGCTGCCGGCGCTCATCTATGATCTGCTGCGCTGGCTGGTAGCAATTGGGCTGGCCGGCATATTCGTGCCGCTCGTGCGCCGGGGACAGCGCGACACGCGCCTCATCTTCATCCTCTTTCTCGGCCTCAATATCGCGGTCAGCTTCGCGGTGGTGTTCAATTACATGCTGGTCAGTCCGGCCGGGGCGATGGGGCGCTTCTTCTTCCCCGGCTTGCCCGCGCTGGCCCTGCTCACCTTCTACGGCCTCTACCAGTGGGCCCAGTGGGCGTTGGCCCGTCGGGGCGAGGGGCATTGGCCGGCTTACCTGGCCTGGGCAGCCAACGGGGGTATGTTGTTGTTATCCCTCATCGCCCTGTTTGGCTACCTGGCCCCGGCTTACGCTCGCCCGCCGTCGTTCACGGACAACGAGCTACCCAACGCGGTTGACGCACAATTCGACTCCCTGGTGAAGTTGCGCGGCTATTCACTGAGCGCCGGAGAGATTGAGCCGGGTGGGACGCTGGATGTCGATCTCTACTGGGAGGTAACGGAGCGCCCGCCGGGAAACTTCCTGTATTTTGTGCATCTGACGGATGAGAACGGTTTGCTGATCACCCAGCGCGACACGCACCCCGGCCTGGGCAACTTCCCCAGTAGCCAATGGCAACCGGGCGACCGCTTTCACGACACGGTGCGACTGCACATCCCGGAAACGGCCTACGCGCCGGGCACAGCGACCATCACGCTGGGGTTATACGCTCCTACGTACCGGCTGGCGATCACCAACAGCGAAGGAGAAAGCCTGGGGGATGCGTTGAATCTGGGCAGCGTGAACATTACAGCCGGTGACGGCCCGTTCGCCAACGCGCAGCAACAGAACTTCAATGACGAGATTGAGTTGATAGGCTACGAATACAGCAGCCGGGTGTTGCAGCCGGGTGATGCATTGGATGTGACGCTGAACTGGCGCGCACTGCGGGACGCCCAGCCGGACTACATTGTGGATGTGAGCCTGGTCGAACAGGCCAATCCCGCCCACGTTCTGGCGCAGGCGGACAGCTACAGCGCGTCGCCCACCGGCAGCTGGCAGGCCGGCGAAATCGTCACCGGCACGCATCGTCTGCAACTTCCACCGGATTTGCCGGCGGGCGCATACCAGGTGGAGATCGCCCTGCGCGACCCAATCACGGGCCGGCGGCAAAACATCATCGCCGACGACGGGCACTGGATCGCCGATTTTCTGCTGCTCGCGCCCCTTCGTGTGGAACTGCCCTGACCTGACAACTCCGGCCGCTTCCCGGCTGAGCGTTTCGTAAGAGCGCCGCCGGATTCTCGCCTGAAGCGTGATCGGGTCGCTTTGTGCGCGCCCGACTTTGAGGATAATGCGCTCAGAAAGGACGCAGACTTTTGCCGGCCCGCGCGGTGGGCGCCGGCAATTAGGACAGATTCGTGAAATATCGCCCACAGAATAGACCGTTTGACGCTAGGGCCGGAAAGGCCGACCTGCACATCCACAGCGACTTCAGCGACGGCATGAATTCGGTGGTCAGTATCCTCGACTGGGTGGCGCTGAAGACAGACCTGAACGTTATCGCCATTACGGATCACGATGGCCTGGAAGGTTCCCGGCTGGCGCAGACGCTGGCCAGGCGCTACAGCTATCCCTTTGAAGTTGTGCCCGGCGTCGAGATTTCCACCGCCGAGGGGCATTTGCTGGCTCTGTACGTCAGCCGGCATATTCCAGCCGCTCTCTCCATCGAAGAGACAATCGGGCTGGTGCGCGAGCAGAACGGCCTCTGTATCCTACCCCATCCATTCAGTCACACCGGCTTCATTGGCCGCTCGCTGCGATACCGGGAAGCAACTGCCAGGGCGCACGCGTTGCAGATTGACGGCGTGGAGGTCTTCAACGGAGCAATGCTGGTGTCCACCTGCAACCTTCATTCGCCGGAACTTGCTCGCCGGCTGAATAAACCGGCGTTAGCCGGCAGCGACGCGCATGTCCGGCAGGCAATCGGATCCTGCGCCACGCACTTTCCGGGACGCAGCGCGGACGATTTGCGGACAGCCATCGAGCAGGCAAGTGTGACGCCGGCGGGTCATTTCTGGTCTCCCTACGCCTTCCTTTTGACCGGCGTCAAGTGGGGGTTGCAGCGGAATAATCTCTTGCCGGCGCCCCAAATTTCCGCCCCTGATTGGGCTTCACAGCGTAGGGCATCCGTTGATTGACATTGCCCCTTTCATGAGTATACTAGGTTCATGGATGGACGTAAGCGCCAGCTGGACAAGGCAGAATCATAGTAATGTTGCGCACGCTCTTGGCGTGCGTTTTTGTTTACTCACGGCCTGACGGCCACAACCCAACGCGAGGTGAGGAGTATAACGATGGACTATGGGATGATAGGAAAGATCGAGAAGTCGAAGATCTATGCGGATGAGCGGGACGACCGCGTTCAATTCGAATCCTTTCGTGCCAAAGTGAACGGCGACAACAGCATACATACCGTTAGCTACGACGCGGGCACATGGTATTGTGACTGCAACTTCTTCAGCACACGCGCCGTATGCAGCCACACCATGACGATGGAGCGAGTGCTCCGCAACATGGTGGAAATGGGTTAATAACCTCCACTGGATAAATCAAAAGGCCCGGCCATTGCGGTCGGGCCTTTTTTGTTATAATCTCCCCGCAATTCGCTCCGGGAAGTGCAAGACTCCAGACCAGCCAGACGAGAAATCCAGATGGAACTAATCAAATCGCTGATTGAGCATACCGGCAGCCGGCCGGACAAGTTCTACAGGGCCACGCTGTTCCAGAGTGAACGCCTGCTGCTGGGCGTGAATTGTCTGGAGCCGGGCCAGGTGCAGCCGGCCCACGAGCACGTTGACCAGGACAAGTTCTACTACGTGGTGGCCGGCGCCGGCCTCTTCCAACTTGGCGCGGAGCAACGAGAGGCGGCGGAGGGCGATGTCGTCTGGGCGCCGGCCGGGATGCCGCACGGAGTTGTGAACAACGGCGCAGAGCGATTAACATTGCTGGTCGGTATCGCCCCTGCCCCGTGAAAGACAAGATGATCACCATTGGCGGCGTCACCTTTGACCTGAAGCTGACTCTGATCATCGTCATGGGCACTATCCTGCCCATGATTGATTACTACGGCCACCACATCACCGGCACGAAAGCCTACGACCGCATCGTGCTCTATTTCATCATTCCCATGGCGGTTATCCTGCTGCTCTTTCGCGAATCGCCGCGCGCTTACGGCTTCCAACTGGGCAACTGGCGCGCCGGCTTGCTCTACACCGTCGCCGCCTGCGCGGTCATGGCGTTGATCCTCTGGTTCCTGGCCCGCACGCCGGCGATGCAAAGCTTTTACCAGAAGCGCGCCCCGGACAGCGCCGGATATTTGGTCTACATCACCGGGGTTGATTTGTTCGGCTGGGAGTTCATGTGGCGCGGCTTCATGTTGTTCGGCCTGGCGTATTTCCTCGGTCCCGGCCCGGCGATCTTCCTGCAGGCGGTGCCCTTTGCCTTCATGCACCTGGGCAAGCCGGAGTTGGAGACGCTGAGCACCATATTCGGCGGGGCGGCGTTTGGTTTCGTGGCCTGGCAAACCGACTCCTTTCTCTATCCTTTCCTGATACACTGGTTCATTGCTTCGTTCACCATGCTGGTCGCCAGCGGTCGCCTGGGATGAATGGCGCGCCGGAAGAGGATCCGATGGGAGAAGCAGTGGAGATTGTGACCTTACAGCTCACCGGCATGGCCAACGGCGGCTCGGCTCTGGGTCGCGACCAGAAGGGCCGGGTCATATTCGTCCCCTACGCCATCCCCGGCGAAGTGGTGCGGGTGGAGATCACCGAAGACAAAGGCCGCTTCGCGCAGGCGCGGCTGTTGGACGTAATCTCAGCCGGCCCCCAGCGCATCCAACCCCGTTGCGCCCACTTCGGCTCCTGCGGGGGCTGCGCGTTTCAGCACATCCAATACGAGGCGCAACTCACCTACAAGCGTGAGGTCATTCGCGATCAGTTGCAGCGCATCGGCCGGCTGGAGACCGTCAAAGTCTGTCCGGTAATGGCGCATCCACAACCCTGGGCCTATCGCATTGAGATGACGTTCAGCCCAACGCCCGAGGACGGACTGGGCCTCTGGTCGCCCTCCGCCGGCGCGGTCATTCCCATACACGAGTGTCACATCGCGCAGCCGGCGTTGATGACGCTGTTCGCTGATATTGACCTGGAACTGCCGGGCCTGCGCAGCCTTACCCTGCGTCAGGGAGATGACTCCTCTCTACTGCTGGCGTTGGCGGTTGACAGCGTCGAACCCCCACAACTGGACACGGATATCCCGGTATCGGTGGCGATGGTCTTGCCGGACGGCGAGGCCGCCAACCTGATCGGCGACAATTTCCTGGTGCAGCGCGTGCGCGAGGTTGACTTTCGCGTCTCGGCCGGCTGTTTCTTCTATCCCAGCCCGCCGATGATCGCCCCGCTGGTGGATATCGTCCTCAACTATGCGAAGCTTACCGGCCACGAACAGGTGGTGGATGCCTACGCGGGCGTGGGTCTGTTCAGCGCCTTTCTCGCCCCTCACGCCGCCGCGGTCAGCGGCATTGAGCTGAATCCGGATGCCATCTCCGATGCCGCGATCAACCTGGCCGAGACGGAGAATATCTCTCTCTATCACGGCAGCGTTGAAGAGATACTGCCCCACCTGCCGCCGGTGCCGGAGGTGATCATCGTCAGTCCGCCGGCCAGTGGGCTTTCGCAGGCTGCAATGGCCGCCATCCTGACTTCCGCACCCGGCCGGTTAATCTACGTCAGCGAAGATGTTGCCACGCTGGCGCGCGACAGCCGGCAATTGGCGCAGCAGGGCTATACCCTGGCAGAGGTTCAACCGTTGGATATGTACCCGCAGACCTTTGCCGTACTGACCGTGTCATTGTGGGAGAAGCCATAGCGGTATTTCCCTTGCTTTGTATCAACAGATACCCTGCCGGTCGCAAGATTCCGGGCAGACCTGCGGGGTTTTTTAACTTCAGTTGGCGAGAAGCCCCACAGAAACCCCGCAGGTCTTTTCAGGTGAACACGCTCCGCGCACGGTTGTGAACGGACCTGCGGGGTTTCGCCTCTAGTTGGGGAGCGAGCCGCTTAGCCCGCGGCTGCGGGAAAGCAGAGCGTGTAGGCGGCAATACCAAAGGCGACGGCCACGTTCAGGGAGCCTTTCCGGCCAACCATGGGGATGTAGTAGGCCTGCTCGCAAAGCGCCAGGATGCCGGGATCGACGCCGGCATTCTCGTTGCCGACGACCAGGGCAATCGGCCGGGGCGACCCAAGCGTCTGCGCCCGGGTCAGCGGCAACGCCCCGGTTGAGCTTTCCAGCGCCCACAACCGGCTACCCGCCGCCAGCAACGCACGCGCTGCTTCGACGCCGTTGCGATGATAACTCCAGGGGACTACTTCCTCCGCGCCCAACGCCGTCTTGGTCACCCGGGGATGCTCCGGCGTCGCCGTCATGCCGCAGAGATGCAGGTGGCTGATGCCGCAGCCGTCGGCAATGCGAAACATCGCGCCCACGTTCCAAATGCTGCGAATGTTGTCCAGCAGCGCGACGATGACCGGCTGTTCCTCCCGCTTACTCCTTGCCGCGCCGGCCGGCTGAAATAACTCCCCTACCGGGACAGCCGGCGCGCCGCATGCCGGACAACCCACCGAAGCGTCCGGCGACCTTTCCAGCGGGAAGCGAAAGCGACAGGCGTCGCGGCTGCACTCGTAAACCTGGAAGGGCATAGCGGCGCAGCGAAATCCGTCAGCTCAGCCCATAGACGGGAATCGCCGCGCCGTGGATGACTCGCGCTGCGTCCGAGGCCAGAAAGAGGAACACGTCAGCCATAGCCGCGGGCGCGACCCACTTGCCGTGATTCGCGTTGGGCATTTCCGCCCGGTTCTGCGGCGTGTCAATTGTGCCCGGCAGGATGCAATTGACGTTAATGCCCCGCTCCTTCAATTCGGCGGCCATTGTCTCCGTCAGGCGCATGACTGCGCTCTTCGAAGCAATGTACGCGCCCTGATTGGCCCTGCCGGCCAGCGCGGCCCGGGCGGCCACGTTGACGATCTTGCCGCTGCCCTGCTCAAGCATGAAGGGGATCGCCGCCCGGCAGGTGTTCAGCATGGTGCGGGCGTTCAGGTCCATCATGAACTCCCAGCTTGACATCGGCGTCTCATGCACCGGCGTGCCCGCCCGATATCCGCCGGCGATGTTGATCAGCACATCCAGCCGGCCATAGGAGTTGATCGCCTCGTGCACCATAGCCAGGACAGCGCCGGAATCGGTCAGGTCACCGGTCACAAAGAGTATATCGGCGCTCTCCAGCCCCTCCGGGAACTCGCGCTCCAGGTGTTCATAACTGCGGTCCACCAACGCCAACCTGGCTCCGGCTGTCGCAAACGCTCGCGCCGTCGCGCTGCCCAGGTTGCCGGAAGCGCCGGTGACCATCACCACTTTGTCCGTGAAATCAAACATCGTTACTCCGCTCCTTGAGTGGGTGGACGAGGTCTATTGATATTACTGCACGTCCCCGCCGGCAAGATAGCGCCGGCATGCCGGTAATTAGTGTAGCAGCAATTCGCCCGCCTCGAAAGGTAGTTTGCCGCACGGACGAGAGCCGAGTAACATGAGCAGCAAACCGGGATATGCAGGAGAGATTTATGCCCGTTCAAGCCATTCCACCAAGCGAATTGCGGCGCGTCTGCCAGCATCCACATTTCACATTTGAGACGACCGCAGAAATTGATTCGCACGACTCCATAATCGGCCAGCCGCGCGGGAGTCGCGCGATTGAGTTCGGCATCGCCATACAAAGCCAGGGCTACAATATGTTTGTGCTGGGTGAATCCGGCACCGGTCGCACCACGGCGATCAAGCGTTTTCTTGAGCAGAAGACCGGCAGCCAGCCGGCGCCCTCCGACTGGGTCTATGTGAACAACTTCGCCGTTCCCCATCAGCCTCGCGCCATTCGTTTGCCGGCCGGCGGGGGAGCTGCATTTCAAGGTGATATACGCCATTTACTCGAGGGTCTGCAAGCCGATCTACCCAAGGCGTTTGATTCAGACACCTATCGTGACGCCTCGGAGGCGCTGAATCGCGAGTTCGAGAGCCGGCAACAAGAGCATTTCACGGCCATCCAACAGAAGGCCGCCGAACAGCACATGGCCCTGGTAAGCACTCCCTCCGGGCCGGCAATTACGCCTCTGGACGACAGCGGACAGGTGATGACTCCGGAGAGCTTCCAGCAGTTGCCGCCGGAAAAGCAGGCGACGTTCCTACAACAACAGGAGCGACTGCAATCCGATCTGGAAGACGTGATCAGCGAATTGCGCCTGCTGGACAATGAGCATCGCTCCAACCTGCAAGAGCTTAACCGGACAATGGCGAGAACGGCCACTGAACATCACTTCGCAGCCTGCCGGCAAACGTATCATGAGCAAGCAAGTGTGCTGCGCTATCTGGAAGAGATGCAGACGGACGTCATTGATAACCTGAACGCCTTCTTGTCGCCGGAGAGCGAGGACACAGAGGCAACCGCGCCATTCGATTTTCTTCGCTATGAGGTTAATCTGTTTGTAGACCATAGCCAGACTCGCGGCGCGCCGGTGTATGTGGAGCCGAACCCTACTCTGCCCAATTTGGCTGGACGCATGGAATACGAGATGCGCTTTGGAGTCATGTCTACCCATTTCATGAACCTCAAAGCCGGCTGCCTGCACCGGGCGAACGGCGGCTATCTGGTGCTCAATGCCCGCGACCTCTTGAGCCAGGGAGCGGCCTGGGAGGCGCTGAAGCGGGCCATTGACGGGCGGGTGATTCGATTTCAGACGCCGGAGCTAATGGATGGGGCGCAGGTGTTAGCTAAATCCCTTGAGCCGGAGCCGATTCCGTTGTCCATCAAGGTCATCCTGCTGGGTAGCCCCGGCTTGTATTACACACTCTATGAACAGGATGAGGATTTCAGCGAGCTGTTCAAGGTGCGGGCCGATTTCGACACGGTCATGCCGCGGGACGATGCGCACGAGGTTGAGTATGCTCGCTTCATCGCCAGCCGTTGCCGGGAAGAGGGGTTGCGCCACTTTGACCGGCCGGCGGTGGAAAAGATCGTGGAGTTCGGCTCCCGGCAGGCGGGCGATCAGGACCGGCTAAGCACCCGTTTCGGCGAACTGGCCGACGTTGTGCGCGAGGCCAGTTTTTGGGCGGGCATGGCCGGCCGCGATCTGGTCGGGGCGGATGACGTGCACCGCGCCCTGGATGAGCGTACCTATCGCGCCAATCGGGTTGAAGAGCGCACGCATGAGTATTTCGCCGACAACTTTGTGTTTCTGGCCACCAGCGGCAGCGTGGTGGGACAGGTCAACAGCCTGTCGGTCATTGACATGGGCGATTACTCCTTCGGCCAGCCGGGGCGGCTGACTGCCCGCGTCTATATGGGCAAGGATGGCGTGGTCAACGTCGAGCGCGAGGTGCAGATGGCCGGGTCGCTGCACAACAAGGGCCTGCTCACCCTGGTCGGCTACCTGGGCGGGCAGTATGCCCAGACCCATGCGCTGTCACTTTCCGCCAGCCTGACCTTTGAGCAGAACTATTCCGGCATTGACGGCGACAGCGCTTCCGCCGCCGAGTTGTTCGCCCTGCTTTCGGCGCTCAGCGGGTTGCCGCTCCGGCAGGACATTGCGGTCACCGGTTCCATCAACCAGCTCGGCGAGATCCAGCCGGTGGGCGGCGTGGTGCAAAAGGTTGAGGGCTTCTTCCGGGTCTGCGCGGAGCGCGGCCTGACCGGCACGCAGGGGGTGTTATTGCCGGCGGCCAACAAGCGCAACCTGATGCTGCGCGAGGAAGTGATTGCCGCAGTCGAAGACGGACGGTTTCACATCTGGGCCATGGACCACGTGGACGACGGTATTGAGATGCTCACCGGCGCGCCTGCCGGCCAACGGGATTCGGACGGAGCCTTTCCGCCGGAGAGCGTTCATGGTCTCGTCCAGCAGCGTTTACAGGCCCTGGCGCAGGAGCCGGCTCACTCTCAGGAGTAAAGCGCGCCCACTACTCCGCTCCCTGCAGGTATTTTGCCAGGCGCAGAATGGCTACTACGCTCTTGGCGTCCTGCAGCCGGCCGTCATGGGCCATGTCAACCAGTTCAGCCAGAGGCATCGGAGCCAGTGTGATCTCCTCGTCGAAGTCGGGGGCCAGGGGGTCGTGAGTGAGTTCGCGGGCCAGGTAAAGGGCCATGCACTCGCTGGAGAATCCCGGCGCCGGCCAAATCTCCCCCAGCGGGACAAATTCACCCGCACGAAAGCCCGTCTCCTCCCGCAATTCACGCTGGGCGCAGGTCAGCCAGGGTTCGCCCCACAGGCGCGTGCCGGCCGGCAACTCCAGGATCTGCTGCTGCAGCGCCGAACGGTATTGTTGCAGCATGATCACCTGGTCACCCACAAGCGGGGCCAGCACGACCGAACCCGCATGCTCAGCGATCCCTTTTTCGACTGTGTTGCCGTCGGGCTGGAGATAGGTGTCAATTCGTAGGCGCCAGGACACTCCCTCCCAGGCGACACGAGAACTCAACGGTTTCATAGAGCGGTAGCAGCAAGGGAACGCGGCGTGGCCAATGGCCACGCCGCGCAACAGTGAGCGAAAATAAGATTACGGCGCCGGCGGCGTCCAGTCTGCCGGTGGAATGCGCAGCACATCCCCCGGATAGATGATGGCGTTGACATCAATGCCGTTGTAGGCGGCCAGATTCTCAACGGTCACGCCGAATTGTTGGGCAATCCGGCCCAGGATGTCGCCCGGCTTGACCACATAGGTCTGTTCCTCGCCGGCGGCGGCATCTTCACCTTCGGCAGCTCCTTCACCTTCAGTAGCGCCTTCGCCGGCGGCGGCATCTTCACCCGCAGCTGCCTCTTCGCCGGCGGCTTCAGTTTCCTCAGTTGTGCCGGCGGGCGGAGGAATGATCAACACCTGGCCGACCGAAATCAGATTGACATTGGTGATGCCGTTGGCGGCGGCCAACTCGTCAACAGTCACGCCATAGGTGTTGGCAATGCTGCCGAGCGTCTCTCCGGCCTGTACGGTGTGCGTGCCTTCTGTGGCCGCTTCCTCCGTGGCGGCGCCCGCTTCGCCTTCACCCGTTGCCTCTCCGGCGCCCTCACCGACAATCGGCGTGGCTTCTCCCTCCGTGGGCGCGGCTGCTTCGCCGCCTTCGGGGGTGGCTGCCGGGAGCTCTTCACCGCCCGCGGGCAACTCCGGCGTGGGCGCGACAGGAAGGGTCGCCTGAACGGGGCCGGGCGCAACCGTGGGCGCAGTCGTCGCCTCCGGCGCCTCCTGCAACGGCTTCTCGCATGCCGCCAGCGTCACGGCAAGCAATAGAATAATGAGTGGAACAATCCACCTGGGGGTAGTAAATCGCTTCACCTTGTCCTCCTTGGCGGCCGCGATAGCGACCACTTCATTCCGAAGTTCCTTGCAGCTTCCCTCGTATGTCCCTGGGTTGGCGGCTACGCAGGTCGCAAGTAAACATAAAGCAGTCTAGCACAGCAGAAAATGGGCGTCAATAATCCGCAGTGGAGAGGACGTGAATTAATCGCCGGATAGCTCGAACCAGCGCGAAAGGGCATCCTCCAGTTGGCCGTCGGTGCGAGCCAGATCGTCCGCCAGGGCTTGCAGGCGCAGGTAATCTTCGCCGGCTCCGTTGAGCGCGCTCTCCAGCGCCGCCTTCTGTTGCTCCAGCACGCTGATTTCGGATTCCAATTGCTCCAGTTCGCGCTGCTCTTTCCAGGTCAGTTTGCGTCCGTCCGCTTGCTGCACCTGGGAGGCCGGCCGCTTTGCCGGCGCGCCCACCCGCCCGTCGGACTTGCCTTCCTTCGCCGCTGCCTGCTCTTGCCTGATGCGCTGATAGGTGCTGAATGGAGCCGGATAGCGCCCGCTCACCTGTCCGTCGCCCATGGCAACCAGGAAATCCACGGTGCGATCCAGGAAATAGCGGTCATGGCTGACCACGATCAGCGCGCCCTGAAAGTGATCCAGAAAGCCTTCCAAGACGGTGAGGGTCTGCACGTCCAGGTCGTTGGTCGGCTCATCGAGCAGGATTACGTTGGGTTGATGCAGCAGCGAGCGCAACAAATAGAGCCGCCGGCGCTCTCCGCCGCTGAGGCTGCTGACCCGCGCCCGTTGTTCCGCCCGGCTAAACAGAAACCACTCCAGCATCCTGGCGGCGTCTACCCGCATCCCATCCGGCGTGCGGATTAGCGGCGCTTCCGCCTCGATCACCTCAATCACCCGCCGATCCTCCGGCAGTTCCGCAGCCTGCTGATCGTAGTAGGCCAGCTGCACCGTCTCGCCCCAGGACACCTCCCCCTGATCGGGTTGCGCTTTGCCGGCTAGAATGTCCAGCAGCGTGCTCTTTCCCGCTCCGTTCGGGCCAATGATGCCGATGCGGTCGCCTGGGACGAGGTCAAAGTCCAGATCCTGAAAGAGGCTATGGTCGCCGAAGGATTTGCTCAGCCCGCGAGCCTGCAGGACGCGCTTTCCCAGTCGCCGGCCGGCCAGCGCCATGGCCACCTGGTCTTCCCGCCGGTCGTAGCTGAGCTGCTGTAACTCCGCGACGCGTTGTTTGCGCGCCTTTTGCTTGGTGCCGCGAGCCATCACGCCTCGGCGCAGCCATTCCAGTTCGCGGCGCAGCAAGGCCTGTCGCCTGGCTTCGGCGGCGGCCAACTGCTCGTGCCGCTGGGTGCTCAGATCCAGGTAGCGGCTGTAGTTGCCGGGATAGCTCACCAGTTGCCGCCTATCCAGCTCCACGATGCGGTTGGCCACCCGGTCCAGGAAGTAGCGGTCGTGGGTGACCATTAACAGGGCTCCGGGAACGGTGAGCAGATAGCTCTCCAGCCAGGCGATCGTCTCGGCGTCAACATGGTTGGTGGGTTCGTCCAGGATGAGCAGGTCAGCCGGATTAAGCAGGGCGTGGGCCAGGGCGACCCGCTTTTGCTGCCCGCCGCTCAATGTGCCTACCGGATGCTCAAACTGCGTGATGCCCAACTGGGTCAGGACCGCCTTGGCCTTCCGCTCCGCGTTCCAGCTATGTGTGCGCTCCATCTCGGCGTTTAGCTCCAGGAGCTGCGCTTGCCGCTGAGGATCAGTGGGGGTCTGCTGCAGGGCGGAGACAGCCTGCTGATATTCGCGCAGTAGGCTGAGCTGAGGGTCGTTGCTGCGATATATATGCTCCAGTACCGTCCACTCCGGCTCCAGCCGGGGCTCCTGCGGCAAATAGTGAACGCGCACGCCGCCCCAGACGATAATCGCGCCGGCATCCGGGGTGTCCAGGCCGGCGATCATGCGCAGCAGCGTCGTCTTGCCGCTGCCGTTCAGGCCAATCAGCCCGATGCGGTCGCCGCGATTGATAAGCAGGTTGACCTGGTCCAACAGCACGCGCTCGCTGAACTGCTTGGAGACATTCTCCAGCGTGACCAGGTTCATGGGCGATCACTCATTGAGCCGACCCGTTCAGGTAGTCAGCCAGGAAGCGCCCGGTATAGGAGCCCGGCGCGCGCATCACCTCCTCCGGCGTTCCCTGCGCGACCACCTCTCCTCCGCGGTCGCCGCCCTCCGGCCCCATGTCAATCAGGTGGTCCGCCACCTTAATGATGTCCAGGTTGTGCTCGATGATCAATACGGTGTTGCCCTTGTCCACCAGCCGGTTCAATGCGCTGATCAGCTTGGAGACGTCATGCGTGTGCAGGCCTACCGACGGCTCGTCCAGGATGTAGATGGTGCGCCCGGTGGCGATCTTGGATAGCTCCCGGCTGAGCTTCACCCGTTGCGCCTCTCCGCCGCTGAGCGTGGGAGCCGGCTGGCCCAGGTGAATGTAGCCCAGACCGACTTCGGCCATCGTCTCCAACTTGCGGCGCAGCGGGGGGATATGGGCGAAGAACTCCAGCGACTCATCAATTGTCAGGTCCAACACTTCCGCGATGTTTAGCCCCTTGTAGCGCATCTGCAGGGTTTCTTTGTTGTAACGCGCTCCTTTGCAGACATCGCAAGGCACGTAGATGTCGGGCAGGAACTGCATCTCGATGCGATTCTGCCCTTGTCCCTGGCAGGCCTCGCAGCGCCCGCCCTTCACGTTGAAGCTGAAGCGCCCCGGCTTGTACCCCCGCGCCTTACTGTCCGGCATCCCGGCAAAGAGATCGCGGATATCGTTGAACAGGTTCGAGTAGGTGGCCGGGTTGGAGCGCGGAGTGCGCCCAATGGGGCTCTGGTCTATCTCGATCACCTTGTCCAGATGCTCCAGCCCCTCCAGCCCGTCATGCTCCCCGGCCAGCTCCCGCGACTTGTAGAAATGCTGGTGGAGCCGCCGGCTGAGAATCTCAATCAGAAAGCTGCTCTTGCCGCTGCCGCTCACGCCGGTGATACAGACAAACTTGCCCAGTGGGATCGCAACGTCCATTCCCTTCAGGTTGTTCTCGCGGGCGCCACGCACGATCAGCTGCGCGCCGGAGCCGGCCCGCCGCTTGCGGGGCATGGGGATGGATTTGCGCCGGCCCAAGTATGCGCCGGTCAGCGACCCTTCCGTCTGCACGATCTTGTCGAACGGCCCTTCGGCGACGACCTCGCCGCCGTATTTGCCGGCCCCCGGTCCCAGGTCAATGATCCAGTCGGCGTGGCGCATCGTCTCTTCGTCGTGCTCCACCACCAGCACCGTGTTGCCCAGGTCGCGCATCCCCTGCAGGGTGTGGATCAGGCGGGCATTGTCGCGCTGATGCAGGCCGATGCTGGGCTCGTCGAGCACG
>CAYVQP010000037.1:35114-41396 GCA_964452775.1 uncultured Ardenticatenaceae bacterium | reverse complement strand
GTTTTTGTTCACGCGAAGGGGATGTTGTGTGGCCGGATTGGAGGGGAGTCCCGGCAGGGATGCCGGGGCTACACGGGTGGGGCCGGGGAGACGACCGGCAGGGATGCCGGGGCTCCACAAGTGTGCGCGAGGAGGGGTTAGCCGAAGACGTAGCGGTAGTATTTGCGGAAGGGGTCTTGGCGGAGGAGCTTCATCATCAGCAGGGGGATGCCCAGGCCGGCGGTGATCAGGATGGCCTGGTAGATGAATTGATAGCCCAATGTCCAGGGGAGGAAGCGGTAAAGGAGGATGGCGATCACATAGACGACGGGTATGTTGGCCAGGTAAATGCCCAACGATTTGCCGCCTAAATCGACAAACTGCTTCGTAAATGGAATGTTGATCCTTTCGAAGGCGAGGAAGCAGCAGATAAACATGATGCTGTACAGCCGGCTGGCCACCCCGCGAAATGATGGGCCTAACCATTCCTGGCCGGCTAACTGGGCAAAGTATTGGTACTCCACCATGGTCAATACGCCTAATATGATTGTGGCCGCCAGCACGCCCCACTTGACCCGGCTCAACTTCTCGGTGAAAAAGGATTGGTGGAAGGCGACGCTGAGACCAAAAGAAAACCAGAAGAGCCGCCGGGGGAACAGGATCAGCGGAAACAGCGATCGCACCTGGGTCAGGAACAGGTTGTCAATGCCAATATCCTTCAGGAAAAAGGTGGCCTCGAGGGAAAACTCCACCAGCGCGCCAATCAGCGGCATCAGCCACCAATTCTTTCTGGCAATGGGAATGAACAGGGGCGCCAGCAGGTAGAACTGCAACAGCAGTATGATGTAGTAGTAGGTAGAGATGATCTCAAAAATGCTATCCGGGGCGTTGCGTAGCAGGATGAAGCGGATGGCGGTCCATAGGAGGTACGGCACAATCAGGATCTGAAACCTGGAGCGCACCACTTTCCAGGGCAGGTTGGGACGCCCCTTGGCGTTGAAGGCAATGAAGTAGGCGGAGATGAAGATGAAGCCGGGGACGGCGAACGCGTCAAGCTGCCGGATGGCCAACAGGTAGTAATAGGAGATGCTGCCTATCTGATCATAATTCGGCACGGTCACGGCCATGTAGCGATCCGTCCATTCAAACATGGCGCTCAGACCATATGCGGCGCCATGGTAGGTTGCAATCGCAAACGCACAGATACCGTTCAACAAGAGCAGCTTTTTTGCCATTTACACCCGCCTGTTTACGAAGACCCCGTAGGTCTCAAAGAAACACCTACGGGGTCTGCCAATGAGACCCCGTAGGTCTACCGGAACACCCCGTAGGTAAGGTTGGGAGCTACGGGGTCTGATTTTTTTGGGGGAACAAACCTAACAATCAGGTTCCGCCAGGAACCAGCACTTTGTAAAAGGAGAAGTCTTGAAAAAGTTTAACAACATGTCGGCGACTTTCGCCCGGCCGCTTTCCGTTGGGTGCGTGCCGTCGTCGCCGAAGTCCTCCGGCAGCCAGACCAGCCCATCGGCTTCTCTGGGGGTCGCGCCGTCGGCCCACGTATACGGCCCCCAGGCTAGCCAGGGAGCGACAGTATTGTAGTCTAAATCGCCGGTAAGGCTACTAATTTCCGCGCCGCCGGACGCCATCTGGTCAATTTGGGACTCTATCAGCCACTTCACTGAGAAGCCGGATTCATAAGCAAACGGCTCGGGATTCAGGTCGCGGGTGGCGTAGCCGGCGTAGATGCGGCTGGAGAGGAAGACCTGCTGCAGGTTGGGATAGCGGACATACAGGGCGCGCACGATCTCCGCCAGGGTCGAGGTGAGCACGACCGCGTGCGCGTTTTCAGCGGGGAGGGGCGGCCTGCCCATCAGAAAGTCTGTCGCCTTCAGCCAGACGACCTGCACCTGCTCCTCGGTCAGCCCGTAAGGGGCGAGGAAGGAATCACGAATGGTGTCGTAGTTTTCATGGTTCGGGTCCACCCAGTCGCTGGCCACCTGTGAACCGCGCGCGCCGTTGATAACTCGCAGGGCGGTATGATCCACCGTTGTGTCGGCCAGCGCTTTGGCGATGAAAGAATACGGCTCACACTCGGTGTAGACCCTGAACTCGCCGCAGAACTCCATCATTGTGTTGGACATGCCGATGGAGAGCAGGACGATGTTGCCGTTGGGCGCGGGGTTACCCTGCGGATCCAGCGGTTGGACGTTTCGCATACGAGCCAGACCTTCCTCGGTGTGTGCGGGCGGCGGCTCGTTCACGCCGCCGGGATACAGCCCCCCTTCATAGCCCAGGTAAGTGTCGGAACCCAATTCGGTGAGGGGGCGCGCCTCCTCGCTGAGCGTAAATTCGGAGACGGAGCCCTCTTCCCGGGTCGGGCCTGCGCCGGCTATCGGGGTGGCGGAGGCGGTGGCCCCCGCTACCGGGGTGACGGCCGGCTGGCTCGTTGGCTCCGGCGCGGGAGTCACTCCCAGCTCGGCCACCTGGGCAGCGCATTCCGTGCCGTCCGGCTCGGCCATGAACCAGCAGCCGGTGTAGGGGGAGGTCTTGAAGAAGTCCAGCAACAGGCCGCCCACCTTTTCCCGGCCCTGCACGGAGGGGTGGGTGCCGTCATTGCCAAAGTCCTCCGGCAGCCACACCAGGCCATCGGAGCGGGGGTTGGTCCCGTCCGCCCACAGGTAGGGGCCCCAGGCCAGCCAGGGGGCCACACCATTATAGTTCAGGTCGCCGGCCGGGGTGATTGCGCCATCGCTGCCGGCGGCCATTTGATTAATCTGGGACTCAATCAGCCACTTGACGGCATAGCCGGTCTCATAGGCATAGGGTTCGGGGTTGATGTCGCGGGTGGCGTTGCCGGCGTAGACGCGACTGGAGATAAAGACCTGCTGCAGATGGGGATAGCGCTGCTTCAGGCTGCGCACGATGTCGCCCATGGTCGCCGCCAGCTGGAAGGCGTCCGCGTTCGGGTCCGGCAGGGTGGGAGGGAAGCTGTCGGTGCGGTCGGTGACCTTCAGCCAGACCACCTGCACCTGTTGCTCGCTCAGGCCCAGCGGGCCGAGGATATCGTCGCGGATGCGGTCGTAGTTGCTTTCATTGGGCGTGTCCCAGGTGTCGGCAATCTGGCCGCCCAGGGCGCCGTTGACCATCATCAGGCCGTTGGTATTGACGCTGGGGTCGGCTGAGGCCAGGCCCATGAAGGATTGGGGCACGCAGGTGACGCCATCGGTCGGGGAGTTGGTACCCAGCGCCCGGCAAAACTCCATGGTGGTGTTGGACATGCCGACGGAGAGCAGGATGGCCTGGCCGGTCGGGTCGGGATTGCCGGCCAGGTCGCGCGGCTGCACGGCCAGCGCGCGCTGCAAGCCGGCCAGGGCGTGTTCGGCCGGCATCTCGTTCAGCCCGCCCGGATAGAGACCCCCTTCAAAGCCGAAATAGTTCTGCCCGGCCATGTCGATCAGCGGGATGGGCAGCGAGTTCCATTGTTCGGTGGGCAGGACGGGGGCGGGAAAGGGCGCGCTGAGGTTCCCGGCCGGGGTCGCGTTGCCGGACTCGGGGGTGGGCGTAACGGCCGGGCCGGCGGTTGCGACGGCACGGGCGGTCGCTTCGTCGCGGGAGGTGGTCCCGGCGCGGGCGGTGGCATCCGCGCGGACGGTCGCCTGCGCCTGGGCAAAGGCTTCCGCTACCGCGGTGGCTTCCGCCCGGGCGGCCATTCCGGCCTGCCGCGTGGCTTCGGCCGGCCTGAGTTCTGCCGGGGCCGGCGTGGCCGGCGTGGTGGCCGCGCCGGCCGCGCCGTTTGGTGTGCTGCCGCTCTCGGGCAGGATGGGGGTGATAACGTAAGGGTCGGGACTGCTGCAGCCGGCGAGGAGGGAGAGGCCCACCAACAGCAGGAGTGCGCAAAGCGAGAGGGATCGCAACATGGTATCGTTATCCTGAATTGCACGCCGGTTGAAGAAATCAGCCAATTGCACCCGGCTGATCAACCTTCAATCACGATACCCGCCAAGCCGTAACTTCACCACACTTTGCCCGGCGCTATTCATCAATTGCTCAAGTCCCTCCCGTGCGGCCAACCCCGCCGGTGTTATCCGAGTTTGCTCTCCACCAGTCTGGCGGCGGTGTTAATCGTCTGGAAGTTGTCCGGCACAATCTCATCGGGATCAATCGCCACGCCGAAAGCCTCTTCGATGAAGGAGATCAGGCGCAACAAGGCGAGTGAATCCAGGATGCCGCTGTCCAACAGGGACTCATCGTGGTCCAGGCTCTTCCCGCGCGCGTTGACCATTATTTCGGTGAGTATAAATTCCTCTATCTTTTGCTCAATCGTCATCTCATGCTCCTTGATTGCCTTGCATAGACTCCGCTATCACGGAAGCCCCGCCCATCTGGGCAAACCCCGCAGCTTCGGCAATAGTGCTGCGGGGTCTATGTCCTGAGCGCCGCTAACGCTTGCTCTCAATCAACCTGGCGGCGGCGTTGATTGTCTGAAAGTTGTCCGGCGTAATTTCCTCGACGTCAATTTCCACGCCCATATCCTCCTGGATATAGTCAATCAGGCGCAGCAACGAAAGCGAGTCCAAAATGCCGCTGGACAGCAACGATTGATCGTAATCCAGCTTCTTGATTGACCCACTGAACAGGAGTTCAGTGAGGATGAAGTTTTCGAGCATCTGTTGAGTCGTCATGGTACGGTATCTCTTCTGGAGTGAATGTGGTGTGAGCAAACCCCGCAGCTCTTGCTGAGTATGCTCGCTCGGCGGTAGAGCCGTGAGAGAGCTGCGGGGTTGTGTCCTAAGTTAGCGAGAGGAGCACCTAATCACCAGGCGCGACCTGTCGCAGCATATCTTCGGCCCGGTCAATGGGCACATCGGTCAGCTGACCCTTCAGGATGTGGTCATCGGTGCGCTCGACGGCTTCAATGAACTTGCGCATCGCTTCCAACACCGGCACTTCCTTGCGGTCGTAGACCTCGCCTTGCAGCAGGCGGTGAACCTGTTCGCGATATTTCTTCGACTGCATGAAGATGGTGAACAGGGGCAACAGCTTGTAGTAGAGGCGAATGAACTCGTACCAGATCTCGACCCCGGACAGCATCGTCTCTTCATAAGGCTTGAGCACCGCCTCGCTGAAGTCATTCTTCTCCAGCGCGATTTGAATCTGCTTGGAGGCGTTTCTGGCCCCGTGCATGGCCACGCTGACGCCGGATGAGAAGATGGGGTCCACAAAGCGAGCGGCGTCGCCAACCAGCAGGTAGCCGTCGCCGACGAACTTGGACATCTTGTAGCTGTAATCGCCCTCGGTCTTGAACTCATTTATCCGCCGGGCGTTGCTCATCGCGGCGGCCAGATTGTCGTTGGTCTTCATCTGGTCCCAGAAGTACTCTTCCAGGTCGCCCTTAATCATCTGGGTGAAGGCATCCTTCTCAACGACCACGCCCATGGAGGTCACGGTCTCGTTGATCGGAATTTGCCACACCCAGCCGCGCTCAATGGGCAGGAAGTAAATGTGGATGTGCCCGGCGGTGAACTCGTCGCCGCGGTCAACGCCCTCAAACCAGGCGTGGACGGCGTATTGATTGAAGATGGGGTCCTTGACCTTCAGTCTCAGTTGCCGGCCGAGCAGGGTGTTGCGACCGCTGGCATCCACCACGACTTTGCTGTGCAGGTCAATGCTCTGGTCGCCAATGCCGATGCGCACGCCGGAGGCGTAGCCGTCGGTGAACAGCACTTGCTTCACGGTCACGCCCTGGTAGACGGTCGAGCCAAGCTCTTCGGCGTGCTTCAGCAGCAAGTTGTCCATCCGGCCGCGGTCCACGTGATAGGTGTAATCCTGGTTGGTCAGGTCGTTCGGGAACTCGCCGAACAGGATGTAGACGAGGCCCTTGTTTTGCGGCGCGTGCCAGGAGGCGCCGTACTTTTTGGGGAAGCCCTCCTTCTCCATCGTCTCCAGGAAGCCGATCTCGCGGAAGACGCGGGTGGTCACCGGCACCATGGATTCGCCGACGTGCGGCCGGGGGTGATTCTCTTTTTCGATGATTGTGTTGCTGATGCCGGCCATAGACAGATAGCAGCCTAAGGTTGAGCCGGCCGGCCCCCCGCCGATGATGATTACGTCACTCATGGGTACTTTCCTCCAGTTGAAAGTGTGGTGTATAGCAGATGTTATGCGTCGGTTGTTAGTTTCCGGTCGGTTCTTAGTTTCCGGGAAACTTGGTTTGTAGTTTCCCGGAAACTTGGTTGTTAGTTTCCCGGAAACTTGGTTCGTAGTTTCCCGGAAACTTGGTTGTTAGTTTCCGGGAAACTTGGT
>CAYVQP010000037.1:16285-35014 GCA_964452775.1 uncultured Ardenticatenaceae bacterium | reverse complement strand
GGAAACTTGGTTGTTAGTTTCCGGGAAACTTGGTTGTTAGTTTCCGGGAAACTTGGTCATTTAGTTTCCGGGAAACTTGGTTGTCAGTTTCCCGGAAACTTAGCTGGAAACTCTATATTCTGCAACGCCTGATAGAGGCCCTCGGCAAGCAGCCGGTGGCCGAGCGCGTTGGGGTGCTTGTCCCATTCGGCGACAATCAACTCTTCTACGTTGTGACCATTGTACACGTCAGATAGGTCTATGGTAGTAAAGCCGGCTGCAGTCGCCAGTTCAAATAGGGAGTCCGCCTCCTCCCGGTCCACGGGGATTTCCAGGGCCGGCATGAATATCCAGACAAATTCAGCGTCATGTTCCCGCGCCTGAGCGGCCATCTGGTCATATATCCAGGCAATGATTTCCCGGCCATAGGGCTGCAACAACTGCTCAGCCTCGCCCTCACTCATGCCGGGGGTTATCCCGGCTTGCCGGGCAATGTCCAGCAGGTGAGGGTAGGGGATTTCGACGCCTTTGGCAATGAGCGAGGCCAGACCGCGCATGGTGTTCTGTAACTCAAGCTGGTGGCCGACATAAAAGATGACCGCCGGCTGAAAGTCGAAGGCGCGATGCTCCAGGAGGTATTGCTCCTGCAGCGCCGAATAGCCGGCGACTCCCATATTCAAGATTTCAAATCTGTCGTAGGGGCCGCCGGCAGCCTCTGCATTCAGGCGATCTTCCACCAGCCACTCGAAGACCTCATTATCCGCCACACCGGAGCCCATGACAAATGATGGGCCCAGCAATACGGCGCGCAGGGTTCCCGGCTCCGGCGTCAGGGCATATTCCTGGTCGCGCATGCCCCAGGAGTTAGTGCTGAACAGGGCGCCATGAAACTCAGCGCTCTGGTTGGGGATGAGTTCCAGGGCCAGGTAATCGCCGGTCAAGCGGGCGGATTCGGTGTCTTGAATCAGGGGCCATTCGGTGGGCCGCTTGCTGTAGAGGTCCCACAAATCGGAATTGAAGCGGCTGACGCCGGTGAGGTCCTCGTAGTAGCCGCGAAGGAGCAACTGCGCGTCGCGGTCGCTGAGGCGCTGGACGCTCACGTTCTCCATGAAGCCGGCGATCCGCTCGCCCAGGCGATTGTAGACGGCCGGGTTGGCGATGATCAGCAGGCCGGCCAGGGCGACGCCGTTCAGGACAACCTTCTGGGAAAAGCTCGGGGATTTCCTGGCTCTGACCGCGCCGACCTGGCCGGTATCGCCGGTCAACCAGATGGCCGCGGCGACGAACAACATGATCCCCAGGAAGACCAGCGCCAGGGTGGCAATGCCCAGCGGATTGAGGACCACGCTCCACAGCGATAGCCAGTCTGCCACGGTGGCGCTGGTCCACAAAGTCCAGAGAAACATGAGGATGGACATCGTGCCGGCCACGCGGAAAGAACGCGCGCCCAGTTCGCGAATGGTCAAGGCAGGTTGAGCCAGGGTTCGTTTGCGCCCGCGTTTGGCCTCCCGGAGGGTGTTAGCCAGCACCAGCGAGGCCAAAAGAAACCAGAAGACGATGTCCGGCACGGTGATCAGGAAGCTGCCCCGCAGCCAGAACCACTGGTAGCTGTGCAGGAACCAGGTCATCACAAAGACAACGACGGTCGCTGCGGTCAAGCTGCCCATCGGCCCCAGCCGGGAAAGGCGGAAGTAGCTGGGGTAGAAGAAGACCTTCTGCATGAAATCCTTCCAGTAGATATTGACTCGCCGCCAGAGGTCGGTGAAGCTGGAAGAAAGGAAGTAGCGGATGTTCGTCTCCGGCAAGTTAAAGCCGAAGAGGTGCAACAGGCCGATAATCAAATGAAACTGGCCGGAGATGCGCAGGTAAAGGGAAAAATTGACTATCGCGTAAACGGCGGCCTGCCAGGCGTTGGTCACTTCCTCCGGCCCGGTGACCAGGTAGAGGTTGATGATCCGGTAGGCGAGCAGCTGGATGACGCCGCGGAGCATCCAATCCAGGCCGCGCTGGTAGCCGGCAAAGCGCGGGCCGTTGAAGTAGGTGCGGCGAAAGGCGGCAAAGTCCACCACCGGGAAGAAAAGAAAGACCACGTTGGGTAAGAGGAAGAAGTAGGACAGGCTTTGCCAGGGGGTGACCGGTTGCTTCGCGTGCTGCAGGTCATACATGTAGACAATCAGCCGGAACATGAACATGCTGCCCAGCACGGGCCAGACGATCGCCGGGATGGGCGAGGGAATCAGCTCCGCCCGGGCGGCCATCAGCAACAGGCCGACGCCGAGCAACAGCGCCGTGCGATAGAGCATGCGCACCGGCAAGTGGGCCAGGGCAATCAAGGCCAGGCCGGCGCCCAGCAGCCACAGCCCGTTGCTGATCCCCAGGATGCTCAAAATGGTGGCCACGG
Organism: uncultured Ardenticatenaceae bacterium; assembly: GCA_964452775.1. Classification (GTDB taxonomy): domain Bacteria; phylum Chloroflexota; class Anaerolineae; order Promineifilales; family Promineifilaceae; genus JACKCB01. The sequence continues at coordinate 32,634 of CAYVQP010000037.1, read as the reverse complement.
AGATGAAGAGGAAGAACGGCAGCCGATATGGCAACGGGAGGAAAAAGTGGAGCAAGAAGCCATAGAAGGTGACCAGCATGACGCTGGTGTAAAAGGCCTTGTTCTCTATTTCGTAGCGGCGAATCACCAGCACCAGTAGGAGGAGCTGGGCGACCACGGCGACGAATTGCAGCACAGCGGCGCGGTCAATGTGGCGAAGCTCCGCCAGAGCGGCGGTCAGTTTCTTGTCGGGAGAGGTAACGGGAATGGCGCTGACGCAAATGACGGCCAGCAAGGTGGAGAGGAGCGCCAACTGCTTGGGGCCGTTGCCGGCCAGGGCGCCGGCGATAAACAAGTCGGAGGCAAAGGCCACCGCCAGCACGCTGGCGGCCACCAGTAGCCACTCTACCAGCGGCCGCCGGCTAAATGGGATCACCAGGACCAGGCCGACCAGGATCATGGCCAGCCCGCTCAGGGCCAGCGAAACCTGATTGGGGCTGACGCCGGGAGAGCTGATGCCCAACAGGTCCATCCCGAAGGTGAACAGCATCAGGGTGGCTCCCCCGAGCATAAAGAGCAGCGCCAGCACGCTCTTTTGCTCAGCTACGGCGCTGATTCGGTGGAACACGGGGCCTTACCTTTTGGAGTCAATCAGCCGGACGATGTCCGGCACGGTGTTCAAGTATTCCAGCGACATCTCGTGGGGTTCAATCTCAACGCCGAATTGGGTATCAACAAATCTGACCAGCCGCATCGTGGCCAGCGAGTCGAGTATGCCGCCGGAAACCAGCTCCGTAGAATCCGTCAGCAGGGCGGGGTCTTCGCCCGGCAAGAACTCTTCCAGGATATATGCTCTGATGATGTCTTTGGTGTTATCCATGATTTCAACCTCTTTGTACTATTTCCTGTCCCTTGGCCACACCTGCCGGATGCGGAGCAGCAGAAACAAAGGCACCAGTATAACCAGCGCCACCGCCAGCCCAACGACAACTCCCCCAAATTGGCCCAATTGCCCGACCAGAGGGAGCTGACCCTTGTCGAAGATGCTCGATAGGACCACGGTCGGGGTCGGCGAGGGCGGAGGAGTGGGGCTGGGAATGGGGGTCTCCAGCGGAACCGGCGTTGATGTGACCAGGGTCTCCGGAGCCTCTAAATCAGCCGGTAATTCTATCTGACGCTGCGTATAGAGCAACTCAATCAGCGTTTCACCGCTCTGCGATCCGCCAATCACCGCCACCAGCTGATCGCCCGCCGCCGCCGCGGTGAGCGAGCTGACCGCCGTAACGCCGGTAGCGCGCAGCGATATGCTGTCCTGCTGTCGCCAACCCGCGCCGTCCCACATGTAATGCTCGATGGAATAGGGACTGAGGCCGTCGCCGGCCGCGCCCCGGCTGCGGGGAAAGAGCAGGTGTAGCTGGCCGGCCGCGTCCAGGGTCAGGGCGGCGGGAAGTTGGGCGACGTCAATCGTTGATACCAGCACCAGCGGCTGCCAGTTCAGGCCGTTATCAAACGACACCTGATGCAGGATGCTCAGGTGGCCCAGATTCCACTCCTGCCACACCCGATGGACGGTGGCATCGGCGGCGCTCTCCAGGGCAAATCCTTGAAGCTGGATGCCTTGCTCGTTTGCGCTGACGACCCGCTGCGCCTCGGCCCACACCTGCCCGCCGTCTTCAGAGCGCGAATAGTAAAGCTCATCGCCGGCATCCACACTTGAGGGCGAACCTTTGGTCCACATCAGATGCAGGACGCCGTGATCGCTGACCGCCAGCCGGGGACTCTCAACCAGCTCCCAGCCGGCGGCGACGCCGTCAAAGATGAGCGCCGGCGTGCTCCAACTTGCGCCGCCGTCCTCGGACTTCAACAGATAGATGCCCCTACCTTCGTTGATTGGCACGGCGTAGACCACAAAGAGCGTGCCCGCGCCATCCACGGCAATGTCCGGCATGCCGGTGGACAGCGAGGTATCGGTGAGTTGCAGCGGTTCGCGCCATTCCGAGGAGAACAAGGCCTCGCTGGTCGCCGACTGGCTGAAGTAGACGCTGCCGCTCTCGCCGCCCTGCCAGACGGCCAGGATAAAGCCCTTGCCGTCTACCGCTACGGAGACGTTGTGGTCGGGCGCGCTGGAGACGTCCGGCCCGTCGCTCATCCGCGACCAACGGCCATCCTCCCAGCGGGAATATTTGATGGCTGTGGACTCCGGTTCGGGGGCGGCGCTGCTCCCCGGCCCAGGGCTGCCCCAGAGCACGTGAATCCGGTCCTCTTCGTCCGTGACGGATTGCGGGGAGGCGAAGCCGGCGGTGGTCTCAATGACGGTCACCGGCTGCCAGGCGTTAGTCACCGCCAGGGAGCTGATGAACTCGGAGAGCGAGCGAAGTTGCAGCCAGACATCCGAGCCGACCGCCTCGCCGCAGCTGGTCACCCAGATGAATTCGCCGGCCAGGTCAACATCCTGGCCACAGCTAAAGGCGATTTCCTGATTGGTGGCCGGATTGCGGAAGCCGGCCAGTGCGGGCTGAAGTTGTTCGTCGCTCCAACCGCCCTCGCCGCGATAGGTCAAGTAGCGCTGGTCGGATTCTTCAGCCATGACCAGCAGGTTGCTCTGGTCGGACAGCAGATAGACCGTCGCCGGACAGTTGAACAGGCTGTTGAGTATCTGCTGCCGGTCTTGCCAGGTGTTGCCGGCGTCTGCGGTGGAACGATAGTACTGATTGCAGGTATCTTCCTCGTGGCCGGCCTGCCAGGTTAAATGCACCGTATCGCCCATAGTGGTCAGCAGCACCTTAGCCGGGCCGGTGACCTCCGGCGCATCCACCGCCTGCCGCTTGTCAATTTCACTCAATTCTGACCAGGTCGCGCCGCCGTCCGGCGAATGGATAAAGAGGATGCGCTCATTGGCCCAGTCATCCCAGGCGACGTAAATGCGATTCTGGCTATCAACGCCGAGCTGCACGTTCGCCGTCTCGGTGGTCAGCAGGCGGTAGTAGGAGGAGAGGTGCAGCGGGGCGGGCGTGGACCAGGACGTCCCGTTGTTCCCGGCGGAGCGGAAGTAGACGCCGGCCGGGTAATCGGTCAAGTCTTCCGGCTGAATGTATACCGCAATGGCCCGGCCGTCGGTCAGGGTGGCCAGGTCCGCGCTTACCGACGCCGAAGAAAGCTGGGTGCGCGTCAGCCAGGAGCTGGTGGCGCCGAATTCGGCGTTTGGCACGTTGCTGTAAAAAAGGGCGTCCTCGTCGTCGCGCCAGAGGGCGTGCAGGACGCCGGTGTTACCCGCCGCCAGGATGGGCGTGAAGAGCGGGGTGGGTTCCTCAGGCAGCAGGTCGGGGTAGTAATCGCGGCTGCCAAAGGGGAACTCGACCGCCAGCGGGGCGATCCAACTGCCCTCCTGCAGCACGGTGTAGGCGAAGCTGTTCACCACCGAATCCGGCCAGAGGGCGCGCATGACGCCGCCGCTGTCCACAAAGAGTTGGGGCGCGCCGCCGCTGCCGGATTGGGACAGATTTGCCGGCTCAGACCAGGGGTTCTGGACGGTCTGTCCGCTGGAATCGTTTACAAAAAGCCACAAGACCGCCGCCAGGAAGAGGGCAGCCGTCAGGACCGCGATGAGGGCGGTAAAAGATGCTCTGCGTGCAACAGTACCCATGCAATGATTCTCTCGAAAAATCCAAGTTAAACCCCGCAGGTCTACCCGGGCGGGTCCGCGAGAAAGGACTCCGGACAGAGCTGAGGGGTTCTATTAATCTAAGGCCGCGCTCGTCGCCGGCCGCCTTCGCAAGCGATCGGCCAGGGCGACCAGCGCCAGCGCCGCCAAAGGCATTAATAATACATCCATTGGCAGCCGGTAACGAATTGCCGGCCATGAAAGGAGGTGAATCAGCGAATGGACGGCCACTACCAGGTAGATGAGCAGGTAATTTCGCCAGCGGCGGAAGGAGAGGACCAGGCCGGCCAGGAAGAGGGGCAAGAAGAGGCCAAAGGAGAGCACCCGGATGACGTTGCTGATCGTGCTCGATTCGGAGGAGGGCCAGAATTTGAAATACTCGACCGCCTTGCTCAGGGTCAAGAGGAAGTAGCGGCCGGGGTCAGCCAGGACAAAGCCGGCGGCCTCCGCGGTCAGGGCGTTGTTCAATTGGGCCTCGTTCATTCCTTCCATTTCAGCCGGGACCGGCACCACCACAAGCTCCACCTCCGGCCAATGGACGCCCAGTTGGGGATGATTGGAGGCGTAGAGGGCGTAGCCGGCGTTGGAGTTTAGCGGCAAGAACTCAGCGTACACGATCTGGTTGCGCACCGTCCAGGGGATGATGAAGAGGGCCGCCATCGCCGGCGGAATGAGCAGCTGCCACAGCTTGATTTTCCCACGACCCTTCCACAGCAACCAGAAGAGGAAGACCGGGTAGAGGACCAGCATCGTCTGGCGCAGCAAGGTCCCGACTCCCAGGGCGACCCCCAGTAGGAGCAGGCCCTTGTTTGTCGGCCGCTCTCCCACTTTGTAGGTGAGCAGGGTTGCAGCCAGCACGGCGACGATGAAGAAGGTCTCCGTCATCAGGGCGGCATTGTAGTAGACGAGGTAGCCGTAGACCACGGTCAGCCCGGCGGCGACCACCCCGACGCGCTTATCCTCCAGATGATCGCCGATGGCGAAGACCAGCAAGCAGATGGATACAGCCCCAACCGTCGCCTGCAACAGCCGGGCCACGACGGGCTGGTAGCCCACCAGCGCGTAGACGCCGGCCAGGAAAAGGGGATAGATGAAGGACCAGTGCGCGGTCGGTTGGCCGGCGTCCGTGAACGGGTACCAGTTCTCCGGAAAGCTGAAGCCCCGGCCGGCCAGCAGACTCCGCGCCAGGGCATCGTAAGAAACCTGGTCATGCGTGCCGGGCAAGGGGGTTACCTCATTGCCCAGATATAGGGCAGCCGTCACCCGCGATAACCCGGCCAGCACGACGATAATCAGGAGCAGTCGCCGCCAGGTTATCTCTTTAGTCAAATTCAATGGTCATCCTGCGGGCCGGTTGGCGAATGGCGGAGGGATTTTCCCGGAAACCCGGAGAATTTTCCCGGAAACTTCTGAGTTTCCGGGAAAATGAACTTCTGTTCCGGGAAAAGAAGATCTGAGTTTCCGGGAAAATAGATGCCCGAAGAATTTTCCCGGAAACTTCTGAGTTTCCGGGAAAATGAGTTACGGGAAAATATGCTGCTTTGACGTTCATCCACCCGACAAAGGCCGCTCATCGCCGGCTCCCGGCGCGCGCAGGTACATCTCCTCCAGGGCGACCAGCGCGCCCAAGAAGAGCCAGGCCAGAATACCCGTGCGAAATCCCCCCAGGCCGACATTGTAGACGAAGGGCAACAACCAGTCGCCCAACATGGCGGCGGCCATGGTGCCGGCCAGACCGCCGATAGCGCCGTAAACGTAGGCGCGAGCGAATCCTTCCGGGGCCGCGTTGCGCAAGCGCAGCGCCAGGCGGAACAAAGCCCAAAAGAGCCACAGCAGGCAGCCCAGACCAAAGAGGCCGGTCTGCGCCGCCACATCCACGAAGTTATTGTGCGAATTGAACTCGACGGCAAAGCCGCGAATACGAAACAGGGGCGTATACCAGTAATAGTTGCTGAAACCAACGCCCAACAGCGGGCTGGCGCTGAGTATCTCCAGCAGAATTACCCAGGCGTCCAGGCGGGTGGTCAGGCTGTATGAGTCGGAGGAGAACACTTCAGGGGCCAGAGCGAGCGCGGGCAGGAGGGAGGCCAGACCCAGGACCAGCGCCAACCGCCAGGAGTAGAAGAAAATCATCGCCCCGACCGCGATGACGGACGGGATCCAGCCGGACTTCCAGTCAAAACGCAAGGCAATTCCGGCATAGATGCTCAACGCACATAGCACGATCAGCAGCAAGCGCAAGACAAAGGGGAGCTTCTTGTTGGCCAGCCCCTGGGCGAGCAGCAGGGGCGGCAGCCACGCCCAGAATATGCCGCCGATGCCGGAATGGTACACGCCCTTGACCACCTCCTGTAACGACGGGATCACGAAGAGGACGACGTAGACCGAACCCGCCAGGAGAAAGACCCAGACCATGGCCTGCAACCAGCGCAAATCCTTAATCTGGTTGGCGGCCAGCAGAAATGCGCCGGCCGCCGCCATAAACATGACAAAGCCGGCAACCTGTGCGTCCATAGGGGCATTGGAAGCAAAGTTGAACCAGGGAAGCTGGCCGATGATAAAGGCCAGAATGGAGGCGAAGATGAAGCCGGCCAGCGGCCACATCGTGCGCGAGCGGGCCAGGCGAAAGGGTTCATCGCTGACCAGCTGCTTGAGCAACCACACTCCCCAGAAGAGCGGCACCAACGCAATCGAAAGATTCAAATCTTGCGGGCCGATTTCCGGGGTGAACATGCCTACCACGGTGAGTATGACCAGGCCCATCGGCGGCCATTGCCACAAGATGGCTGCTCCGGCCAGGCCGGCGGGCAACAGCAACAGCAGTTGCAACTGCGTTGCGTCCGCCAGATAGCCGGCGGCAAGCACAAAGAGCAACATGCCGGCGACCAATGCCGCGCGCAACCAGAAGCGATGCGACTGGGTCAAATCGCTGATCGGCGTGGCGACTCGAGAAACCAGGGAAGCCATAAGTTACCTGTTTGCCTCGCCCACTTCGCGCAACCCGCGCCGGTATCCCCGGTAGATGTAACTGCCCACCAGCCAGCGCCGGAGAGGGATCAGCAGGCGCGATGATGGGCGGTTTTGCTCAATCATGCTGGAAGTGCTCTCCAGACTCCACAAGAGGGGCGGCAAATCCACCAGCCGGCGGGCCGCTTTGCGCATGACCGCGCCCGGCGAGTCTGCGCCCCAGGCAACCGGCGTCTTATCGTCAAACATGGGCACATAGCCGATCAATTGCGGGTGGCGCTGGAAGAGCGCCACTGCCCGATAACCGGCTTCTTCCATCCGTTTCTTTTGGCTGGTCAGATTTTGATGCACGTAATCCCGATGCCAGCAAATCGCCTGCGGGCAGGAGTAAAAGTCATAGCCAAGTTGAAAGGCGCGATAGGCGAAGTCTACATCACACCACATGCTGGAGCCGGAGAAGCCAAAGGAGTCCATCGGCCCAACTTCGCGGTATGCGCTGCGCCACAGGGCCATATTATTACTCCGAATGGTCGTAAACTCAATTGCAATCGGGGCCGGATCGCCCTCGAATTGCTGCTCCCGGCGGGGCAACGCCTGCAAGGGGTTATCCGCGCGCAGCCAGAGGCGCTCCACCCCGACCACAATGCGCCGGGGCCGGCCAATCAGCGCCTCCAGCAAGGTGGACAGATATTCCGCGGCGACCACCATGTCGTCATCCAGGAAGACCAGAATGTCCGCCGTGCTCCACTCCGCGGCCACATTTCGGGCCTGCGCGTCGCCCTGATTCGACTGGTAGAGGTAGTGCAGGGCGAACGGGAACGGCTCCTGCTGCACGCCGGCGGTGCCGTCCACGGAGCCGTCGTCCACCACCAGCACGTTAAAGCAGCCGGCGGGCAACGTCTGGCCGGCCAGGGAGTGCAAGGTGTCCATCAACCGTTGCTTGCGGTTGAAGGTCGGGATAACGACGCTAAGCTGCGGAGGCGGGTTCAACGGCGCTTTCCAGAAAGGCTTCGTAGGCGTCCAGCATCTTTTCCAGGGTGAAGTCGCGCAGCACGGTTTGCCGGCCACATTCGGCCAGCCGGCGGCGCAATTCGGGGCTATCCAGCAGGCGCTGAATCTTCGCCGCCAGCCGGCTGCTGTCTCCGGCAGCGAAGAGCAGCCCGTTCACCTCATCCTGCACGATTTCCGCCGTTCCGCCGATGTCCGCGGCGACAACGGCCAGCCCGGAGAGCATGCCTTCCAGCACCACCCGGGCGAGCGGCTCCGGCCAGCGCGAGGGCATGAGCAGCACATCGTTGGCGGCCATCAGGGCGGGCATCTCCGCGTACGGCAGCCGGCCCAGCAGGGTAACCTGTTGCTCCAGGCCCAGGCCGGCCAGCATCTGGCGGATGTGTTGCAGATATCTGAGTTTCCCGTCGCCGGCAATGGACAGGGTTACCTGTTCGACGTTGCGCTCGCGCAGCTCGGCCAGCGCCTGAATGGCCGTGTCCACCCCTTTTTCCTTCTCCAGCCGCCCGGCGATGAGCAGCTTCAGCGGCCCGTCCGGCGAGCGCGGCGCGGCCGGCGCTTGAAAGGCCAGCTCATCCGCGTCCAGCCCGGTGTAAATGATGGTCGCGCCGGCCACGGGAAGCCCGCCGTCCAGCAGCACCTGGCGCGTGGCCTTGCTGACGCAGACCACATGCCGGTACTCCAGCGGCGGAGGGGGGCCTTCTCGGGAGAGTTGGGCCAGGGCCAGGGGAGCGAGCAGGCGATGTTTCACCAGCCGGCCGGGGAGCGAGCGCGCCGGCGTTTCCCAGTAGAGGCGATGTTGGCTGGGCAGCAGGGGCCAATACTCGGCGAAGCGATAGGCCACCCGGCCGGGCAAACGCGCTTCGGCCAACGCCGGAATGGCCTGATTCATGTTCCACATGCCCCAGATGAAGGCGATGTCCGGCTGAAAGTCAGCCAGCGACCGCTCCAGCTCGCGCAGGTTATGCCGCACGCGCGCGCCCCGGCGGGTGAAAAAGACCAGACTATGCCACAGCGGAGTCAGGTCCATCTCCTGGTAAAGCGCCCGGCGCACCCCGCCGGAATCCGTTACCTGATTGTCCACGCCGTGCATGCTGGTGAGCACGCGCACGCTGTGCCCGCGCTGCTGCAGGCCGGTCACCACCTGTTGGCAGGAGCGACCCTGTCCGCCCAACTCGTGCGGCGGATAGTAGTTGGTGACAATCAGGATGCGCATGGCTGCGGTCTCTTGCCGGGGCTATTCCACGTAGCCGAGGTCGCGCAGCCGGCGCAGCAGTTCCGCGTCCGCTTCCGGCTCGGCCGCCGCCGCCACATCTTGCGCGGCAACCCGGCGCAGGTGAGCATCCACAATATTCTGAAAATGGCGCACCAGCTGTGGATTGTCGCCGCCAATCTCATGCAGCTCGCCGGGGTCGGCGCTCACCTGGTAGAGCTTCGGCTGGTCGGGGAAGCGGCTGTCCCAGATGAACTTATGCTCCGGCGTCCTGACCGCCACAATGTGACGATGATCGCGCCACATCTCGCCGATGGCGAAGTCGCGCACGTAGGCGCCGGCTTGCGGTTGCCACAAGGGGAGCATGCTCTGTCCTTCCATGCCGGCCGGGGGCGGGCAACCGCAGATGTCGAGGATCGTGGGCATGATGTCCAGCGTGCTGACCAGCTGCTCCACCACCAGGCCGGCCGGCAGGTCTGCGCCGGCGACAACCAGCGGCACGCGCATGATCTCATCATGGAGGTTGACTTCAAAGTGGCCCCAATGACGGCGCTCGCGAAACTCCTCCCCGTGATCCGCTACCAGCAGGAGCAGGGTGTTCTCCAGCCGGTTCATTTGCGCCAGGCGCTGCCACAATGCGCCGATTTGTTGGTCCGCGAAGCGCACCGCCCCGGCGTACAGTTCCAGGTAGTGCGCCCGCTGCTCATCGCTGATCGGACGGCCGTTCCAATTGGCCCCGTGCATGTGCCCCAGGTCGCGCCACATCTGGGCGTTAGCTGCCGGCCCATCGAGGCTGCCCTGCAAGTGATAGGGCCAATGGACATCCATGTAATGCGCCCAGACAAAGAAGGGGCCGTCCACATCCGCCAGCCATTCACCAAGCGCCTGGTTCACCACGTCGCCGGAGACGTAGAGCTGCGCCGGGGGCAGCCGCCGGCCGAATAGGGCGGCCAGCCGGTGAAAGCCGGGCGAGCGCAACAGCTTTTGGCCGCCCCTGACCCGGCGCAGGGCCGGCTCCGCTTCTGCGGGCAACAGCTCGCGGAAGGCGGCGAAGCCCCGCTGGTAGCCATAGCGGCGGCTGAGCAGGGGGCTGGTGGAGAAGGCGGCGGTGTGGTAGCCCTGGGCGGCCAGCGCGGCAATCGGGTCGGGCCGGGCCGCGGCCAGCGGCCCCAGGCAGCCGCCATACATCGAGGCGTAGCTGGAGGTGAGCAGGGGTGGAAAGGCGGCCTGCGTCCAGGAGCCGGCGGTCATCGCCCACTGGAAGCGAACGCCCTGCGCCGCCAGCCGGTCAATGTGTGGGGTCAGGCCGGCGGCGGAACCATAGCACCCGATCCGGTCCGTGCGCAGGGTGTCTATGGTCAGCAGGATGATGTTCGGGGCGCTCATCCGGCAAGCATTAGCCGCTGCGGCGGGAGAACAGCCGGTAGAGGATCACCAGGACGGCCAGGAACATCACGGGCGCCAACCCGATCCAGATAGCCTGATCCACCCGAGGCAGTTGCGAAGGCGGGGCGGGGGAGTCAAAGCCGGTGATCGGAGCGGCGACGGTGGCCGGCGGGGTGGCGGTCGCTTCTACCTCAGCCGCCGGCTCAGCGGTCGGGGTCGGCTGCACGGTTGCGGCGGTGACGTCATCCAGGATGTGCGAGGTGACGAACAGGCGGCGACCGTCTTCCGGCGGCGGGTCGGTAAAGGTCAGCAATATCTCCTTGCCTCGGCTGATAATCGGAAAAGTGCGGTGGGCATGGATGCGGTCGCCCATCGGGTCGTCACCGCTCAGTCTGATCAGATAGACGATTGTCGGGGCTGACCAGCTCTGTCCATCCCACACCGAGTGGTAAATCGCCTGTGGAAATCGAATCTGGGTGAAGAGATGGATACGGCCATTCCCGTCCACAGCCACGCCGTCGCCGGCCTGACCGTTCAATTCGCCAAAGAGATCGGTGGGTTCACTCCAGGTGACGCCCCGGTCCGTCGAGTAGCGGTGATGGCGGTAATGAAATAGGCCGCCGGCCCAGACAATGTGCACGTTGTCGCCGACGATTATCAGGTTAGGATAGGCATGGTTCAAGATCATTCCGTCCGCGATCTCTCGTTCATCCAGCCGGTCAATTGTGATCGGTTCCATCCAGGTGTCGCCGCCGTCCATAGAGTGCGTGTAACGAACCCAATCCCCGTCATTACTGGTAAGCGACAAATAGAACCAGCTGGCGTGCAGGCCACCGTGCTCATCGATCTGGAACTGCACCCAGGCGGGCTGAAGGCCGGGCGGGATGTCGGGATCCATCCAGCGCGGCGGCGACCAGCTGATGCCCTGATCCGTGGAACGGGTGTAGTAGAGGCCGGTGTCCTGGCCGATTAGCACTGAGTAAAGCAAGTGCAGTACATTATCAGCATCTACCTGCAAGGTGATAAAACCGGCCGGCCCGGGAATGCGCAACGCCTCGCTCCAGTTGCGGGCCGAGTGCGCCTCGTGAGCCGGCGCGGAAACCATGAAAAGCGGCCCCGTCGGCCCGGCGCTCCACATCAGGTAGATGGTGTTATCCGGCGAAATGGCTGCGGTGATGCCTTGCACAATGCCCAGCTTCTCGCCGGAGACCACGTCAACCGGGGTTGACCAGTTCCGGCCGTCGTATCGGGAGTACATGATCAGGGAGGAGCCGCCCGTTTGCGTTTCGGGCCAGAAGGCGTGCACATAGCCATAGGAGTCTTGCACCAGCGACGCTTCGGACGCGCTGCCGTTGCCCGTCGAGAGCCGGATGGGCACGGTCCAGCCCTCCTGTATTTGCGCGGCCGACCAACTCCAGCCGAAAATCAGCAAGAGGAAGAGGGCCAAGAGTACGGAAACTACAATCCTATTACGTTTCATGGTATGTATCCCATTTCTTCAAAACAAGGACCCAGGGTGTCCAGCACAATCTGCTGGTCAGCGGCCGGCATTGACTTTCGCCAATAGTCCACGCGTTCCAGCGAGATTTCCGGCAGATTATCGAATTGATCATCCAGCCCGGCCAGTCCGGCTACCTGCGTCAGATAGGCGCGCGGGTCAAGGGCGAACTCCTCCAGCTTGATTTCGATGAAGCGCCGCTTCTCCAGGTCCAGGCCGGCGCGCAAATCAAGCCAGCGCTGGTATACATTGCGCAACCACAAGGCGGCTCCGCGCACGTCGCTGGGCGCCCAGGGCTGCCTGGTCAATGAGTGTACCACGCCTCGCGGGTCGCGCTTCATGTGGATCACGGCGCAGTCCGGGAAGAGTTCCCAGAGGAAGTCGAGGCTGAGCAGGTGTTGCGGCGTCTTTTCCGCCCAGGTCTGTTTGCCGTTTAAGTGGGCGGCGTGGCAAAAGAGGTCATTGATTAGGCCGGCGCAAAGCGTGGTCAACTCCTGCCGCTGGGAGAAATACCGGGCGACCTTCAAATCTTCGCGGAGCAGGGAGACGCGAGAGGAGCGGAAGCGATCCCTTTGGCGGGCATAGCGCAAGGCCTGCACCTCCCGCGCCAGCTCGACCAGCCGGCCCTCTCGTTGGGACTCGATGTGCCAGGCCTGGCCGGTGAAGGCATGGTCGTACAATTGCTCGATGAAAGCGCGCACCCGCTTCGCATAGTAATCAGGCCCAACCCAGGTGGGCATATCGAAACCGCGATAGGGGCGGCGGTTGGGTTGAGCCAGGTAGAGCAGCATCAGCTGCTCGAAGCGAAAGATGGCCTCGCTGCTGTTGACCGGGTGATAGCCGTCGGTGAGGGCAAAGACGAGATCGCGCAGGCCGTCGGGATCGATTATCAGGCGTATTTCGCGGGGAAAGGTGTGCACGTCCCGGTGGCAGGCCAGGGAATTGTAGAGTACCCAGGTGCCGCTGCGGCCGCTGCCGGTGACAAAGATGGGGTCGGGCTTCATACAACAAATCTCCGCCGGGGCGCGATGCGGGTCAGCCAAAAAGGTACTTGTAATAACGCCGCGCCGGGGTTCTCCTTACCAGTTCCATGATTGACAATGAGCCAAGAAGTGAAACGACTATGAGTATCCCTTGATAGATAAAGACGTGACCCAGGACGGCGGGCAAGTAGCGGTACAGGAGCACGGCGGCCACATACATGATCCGGCTATGCAACAAGTAGACGCCGAGGGATTTGGCGCCCAGGTTCGTCAACTGCGATGATAGCGGCATTTGCCACTTATCGAAAGCCAGAAAGGTCAGGATGAAGGCCAGCGCGTAAAAGTAGCGGGTGTAGCCGCCGAAGTACGCCCCCAAATAGGTTTCGCCGGTCAGCTGCCAAAAGACTTGGTACTCGACCATCATCAGGACGGCCAGGGCGATGGTGGCCGCCAGCAGGACCCACTTCACATTCTTGCGTTGCAAGAAGTCCGTGAGCGCGCGGCGATGAAAGCCGGCCACAGCCCCGAACGCGAACCAGAAGAAGAGGTTCGGAAACAGCCAGCGGGGGGTGAGCATTTGCAGCAGGTCGGCGCCGGCGAAGGAGTAGCCCAGCCGGCTATGCAAGTGGAGCGTGAAGCGGCCAAGCTCCAGCGCCGCGGCAATCAGCAAGAGCGTCATTGGCCGCTTTTTGGCCACGGGCATGAGGATCAGCGAGAGCAGGTAATACTGGATGACCAGGGGAATGTAGTAGTAGCGGTCAAGGAGTTCGTCCAACCCCTCCGGCACGCGGCGAGCGAAGAGGAGAAAGAAGATGAACGACCAAATGCAGAAGGGAACCAGCAATTGCCATACGCGCGACTTAACTGTGCTCCACTGCATTTTGGCTGACTTGCCCGCGGCAAAGGCGGCAAAGAAGCCGGAAACGAACATGAAGGCCGGCAGGGCGAAGTAATCTATTTGCTGAATGAGCACCTGCACGTAAAAGGCAAACGAGCCAAGCGCATCGTAATTCGGCGCCTCTACGGCCCGGTAGCGATCCGTCCATAAGAACATGGCGCTAAGCGCAAAGCTGGTGGAATGATGCACGGGCAACATCAGCGTAGCCAGGCCCATCAGCAACAAGAATCTCTTAGCCATGATTGAAGCTCTCCACCAATTTCATCGCGCCGCCGGCCAAGCCGGAACTGGACAGAGACCCCGCAGCTCCTTCGAATAGAGCGCCGCGGCCCTCGTGCAGTTCAAGAATGGCGCGCGGCGGCCATCCACTCCCAGGTTCGCTGAAGACCATCTTCCAGCGAAACCGCCGGCCTCCAGCCAAGAATCTGCTCCGCCCGCGAGGTATTCAGATCAATTTGCGCTGCGTCAAAGGGGCGCGCCGGCCCGAACTCGACATGGGCTTTCCGGCCGACCGTCCTCTCTATCAGCTGCACCAGCCGGACTAGCGAGATCGCCTCGGGGCCGCCGAAATTGAATATCCGCGCTCTCCCGGCCAGCTCAACACGGGCGGCGGCGGTCATGCCGGCCACCAGATCGGACACGTAAAAGTAATCCCGGGTCACGCTGCCGTCCCCCCAGATGTGCAGCGGCAGGCCGTTTGCCACCCGATAGAGGAAGACGGCCACCGCTCCCTGTTTGGCCAGCGGATTTTGCCGCGGGCCATAGGGAACGGAGGGGCGCATCACCACGTAATCCAGGCCGGAGAGATGGTGATACATCTCCAGATACTTCTCTACCGCCAGTTTGGTGATGCCGTAGGCCGTGACCGGCTCCAGGGGATGGTCCTCGCTGATTGGCAACGCTTTCGGCGGGCCGTAAACGGTGCCGCCGGATGAGACGAATACCAGCCGGCGCGCGCCGGACTCCCGGCAGGCCTCGGCCAGGTGAATGGCCGGAATCAGGTTGAGGCGCACGTCGGCTGCCGGGTCCAGGTTGGAGGTTTCGTGTATCGTGGCCCAGGCGAGATGAAAGACGACTTCCGCCCCGAGCAGCGCCTCGCGCACCAGGTAAGGCTGGGAGAGGTCGCCGCGAATAAAGCGCACGCCGGCCGGCTGCGCTTCATACCGGCGCTCACGCAAGTCAAGTACGGTCACATCCCAGCCGTCCAACAGGAGCTGGTCAACCAGGTGCGAACCGATGAAGCCGTTGCCGCCGATTACGACTGCGTTCAAGTCAAATTATCCTCATCTCGAAACCCTGCAGCTCTCACGAAGATCATCCGTGGGGCGAGCTATCGCCGGAAGAGCTGCGGGGTTTAGGAATCTCAGAGCTGCGGGGTTTCGTTCCCAGGGCCAGCAGCTCGCGCGCATAATCCTGGATAGCCGGCAGCTTCACGCCTGTGCGCAGCCGGCGCACATCTTCCGGCCGTTCAATTGCCCGCTGCATGGTCCGGCGCAAAGCCTCTACATCACCCATCGGGAAAATCAACCCGTTGACTTCGTGTTCCAAAATGCCGGCCACCCCGCCAATATCAGCGCTGATCACCGGCGTCTTACTCTGCAGTGCATCCAACAATATCAACGGACTGTTCTCGTGCCACGTAGAGGGTAGCACGAAATAGTCCGCTTCCGCAAACACTGCGGCTAACGCGGCCGGCGGAACAGTCCCGGCAAAGCGAATGCGGGGGTTGCCCCCGGCCAGCCGCTGCAGCTCCTGAGCGTACTCTTCGTAGCCATCGGAGCCGCCGTAAAGGGTCAGCGTCGCCCCGCGGGGATCAGCGAGGATGTTGAAGGCCCGGATTAAGAGGTCCGGCCCCTTGTACGGTTGTAGCCGGCCCACAAACAAGAAGCGCATATGCTCCGCCGGCGTATGTTCAACCCGCGACAAGGGGTGGTCCGGCTCCACGCCGAAGGGCAAGAAGTGCACCTGCTCCGGGCGAAAGCCGTTGGCCACAAACGCCTCGGCCGTATAGCGGGCCGGGGCCAGCACCAGGTCCACCGCCTCGCGCAACGGCGGAAGGACGGCCCGCCGCCCGGCCATCAGCCGCACTTGCCGCCAATATGGCTCCAGGAAGCCGGGTTGGCCGCGCTGCGCCAGCCCTTTTAACGTCTCCTCCGGCAGGACGCCCAGCGCGCGGGCAGCCAGCCGGCCGGATGCGCCTCTGGAGACCAGACAGGCGGCGCAGGACTTCAGCGATTCGCCGCTGCGACAGGTGCGACCGTCCCACTGGATGAGCGTGAAGCGCCGGCAGACGGGCACGAAGTCCGTCGCGATATGCACGACGGGCGTTCCCAGTTCCTTTGCCGCCTTCACCGCCGCAAAGCTCAGCAGGTAAAAGTTCATGATCACGAACAGCTCGGGTCGCTCGGCCAGCAGGATGTCGCGCACGAGTGCGCCCATTTGCGGGTCATAGGCATGGGCGAAGCTCTCCTCCGGCCGCTGCGCCACATCCAACTTCAGCCGCCAGATGCGGAAGGAGTCATGCCGGTCTTCCACGACCTCGATGTCCTTGCCCGGCCCGTCGTTGATGGCCAGGTAGGCCACCTCGTGCCCCAGGTCACGGAGCGCGCGACCCAGCCGGCCGGCAAAGACGTCCGCTCCGCCCATGAACGGGGGCTGGAAGCGGCGCGAGGAGATGAGGAGTTTCATGCTGTTGTCCGGTATTTTCCCGGAAACTGGGTGAAGGAGTTTCCGGGAAAATCGAGGTCAAGTTTCCG
>CAYVQP010000037.1:13674-16185 GCA_964452775.1 uncultured Ardenticatenaceae bacterium | reverse complement strand
ATTTTCCCGGAAACTGGGTGAAGGAGTTTCCGGGAAAATCGAGGTCAAGTTTCCGGGAAAATTTTCTGCATTTTCCCGGAAACTGGGTGAAGGCCCAACACCTGCCGGTATACCGATTCCAACCGGCTGACATAACGCTCCCAGGAATGCTGCGCGACCGCCTGTTCGCGCGCCGTCCGGCCAATCCGCTCGCGCAGCGCGCCGTCCCGCAGCAGCCGCGTAATCGCCCCGGCCAATTCGCCCACATCGCCCGGCCGGACGAGCAGGCCGTTTTCACCATCCCGGATCACGTCCCCAATCTGGCCGGCATCGCTGGCTACAATCGCCTTGCCCGCCGCCATGTACTCATACAGCTTCAGCGGCGAAAACCACAACTCGGCCGGCAGTTGCGGATAGGGCAATGTAGCCACATCGGCGGCCGCCAACAGGGCGGGAATCTTTTCCTGCGGCAACAGGCCGGTAACGATTACCTGCTGTTGCATATTATGCGCGGCAATCGCCTGGTCTACCTGCGGGCGCGCCCGGCCGTCGCCAACCAGCAGCAGCAGGGCATCGGGCGTCTCTTGCCGGACCAGGGCCATGCTCTCGATGAGCTTGTCCAGCCCATGCCAGGGCTGAAACGCGCCCACAAAGGCCACCACCGGCCGGTCGCCCAATCCCCATTCGGCGCGCATGGGAGCGGGGTCATAGGCGGGCGAAAACAGCTGCGTGTCCACCCCGTTCGCCATGACTACAATTTTGTCCGGCGGCAGCGCCCACGATTGGGCCAGGTTTTGTTTGGCCGCTTCGGAGACGCAGAGGATCCGCCGGGCAAGGCGATAGGTAAAGGCCGCCTCGCGGGCGGCCACATAGCCGTGCAAACCGCGCAACGGCCGGCCAATCATGCGCTTCTCGAAGATTGGGTCCGCGCTGACGGTCAACACATAGGGCATGCCCAGCCGCCGGCAGGCCAGCGCCGCGCCCACGCAAAAGGCGCCGTTGTGCTCGTGGCACAAATCGAAGCCGGGCAACGCCCGCAAACAGGCTTCGTAGAAGCGGTAGCTGTCGAAGGCGGCAAAGTAGGGCAGGCGGGTCTCTCTTTGCAGCCGGCGCACGCCGCTCTCAACGGCGAGGAAGGGGGCGCTGCCCGATAGGCCGGTGGGCAACGCCTCTGAGCGGCCGGCGTCGGCCACGTTTTCAATGCGCCGCACCTCGCGGCCGGCCAGCATCAGGCAGGAGACGCGATGGCCGGCCCGCTGCAGGCCCAACAGGCTCTGTTTCACCGGCACGGTGTCGCCGGTGTCCGTTGAGAAGTCTATGTTGCCTACGTTTTGAGTGGCGTAGGCGATGTGTAGAGGTTGGGCGTTTGGCCGGGGAAGCGCCATCAGCGAACAGCCCCTAGGGAGGTTGGCTTATCCATCGCTTTCCGCCGGCGCGGGCAGCTCTTCAATGGCTTGCAGCAGGGCTTCCGCCGCCAGCTGGTGACCCAGCGCGTTGGGGTGCATCCACACATCCGCAAACAGCAGGTTCTCGTACCCTTCGCAGGCGTTCGCCCCTGCTTCCGCGCAAGCCTGGCGATAAACCGGCAACAGGTCCACAAAGGGAACCCCCAGCTCGGCCGCCCGGGCGGCAAAGACGCGTTGCGCCACGTCCGGGTGATTTTCGCTGTTCAACTGAAACGCGGTCGGGAAGGCCACCATGATTACCGGAATATCCTCCGCCCAGGCAGCCTGCACGATTTCCGCCAGGTAGCTCCAGATTTGGTCAT
The DNA here is from genome assembly GCA_964452775.1 of uncultured Ardenticatenaceae bacterium. Lineage (GTDB taxonomy): Bacteria > Chloroflexota > Anaerolineae > Promineifilales > Promineifilaceae > JACKCB01. Next base: position 14,438 of record CAYVQP010000037.1, on the reverse strand, counting down.
ATTTCGGGCTATTTTCGTCCCGCGGAAAATACTTTCCGACTTCTTTCGGCGGATTCAACACATCAAACGCCTCCGGCCCCTGCTGCTGCGCGCGCCAGAAGTTCAATTGCGTGGTCAGAAACGACCAGCCATGCGTCTTGTCTCGCAGCCACTGCAGCAGGCCGCCCTTCTCGGAGATGTTCGGCCCCTGGCCGGTGATGTCATTCACCAGGGTCAGGTCAATGATGAGCAGGTCGGGGTCATATCCGAGGCCTTCTTGCAGGAAGAAGTTGCGTTCAGCTTCCGGATTCCAGGTGGGCACTCCCGTGTTCAACACTTCGTAGTTCAGCCCGTCGCTTTGCTCATTCAGCGCGGCTTCCAGCTGCTCGCCGTAGGTGTCCGCTTCGGCTACTTCCCAGCCAAAGGCAATCGAGTCGCCCAGGTTCAGGATGCGGAAGGTGTTCGCCGGGGCGGGCGTCTCGAACTCGCCGGTGCGAAAACCACGCGAGTTAATGGCCACATCAATGCCCTCCCAGTTGTACGTCTGCCCCGGCTGGAAGAGGTAGTAGGGCTGCTCGGCCGTGCCGTTGCGCTCCAGCTCCAGCCGGCGCGAAGCGACCAGGGTCCAGCCCAACGGCCCCTGGGCCATGTTGCGCTCCCAGAAAAAGCCGACCAGCTCCAGTACGGCCAACACAACTATGACCGTAGCGGCGGAAAGGGCCAGGGCGAGCAGGATTTGTTGGAAGGCGCTGCGCTTGGGCTTTGGGCCGGCCGGCTGCGGGTCA
>CAYVQP010000037.1:7586-13574 GCA_964452775.1 uncultured Ardenticatenaceae bacterium | reverse complement strand
TGAAGAGACCTGCGGGGTTTATGCTGCGGGGTTTCTGCTGTGGTTCTCTCAACCCTTCCGCACCAGGTAATCGCCCAACACCAGGGTGTCGATGTCGCTGTTGTAAAAGGTGTTCAGCGCGTTATCCGGCGTGTTCACAATCGGTTCGCCGCGCAGGTTAAAGCTGGTGTTCATCAACACGGGCACGCCTGTCGCCTGTTGGAAGCGGTGCACCAGCCCGTAGTAGCGCGGATTCCAGCTTTCGCGCACCGTCTGCGGCCGGCCGGTGCCCAGGTGATTCACCGCCGGCACCTTCGCCCCGTTCTCCTCGCGATACTTCAGCACCTGCAACATGAAGCGCGACGGGTAATCCCGCTCCGGGTCGGCGACGGGCAGATAGAAGTAATCCGCCGCCGCCTCTTCCAGGATGACGGGCGCAAACGGCCGGAACGGCTCGCGAAACTTAATCTTGGTGTTGACAGTCTCTTTCATCTCCGCTCGTCGCGGGTCGGCCATAATGCTGCGATTGCCCAGCGCGCGCGGCCCCCACTCAAAGCGCCCCTGATGCAGGGCAATCACCTTGCCGGCCAGAATGTCATCCACCGCCTGGTCAAGCAGCCGGCTCTGGTCCTCTACATACTCATACTTCACCCCGCGCCGCTGCAGGGTTTCGCGGGTCTCGGCGGCGCTGTATTCCGTGCCCCAGTAGCAATGGTCCATCACGAACTTGCGCGGATGGCCCAGCAGCGTGTGGTAGGCATACAGCGCTGCTCCGAGCGCGCCGCCATCGTCCCCGGCCGCCGGCTGGATGTACATTTCCTCGAAGGGCGTGTCCTCCAGGATGTCGCCGTTCACCTTGCTGTTCAGGGCCACGCCGCCGGCCATGCACAGCCGGGGCAAGCCGGTCTCCTTGTGCAGGGCGCAGAGCAGCTTGATTATCGTCTGCCGGGTGACCTCTTGAACGCTGGCGGCAATGTCCGCGTAATGCTGGTTCTCGCGCGCCTTGGGCGTATTCGGGTCCACTTCAGGATTTGTCTTGGGGGTGAAGAAGTCGCTTTCGTGCACCCGCGGCTGGCCGAACAGCTGCACGAACTTGTCATTGAAGGTGCGCTCGTGCGAGTACTGGTAGCTGAAATAGTCCAGGTTAATGCGGAAGCTGCCGTCGTCTTCCACCTGGAACAATTTGGCGATCAGGTCCAGGTAGCGCGGTTCGCCGTAGGGCGACATGCCCATCACTTTGTACTCGCCGCTGTTCACCCGGAAGCCGAGGAAGGCGGTAAAGGCGGAATAAAGCAGGCCCAGGGAATGGGGAAAGCGATGTTCGCCGGTGAGCACGATTTCATTGGGCCGGCTGCCGTCCCAACTGGCCCGGCCCACGCCCTTGGTCATTGTGGACCACTCGCCCACCCCATCAATGGTGAGGATGGCCGCGTCTTCAAACGGCGAGGCATAAAAGGCGCTGGCGGCGTGGGCCATGTGGTGGTCAACAAAGAGGATTTTGCCGGCATCCACCCCCACCTTCGCCTGGATGGTGCTCTTTACCCACAGCTTGTCACCCAGCCAGGTGACCATCGCTTCACTGAAGGAGCGCCAGGAGCGGGGAAAGGTCGCCAGGCTCGTCTTCAGGATGCGCTCGAACTTGAGCATCGGCTTTTCGTAGAAGACCACGTAGTCGAGGTCGCCGGCCTGAATGCCGGCATGGGCCAGACAGTATTGAATGGCCTGGCCGGGAAAGCCGTTGTCGTTCTTCTTGCGCGAAAAACGTTCCTCCATGGCCGCCGCCACCAGCATGCCGTCGTGCAACAGGGCCGCCGCGGAGTCGTGGTAGAAACAAGAAATGCCAAGAATATACATGCTTAATATTGCCTCATGCTTTCGTCCACCGTCTGGCTGGTGTTGTGGAACTCATGCCAGCCGAGGGGAGCGTTCTTCTTCCGGCCCAGCGGGTCGCCGAACAGGCGCATGCCGATTCCGAACGGGGTGATTAGCAGGAAGTAGACAAAGACCATCAGCAGCCGGCCCTGAAAATCGCCCAGCCGGTGGCTGAAGGCAACCCAGCGCAGCCACAAGCGGCGAAAGAAGCCGGTCCCGGCCGGGATCGCCGGGGCAGTTTCCTTCGTCGCCGGCAATGAGCGGCGCAAGAGCAGGGTGAACAGCGCCCCGACCAGCGCGCTGAGCGCCACCGCCGCCAACAGGGTCCACCAGCGGCCCAACTGCGCGCGCAGCGCAAACATGACCACCCAAAGGATGACGACTAGCAGCAAGTCGAGCAGCACCGGCCCTCGCAAGCGTCCGCGGGCGGCCGTAACCACCCCTCCTGAATAGCCCACCATGGTGAGCATGATCAATACCAGCGCAGAGATAAATCCCATATAGGCCCTCGATTACTCAAAGTAAACCCCGTAGCCCCGATCGTGAAGGGCTACGGGGTTCGATGTATGAATTTCCCCGGAAGCGTTGACAAAACCCCGCAGGTCTGTTTTAGAACAAGGTGTAGATAAACGGCGCAAGCGGCGAACTCTGGGCAAAGATCAGCAGCACGGCGAAGATGAGCAAGAGCGTCACCATCGGGATCATCCACCAGATCTTGCGCTCCCACATGAAGGCAAACAGTTCTCCAATGATGCCAAAGCGCGTCTTCAGGTTCTTCATGCTAAATTACTCCCTGGTTGTGAAAGGGGCCGCCTCAACGGGAATCATCGCTGCCGTAGTAGTAGCGATAACCGTAGCCCTCGCTCTTGGAATCATAACGATTCATTACCACGCCCATCAAGGGCGCGTCTACCCCGTCCAACTGGCTGAGTGCATAGCGCAATTCGGCGCGGCGGGTGCGCTTGGCATTGACTACCAGCACCACGCCGTCCACGAATTCGCTTAGTATGGCCGCGTCCGTGACCGCCAGAACGGGAGAGCTATCAATGACTACGTAGTCGTAGACATCGGCGGCTATCTTAAGCAACTGCGCCATTTTCTCCGAACCGAGCTGTTCGGCCGGAATCTCCGGCAGCGGGCCGGTGGTCAGGACAGCCAGCGACGGCGTCTTGCCGACCTTGATGTAGGGCGTAAACATCGAAATGTCGTACCCATGACCGTTCTGCGAGAACAGATCCTTCTCGGCCAACATGCCCGTCAGACCCCGGGCCTCATCCCGCTTAACGCCAACGATTTTGCCTTGCCGGGGGTTGTGTAGGTCCGCATCAATCAGCAGCACGTTCTTGCCGCCCATAGCCAGCACCGTGGCCAGATTGAAGGAGATTGTGCTCTTGCCGTCCTTTGGGCTGGTGCTGGTGACCAGCACCGTGCGAACGGGAACGGGTTCTACATCCTTGTCCGGCGACTTCCGGTGGCTGATGTTGGTGCGCAAGCCGCGAAAGGCCTCTGAGATCGGCGACCGCGGCTGGTCGGCGACGACGGTGTATGGGTCAACCCCTTTCCCCTTGATGGTCGGCACGTAAGCCAGGGTGGTCAAATGGAGCGTGTTGTTGACATAATCAGCGCTCTTGACCGTATCATCCAGGTACTCCAGCACATAGACGACCACCACCGCCACGGCAAATCCGACGGCCGCGGCCGCCAAAATCGTAATGTAGGCATCCGAGTTCCGGGGCATCTGCGGCAGGCCGGCCCGCTCGATGACCGACAACACATTGACCGCGTCTTCATTGGTGCTGGCCAGCAGGGCGGCATAGTTCGCTTGCAGGGTGGCTAACTTGCCCTGCAGCCCCTGAAGGTCCGCCTGGGCGGAGGCGATTTGCTGGGCGCTGAAGAGGCCGCCGAGTTCTTCCTGCTTGGCCTCGATTTCGCTCTGCGTGGCCTCGATTTGCGACTGCAGATCGTCGAGCTGCCGGTCAATGAACTCACGCCGGCCCAACTCCTCCTCCTGCTGCCCGCCGGGGCTCATCTGCACCAGCTGATTGGCCAGCTCATTGGCCACCGCCTGCGCCCGGACGGGATCCGTATCCACGACCAACAACTCAAGTAGCTGCGTGTTGGGCAGGGCCTGCACGCTGTAGCTGGGCAATTCGGTCAGCCCCAGCGCCTGCATGGTCGCCCGGCGAATAGGCTCCCGGCTGGCCAGGTCGGCGTAGGCCAGGGCCAGTTGCTGGCTGAGGGTCACCTGCGTATTGGTCGGGTTGGCATCCTCGATAATTTGACCGATCAACAGCGTGGCCCGCGACTCATACAGCGCCGGCTGATTCATCGTGGCGATAAAGCTGGCCGCGCCGGCGAGCGCCATCGCCAAAAGAATGAGCCACCACCAGCGTTTTAGCGGCTGAATTAACTTGTTTAACTCCATCGTCCCTCAGTATTTCCTTTTACGCCCGCCAACTTCCGGCGCAAAGCGGTGCAAACCATATGCTCAAGCGCCAAGTGTACATCTTCAACCTGTTCAATACAATCGCTGGCCACATGGATATGCAGTTCAACCATGCGCCCCAACTGCCCGCCGTCAAAGCCGGTGAAGGCGACGGTCCGGGCTTGCCGGGCGGCGGCCAGCTCCACGGCGCGCAGCACATTGGGTGAGTTGCCGCTGGTTGAGATGGCGATCACCACATCATCCGGCCGGATAAAGGCGGCAAGCTGGCCGGCAAAGACCTGAGCGTACCCCTCGTCATTGGCATAGGCCGACAGGGAGGCCATGTTGTCTGCCAACCCCAGTACGCGGAACTGGGGCCAACCTTCCCGGCGGGTGTTCTTGCTCAGATCGCACACAAAGTGCGATGCGGTGGAGGCGCTGCCGCCGTTGCCCATGATAAACACCTGCCGGTCCGCCAGCCGGGCCTCATGGAGCAACTCCACGAATTGCTCTATCTCGCCAAACGGCAACTGGCCGAGCGTGCGCCGCAGGTCGTGCACATATTCTTGTAGCGTATCCCCGGTCAATGTTTCCATGCACTTGCGACGGCGCTCCAGCAGAGCCCGTAGGTCTCATGGACCTGCGGGGTCTACTTGAGACGCCGCTAACTCCTGTAGTTGAAAATCACCTTCGTTCCGTCCGGCTCAATTCTAAACGGCAACTCCTTCAGAGCGCCCAACGCCTGCCGGACGTCGTTCTGCCTTTCATAGGGGCAATAGAGCAGCAAGAAACCGCCTCCACCTGCGCCGCTGATTTTGCCTCCAATCGCGCCGGCGCGGATGGCGGTATCGTACATCTCGTCCAGGGAGCCGTTCGTAATTTTGCTGGCCAGACGTTTCTTTAGTTGCCAACTTTCGTGCAGTAACTCGCCCAGAAGTGTAACATCACCGGCCAAAAGCGCATCCCTGGCCACATAGGCCATATTTCCCATTGCCTTCAACACCGCCCGCCGGTCAGCCACATTCGCGTATTGTTCGGCCAAAATGCCCGCCGACTCGCGGGTGATTCCGGTGAAGAACAGCATGGTGTTGTCTTCCAAAGTCTTCAACGCGCCGGGTTGCAGGTCCAACTTCCGGCACACCACCTGGTCATTGGGCAGGAACTCCATGAAGCGCAGGCCGCCGTAGGCCGCGATATATTGGTCCTGGATGCCGATGGGCTTGCCCAGCACGTCAATCTCAATTTCGCACGCCTCGCAGGCCAGCTGTTCCGCGCTCACCAACTCGCCGCGGTAGCTGTACATGGCGTGCAATGCGCCCACGGTGACGGCGCTGGAGGAGCCAAGGCCCGACCCCCGGCTGGGGATGTCGCCCATGGTGGTTACTTCCACCCCTTCGTGAATGCCGGTCTTGCGCAGCGCCTCGCGTATCAGCTCGTGCTGGATGTCGTCCAGCCGGGCTACCAGCTCGGTCTTGGTGTAGCCGACGCGCAGCAGCCGGTCGAAGCGGCTCTTGATGGTCACGAAGATGTATTTGTCAATGGCGGTGGTGAGGACGCAACCGCCCTCCTCGCGGAAGTAGGGGCGGAAATCAGTTCCCCCGCCAAAGAAACTCACGCGGAAAGGAGTTTGTACGATGATCATCAGTGCGTTTTCTCGTTGGTGGTGGGCGCAAGACAGACCTGCGGGGTGTTCGCAGTCAGACCTGCGGGGT
>CAYVQP010000037.1:4679-7486 GCA_964452775.1 uncultured Ardenticatenaceae bacterium | reverse complement strand
TACGCCCCACGCCGGCGCAACACCGCCGGCAACGTTTGCATTAATATCTGCAGGTCAAGCCAGATGGTCCAGTTGCGGATGTAGTTCATGTCCAGCATGACCCGCTCGTTGTAGGTGAGATCCGAGCGCCCGCTGACCTGCCACAGGCCGGTGATGCCGGGGTAAACAGTCAGCAAATTCATACTCCACTGGTCGTATTCTTTCGCTTCGTCCGGCGCAATCATGCGCGGCCCGACGAGCGACATCTGGCGGAACAACACATTGAACAGCTGCGGCAACTCGTCCAGGCTGGTCTTGCGCAAGAACTGCCCGACCCTGGTGATCCGCGGGTCATCCTTCAACTTGTGCTCGCGGGCCAGCTCCTCTTGCAGCTCCGGATAGCGGGCCAAAATTTCGTCGCCATTGGAGTACATGGTGCGAAACTTAAAGGCGTCCAGGGGCCGGCCGTGAATGCCCAGCACGCGCCGGCGATAAATTGCCGGACCGGGCGAGTCCAGCCGGATCAGCAAGACCAGCAACAGGAAAAAGGGCGAGAGCAGGATGAGGGCCGGAATGGTGATGACATAATCCAGCAGCGCCTTCTGGAAGCGGTCCATCCCTCTCATTCTGAGCTGGTTGACGCGCACCAGGGGAACGGCGCCGATTTGCTTGACGCGCACGCCGGTGGTGATCAGCTCAAATAGCCCTGAGGAGAGGCGCAGGTTGATGTTTTCCCGAAAGCCGTATTTCTGAAATATGGCTACGATGTCGCTGCGGGTCATGGCGCTGGTGATCAGGATCAGCTCGCTGACATGGCAAGCCTTGATCAGGTAGTCTATCCTGTCCAGGCCGCCCAGCACGCGGAGATTGTGGTCAATCTCGGCTTGCGGATCCGCCGAATCATCCAGGATACCCACCACGTTCAGGCCGGAGGTCTTCCATCTGACCAGCTGCTGCACCATTGAGCGCGCTTCTTCGTTGTAGCCGATCACCACCGCCTGCTTCAGGAAAAAACCCCGCCGGCGCAAACTGTAGACCAGCCGGCGCAAGATCAGCCGGCCCAAGGCGACCAGAAAGAAGGTCAATAGCCAGGCCAAGAGCAGCCAGCCGCGGGCGAGTATCAGGCTCTGCTCCAGGAAACCCGCCACCAAGACCAGCACGATCGCCATGGTGGTGGCCCGGAACGTCTTTGAATACTCCAGGGTTCCACCCAGCAGATTTTGCGGCCGGTAAAGCCCGTGCACGGCGTAGACCAGCACGCACAGCAAGATGATGGTCAGGCTGATGCTGCGGTAATACTCATAGGTCGGCCTGACGCCCAGGCGGAAGATGGGTAACGACCAGCCGAAGCGAATCATATACGCCGCCAGCAGCGCCAGCCCGATCATGATCACATCACTCAGGACCAGGCCAATCTGGTAAAAGCGCCATTCCACGCCGGACTTATGCGCCCGGCTGTCCAGCTGAACTCCGGTTAGCGCAGATTCGCCGGTCATGAACTCGTTCGACGCGGACGGTACGGTCATCGCTTGCCGTCCCCGCTCATGCTGCGGCCGGCCCGCCCGCCAACCCGGCGCATTATGCCCTCCTGCGCCCGAGTATCAGTCGCCATAAATCTGATCCCATTGCGGATAGATTGTCCGCCAATCATAATCCCTTTCCACCGTGCGCCTGCCCAGCCGGCGTAACTTCGCCGCCGTCTGCGGGTCCGTCAGCGCCTGCAACACGGCCCGGCCAAAGCCATCAGGGCTATCGGCCAGCAAGATATCTTCGCCGGCCTGATAGCGTAAGCCCTCCGCCCCGATGGTCGTCGAGACGATGGGCAGACCCCACGACCAGGCGTCCAGGATCTTCACCCGCATGCCGCCTCCGGCGAGCAGGGGGACGATAAACACCGCCGTTTCCTGCAGATATCGCTCCAGGTCAGCCACATAGCCGGTCACTTCTACCTTGCCGTCCTCAGCGGAGGGCGCGGCCACCGCTTTCGGCGGTTGCTTGCCGATAATTGTCAATTTCGCCCACGGACAGCCGGCGGACACTTGCGGCCAGACTTGCTGATAAAACCAGCTGACCCCTTCCGCGTTGGGCGGCCAATGCAGGCCGCCGACAAAGGTCACTCTAAACGGCTGCGGCGCGGAATTTACCACCGGCTTCTCATCCACATCAACGCAGATGGGAATCACCTGATTGTGGTTGGTAAACGGCGCCTCCCGGTTCAATTTCTGAACAGCCCGCCAATCGTCCTCGGTTACCCAGACAACGTGCTTAAAGCGCCGGCAACATTCCACTTCGTAGTGGGCCAGCTGCTGCGCTTCTCGCGCGAGCAGGGCCTGCTTAAGCCGGTTTTTGCTGCCGGCAGCCATTCGCTGGGGGATCATGTGCACGGCGTTATGCTGGTCCAGCACCAACGCCGGCTGCTTCCCGCTGTCAACCTGGCCGGCGGCTAACGCATACTGCGCCATCCACAACTGATCGGCGTGCACGGCGTCGTATTCTTCGGTCGCCAACAGCTCCGACAACAAAGTATGCATCATTTGGACGTGATCGCGCAATATTAAAAATGGTTGCCGGCCAATCATTGCCCGCAGCAAGTAGCCCACATCGCGCAGCCGGGAGCGTACCATCGGCGTGGTATAGACCGCCTTGCAAAAGGTGCGCAGGTGGGCCAGCGCCTCCGGCCGGTCATCCGGCCGGCAAAACGCCAGCAGCGTGACTTCATGTCCCCGGCCGGCCAGGTATTGCAACACGTGGTAGCTGCGCACCTTGGGGCCGGCGTCAATCGGATAGGGTACCAGTTGGGACAGGAACAGTATGCGCATAACTACAAC
>CAYVQP010000037.1:0-4579 GCA_964452775.1 uncultured Ardenticatenaceae bacterium | reverse complement strand
CGTCACTCAATATACCCCAACGCCTTCAGCCGTTCGCGTACTTCAACGTCCTCCTCCGGCGCTTCAGCGAGGGTTCTCGGCAGGAAGAGGGGCAAGTCGTCTTGCCAGGCAGCCAGGGCGGCGACCAGCTCCCCGGTCACGCCTTCATAACCCGGCCGGCCGGCCACATCCCGGCGCTCATCCGGGTCCAGGGCCAGGTCGAACAACTGCGCCGGCCGGTCGTCATACCAGACGTACTTATGCTGGCCGCTATGCACCGCCATTTGCCGGCGCGGATATCGCCGCGGATCCATCTTCGGGTTCACCCGCATCAGGCCGCGAAGCACATCATGGCTGCCGCTGAAATCCTCCTCCGCAAAGGCCAGGCCGCTGCGCACGGCCGGCTGCGCGACCGCTTCCGAGATGCTGCGGCGAAGCAACTGCGCGGCGGGTACCCCTTCCCGGCCGGCCCCGCTCCACTCCAGGGTGGAAGCAAACAGGTCCAGCGTCTGCACCACACCCTCGACCTTCACTCCCGGCGGATAGTCGGGGTGGTGGACGATCAGCGGCACCTGCATGATGTTGTCGTGCAGGGTGAGGGTGTGTCCCAGGATCTCCGCCGGCTCGCCGAGCATTTCGCCGTGGTCGGCGGTGATCACCAGCACGCTGTTCTCCCACTTCCCGCTCCGTTTCAGGCCGGCCACAAAGCGCTGCAGCTCGCCATCCACGTGCATGGTCGCCGCGTCGTACAGCGCGCTCCACACCCGCTTGTGCCGGGGGCTCATTTTGAGCAGGCCGGCATTGAAGCGCCAGGGATTGGGGGTGAAATATTCCGCATTGGCCGCATAGCGCAAATCGCCGCGCAGTTGGCTCAGCAGCAGCCGGGGTGGGGGCGCCCAGGGAAAGTGCACCGGGACCACGTTGGCGAGCAAGAAAAACGGCTCATCCTCTCCTCGCGCGCGGATCCAATCCTGCACCTCATCCAGGAAACTGCGCAGCCCCTTCTGCTTGCTCCAGTAGCGCCGGGCCACATCACCCAGGCGGGCCATGCCCTTCTTCCCCCGGGCCGGGGCGTTCAACTCGCGATGAAAATGTTCGTCAAAGAAGTCAAAGCCATAGTCAGGGCTAAACAGCGGGTTCTGCGAAAAGGCGACCGTCTTGTAGCCGCGCCGGCGTAAAATGGCCGGCAACGGCGCGATTTGCTCATTGAAGCGGCGGGTCCCCTTGATATTCTCCAGGCCGTGCTGTCGCTGATACAGCCCGCTGAGCAGGGAGGCATGCGCCGGAATCGTCCAGGCAGCGTTGGTGTAGGCGTGCTGAAATTGGGTGGATTCGGCCGCCAGCCGCTCCAGGAACGGGGTGGTCGGCCGGCTGTAGCCATAGCAGGAGGTATTCCGCGCTCGCAGGGCATCCACGATGATGACGATAACGTTTAGCATCAACCCGTCTTCAATTCAATATGACCGGCGCTACTCCAGATAGCCCAGCGCCTTCAAATGCTCCAGCACATGGCCGGCTTCTTCCGCGGTCAGCCCCTCCGGCGAGGCGGCCGATTCCGCCGCGTCCCCCGGCTGGTAGCGCAGCGGCCGCTCGCTTGCCTCCGCCGCCAGCACTTCACGCAGTACGCGCCCATCCAGGTCATCCGGCTGGGCCACGCCGTACAGATAGAGCAGGGTGGCCGGCACATCGGCCAGTTCCGCGGGCGTCCTCTGCTCCCCGCTGGTGAAGCAGTCGCCGGCGAAAACAAACAGGCCCTGCTTGGAATGCCAGCCGAAGTCGCCGTACTCCCGCGAGGAGGCGAAGTAGCCGTCTACCTTGCTGCGGCCTGGTCGGGGCGTGTGCCGCAGCGCGCGCACATTCCAATCGCCGCCGAAGGCATCCAGAATGATGTCCGGCGCGCCGTCGGTCGCCTCGCCATACAACTCGTCCGCCCGGTAGACCGCCGTAAACAACGGCTCGTCCGCTTCCGGCTCTTGCAGCTCCTTCAGCTCGCCAACCAGCAGATCCGCCCGCGCCGCGCGCTCGCCGGCGGGATAGCGGTCGTTCAGGTAAAGTAAGCCGGAGTACACCGAACCCGGCAACACCAGGCTCAGCTGCAGGTCGGGCGCATCGCTGAACTCCAGATGGTCCAGCGCGCCCGGCAAATCCGCCTCCAGCCGGCGCAAGAAACGCTCGCCAAGGCCGGCCGGTCCGGCTTGCGCCGCGCCCAGCAGCAGCCGGCGCGCCGCCGCTTCCAGGAAGCCCCGGGCCAGGCCGCGCTGTTGCAGCCAGAGGGCCAGCAGCCAATTCAGCGCCGCGCTCCTTTCCGCCGCCGTGCGCCGGCTCAGGGCCAAATAGCCCCGCTCGCGCAGCCATTTCACCAGCAGGAACTCGCCGTGCAGGCGGCTGGAGCCGTGGTCGGAGAGCAGCATCACGCTCTCCGGCCGGAAGCCGTCCAACAGCTGCTGCAGATGCCTGTCCGACCGCCGGTAAGCCTCCTGAATCCGCTGCATATCCGGCATCTTGTGGTTGGCGTGGTCGGTCAGCATCAGGTTGATGACCAACACATCCACCGGAATCAACTGCGACAGGCCGAGCGCGCAGCGCACCAGGAACTCCTGATGCGCCGTCTCCTCCTGCAGAATCAATTCCGGGTCGCCGGAGTTGAGCAGGGCGGCGCTGACCACCGGCCCGTGTCCCGGCTCATGCTGCCGCAGCCAAGCCGCCGCCGCGGCCGGATAGGCAATATCAGTCGCGCCTTCCGGCGACCCGAAGCCGGCGACCACAAAGCCGTCAATGGCCGCGGGCGGGTAGGTGAAAGGCACATTCACCAGCCCCACGCGCAGGCCGGCCTCGTTCAGTCGCTGCCAGAAGGGGGTTCCCCGGCGCAGCGCGGCGCTGGTTGGCGCAAAGGTGTTGGTGGCCGGATCACGCCACAGCATGTCGAAAATGCCGTGCTTGCCCGGATTCTTGCCCGTGGAAATGGTGGCCCAGGCGGCCGGAGTCCAGGGCGGCATCGTGGAGTCCAGTCGCCCCCAGGCTCCCTGGGCCATCAGGGCGGCCAGCGCCGGCATCTCGCCCGCCGCCAGCAACGGCTGCACATATTCCCAACAGGCGGCGTCCAGGCCGGCTACAAGGGTCTTCATATCTCTTGGCGCTCGAAATAACCTTCAGGTCACTTCACTAAACCCGGCAGGTCTTCTTCAGACCTGCCGGGTTATCTTGCATGCGAGACCTGCGGGGTTTTTTATTGGGGGTCAGCTACTCCGCCGGCAACGTCCACCTATGCGGCATGCTCACCCGAAAGCGCTTGTGGGCCATCATCGGCCGGCCGCCAATCTGCCCCTCGTTCACATCAAAGCTGGTCGCCGATTCCAGAAAATCCTGCAGCACCCCGTCGCCAATCACAGCCACATCCACCCGGTACCTTCCCGGCCGCAAGAATAATTCGTCCACTTCACAGACGAACTTTACGGGATTCGCCGGGTCCACGCTGTCAAATGGGCTACGTACCTTGCTCTCGAAATTGGTCACCGGCTGGCCCAGGGCGTCAAACAACATGATGTTGCAGCCCAGGCCGGGGATCTCTTTATCCACCTGCAGCACAAAGCGCGCCGGGCCGCCCGCCTTCAGGCCCATGCCCTCTTCCTCGCCATACACCTCCACCGAGGCCAGGCGGGCAACTCCCCGGCCGCGCCGGTCGGAGCGTTCCGCCAGGTCATCCGTCTCCGCCTGTTCCAGCGTCTGCAGGTAGTCATTGACCGCTTCGGTTATGGTTCCGTCCGTGCTCACCTGTCCCTGGCGCAGGTAAATCCCGCGCTGGCACAGCGATTGCACCAGGCCCATGTTGTGGCTGACGAACAACACGGTCCGCCCCTGCCGGGCTACGTCATCCATCTTGCCCAGGCACTTCTTTTGAAAGGCGGTGTCGCCCACGGCCAGCACTTCGTCAATCAGCAGGATCTCCGGCTCCAAATGCGCCGCCACCGAAAACGCCAGCCGCACGTACATGCCGCTGGAGTAGTGCTTCACCGGCGTGTCCACAAACTGGCCGATCTCAGCAAACTCGACTATCTCGTCAAACTTGCGCGCGATTTCGCTGCGCTTCATGCCCAGGATGGCCCCGTTCAGGAAGGCGTTCTCCCGGCCGGTAAGCTCGGGATGGAAGCCGGTGCCGACCTCCAGCAGCGCCCCGATGCGGCCGTGTATCTCCGCCTCGCCCGTGGTCGGCTCGGTGATGCGCGACAGCACCTTCAGCAGGGTGCTCTTGCCGGCGCCGTTGCGGCCGATGATGCCGGTCACTTCCCCCGGCTTAATCTCAAAGGAGACATCCTTCAGCGCCCAGAAGTGCTCGTTCAGCCCCGACGCGCCATGCCCCTCGCCGCGCATGATCTTGCCCGCCCGCCGGAATGGGGCCAGCGCCAGGTCGGAAAGTTTGTCCCCCAGCCGGCTTTGCGGCTGCACCAGCTCGCCAATCTGGTATTCCTTGCCCAGACCGGCGACCCGGATTGCGATGTCACTCATGGTCAGCCTTCATTCCATTTTCCCGGAAACGCTTCATTTTCCCGGAAACTTCGATGAAGTAGTTTCCGGGAAAAGCCGGCCAAGTTTCCGGGAAAAT
>CAYVQP010000036.1:31528-42953 GCA_964452775.1 uncultured Ardenticatenaceae bacterium | reverse complement strand
AAGATCGCCTCACAGAACAGCCCGTCCTTTTCAGGGCGCAGCCGGCGATAGTTGATCGTCTCCGGCTTGGTCACTTCACCATATGACCAGGAACGGATCTGTTCCGGCGATGCTAAACTGATGCGTAACGAGCGGAATTCATTTGTCTCCACTAGGTGACCTCCCAATTGTCCGGTAAATAGTCAGTCCGCTCCCCGTTCAGGCAGCGTGCGGCAAATGGCCTGATACCCACAAAAAGCAACAGCGGAATAGATCGAAAAAAAGCCCTAAACACGTAAAAGAGCGTCAGGCAATTTCGCCTACGCTCTTAAGGTCCGCACACTACTCAACCTGTTTATTATATCGGCAGACTTCTATATGTCAAGATTTTCACGAATCTTTCAGATTCGCGCCGGCCGTCACCGCGAGCAGAAGCAGGGAGCACCTAACCCACTTCCGGCTTGATCATCGCGCCACAGAACTCACAGACAATGCTCCTTGCGCCGCGCGGTGGGATCGGCGTCGCCGCAAAGCAGTTCGGGCACTGGGTCGGAAAGGCGTGTACCAGTTCTGCTGCCGCTTCTGCCTCGGCGGCGAACTGCTGGTGGCGGTCGGCGTCAATTTCGCCGGATTTCACCCGCTGAATCAGCGTGACCCACTCATCAGAATCCTGCCCCTTCAAGTGAAAGCGCGCTCTGGCGACGGGGCTGGAAGCGCCCAGAACCAACTCCAGTTTGTCATCCTTCCCCATGCCCAAGAACCCGCCCGCTTCGTGGGCAGTTGCTGATTCGATCTCATAGGCCGGCACGTCAAACAGCAGGCGCTGCACCGCCTGTTTCTCCGAGGCAAAGAGGCCGAATCTCTTCTTGGTAACGATCTCTTCGTTTTGCTCAAAGATCAGGCGTTGGTCAGTGAGCAGCAGGTGGCCGTCCGGTCCTTCGTCGCCGTCCTGCTCCCATTCTGCCTTCACACATGCCAGCGGCCCCTCCGCATCGCGCAAGGTGATCTCTGGCGACGCGTCTATGACGCCTAACATCTCGCTCACCTTGCACAGCTCCGCTTCTATCTGCTGCAGATCGCTTTGCAGCTGGCTATAAAGTCCTTCTACACCGGCAAGCGCGGCGCTGACCTGGCTGTCCAGGCTGCTGACTGCCGTATCGGCCCGCTTGATGCTGTCCCCATCGTTCACAGACATCCGGTTCACGACTAGCTTGGTCTCTTCCACTTCTTGCCTGATCTCACGTCCTCTGGTCCGGACGCTGGAGTCCACCCGCACGCGGGTTGACCTCCACTGGCTGCGCAAGTCGGATATGCGTTGGTCCAGCCGGCCGGCGTGCAGATAGCCGCGATCACGTAGCTGCTGCAGCTCCACGGGCAGCCGGGTAACTGCCGACTCAATGTTGCCTATGGCAGACTGTACAGCGCTGAACTCCGCTCGCGACTCAATACTCTGAAATTGTTGCTGAATGCGGACGATATCAGTCTGGCGCTGGTCTCGGACCTCATTGGTGGAGCTGCCTGCGCTGGCGCCTATCTTCGCGCTGGAAGCCTTTGAGGTCGCGGACAGCTTCGAGCTCGCCTGCACATTTCCACCCTTGCTGCCGGAAATGTTCTTCTTGTCACCGGGATTGGTCATCTTCACTTCTCCTATGCCGGCTGTCCGAGTATATGTTTCAGGTACGCTTCCATGAATCCGTCCAACGCGCCGTCGAGCACGGCATAAACGTTGCCCGTCTCGTAGTCCGTCCGGTGGTCCTTCACCATGCGATACGGATGGAGTACGTAGGATCGGATCTGATTCCCCCAGCCGGCATCCACATCTTCGCCCTTCAGCTTGGCCATCTGTTCGTCTTGCTTGCGGCGCTCCAGGTCAAAGAGCTGCGCCTTCAGCACTTTCATCGCCATTTCCTGGTTCTGCACCAGCGATCGCTGGTTCTGGCAGGATACGACTATGCCCGTGGGAATGTGCGTGATTCGAATGGCAGTCTCGTTCTTCTGCACGTGTTGGCCACCCGCGCCGCTGGCTCGAAAGCGATCAATGCGCAAATCGTTCTCGTCAATCTCGATTTCAATATCCTCCGCCACATCCGGCCATACCTCGATCTTGGCAAATGAAGTGTGCCGGCGCTTGGAAGCGTCATAAGGAGAGATGCGCACCAGGCGATGCACACCACGTTCCGATTTCAGCCGGCCATACACATGGTCGCCGCTGATCGCCATCAGGGTGCTCTTGATCCCGGCCTCATCTCCTGGGCTTTCATCAACGATCTCGACCCGGCAACGATGGGCCTCCGCCCAGCGAACGATCATGCGCTGAAGCATCTGCGCCCAATCCTGCGCTTCGGTGCCGCCGGCCCCAGCATGGATAGCCAACAGAGCATCCTCTTCATCGTAGTCGCCGGAGAAAAGCGCGCTGAACTCCAGGTCGGCGACGACGGCGCGCAAATTGTCTGCCTCTCGACCCAGATCCTCCTCCAACTCCTCGTCGCCCAGTTCGGCCAGCTCCAGCGTATCGCTTAGCTTCTGCGACACATCCACCCAGATAGCAACCTGGTTGCGCAGTCTGGTAAGCTCCCTCATGACGACCTGCGCTTGCGCGGCGTCATTCCAGAAGTCGGGAGCGGCAGTCTGTAACTCCAGCTCCTCAATTTGATGCAGCTTGTGATCTACGTCAAAGACGCCCCCGGAGCAATTCTACGTTAGCCTGTAATTCGTTAAGTTGATCTACTATGTATTCCACAAGAACTCCTATGTCATGTCGGGAAGAGCCGGGACCTCGCAGGTCCGTTTCAACTTCATCGCATGGCCGGCTCAGTCAGCAATATCGCAGCCTTCCGCAGTAAACCGGCAGAAAAGCCTCTTACGCTTCGAAAAGGCCTTCCACAAATTGATCCGGATCAAAGGGAGCCATGTCGTCTATCTTCTCGCCGGTTCCCACGAAGCGCACAGGCAGGCCGAGTTCGCGGTAAATCGCAAAGACCATGCCCCCTTTCGCCGTGCCGTCCAACTTGGTCAAGACCACACCGGTCACCTGCACCGATTCCTTAAACTTGGCCGCCTGCACAAGCGCATTCTGACCTGTTGGAGCATCCAACACCAGCAAGACCTCGTGCGGCGCTTGATGCACGCTCTTCTGGCAGACGCCGCGCACCTTTTCCAGTTCCTTCATCAGATTGTACTTGGTGTGCAGTCTGCCGGCAGTGTCAATAAAGAGCAGGTCAAAGCCACGCGCTCGCGACGCGCGAATACTATCATATACGATCGCGGCCGGGTCGCCGCCCGGCTGACCGGCGACCACCGGTACACCGGCGCGTTCCCCCCAGACAGTCAGTTGGTCAATCGCCGCCGCACGGAAGGTATCGCCGGCTGCCAGCATCACCGCCCGCCCCTGTCGCTTATAGTAACGGGCCAGCTTTCCGATGGAAGTGGTCTTGCCGGAGCCGTTCACGCCGACCACCATCACAATTGTCAGCAGTCGCTTCCCCTCCAGATTGAACGTGCTCTTGTCCACCAGGATTGCTCTGAGTTCCTCTTTCAGGGCAGCAAGCAATTGGTTGGAGCGATACAGCCCTTCGCGCCGCACCCGTTCCCGCAACGCGTCGAGGACTTCCAACGTCGTTGGGACGCCCATGTCCGCCTGAATGAGCAGCGCCTCAAGGTCCTCCCAGGTCTCGTCAGTGATGTCGCCGGAGCCGAGAACGCTGGCGATTTGGCCGAAAACGGTGTTGCGAGTTCGGCTAAGTGACTCACGAATACTCTTGAACATGATCTCCTAACATCAATCTTCAGTTACGAGCGGCGCGATTTCGCCGTCCGCGGTCAGTTGCTCCACGCGCAGGGTCGCCTCCTCCAGCAACTCGCTACAATACTTGGCCAGCGTCTGCCCTCGCTCGAACAGGGCCAGGGCTTCTTCCAGGGAGAGGTCGTCCCGCTCCAGCCGGGAGACGGTGCCTTCCAGCTCGGCTAGAGCATCTTCATATGTCAGGTTAGCGCCCTGCGCTTGTTCGTCCATATCTATGCACTCCTGCCTGCCGGAGTCAGCAGGGTAGTCAATTATCATCCGTGATGACCTGCACGCCAAATGCACCGTCGCGCACCTTGATATGCAGCCGGTCTCCGGCCCGTACTTCCGCAGCGGAACGCACAATCTTGCCCTGCGCGTCGCGCACGATGGCGTACCCTCGGGCCAGCGTACCTTCGGGGCTGACCGCGCTTAGTCTGGCCTGCAACAGTGCGAGCCGGCCACTCACCTGCAGGAGATGATAATGCATCGCCTGTTCCAGATGGATGGCCAGCGCGTCCATTCTCTGGCGGTCGTTCAATAGCCGGCGTTGCGGGCCCAGGAACTTGAGATCCCGCAGCAGACCGCCCAACTGCCAGCGCTTTTGCGCCAGCCGGCTACGCATCAACTCCTGCTGCCTGCCTGCCAATGCCGCGATATCACTCTTGAGTTGCTGGGAGTCAGGAACGGCCAATTCTGCCGCTACGGAGGGTGTTGGTGCGCGCACGTCAGCGACGAAGTCCGCGATGGAGAAGTCGGTTTCGTGACCAACCCCGCAAATGATCGGGTGTCGCGCCGCAAAAATCGCCCGCGCCACCCGCTCGTCGTTGAACGCCCAAAGGTCTTCCAGCGAACCACCACCCCGAGCGATAATAATGGTATCAATGTCATTGCGCCCATCCAGCCATTGCAGCGCGCGAACTATTTGGGGAGGGGCATCTACGCCCTGCACCGCTGCCGGCGAGATCAACACCTGTGCGACCGGAAAACGCCGGCGCAGCACATTGAGAATGTCGCGCAGCGCGGCAGCATCAATGGAGGTAACCACCCCGATCTTTCGCGGAAATGCCGGCAGCGGCTGCTTGTGCTCCGCATCAAATAGCCCCTCAGCCTCCAACCGGCGCTTCAACTCCTCAAAGGTCGCTGCCAGGTCGCCTCGCCCGGCCGGGGCGATGCTCGTCGTGTAGAGCTGGTAGCGCCCGCCGGCTTCATACACGGAGATTTGACCGGCGGCAATCACCGCGTCGCCGTCCGCCGGCTGATAGCGCAGCCTCATCGCATCGCTGCGCCACATGACGCAGGACAGTTGCGCTTGAGCATCCTTCAACGTGAAATAGATATGCCCCGAGCGAGCGCGGGTAAAGTTGGAGATCTCGCCCGTAATCTGTATTTCGCGCAGGCGAAAGTCTATTTCAAACAACTCGCGAATGTAGCCGGTCACCTGGGTGACAGTCCAAACATCGCGCTGCGATTCAGATTGAGCAAACAGTGGGGACATGTTCAATCTCCAGCCAAGAGCCGGACAAGCCCTAAACCCAATGGGCTGCCCGGCCCGGCCGGCTGACGGCCCTCGCTTGCCTCCGCCCGGGTCAAATGGCATCTCGTCCAGGCGCATGCTACAATCCGCATTATGCGTATTACTTGAAATTGACACATTGCGGAGGAAATAAGCTGGAAAGTCTAGAATTGGCAAACACGCTTGTTGATAGTCTGATTGAGAAAAAGGGAAGAGATATACTCCTCCTGGACATTCGCGATCAGGCTGTCTTCACAGACTTCTTCTTGCTCTGTAACGGCGATAGCAGCCGGCAACTGAAAGCGTTGACCGACAGCGTGACAGAGACAGCGAAGTTGGGCCTGGATGTACTGCCCTGGGGAGTTGAAGGCGATCCTGATGATGGCTGGGTCCTGGTAGATTTCGGTGGTGTGGTCATCCACATCTTCTCGCCGGAACGCCGGCGCTATTACGACCTTGAGGAACTCTGGAGTCAGGGTCATGTGCTATTGCGGGTGCAATAGGCGACAGCCGAAGCATGTCGCCTTACACCTCGACGTGACCATTTCTAGACTGAGAAGTTTTTACTCCTGAATCCAGCTATCCAATCCCCGATCCCACCGCACCAGCTCGTCTTCGCGGAAAAACAGAGCCACTTCCTTTTCAGCGTTCACCGGCCCATCTGAGCCGTGCACCAGATTGCGGCCCACTTCCATGGCGAAGTCGCCGCGGATAGTGCCGGGAGCGGCCTCTACAGGTCTGGTTACACCCATCGTGTTTCGCGCCGCCTGAATCGCGCCATTGCCCTCCCAGACCATCGCCGCCACTGGGCCGGAGGTGATGTACTGCACTAACCCGGGATAAAATGGCTTCCCGGCGTGATCTGAATAGTGCCGTTCAGCCAGTTCTACGGACATCTGGATGAACTTCAGGCCGATTAGCTTCAGGCCCCGTTGTTCGAATCTACTGATTATCGCGCCGATTAGCCCGCGCTGCACTCCATCCGGCTTGACCAATATCAGTGTGCGTTCCATTGATACTTCTCCGTTATTGACTCAAGACATAAACAGAGGCAGCCGAAGCTGCCTCCACAATTGCGATCGTGCGTCATTGGCTAGACGCATCACAGGTCCCCAATTATAGCAGGTCAAGGGCGCTGCTATAACTATCGAGAGCGCGAGCATAGTCGCCGGTCTGCGCGTAAGCGTCACCTAGCAAGCGCGCCGTCCTGATGTCCGGCTCAGGCGAATCCCCGACCAACGCCAAGAGCGCCTGTAAAACGCCCTCAGGGTTATCCCCCTGCGCCAGGTCTCGCTCATAGCCGGCGATCAGGTCAGCCAGATCAGGCGCGGAGGCAGCTTCCAGTGTCTCAAAATCAGCCTCGGGTGAAGACTCCTCACTAACGGCGTCTGGTTCAGACAGTTGCTCCGCTTCTTCGCCGGCCAACCAGGCAACGAACTCTGCCTGCTCGGCTTCCCATGCAGTGGGCAGGTCAACCGGCGGCGCATCGGACCCCTGCGCCGGCTCGAGTTCCAGCCAATCCGGCATCGCCCCGGCGACCTCCTGCTCCACATCCACGGGCCATACCTCCTCTTCCTCGCCGGCAGACTCAGCCAGGGCCCGCATCGCCATTGCCGTCAGGGCGGCCTTGCCTGCGGCAGATTCCTGCGCCTCATCCAGGGCCGCCGGTTCATCTACCTGTTCCGCGGCGTCCGGCGCCTCAGCCAGAACCGCCTCTTGTTGGGCGGCAAGTTGATCCAGCCAGGCCATTGCAGCGTCCGGGTCATCGGGAATTGAGGCAATCAGATTCTCGACGCTGTCAATCTCAACCTCGGCTTCGGCCACTATCGGCACTTCATAGGAAGCCCGCGACTCCGCGGCGGCGGCAGCCGCCACGACTTCCAGAGGCACAGCTGGCGTGACCGGCTCCTCTACTACCTGGATAGGCTCAGTCGGGGCCGGAATCGCCCGCTCGGCAATTTGCAACATCGCCAGCTTCTCCAGCCAGTTCAAAACATCTGCCGGGTCCTCCGGCACGTCGGCGGCAAGCTCTGCAGCCGGCTGCATGACAACTTCCGCCTTTTGATCTCGCGCAACCTCGCCGGTCGCCCGTTCACCAACCAGCGCCGTCCCCAAGATGAGTTGGGCGGCCTCCAGATCTTCCGGCACGTCATCCAGCGATGCCATCACCGCCGCCTCTGCTTCTTCACGCTCGGGGATCGCCGGTTCAAACCTGGCTTCAGTCGCCAACGCATCATCTTCGTCGGATTCCTGGTAAGGTTCCATTGGCGCGAGAGGCGCAGAATCAGGGAGGGACGTTGACTCCTCACCACTCCATACCCCGGCAACTTCTTCAGACGCCGTTTCCTCACTCCGCGCCGTCGCTGCGACGGCCAGGCCCGCCGCCGTTGCTGCAGGCGACGGTTCGATGATTGCGTCCAGCCAGGAAAGAGCTTCGTCATCGTCCGCGCCCCCATAGCCGCTCTTCTGCCAGCTCAATGTCGGCGGCTCATCAATCGCTTCGCCGGCGCCGGCCGCGATCTGGTCCAGCCAACTCAGGTCGTCCAGCGAATCACTCTCCGTCGGAACTACCGCTACGGCAGCGGCTGCCGGCGCATCAACGCTGTCCCGCAGCCAGTCGGGAATATCATCCTCTTGGCCTTGTGCGGAGCCGGGCGGCTGCGCTCCTTCCGCGCCGGCAGGGCTTTCGCTCAGGTCCCTGGTAAGCCAGTCCGGAAATGGTTCTGCGGCTTCTTCGGGCAGCGACGGTTCGCCGGAAGCAGACAACTCATCCATGGATACGCCTTGCCGGGCCGCCAGAGTTTCCAGCCAGGCCAGCGTCGCCTCATGCTCATCCGGCTCCTGCATCGCATTGGTATCCGCGCTAAGCTCATTCCCGCTCATATTGGGTTCCTCCGCTACTTCTTCCGGCCGGCGCTCCGCAGCCATCGCCTCATGGAGGGCTGCGGCACTCAGGCCGGCAACTACCGCAAGGCCTACGTCAGCGCGACCGTCGCCCGGTGACGTTTCATCTCCGGCCGGCTCATCACTCATCGCGCTCTGCACGCCAAGATCGTCAGTCATCTGCTCAAACTGTGCAACAGCCGGCGAATACAAGCCGCTGCCAACTGCTGTTCCAGCAATCTCGAATGCCGGCAACCAATCCGGCTCGTCTGAGAACAGGGTTCCCAGCTCAACCGGCTGCTCATCACTGTTGATTCCCATCCTGGTAAACCAGGACGATTCCAGCTCCTCACTCCGCCTGGCTGGCGCATGTTTCAGCTCAAGCGCCTGGACGGTGACCATCTCGTCAAGTGGAAAAGCGCCACGGGTATTAAAGGCGATCGCCGGCAGCGAGTCGTCAAGCAAATCTTCTTGCTCCAACAATAGCGCTGACTGCACCCTGGATAGATGGACATGCGCTTCGCCAACCTGATCCGACGCCAACAGAGATTCGGCCAGAATCGCGTTGGCAATTACGCAGTTGGGAAGGCGACGCAAGAGTTCCCGGCTTACCTCCACTGCTTCCAGTCGCCGGCCATCACGCCACAATGCCTCGGCCAGCAACGCCCGCAGGTCCGGACGAGCAGTGGGCGAAGACGCTGCGGAACTCAGATAGGCGATGGCCTGCGGATATAGGCCACCCCGGACGTGAATGCGAGCCAGCGCCGCCCTGGTAAGCCCATAGTGCTGGGATTCGACCTCGCTATTCCAGCCAGCCGGGACTTGATAAGTCCCTGACGCCGGCGCATAGGGCTGAATTTCAAACGCCAGCTGGCCATGCAGGCCTGCTTCCGGCAATCGCCCCATCGCGGCGTACGCCTTCGCCAACCCACTGTGCGCCACTGCGTCGCCGGGTTCGGCGCTCAACAATCGCTCAAACACATCGGCAGCATCCTCATGCTCCCTGCTCTTAAGGAGCGTCGCTCCGAACAGCCGGTAGGTCTCCAAGTGCTGGGGATATTGCTCCAATATGCGCCGGCAATGGACCAGAGCTTCGTCGAGGTATCCTTCCTCGACCGCGCTCCGTATTTGCTCTAAGTAACTTCGAAGTGAGATTGTAGCCACGCCAACCCTCGCCCGCTCATGTCAGCGAAAGCGTTAGTGCAATGCCTGGAAGCGTATTATGCAAAGTTTCACTTAGGTGGGCAAATGCACTTGCTTCAGCTCGGCCAGTAGCGAACTGATCTCCCTCTCCGGCTCTCGAGGTTCTCCCAACGGATCGAAACGCTCCTGCTCGCCGGTTAACGCATTGCACAGGTTTAGCAGGCCATACCACAGGGCGTCGCGAAAGTAACCCCCTTCCAAGACAAACACGATCCGCCCGGCGCATAGCTCCTCGGCCGCGTTCACCAGCAAACCAACC
This sequence comes from uncultured Ardenticatenaceae bacterium, assembly GCA_964452775.1. Taxonomy (GTDB): domain Bacteria; phylum Chloroflexota; class Anaerolineae; order Promineifilales; family Promineifilaceae; genus JACKCB01. Next base: position 33,332 of record CAYVQP010000036.1, on the reverse strand, counting down.
AACCGGCCAATGCCGCTTAGCGTGAGCCTGGCGGCCGCCAGCGGATCACGCCAGTGGGCGTCCAAGCCGGCCGAAACCAGGATCAACTGTGGGCGAAATGCCCTTGCCCTGGGAAGCAGCACCTGCTCCATGGCATCCTGGTATCCAAGGTCGCCGACCCCCGGCGGAAATGGAAAGTTCAGCGTGAAGCCGCGCCCATTGCCGGAACCGATCTCCTGCAGGCGGCCGCTTCCCGGATAGAAGAATGGAGCGACCATGTGGAACGACGCAAACAGCACCCGGCTGTCTTCATAGAATATGCGTTGCGTGCCGTTGCCGTGATGAACGTCAAAATCAACAATCAGCACGCGCTCAGTCCCATGCACTGCCTGGGCGTGACGGGCCGCGATAGCCACATTGTTCAGCAGGCAAAAACCTTCGGCCCGATCCTGACCGGCATGATGACCCGGCGGCCTGATCAACGCCAGACCGTTCCGGGACTGGTCGGATATCACGCTGTCAACGGTCGCAATGACGCCGCCGGCGGCCAGCACTGCCAGATCGTAACTCGCCGCCGTCATGTACGTGTCGGCGTCAATCCAGCCGCCGCCTCGCCGGGCAAGCGCGCGCAGATCGCGCAGGTGCTCGCCCGTGTGCACGCGTAGCAGCTGCGTCTCGGTTGCTTCCTGCGGAGCCAGGGATTGCATGACATCCCACGCGCCGGCCTGCTTCAGGAAAGGCAAGAGGCCGGCCAACCGATCGTTGTTCTCGGGGTGACCTCTGAGGGTATGCCCGGCCGCCGGAGAAAACGCGAACGCAGTCGCCAATGGCTCTAGCCGCCAAACAGCATGACGATCAGCCCTTGCCCGTTAGCAAAGGCAGCGGTCAGGCCGGCAAACACCACCGTTTCCATGGACATGAGCTTAATGAGGATGTTGAGCGATGGGCCGGAAGTGTCCTTAAAGGGATCGCCTACCGTGTCACCCACTACTGCTGCTTTGTGCGCCAGCGAGTTTTTGCCTCCAAAGTGTCCTTCTTCGATGTACTTCTTGGCGTTATCCCAGGCGCCGCCGGAGTTGGCCATCATGATTGCCATGGCAAAGCCGGCCGTCATGGTCCCCGCCAGAAGACCCAACACGCCGGCAACCCCGAATAGCACGGCGATCACCAGCGGAACAACAAGCGCCAGTATCGACGGGGCCACCATCTCTCGCTGGGCGCTGACGGTGCTGATTTCGACGCAGCGGGCGTAATCCGGGCGTTGGGTGCCGCTCAAGATACCAGGTGATTCACGGAACTGGCGGCGTACCTCTTCTACCATGTCGCCGGCCGCTCGTCCTACTGCCTTCATAGTCATCGAAGAAAAGAAGAAGACGGTGCCCGCGCCAATGAAGATACTGATCAATACCGCCGGGTTGAGCAGATTCACACTGTAGTAGTCCATGAACGCTTGCGCACTCATCGTGGCGACTTCCACCATATCCCCGGCGATCTGCACCGTTTCAAGGCCGCGCAACTCCGTCATTGCCAGCCTGACTTCCTCCAGATACGCGGCCAGTAGAGCGAGAGCCGTTAGCGCTGCAGAACCAATCGCAAGCCCCTTGCCAATTGCGGCGGTGGTGTTGCCGACGGCATCGAGCTGATCCGTCCGGCCGCGCACCGCCGGGTCCAATCCGGCCATTTCCGCGTTGCCGCCGGCGTTGTCGGCGATCGGTCCATAGGCATCGGTCGCCAGGGTAAAGCCCAACGTGGAGAGCATCGCAACCGCCGCGATGCCGACGCCGTACAGGCCCATTGAGATATTTTGCAGGCCGTTCATCGTGTA
>CAYVQP010000036.1:20940-31428 GCA_964452775.1 uncultured Ardenticatenaceae bacterium | reverse complement strand
GAGAGCACGGCAATGCCGAGCGAACTGACATTAAGTCCCCGGCTCAAAGCCGCGATTAACTGCCCCTGGTCAGCGTCTTCATCCGCCCGCACCAAATAGATGCCGATGATGGACAACACGATGCCGACCGCCGCCAGCACAATTGGGGCGGCAATGTAGCGCAACTGGAGTTCCATCAGCGCTTCTATGGTATGCCCCTCTCCCAAGTAGGTGGTCGCTCCGGCAGCGACTGCCGCCACGCCCAGCGCGCAGGTGGCCAGGATGGAGCCGGCGTACGATTCATACAAGTCGGCGCCCATACCGGCCACATCGCCGACGTTGTCGCCCACGTTGTCCGCCACTACAGCCGGATTGCGCGGATCGTCCTCGGGAATGCCGGCCTCAACCTTACCAACCAGGTCCGCACCCACATCCGCCGCCTTTGTATAAATGCCTCCACCGAGCCGGGCAAACAACGCCTGCACGGAGGCGCCCATCCCGAAGCTGAGCATGGTCGCGGTGATTAGATTGAGCGGATTTTCTACCGCCAGGAAGCCAACAAACTTGACAAGGACATAGTAGAGTAGGAGGAACCAGGCAGTAACGTCCAGCAGCGCAAAGCCGACTACCACCAGACCCATCACTGCTCCGGCCTTCAGGGCAACCTGAAGACCGCCGTTCAGGCTGGTGCGCGAAGCATTGGCTACCCGGGCAGAAGCAGATGTCGCGGTGCGCATACCGATGTAACCACATAGCGCGGAGAAGAAGCCCCCGGTCAGGAATGCAAAGGGTACAAGCGGGTTTTGCAACCGCAACAGGGCGAGCACAAGGAAGATGACGAACAGAACGCCCAGGACAATTGCCACAACGCGGAATTGGCGGCGGAGATAGGCTGTGGCCCCCTCCCTGATCGCCTCCGCTATTTCCCTCATGCGCTCGGTGCCTTCGCTTTCGCGCATCACTTGTCGATGGAAGAGTCCGGCAAAAAGCAGCGCTATCAGGGCAGCCGCCGGCCCGAGCCACCAGATTGCCGGAAGCGGCGGGCGAACTGCCTCCTGCGCCATCTGGCTCGCGACAAGGTTTAGAAAAATAGACTCCATCAAGATCCTCCAGATGTAGAGCGGCCGGGTGGTCCCGGCCGCTCTGCCTGTACTCGTCAGGCGCGTTACAAATTTGTTTCGCCAGCTACGTGCGACAGCCAATAGCTCGCCCGCCATCGCTCGTCCCGGGTTATGCTCTCAGCCTCCGCTGTGCAGCTTGGCAGGACGCGCAATTGGGAATCTGGGCAAGCGTAGCAGGTCGTTAACCACTCCCCGTGTTAACCACCAGCGCGTCCACATCAATTCGTAGGACCTAGCCGGCATGCGCAGCGGGAGCGTGAGCCGAAACTTCGGTGTTTCAGCAGGTCAAAGTTGGACGCAAATGGATTGTACCATTTGTCACAAACACCGTCAAAAACGGAACTGTTCCCATTTAACCCAATGCGAAAGCCAACTCGCAGGGACCCCGGCGCTAACCTTCCAGGGTTGACAGATCGCCAACGTCCTGACCCAATACCTGCGCGCGGAGAACCCGGCGCATGATCTTGCCTGATCGCGTCTTGGGCAGACTAGGAACGAAATCCACCGAGACCGGCTTCGCAATTGGACCAATCTCGTGGCCCACGTGCTCCTTCAGTTCCGCTTCCAGCCGTTCGCTGCCTTCAAAGCCCTGCCGCAGAATGCAATAGGCCTTGATCACGTGTCCACGTAGTTCGTCCGGCACTCCGATGACCGCGGCTTCAGCAATTGCTGGATGACTGACCAGCGCGCTCTCGACTTCCGCTGTGCCCAGGCGATAACCGGAAACCTTGATCACGTCATCAATACGCCCGATGACCCAGATATAGCCGTCTTCGTCTTTGCGCGCGCTGTCGCCGGGTAAGTACCAGCCGTTCTCGCTGAAGCGTGACCAATACTGCTCCACATAGCGATCCGGATCCCCGTAGACGGTGCGTAACATGGCCGGCCAGGGGTTCTTGATGACCAGGAAACCCTCTTCGTTGGGGCTGACGGGATGCCCGTCTTCGTCTACCACATCCACTTCTACACCGGGGAACGGCAGCGTGGCTGAGCCGGGCTTAAGCGCCATGCTTGGCAAGGGGGTGATCATGAAGCTGCCCGTCTCCGTTTGCCACCAGGTATCCATGATCGGGCAGCGTTCTTTGCCGATGACGCGATGGTACCACCTCCATGCCTCGGGATTGATTGGCTCACCGACGGTTCCAAGCAAGCGCAAGCTGGATAGATCGTGGCGGTTCGGCCAACTTTCGCCAAAGCGCATCAGCCCGCGGATGGCGGTCGGCGCGGTGTAAAGGATGTTGATGCCGTAATGGCTGATCATCCGCCACCAGCGGTCTGGATAGGGATGAGTCGGCGCACCCTCATATAGAAAGCTGGTGGTGCCCAAAACAAGCGGAGCGTAAACGATGTAGCTGTGGCCGGTGACCCAGCCGGGATCAGCCGCGCACCACCAGATATCTTCCGGCTTGACATCAAAGACCCACTTCATCGTAATGGCGGTACCCACCATATAGCCGCCGTGGGTATGCAGGATCGCTTTGGGCTTGCCGGTGGTGCCGGACGTATAGAGGATGTACAGCGGATCCTCCGCATCCATCACCTCCGTGGACGCATTGGGATCAGCAATCGGCTGCGACATCAGGGAGTGATACCAGTAGTCTCGCCCCGGAATCATCTCCACTTCATTACCGATGCGCCTGACGCAGACACACGACTGAATAGTGCCGGCCCGCTCCAGGGCTTCATTCGCAATCTGCTTCAACTCGACCACATTGCCCCGCAACCAGGCCCCGTCGCAGGTGATCAGCAGTTTGGACTGGCTATCCTCAATACGGCCCAACAGCGCTTCCGTGGAGAAGCCGCCATATACCACAGAATGAATCGCCCCAATCTTGGCGCAGGCCAACATGGCAATGATCAATTCTGGAATGCGGCCCATGTAAATAGTGACCCGGTCGCCCTTGCTGACCCCCATCGCCCGGATGACGCTGGCAAATTTGCAGACTTCGCGGTTGAGCTGTTGGTAGGTGTAGACGTGTTTGTCGCCGGGTTCGCCCTCAAAGATCAGCGCGGCCCGATTGCGAACTGAAGTGTGCATGTGCCGGTCAAGGGCATTGTGCACGATGTTCACTTTGGCGCCCACGAACCACTTGTAGAATGGCGCGTTGTCGCTGTCCAGCACCCGCTCCCAGGGTTCGTACCACTCGAAGTTCTCTGCCGCGATAGTGCCCCAAAAGCCGGCCAGATCCCTCTTAGCGGCTTCGCTGGCTACCCGATAATCCGGGATGTGCGCCTGAGCAATGATTTCCGGGGCAGGATGATATACTTCACCTACCATATTGTCAGCCATATTTGCCTCCATTCACGTGCAGGGGCTTGCGGATGTGCACTCAGAGAAACGCATTTTGGAATGGCGCGTGCAGTGCGCCGGCAGCTGAGTTCGGGCTGTTGACCCCTTGCAATTCGTGGTATTACTCCGCTTCAGGTCCCAGCTTGACAAGGGGTATTATATTCGATAGATTACGTATGCAAAATGCCCAATTGCTGGGCAAATATCCTGCCCAAACTGCCCATAGAAAGAGCTGGTTGCTTCCGTTCTCATTCGCCGGAACGGAGCGTTGAGCTGATAGCCGTCACAGCACGCATGCAGCGCCGAAGCAGGATCATTTAGCCGGCTTTCCCGCTGTTCGTGAACTGGAACTGCGTCGGCGATGGTCAGCCGACAACTGAATAAGGAGGCGCCCGGAAACCCATCAAGAGCCATAATGCATACGATTCCGCGATCCTGCCGGCTTGACTTGCATTGCGTACCGCGTGATGCCGGGCCGGCGCTGATTCCCAGCTTCTTATCCCACCAAGAGACAGGAGGATTGCATATGAACATCACCGTTACCGTAAACGGCAAGGCAGTCAGCCGCGATGTGCCGCCCAGAATGTTGCTCGTTGATTTCATTAGAGAGGGGCTCGGGCTGACGGGGACCAACGTCGGCTGCGATACCAGCCAGTGTGGAGCCTGCACCATACACATGGATGGGCTGGCAGTCAAGTCCTGCACGGTGCTGGCAGTTCAGGCAGACGGCAGCGACATCGTGACGATCGAGGGGTTAGCCAACAACGGTAACCTCCACCCCATGCAGCAGGCGTTTTGGGACAATCATGGTCTGCAATGCGGCTTTTGCACCCCCGGCATGATCATGGCTGCCGTCAAACTGGTGGAGAACAATCCTGATGCGGACGACGCAGAGATCCGCCATGGCCTGGAGGGTAACCTCTGTCGTTGCACCGGCTACGAAAATATCGTCAAAGCGGTGAAACAGGCCGCAGAAACGATGAGGCAGTAGGGAGGATCGCGATGGGTGATTACATTGGAAAACCGATGAAGCGTGTTGAAGATCCCCGGCTGGTTACCGGCACGGGGAAATACCTGGCGGACATCCAGCTGCCGGGTATGTTGCATGCAGCCATCCTGCGTAGCCCCTACGCCCACGCCCGCATCAAGGGGATTGATGTCAGTGAGGCAGCAAAGATGCCGGGTGTCGTGGCCGTATTTACCGGCCAGGACTTCGCGGATTTGCCGGCGTTGCCCTGCGCCTGGCAAGCCGGCGGCGTTGAAAACCATGTCAACACACCACGTCTGCTGGAGATCGACAAGGTAACTTTCACCGGAGCCGGCGTGGCCGTAGTGGTAGCCGAGACCCTGTACCAGGCCGAAGATGCCCTCGCCCATATCGAGGTTGATTGGGAGCCGCTCGATGTTGTGGTAGATGCCCAGCGAGCTACCGAGCCGGGGGCGCCTCAGCTACACGATAACGCACCGAATAATGTCGTCATGGACTGGGTCTGCGGAGATGAAGCAAATACAAATGCGGCCCTGGCATCGTCCGATGTTGTGGTGCGACAGCGACTCGTGAACCAGCGGCTACTGCCGACGCCGATGGAAGGCCGCGGCAGCATTGCGCAGTACAATCCGGTTACCGGCGAGTACACGGTCTGGTTGACATCTCAATGTCCACACATCATGCGCCTGCTGATGACCGCTTTTGTGTTCGGAATCCCGGAAACACAGATGCGCTGCATTTCCGTAAATATCGGCGGCGGTTTCGGCACGAAGATCTTCCTCTATCACGAGTACCCGCTGATGGCGGCCCTGGCGAAGAAGCTTGGCCAGCCGGTCAAATGGGTGGAAGGCCGGAGCGAGAATTATGTCGCTACTACGCACGGGCGAGATCACATCTCTGAAATCGAGGTCGGGGCGTCCAACGACGGCCACATCACTGCCCTGAAAGTGCACACTTATGCCAATCTGGGCGGGATATTGTCAACGATCGCCCCTGGTATTCCGACCACACTATATGGACGCATGCTCTCCGGCGCATACCGCATTCCCCACATCTTCTGCAAAGTGGTCGGTGTGTACACGAACACCGGCATGGTAGATGCATATCGCGGCGCGGGCCGGCCGGAAGCTACCTATGTGGTGGAACGGGCGGTCGACCTGGTCGCCCGAGAACTTAACATGGACCCGGCCGAGGTTCGACGCAGGAACTTCATCTCGCCGGACGACTTCCCGTATGAGCCGGCCGACCACATTCTGAGAGGTTTGGCTTACGACACTGGCGACTATGAACCGGCGCTTTACAAGGCGTTAGAAATGGCCGACTATGCCGGCTTTCGAGCCGAGCAAGCCAAGGCGCGTTCAGAAGGTCGCCTCCTGGGCATCGGGCTGTCCTCCTATGTGGAGATGTGCGGCGTGGCGCCCTCTGCCTGGGTAGGGCTTCCCGGAGAGGGCTGGGGCGCAGGCCTATGGGAGAGCGCCAACGTCCGGGTTCATTTGACCGGCAAGGTGGTGGTGACCACCGGCTCGCAGCCGCATGGCCAGGGCCACGAAACCACGATGGCCCAGATCGTAGCCGACGAGTTAGGCATTCCCACTGAGGACATCCTGGTACAACATGGCGACACGCTGGGTACACCGTTCGGCTATGGTTCATATGGTAGTCGCAGCGCAGCCGTCGGCGGCGTAGCGGTCTATAACAGCGTCCAGCGAATCAAAGATAAGGCCCGCGTTCTCGGCGCACACCTGCTGGAGGCAAGCGCGGAGGATGTGGTCTACGAGGACGGCAAGGTGTTTGTGCGCGGAGCGCCGGATCAGGCCAAGAGCATTCAGGAAATCGCCGGCGCAGCGGCCCTGGCATACAATCTGCCGCCCGGCATGGAACCTTTCCTGGACGACACCGCCTATTACGACCCGCCGAACTGCACCTTCCCCTTTGGCACGCATGTGTGCACCGTGGACGTTGACCCGGAGACTGGACAGGTGACGCTCAAGCGATATGTGGCAGTAGACGATGTCGGGCGCGTCATTAACCCGATGATTGTTGATGGCCAGGTGCACGGCGGCATCGCTCAGGGTGTTGCTCAAGCATTGTGGGAAGGCGCCGTCTATGACGAACAGGGACAGCTATCCAGTGGTACGCTCCTGGATTATGCCTTGCCGCGAGCCGAGGACCTGCCTGGGTTCGAGGTGGCGCGCACTGAAACGCTCAGCACGGTAAATCCGCTGGGCGTGAAGGGCGCGGGCGAGACCGGCACAATCGCCTCGACCCCGGCTGTGGTAAACGCCGTCATAGATGCCTTAGCCCCTTACGGCATTACACACCTGGATATGCCGCTTACGGCTGAACGCGTGTGGACCGCCATCAAGAACGCAAACGGAGGAGGTAACTGATGTATCCGCCGGAATTCAACTACTATCAGGCCAGTTCTGTCGCAGAGGCGGTCTCCTTGCTCTCTGCTCACGACGGCGCCAAGCTCATTGCCGGCGGCCATAGCCTTCTGCCGGTAATGAAGTTGCGCCTCGCCGATCCGGGGACTCTGATTGACATCGGGCGCATCAGCGAGCTGCGCGGAATCAGTAGGGAAGACGGTCACTATCGCATCGGCGCGCTGACTACGCACGCCATGATTGCCGCCCACCGCGGCCTGCCGCGGGCGCTCAGCGAAGCCGCCGGCATTGTCGGCGATCCCCAGGTTCGCAATCGGGGCACAATCGGCGGGAATCTCGTCCATGCCGATCCTGCCTCCGACTTGCCGACCGTCGTTTCGGCCCTAAACGCTATCCTCCATGTCACCGGGCCGGACGGCGACCGCCTGATTGCCGCCTCAAACTGCTTCACCGGCCTCTTCACCACCGCCATCGGCGAAAACGAGATACTCACTGCCGTGGAGGTAGCTGCCGAAAGTGAGCGCACCGGCTCCGGCTACGTCAAGCTGGAAAACCCGGCTTCCCGCTACGCCCTGATGGGTGCGGCCGCCACCGTCACCCTGGACCTGCTGAGTAGCTGCGTCTACGCCAGCGTGGCTGTGGGCGGCTTGACCCCTTGCGCCACCGCAGCTCCTTCGGTCGCTGCCGCCCTGCTCGGACACCACCTCAGCGACGAGCGCATCCATGAGGCCGCGCAGCGAGTGGCGGACGACATTGGCCCCGATGTACTGGGAGATATTCATGCCAGCACGGAATACCGGCGGGCAATGGCCCCGGTCTTTGTGGAACGCGCCCTGCACAAGGCGGCCAAGCGAGCCGGCTACATGGCTAAACTTGGCAAGTGGATTGAAAAGATGGTGGATTAGGTCGCATCTGCCTGCGCCTGCCGCCTGAGCAAAGGAGAAGCGGACCAAAGGAAGTAGGAGTAACTTTCCCTTGGCCCGCTTCTCTTCGCTGGATGTATCGAAACAAGCGACGAGTGATCAACGGTGAAATTCGGACCCGTTCCAGTGGTGGAGGCCGCCGGCAAGATCCTGGGACACAACATTGCCGGACAGGATGGACGACGAGCATTGCGCAAGGGGCGCGCCCTGAGCGAACATGACGTGGAGATCCTGTTACAGATGGGCCGGACCACCGTTTACGTGGCTGAGATCGAATCCGGCGACCTGGATGAGAATAGCGCCGCGGCGCAAATTGCCGGCCCACTGATTGGGCCGGGGTTGCGCCTGTCCGGTCCGGCTACTGGACGTACGAACCTGGTCGCTACCGCGTTGGGCATCCTGCGCGTTGATGTGGCCCGGCTGGCCCGGCTAAATAACTGTCTCGGTGTCACCCTGGCGACGCTCCCGGCCCATTCACCGGTAACTTCAGGACGGACCATCGCCACCCTGAAGATTCTCCCCTACTTCATACCGGCAGCCGTAGTTTCAGAAGCCGTCGAGATCGCGGCCGACCCGGAGCCGTTATTGCGACTGGATCCACTTCCCGCGCGGAGGGTAGGCCTGATTCTCTCCGGATCGCCGGCAACGCAGGCTGGCATCACCCACAGCTTCGAGTCCGCCCTGGAGGACCGGCTGGCGCCGCTTGGTTCGACCATTGTACGCACCGACTTTGTGCCCTTGGAAGAGTTTGGGGACGAAATGGCGCTGGCAACGACGCTTGCGGCGCATCAGGATGACCGAATTGACATGATCATCCTGGCCGGTGAGACGGCGATAATGGATCGGTACGACATCGCTCCTCGCGCGGTTGAGCAGGTAGGCGGCGAGGTAGTGTGCTATGGTGCGCCGGTGGACCCAGGCAATCTATTGATGCTGGCCTACTGGGGGCAAACGCCGGTTCTCGGTGCGCCCGGCTGCGCCCGCAGCCCGAAGAAGAATATTGTTGACCTGGTTCTTCCCCGGCTGCTGGCCGGCGATGTCCTCACTGCCAGCGACATCATCTCCCTTGGGCACGGTGGTCTACTGGAAGACGTGCCGGAACGGCCCGCCCCGCGCAGCCGGCTGGGTTAGGCGCGTTGATCGTGGCTTTAATTACGGAGGTTTGAGTGCTGCGCGAACAGTTCACGAGCATTGACGATCTGCAGGCTGCCCTGCAGGCGCAACAGTATGTGGCTGAACGTGGCCTGGCTACAGCTGTCTATTTGGCCGGCGTCCTGGAGCGCCCCCTCTTCCTGGAAGGTGAAGCCGGGGTGGGCAAGACGGAGGTAGCCAAGGTCATCGCCGGCCTGCTGCAAACGGAACTGATTCGCCTGCAGTGCTACGAAGGGCTGGACATAAGCCACGCGGTCTACGAGTGGAACTACACCCGCCAGTTGCTGCACTTGCGCTTGCTGGAGGCGCGCCACGAACGGCCGTCTGAAGAACAGCTCTTCGATGAAGCCTTCTTGCTGAAGCGGCCATTGCTGCAGGCGATTGAGAATAGCCGTGAACGCCCGCCGGTGCTGCTTATTGACGAGATCGACCGCAGCGACGAGGAGTTCGAAGCCTTTTTACTGGAGGTCCTTTCCGACTTTCAGATTACGGTGCCGGAGATTGGCACATTTCGCGCGACCCGGCCGCCTTTTGTCGTCCTGACCTCGAACCGGACGCGCGAGGTGCACGATGCCCTGAAGCGGCGCTGCCTTTACTACTGGATTGATTATCCGGACTTTGGCAAGGAACTGGAAATCGTTCTTCGTCGGGTCCCGCAAGCGCCGGCTACGCTTGCCCGGCAGGTCACCGCCTTTATTCAAGATTTGCGCCAGGCCGACCTGTACAAGATCCCCGGCGTGGCCGAGACCCTGGATTGGATCAGCGCGCTGGTAGCGCTGGATCAACAGGCCCTGGATGTGTCCGTTGTGGAAGAGACCCTGGGGGTCATCCTGAAATATCAGGATGACGTGCAGAAGGTCAAAGGGGAGACTGCACGACAGATTCTCAACCGCGTCCGGGCATCAACATGACAGCCGCCCGCGGCGCGCGCCGCCAACGATTCGCCGGCCTACTTGGTCACGACTATTTGTTCGTCAAGTCGCCTTATGTCTGACTCTGCACAGGCGAGCGGCCATCTACTTCATAACCTGGTGCTTTTCGGGCGCTTGCTGCGCAGCACGGGCATCGAGGTTCCTCCGGGGCGGATGATTGACTGCGTCGAAGCTCTGCATTACATCCGGATTGGGCAGCGCGATGACTTCTATCATGCGACCCGTAGTCTGTTTGTGCACAATCACGATGAGATTCCGTTGTTTGACCGGGCATTCAATCAGTTTTGGCGCCCGCATGGCCCGGGTATAGCTGCAGATATGAGCGCATTCTTCCCGACTGCAGGTATCAAGCCGGAAACACTCTTCGTTCCCCCGATATTGGATCATGGCGAGGAATCCCCGATAGACGACGCCGAGGCGGATCAGCCGGAGGAAGAACTACTGAATATCGTTGAGATCACCCGGACGTTTAGCGCCCAGGAACAATTGCGCCAGAAAGACTTCGGTCAGATGACGGCGGAAGAGCTGATGGAAGTCAAGTTGTTAATGGCCGAGATGGTATGGAATCTCGGGCAGCGCCGGACTCGCCGCTACCGGCCGGGCAAATCCTTGCGGCTAGACATGCGGCGAAGCCTGCGCCTCAGCCTGCGCCATGGGGGCGAGTTTCTCACCTGGTCCTATCGTGAGCCGGTGTGGAAGCCGCGCCCACTGGTGGT
>CAYVQP010000036.1:11833-20840 GCA_964452775.1 uncultured Ardenticatenaceae bacterium | reverse complement strand
GAGCCGGCGTTGCTGGGAACGGAAATCGCGCGCCTGAAACGCAACTGCCGGCGGCTCATCTGGCTTAATCCATTGCTTGGTTCGCAGCGCTATGAGCCATTGACCCGGGGGATCATGGCCGCCCTGCCGTACTGCGACGACTTCCTGCCGGTGCACAACCTGAATAGCCTGGCTACCCTGGCCCAGCATCTATCGTTACTGGATCAACCGCGCCCGACGCGCCTTTCAGCGGCGGGTCAAAAGGGAGATGTGAGCGCGGCCGCGTTCATTGGAGCGCGCTAGCCGCCCGGAGCGACGTGAGAGGTAGCCGGGATCCTTCTGGATTGGCCGGCTAGAAGTAAAAGGAGAATCAGACAATGCGCGAAGTATTGCCTGCAATGGAAAACTGGTTCCAACAGCAACAATCTATTGTCCTGGCAACGGTCGTCCAGACCTGGGGTTCGGCCCCTCGCCGGGAGGGCGCGAAGATGGCGCTGGTAAGTAGTGGAGACCTCGCCGGCTCGGTTAGCGGCGGATGCGTGGAAGGAGCCGTATTTGAGGAAGGGGTGGAGGCGCTCGCGGAAGGCCGGTCCCGGCTGCTCAGCTTTGGCGTAGCCGATGAGACCGCCTGGGAAGTTGGACTCGCCTGTGGTGGGAGCATCCGGGTGTTCGTCGAACCGGTTAGAATGGAGTGGTATCAACCGGTACGCGATATCCTGCAGAACAATCAAGCCGGCGTGTGCGCCACCGTTGTCAGCGGCAGTGAGGCGCTGGTTGGCCGGAAGCTGATCCTCAGTGAAGGACATACTGTTCTGTACACGGACTTGCCGGCTGACCTTGCTCCGTCGGTCGCTTCGACGGCCGGAGCAGCGCTTCTGGAAAGCAAGGGTGCAATAGTTACCCTACACACCAGTCAGGGAGCGCTGGAGCTCTTCTGCGACCTGCTATTGCCCGTGGAACAATTGATTATGGTAGGCGCGGTGCACATCGCCATTACCCTTTCAGCCATGGCCGGCCTAATTGGTTTCCGCACAGTCGTCATCGATCCCCGCCGCGCATTCGGCAGCGAAGCGCGCTTTCCGCATGTGGATGAACTGATCACAGCCTGGCCGCTGAAGGCCTTTGAAAAGCTGGAGATCAACCGTTCAACGGCAGTGGTCATGCTCACCCATGATCCCAAGATTGATGAGCCGGCGCTGATCCATGTATTGCCAACGCCGGCCTACTACGTGGGCGTTTTGGGAAGCCGGCGACACCATGCCGAACGAAGTGAACGTCTGCTCCAGGCCGGTGTGCAGCCGGAGGCATTGGCCCGGATACATGCGCCAATTGGCCTATCCATCGGCGCGCAGACGCCGGAAGAGATAGCCGTTGCTATCCTGGCGGAAATCGTCGCCGCCCGGCATAAGGTTGCAGCCGTCGGGAGCAGCAATTGACCAAATTGACCTGGAGAAGAATCAAATGACTGAGAAACATCTGCTTGATGCCGGGCAACTTATCAGATTGGATGAGTGGCCGACCGCCGGAAAGAAGTTCCACGCCAATCGCGAAGAGGCGGAAGCTACCTTCCGCACGCTTCGCGACGAGCTGATCGAGTGGCAGCGCCGCCTGTATGCCGAAAACAAACAAAAGCTGCTGATCGTCTTTCAGGCGATGGACGCCGGGGGCAAAGACGGCGCTATCAGGAAGGTCTTTCGCGGCGTAAACCCGCAAGGCGTGAAAGTACATTCATTCAAAGCGCCGTCTAGTGAAGAGTTGGCCCATGACTACCTTTGGCGCATCCATCAGCGCGTTCCGTCCAGGGGGCTGATCGGTGTCTTCAACCGTTCGCACTATGAAGATGTGCTGATCGTGCGCGTTGACTCGCTGGCGCCGGAAGAGATCTGGCGAATGCGCTACGGCCAGATCAACGCCTTCGAGAAGCATCTGTCAGAGACCGGAACGACCATTCTCAAGTTCTACCTGCATATCTCGAAGGAGGAACAACGGGAGCGATTTCAGGCGCGGATAGACGAGCCGGATAAGAACTGGAAGTTTGCGCTGGAAGACCTTGAGAAGCGAAAACAATGGGGCGCGTATATGGAAGCCTATGACGAGATGCTGGAACGGACCTCCACGTCCTATGCTCCCTGGTACATTATTCCGGCTGATCAGAAATGGTACCGGGACCTGGCCGTAATGGAGGTAATTGTGAATACCTTTCGCCGGCTCGATCCCCAGTATCCTGCTCCGAAAGCCGACATCTCTCATATCGTTGTGGAGTAACTCGGTGGGATTGCTGCCGTGCCGGTGCGCAACCCCGCAAGATAGCTGCGGGGTATCCGCGCCTCATGAGCGCTTCTGCCGGCCCACCAGCGTCTCTTGTTGGGAGAGTGCGATTCCTTCCGGGGACGGAGCTGCGGCGCGCGCCGGCTGCCCGGCCGGCGACTCGATTTGATAGGGGTCAACCTGCTGATTGCCGCAGAAAGGGCATAGGTCCCAGGGCAGCTCCAGCAATTGCTCGCAGTCCCGGCAGCGCTTGCGTACCCGTGTGTGGCAATAGGCGCAGAGGATCCAGCCGGGTTCCACGCTCCTGGTGCATTGCGGACAACGCGGCCGCTCCTCAATTTCCTGCAGGAGCGCCTCTTCCTCAAGCGCCCGTTCGTAGGCCTCGGCCAGTTTCTCCGGCGGGCGCAGTATGAGATAGATGACGATCCCGATAATCGGCAGAATGGCCACGACAATAGCTGCCAGTACCTGCGCAATGGGATCTCGGGAGCGCAAACGCATATCCCGGAAAGTCCAGAGGACCAGACTCAGCCACAGCGCCGCCAGCGTTGCCCCTAAGACGGCAATCACAATAGCCAGATACGAAGCGATTGTCTCCAGGGTCGGTATCGTCATTTTACGACAAAGCGGGTTTCGTCCGGATCGATGTCCGTTCCCGGCGGGACAACGCAGGAGGCAAACGAAAACGTGTACACGGCCAGACCATGAGAATGAAGGATGAGGTCAAGTTCGTGTTCTTCAAAGCCGGGATTCCGCACCAGCTCGTATGAGCGCGGCCGGGTCACGGACAGCAGGCTTCGTTTCTGTTCATCGAAGTAAACATCCGCCCCGGCGATCAGGGGCGTTAGCGGGACATCGTCTTGCCGCACTTCGACGCAATGAATCGCTGTCGCCGGGCGGATATCCGGCATCAATTCAAGTGGATCGCTGCTCGGACTCAAGACCACATTGACGCCCGCCGCTCGATAGGGCAGGACCACGCGCCCGATCTCCCGCCCGGCAAATGCCATCGCTTCCGGCTCCGCGCGCCAGAAGCCGCTTAGGTAGAAGTGGCCTACTTCTCTATCAAAGGGACCGGGAAGCACATAGGCCATTGGGCCCGCAGTCACGTAACCCTCCGGGTTACCCAGTGCGCCGCCAAAGAGTCCGCCACCCTGGAAGCCGGCGTGTAGTTCCGGCGTTGGCCGGTAGCAGATTGAACCCGGCTGGTCCTCCTCACGCAATGACGGAAGCGGATCCATGTACGAGAAATCGGGGTTGCGCCGGTGCAGCAATTCCTGGATGGCCTGCTCCGTCTCCCGATAGTAACCCTCACCTCGCCGCACAAAACGGATGTATCCGTCCGCATCAACCAGATGCTTGCTGGGCCAGGCCCGATTGGCAAAGCTGTCCCAGGTGACGTAATCGTTATCCAGCAGCACCGGATATGGGAGTGAAAACTCGTCAATGGCTGCCTCAATCTGACTGGTCATGCGCCCAAAGCGAAACTCAGGCGCGTGCACCCCTACAATGACCAGTCCATGATGGGTATATCGCTCATGCCAGGCTCGAAGGTACGGCAATCCCCGGACGCAATTGATGCAGGCGTAATCCCAGAAGTCCACCAGGACCACGCATCCGCGCAACGCATCCCGGCTAAGCAACCGGGATGTATTCAGCCAGGTCCCTGCGCCGAATTCGGGCATGCGCACCACGGGACGGTCCAGCAAATGATCGTACATGGGCCGGTATTGTACTGTGCGCGCCATTTAATGATCAACCGCGACTGCCGGCGGTCAACATTCTGTTCATCTTTTCATGCGCCATGCGGCGACGCCGGCGAAGGCTAAGAGCGCCAACCCGGCGGCGAGCTTAAGCCCACCAGTGCTCCGGGAGGCGCCAATCCCCTTGGCGGCGACCGGTATTTCAGCCAGCGCTACTGCCGCCTCTTTCTGCGTCTTCAGCAAAAGCTCCTGGTCGCTGGAGAGCCGATGGGCCATCGCGCGCTTCTCGGCAATCATCTCATCGTCAACCAGCGCGCCAAAGGTTCTCAAGGGCGCAAGCTGGAACTGGTGCTTCTTAAACAGGCGATAGATCTCCTTGACTCGCTCCATTGTGATGTTGCGGCCGAGCGTGTAATCCTCGAAGCGGCCTTCCATTGCCAGGAGCGCGGTCTCAGCCAGACAAGCGTAGGCCGTCTTCGGGGGCAGGCCGATGTTATAACCAAAGTCAATATCTCCGGGGATGAGTACCTCGCCGCTCTCGATCACCAGGACATCCGGCCGCAGCGCCGCTTCCCGCTCGCCGATGTCCGGCGGGCGAGCCACATCGCAGATGACGGCGCCCGGCTTGCAACGGCTGATATCCAGGATACGTTGCCCGAAGGCCGATGTTGCCGTGACCACCAGATCGCACTCACCCAGGTAGTCATCGGGCCGGGTAGCAATCGTCACCATGGCGCCCGGCGTTTCGCTTTCAATCACGCGCTTCAACTCAATCAGCTTTTCCGGCTCGATTGAAACCAAAACGACGTCAAAGATCGCCTGCGCCAGGAGCCGGGAACAGATCGATCCGATAGATCCCGTCGCTCCCACGATCATGACCTTGCCGCGGGTCAAATCCTCCACGCCCAGGCGGATAGCCGCTTGTTTCGCAGCTTCCAGGGTAGCGGCTACCGTCAGGCTGTTTCCGCTGGTAATCGCGATATCAGCCTCATGCGCCACGGTGATGCCGGCATCGCCAACCACACTGGTAAATGCGCCCAACCCCATGATCCTGGCTCCCAGACGTTCTGCCATGCGGGCAGCACTGTTCAGCCGGTTGTAGGTGAAGCGCTCGCCGTGGGCCATCATTTGCCGGGGTGTTGCGCCCAACGTAATCAAATGTCCCTCGATGCGCTGGCCGGTAGCCGGAGATACTCCGCCCTTAATTCGAGACAGATAGATGGGTGGGAAATAGGCGGCTGTACGCTCCACCAGATCATCGGGCAGATAGCGCGTCCAACGGAAACGTGGGTCGCCGTGAATGAATGCCACATCCAGCGGGTGAATGACAAAGGCAAAGCGATTGATCCCGGCGTCGGCCGGCTGCAGGTAGCGGCTCTGCGGCTGCCACTTGATGTCCGCCATGAGATTGAGATAGGTATCTTCTGATAACGGGGCATCCGGCTCCGGGCGCAGCGCTACCAGCACCGCTTCGACAGCCGCCGCCGGCCAGCGCCCCAAACCACCGTCCCCGTTGAGGGCCGGCATGAGCGTAACCAGGATCGCTGCTCCACGTTCGGCCAATGCCTGCGCGTCCTCCTCAGTAGCCGATTCCACCACAACGATCTTGCGCCGCAGATCCGGCGGGCTGTAGCGTCGGATGGCTCCTATATCCCCTGCCAGCAGGTCGGCCCATTCAAATGGGGCATTCGCCCGTATGACCCCCGGCTCCCCTGGCTGCGGCCTTAACCGGCGAAATGGCGCATCGCGGAGTTGCTTCAGTGTTCGCGGCGCGGCCTTGCTCAGCGTCTGCCGTGAACCAATGCCGGGGAATGCCGGCAAAGCGAAATAGACGGCCGGATCCGCGTAACGAATGGCGCTGCCTCTACGCGCCAGGGAGTCAGCGAGGCCAGTGTGGTTCAAGCCGGGGACCATCAAGATGCGCTTCTGGCTAAAGATGCCCGGCTGTGCGCGATCCGCCAGGATCACGCCCCAGCGCTCCAGGCCGTCGCGAATGCCGCTGCCGTCAACCACCGGCGTTTGTCTGGCCGCCGCCGCCAACGATGCCCCCAACTCATGAGTCACCTGCGCCGATCCCAGCCTTAGATGGGCCGGCATTCCTTCTAACGCGATGGCATCAACCAGCCCATCATATGCCGCTGTGATTTCTCTGGCGCGGTCCGCGTCTCCTCCGCACCCAATCTGATGGATCTCGACTCGTTGGCCGAGGAAATCTACCGTTTCTATCTGAGATCCCTCACTGAGATGGATTACGATTACCTTTTTCAACTACCTCTCCTAGATTGCCGGCTTGCAGCAGCTGATAGAGCTAGGTGTTCTCTCGCTATGTTTCAGCGGGACCCGGCAGATCTGCTGAAGTAGGCTTGCTCTGGATTGAACTGCGAAAATGACCTGCCAGGTATTTGTCCTCATTTCGCGAGAAGACTACTGATGCGCCGGCAACCGGTTTTCTGTCATCTGCCAGAAAAAGCATAGCAGAATATCCCCGCCGGCCTGGCCGACAAAGGGCACCCATTCCTCTGCAGATTGTCATCATTTGGGCCTCACGTCCCTACTGCAACCAATTCGCAAAGTGTGCGTAATAATCTATAAGAAAAGGGAAACATCAATTGTTATTGGAGGTCAACGAACTATGGACAAGAGTGCATATCAATACATGAACCAGCATATCACCATCCTGGGCTGGCTTTACATAGTCTCCAGTATTCTGATTGGAGTGATCGGGTTCGTGGTGGCCCCGATTATGGCCGGGAGCGCGCTCCTCAGCGGAGATGGCGAAGCGTTTATCCTTATGTCGATCTTCGGCACGGCAATGGCCGCGTTCATGCTGTTGCTGGCAGCGCCGGGCCTGGTAGCGGGCATCGGCCTGCTGAAGCGTAAGTCATGGGCGCGGGTCCTGACCATCGTGCTGGGCATACTCAACCTGACGAACTTCCCCATCGGCACAGCTCTGGGCGTCTACACGCTTTTCGTGTTGTTACAAAGCGATGCCGGCGATATCTTCGCCACCCCCAGCCTGGCCTGAAATACCACTGCTAACACGTGACGTTAAAGCCGCTTTCAGCACGCTGGAAGCGGCTTTCTGCTATTCCCAGGGCTTTTCCAAAGTCCAGGAAGTAGCCGCGGTTTCCGTACCGCGTTCTTCTGCAACCTCGAGAGCGCGAATTGGAATTCGCGGCTACCCCCGCGCCCTTGTGGCGAGAATGGAAAGGTCCTGCTGCTATTCACGGCAGTTCTTGCAAGCCGCCGGCCTTTCGCCTTACAATGTGACCAACAGCGACAGGAGATGCCATGCCTAAAGTAACCATTCTTGACATTCAGAGGAAGAAGGAATCTGGGGAAGTCCTGACCATGTTGACCGCCTATGATTATTCCTCTGCGCTCCTGGTTGACACGGCCGGCATTGACGTGATCCTGGTAGGCGATTCGCTGGGTATGGTGATGATGGGTCTTGACGGCACCGTAGCGGTGACAATGGAGGAGATGTTGCATCATTGCCGGGCCGTCGCCAGAGGAGCCAAGCGCGCCTTCCTGGTGGGCGATATGCCCTTCATGTCCTATCAGGCGGACACCGGCGAAGCGATTCGCAATGCTGGCCGATTCCTAAAAGAGGCCGGGATGGACAGCATCAAGCTGGAAGGCGGCGAAGAGGTCTGCGACACGGTCCGGGCGATCGTCAGGGCGGGCATTCCGGTCATGGGCCACATCGGACTTACGCCACAATCAATTTCCAAGCTGGGCGGCTACAAGGTTCAGGGGAAGACGGCGACGGATGCGCGTCGCCTGCTGGCCGATGCCCAGACGCTTGAAGCAGCGGGTTGTTACTCGATCGTGCTGGAAGCGGTGCCTGCGCCGGTTGCCGCTGCCATCTCGCGGCGACTGACTATACCCACGATCGGCATCGGAGCCGGGGCCGGATGTGATGGGCAGGTGCTGGTCTATCACGACTTGCTCGGCCTCTTTGACCGCTTCCAGCCAAAGTTCGTCAAGCAGTACGCTGACGTGCGAGGCGTGATCCTGCAGGCGCTGACCACCTTTCGCGATGAGGTCCAAAGCAAGGAGTTTCCAGGCGCGGAGCATACCTACGCGATGAGCGAAACGGCGTTGCAAGAGTTCCTGGCAAGCCTCGAATAGTATCGCCGAGAAGTCCAGCCCCAGGAACCCGATAGGAACCCCTGAGAACTGCGGGGTTTCGCACGTATCAAGCGAGAAGACGACTGAGGAACATTAGATGAGAGTTGCCATCGTCGGCATAGGGGCGCTCGGCTCGCTGTTTGCCGCCCGGCTGTCACTGGTCACCCCGGTCGTAGCAGTGGGCCATTGGCCGGCGCAACTGCAAGCCCTACAAGAATCGGGCCTCACGCTGATCCATCCGGACGGCGCCACCACGCAGCACCATTTGCAGGTCACATCCAGCACACACGGCTTACCGAAGGCCGACCTGGTCCTATTGCTGGTCAAGAGCTATCAAACCAGCGCCGCAGTGAGCATTGTGCAAGAATTGATCGCGCCGGGAGGGCTGGCCCTGACGCTGCAGAACGGGCTGGGCAATCTCGAATCCCTGCAGGGCGCGATAGGAACGGAACGAGCTAACGCCGGCGTCACCAGTGAAGGTGCGAACGTCGTGCGCCCCGGCGTGGTTCGCCATGCCGGATATGGGATCACCCATCTGGCGGGAGACCAGATGGCAGAACCGGCGGCATTATTTCGGGCTGCCGGCTTCGAGACGCAGCTAAAGGAGTCAGTCGCCGGCCTGATTTGGGGCAAGCTGGCGATCAATGCGGGCATCAACCCCCTGACCGCCCTCCTGCGCCTGCCGAACGGCTACCTGGCCGCTAACCCGACCGCGCGTCTACTCATGGAAACGGCCGCTCGCGAAGTGGCCGCCATTGCCCCAACGTATATAGGCGATGCGTTTCCATATCCGGATGCCGGAGCGGCGGCGCTGCAGGTGGCCCAAGCTACGTCTGCCAATATGTCGTCAATGTTGCAAGATGTCCTGAATGGCCGGCCGACCGAGATAGATGCCATCACCGGTGCGGTTGTTCGCCGGGCAA
>CAYVQP010000036.1:0-11733 GCA_964452775.1 uncultured Ardenticatenaceae bacterium | reverse complement strand
GATCGCACCGTGGTGAGCATTTATGTTAACCCCACGCAGTTCGCGCCGAACGAGGACCTGGACAAGTACCCGCGTGACATGGCAGGAGACCTCGCTCAGTTGCTTGACGAAGGGGTTGACCTTGTTTTTACCCCCACGGACTGGACAATGTATCCATCGGGTTTTCAGACTTTTGTGGAAGTGCAGGATATCACCCAAGTGCTGGAGGGAGCATCCCGCCCGACGCACTTTCGCGGCGTGGCGACCGTCGTGACCAAATTGCTCAATATCGTTCAACCGGCGCGGGCTTACTTTGGGCAAAAGGATGCCCAGCAGGCTGCCGTGGTCCGGCGCATGGTTACAGACCTGAATATCAGCACCCAAATTGTGGTCTGCCCAATTGTCAGAGAGCCGGATGGACTGGCGATGAGCTCGCGCAATGCCCGGCTAACGCCGGAGGCGCGCGGACAGGCCGCGGTACTATTTCGCGCTCTGTCTGCTGCCAGGGAAGCACACCTGGCAGGGGAGCGCCGGGCATCCGTTCTGCGGGCGCTCATGCAGGAAACCATCGCGACCGCATCACTTGCCCGGCTCGACTACGCCAGCGTCGCCGATGCCGACTCTTTGCAGGAACTGGAAATGGTCGCCGGCAGGGCGCTGCTGTCCCTGGCCGTATTCTTTGGCGACGTGCGCTTGATTGACAACCAGATCCTGGATGGGCCGTAGCCGGCAAACGCAAATGAGTTTCAATGCCGCCCGGCGAAAGGCAATACTATGCGAAGCGCGCTGTCACCCGAGACATGCTATAATTGAGTTACCATGTTCAAGCATCTACTGGTACCGTTAGATGGTTCCAAGCTCGCAGAAGCGGCCCTCCCGGCTGCCGTCAGACTGGCAACTCAGTTTGGCAGCGAACTGTCCCTGATCCAGGTGATCCCCACGCCTTACCTGGCTACCATGTCACGGGGTGAGACCTATGCGGAACTCATGAACGACCTGCGGAAGATGGCGTACAACGAAGCAATGGCCTATTTGCAAGGCGTTCAGGCAGGCCTCAAGGAACAGGGTATTAACGCTCATCACTATGTAGAAGAGGGCGATCAGGTTTCCGAGATTCTGTTGCGGGCCGCCCGGTCGCTGGAAGTAGACACCATTGTGATGAGCACGCATGGCCGGGGAGGCATTCAGCGCTGGATATTCGGCAGCGTGGCCGACCGGCTGCTCAGGCAGGCGAACATTCCCATTCTGCTTGTCCGGGCGGCCGGCTCTGACGATCCGGCCTTATGAGCACAGCCGACACCTCGCGCAAGGCCGCGGAAGAAAAGGAACTGTCAACCTTTGCCAGCGTAGCCGGCGTGATTTTGGGCGTCTCCTATCCGCTGCTGGCGATTTCCGCGCTTGCCCGGGCCGGCTATCAACTACTCTTGAAAGAAGGGGTAACAAACTATCTCGCGCCAACGCTTACCCTGGTTGCCGCTGTTCTGTACCTGATCGCCACGATTGGTTTTCTGTATCGCCGGAGCTGGACCTGGCGCTTGTCGGTTGGCTCTTTGAGCATCGAGACAATTCTGGCTCTGACGGTCGGTATCCTCAGCCTGACAATTCCTGACACCATCGGCCGGACGTTATGGGCCAACTTCGGCATGGACTATGCGTTCTTACCGTTGATCCAACCGATACTGGGTCTTGTCTGGCTAACGCGCCCGGCGGTGATGATCTCCTTTGGCGTTCGCAAGGGGAATAGCGCGCCGGCCACCCTGCCCGACACGCCGGCCAAGTAAGGGATCGCTACTCCAGGAGCGTGCGGGCGACGTTACCTTCCGCATCCTCAATGGGAAAGTCAGCAAAAATGAATCGCCTGGTGTGTGTGGCTGCGCGCAACAAGATTGAGTGCGTCAGGGCCATGTCGTTACGATACCGCACGCCCTGCAGCACCGTCGTGTTGGTGATCGCCGTCGCCGCGAAGTAAACGTCGTCGCCGTACACCAATTCGTCCAGGGTGAGCACCCGCTTCGGATCGAGGCCGGCGGCGAGCACCGCCTCGCGCTCCTCGTCGCTTTGTGGGGCCAAACGGGCCAGCATGCCGCCGTTCAGCGCCTTAACGGCGCATGCGGCGGTGACCCCTTCCGTTGTGCCGCCAATGCCCATCAACAAGTCAATATCGTTGTCGGGTATCGCGGCAGCCAATGCCCCTTCCGCATCTCCCTCATCGCTAAGCACAATGCGCGCGCCGGCCTGCCGGATCTCATCTACAAGGTGCTGATGTCTGACCCGATGCAGGATCTTTACCGTCAGGTCTCTTACCGGCTTGCCCTTCACGCGCGCCACCAGCGCCAGCGTCCAGGCAGCTGGCGCATCCAAACATTCCGGCACCAACGCCGAGGCCGCTTCAGAATCAACCACGATCTTCTCCATGTACACACCGGGATAGGGCGACCACATGCAGCCGCGCGGGGTCATGCCGATAAGCGAGACAGCTCCGGGATGGCCGCGAATCAGCAAGCCGGTTCCATCTATGGGATCCACCACCACATCGACCGCCACGCCGCGGCCCGTTCCCACCGGCGTGTCCGTGTCCAACGGTGAAGGCACACCCGGCGCAATCCTCCCCTCCTCCCCGATGACAATGTGCCCATCAATATTGATGGTTTTCAGAACGCGATCCATCGCGTTCATTGCCGACGCGTGAGCCATGTCGCGCCGCCCGGAACCAATCCACCGGCCGGCAGCCACCGCCGCGGATTCCGTGACCCGCACCAGATCGAGACCGATGTTTCGCGATGGTTGATCCGGCATTTCGCTATCCTCGCTTAATCAACTGCTTCCAGCAGCCGGGCTGCTTCCCATGCCAGGATGCCGCCTTCCAGGATCTTCACACCTGTACACCCTCGAGTGGCAAGCAGCCTTGCCGCCAACTCGCTGCGCCGGCCGCTGCGGCATACGAGGATGTACTTCTCTGAAGTTCCCAGGCTGCCGGCATCGCGCAGCAACTTCTGCAACGGCACCAGCTCCGCGCCCGGCACATGGCCCTGCTGAAACTCTCGCGGCTCCCGCACATCAATCACTCGCGGTGCGCTTGCTCCATTGAGGCCCTTGAGGTCTCGCCACAGTTCCTCCGGCTTGATGACTTCGACGGCGATGTCAGGGAGTCCCCGGTACATCGGCAACTCCAGGTCGAACTCATGTTTGGGCAGATTCTGGCATTCCATGAATACTCGAAACTTGCATTCATAGATGCAGACAGCCGGATCCAATTTGTGATAAAAGAGCTGCGAAATCGCCTTGTCCTCCGGCAAAATATGGTCTTCTCCCAGGTAGTTCAGGAAGCCGGTGTTGCGCATTACCCGCATGACGCGATAGCCGACGCGGACCATGTATACGTCGCCCCCTCTTTCCCGATACGACCGGACCACGCCTTCCAGCATATGAATGCCGCTAAAGTCGCAGGTGTTTACGCGACTCATCCGAATCAGCAGAAATCGCTGCCCTGGGTGTTTTTCGTACAGGGCGTGCACCGCCTCTTCCACGTGTCCGACCGCGCCAAAATAGAGATCGCCCAGGATTTCAATCACGCCGAGCTGGGGACATACCGGGCGCGACGGATCATAAACAAAATGCCGGTAGCCTTCATCCGGCACGACCAGGTGAACCCTGGGGGTACTCGTGCGAACCAGGTAAACCACGAGGGAGAGAGTGATGCCGAGCAAAACGGCTATCTCGATGTGCAAGAATAGCGTACCAAAGAAGGTGACCAGCATGATAAGCGCGTCGCCCCGGCTGCCGGTCAAAATACGCCGGATCTCGGCGAAATTGACCATACCGATGCCCGTCACGATTAACACGCCGGAGAGCGCCGTTCTCGGCAAGTAGACGGTCAATGAGCCCAGGAACAACATGACAAATACGACGCAGAGGCCTGAGATGACTGACGCCAACGGAGAACGCGCCCCCACCTTGTGGTTAACAGCCGAGCGCGAGAAGGAGGCGGAAACCGGGTAGCCGGAGAAGAGGCCGGCCAACACATTGGCGAGTCCCTGGCCAAAGAACTCCTGATTGCTCTCCAGGTGCTGGTTGGTCTCCGTGGCAATCGAGCGACCGATAGCCATTGCCTGCACCAGACCGATGGCGCCCAGAGCAATCGCTCCCGGGATGAGATCGCCGATCAATCCCGCGTCGAGAAATGGCAGATCGGCCAACGGCGGCAGCCCGCCCGGCAAGCGTCCGATCACGCGCACCCCTTTACTCTCCAGGTCCAGCAGAAACACTACCCACCATGCGGCGGCCATGGATAGAAGCGCTCCCGGCAATTTCGGGGCGAACTTGTGCAGGATCACCATCAGGGCGATGACCCCAATTCCAATCAGCGCCGTTGCCGGGTGGCTGTCCGGAAGACCGGTGGCAACCTGCACAAGCTTGTCCGAAAGCAGTTCAGCCTCTATTTCCAGGCCCAATAGGGTATCCAACTGCATGAGGACAATCAGCACGCCCGCGCCGCCGGCGAATCCGACGATAACCGAGTACGAGACAAAGTTCACCACCAACCCCAGGCGCAACAGGGCCAGCGCCAGTTGGATGATGCCCGCCAGCACCGCCAGCAAGCCGGCGGCCAGAACAAACTCCGGCGAGCCGACGACATAGATACTGGAAAGGGTGGAGAGCACGAGCAGAGAGTTGGCGTTGGCCGGTCCGGTGTGGGCCTGGTTAGAGGAACCCCACAGCGCGCCAACAATGCTGCCGATTACGGCTGCATAGAGGCCCATGACCGGCGGCAACCCGGCGACCAGCGTAAATGCGATTGCTTGAGGGAGCAGGATGACCGCGACGGTCAGCCCGGCAACCAGGTCCGGCCGCAGGCTTGACCGCTCATAGCTCCGGGCAAAGCGGACGGGCTTGAGTAAGTAATGGGCTAAAGGCCTAATCGCATTGCGCGATGCTACCCTGGCGTTCGCAGCCGCCGCCATTTGGTATTCTCCTCACGGGTGGCGAGAAGCCTGTGTGAAGCCGGCCAATTCGGTCGCCGCCTCCGGGCGCCGGCAGCTGGGGTGCGCTGCCTTACCGCAATCACCATTGCCGGGTGACGGCACGCATCCAGAGGTGATCGGTCACGAAGTAGAGTTTACGTGGGCGTTTTATGCGCGTCAAGCATTCTCGCCAGGGAATGCCGCGCCGGGCTGAAGAGGACATTGGGACGACCATTCGGGTCCGGCGCCGAACCATCGTCAGAGACGAAAGTCAGCTTCCCCGAACACCTGGTCCGGCTTCGGCGTGCGATAGAACTCCAGCACGCGAAACGGAAATACATTGATGACGGTTGTGGCATAGAGGCGGGTCACTCGAGGCACATCGCGCCGATAGAGATGCACGTGTCCATGGAGCATGTAACGCGGGCGAAACTGGCGCAAGAGCGTGTGAAAGTATTTGAAGCCGGTGTGGGCCAGGTCTTCCTGGTCGTGCACTCGAAATGGCGGCGAATGTGTAATCAGCACGTCAACCGCCCGGCCAAAGCGCAACTTGTTCCAAAGCAACTGCGGAACCAGTCGCGCCGCTTCCCAACGCATTTCTGATTCGCTGTACATCAAACTCGCGTTCGGCCGGTAACGCATAGAACCCTCCAGGCCGGCGAAGATCACCCCCTTTTCGCGAATTGTACGCCCATGGATATTGGTCCCACCTCCAACAGCTTCCAACAACCCGCCGCTTAAGGAGTATTGCGGGGTCACATCGTGGTTCCCGCGAACATAATAAATGGGCAAATCCAGCGCCGAAACCAGGTATTCCAGAAAGTAAAAGGGCAGGTCCCCGCAGCCAATGATCAAATCAATGTCCGGGAAGCTTTGTCGCACGCTGGGTGAGTAGAGGATCGGCGCGACCTGATCGCTGACCGCCAGAATCTTCACGAATCCGGCCACTCGCGCCGCGCGTTGTCAGCCAGCTTGTCCAGTATGGCTGTCTCCAGACTGATGCCGGTCACACTGGCAAGTTGCAGGAGATACAGCGCTACGTCGGCCAACTCGCCGGCGAGTGCGGCGACATCCACCTGCTCCCTGTCCCACTGGAAGTGCTCCAACACTTCGGCCGCCTCCAGGCTCAACGAGATCGCCAGATTTCGCGGCGTCTGTGGCCGGGGAGAAGCCGGCTCATACCACCCTTTCTCGCGCACAAACTGATGCATGAGTATTTCCAGTTGCTTCAGTTCCATCCGGCGACATCACCTGCCTGACAACAAAAAAGGGGCGACCAAGTTGATCGCCCCCTATTCTACACTCCGCTCCGGTTACGGTCACTTGCAGCCAGCAGCCGCGCCGGCGGATTAACCCTTGCCGGCCACAAACGCCGTCAGATCAGCCAATCGCATCGAATAGCTCCACTCGTTATCGTACCAGGAAACCACCTTGACCAGGTTGTCGCCGATCACTTGCGTGGACAGACCGTCAATCGTAGAGGACTTTTCCGCGCCGACAAAGTCGCTGGAAACCAGCGGCTCCTCGGTGTAACCGAGGACCTTGCCCAACCACCCCTCGCCATCAGCTACCTCGGCGTAGGCGGCGTTAACCTCGCTCACGGTCACGTCCACTTCCAGCTCCGCCACCAGGTCCACAACAGAGACGGTGGCGACCGGCACGCGGAAGGCCATGCCGTCGAACTTGCCATTTAGTTCGGGGATGACCAGGGCAACAGCCCGCGCCGCGCCGGTCGTAGTGGGGATAATGTTGTAGCCGGCTGCTCGTGCGCGGCGCAGGTCCTTGTGCGCCACGTCCAGGATGTTCTGGTCATTGGTAACTGCGTGAATTGTGGACATCAAGGCGCGCTTAATGCCAAACCGGTCCTGCAGCACTTTTGCCGCCGGGGCCAGGCAGTTGGTGGTGCAACTGGCGTTCGAGAAGACGAAGTGCTTCTCCGGGTCGTATGTCTCCTCGTTCACCCCCAGCACAAAGGTGCCATCCATGTTCTTGCCGGGCGACGAGATGATCACCCGCTTCGCTCCACCATCGAGGTGCTTGGCCGCCTGGTCGCGATTGCGGAAGATGCCGGTGCATTCCAGCACAATATCCACTCCCAGGTCGCCCCAGGGCAGTTGCGCCGGGTCGCGCTCCGCGTAGCTCTTCAGCCTTTCGCCGTCAACAAAGATAGCGCCCTCGCGAACTTCGACCGCGCCGGGGAAACGGCCATAGGTGGAATCGTACTTCAGTAGATGGGCGTTCGTCTCCACGGGTACCAGGTCGTTGATCGCTTCAACGTCGAGCACGTCCCGGTGGTTTTCGTAGATGGCTTTGTATACCTGCCGGCCAATACGGCCGAAACCGTTAATACCAACTTTGACAGTCATTCAAGTCTCCTTTATGTCAAATGGGCGTCATGTCGCCCTTTGTGTTGTGCCACTGTATATTGTACACGCTACACAGATATCCATTAATGACGAAATGTAACTGATGCCGGGTGACTAAGATCATTACCGGAGGTTGCCGTCAAGAATAGCCAGGATGGCAGAAGCCAACTTCTCGCTGTCGTGTCGCCAGGGTCGCGATTCGTCCACCAGGTCAAGTTTTATCAACCGGCAATCCTTCGGGCGTTCCGGCGGCCATTTCGGGCGCACGAACACCGTATGTCCACCGCCCCGGTCAGCCGGAATCTCGGTGTTGGTGTTTGCCAGCACAAAGTCTATGGCATTGGGGCAGTGAAGATCCAGCGCCTCCACATGGTCCGCTACGCTGTAATTATCCGTCTCCCCCGGCTGAGTCGCAAGATTACAGACATGAACCACCGGCGCTCTGGTAGTGCGCAGGGCATCGCCGATGCCGCTGACCAGTAGATTGGGTATGATACTTGTGTAAAGGCTGCCGGGGCCAAGCACGATCAAGTCTGCATGCAGGATCGCCTTGACCGCCGGTGGGTAGGCCGGCGGATTAATAGGATTGAGATAAACGCGGCTGATCCGCCCACCGGCCTTTGTAATTGCCGATTCGCCGGCCACTTGCCGCCGCTGCGCCGTTTCTTCGGCTTCTCCCTCGATCTTTTCGGCTACCAGTTCAATCTGGCCCAGGGTAGACGGCATGACGCTGCCGCGGATGGCAAGCACCCTTCCCGCCGCCAAAAGCGCTTCATCAAAACCGCCGGTGATATCGGCCAGTGCGGCAAGAAAGAGATTGCCGAACGCATGGCCCTGCAGGCTACTGTGAACGTTGGCCTGCTGTCCGCCAAAGCGATATTGAAACAATTGCGTCAGCAGCGCCTCGTCATGAGCCAGAGCGGCCATGTTGTTGCGAAAATCACCCGGCGGCAGCACGCCGAATTCTCGACGCAGCCGGCCGCTGCTGCCGCCGTCATCGGCAACCGTGATCACCGCCGTAATGTTATTTGTGTAGGCTTTCAGGCCGCGCAGCAGCGTGGGCAGGCCGGTGCCGCCTCCAATGGCGACGATGCGCGGCCCCCTTGTGCGCCGGGTATGCAGATAGAGCGAATCAACCACATTTTGGCCCGGCCGGCGAAACGGACGGAGGAGATTTGCGCCCAGCCTAAAGACCGAGTAAAGCATTATTGCGCCGCCGGCCAGCAGCGGCAACAGCACTCGCCATCCGGGAGGCAGGAATTGCAGGGTCACCGCGTCGTAAAGCGGTTCGGGGAGCCAGCCGGCTCGCCGCAGGACCAGGATGAGATAGACGACGCCCATGCCGGCAATAGCCGCGCCCACCCCCAGGAGAAGCAGCCAACGCTTTAGGCCCAGGCCCAGTCTCAACCAGCCGAAGTTGTCGCGTATGAATTGCCGGACTGCACGTAGACGATTCATCATGTAGGGCCTGCTTACATTCTACTCTACCCATTCTGCCCATTCAATCCCATTGGCGCTTTGCCCGGAACATGGCGGTAGCCGGCGCTTGGCAATGGGCCGGTTGGCGGGTATGATGTCGCTGGTAGCCGGCGCGCTTGATGCGGCCGGGCGAGGTGTATGATTACGACTCAAGACGCGGCAAGGAGAGTGGTGTGCGCACAGTTTATTGGGATTATGACCGCGGGACTGTCCGGTTAATTGACCAGCGGCAACTGCCCTGGCAGCTGCAGATCGCGGAGTTTGATGACTACCGGCAGGTGGCCCAGGCCATTACGGAAATGTACGTACGCGGCGCGCCGGCCATCGGCGCAGCGGCGGCGTTCGGCCTGGCCCTGGCTGCCCGGCAGAGCGACGCGACATCCCGGCCGCTCCTGCTGGCCGATCTGCGCGACGCCGCCGAAACCTTGCTTGCCGCCCGGCCCACAGCGGTCAACCTGGCCTGGGCGGTGGCGCGCCTGATCAGGGTTGCCGAAGGTGGGATGGATGAGCCGGACGCGATTCGAGCGGCCCTACTCGGCGAAGCACAGCGACTGGCAGACGAGGATGTGGCCTTGAATCGCCGGATGGGCTTTCACGGCGCGGAGTTGATCGCCGACGGGAATACTATCCTGCACCACTGCAATACCGGCGCACTGGCTGCCGTTGATTGGGGCACAGCGTTGGGCGTAATTTTCGCGGCCCATGAGCAGGGAAAGCGGGTGCACGTCCTGGTTGATGAGACCCGTCCGCGCTTGCAGGGGGCAAGGCTGACAGCCTGGGAACTACAGCAACGCGGCATCTCATATGATTTGATTGCCGACAATGCCGCCGGCCATTTCATGCGCACGGGGC
Source organism: uncultured Ardenticatenaceae bacterium (assembly GCA_964452775.1). Classification (GTDB taxonomy): domain Bacteria; phylum Chloroflexota; class Anaerolineae; order Promineifilales; family Promineifilaceae; genus JACKCB01. The sequence continues at coordinate 2,096 of CAYVQP010000036.1, read as the reverse complement.
AGGTTGACATTGTGCTCGTCGGATCGGACCGCACGGCGGCAAATGGAGACGTGGCCAACAAGATCGGCACCTACAAGCTCGCGGTGGTTGCTCGCGAAAACGGTGTGCCCTTCTATCCGGTGGTGCCCACCAGCACAATCGATTTGCAACTTGACCACGGGGACCTGATCCCCATCGAGGAGCGCCCGGCAGAGGAGGTCCTTTGCGTCAGCGGCGTGCCGATTGCGCCGGAGGGGGCCTCGGCGCGCAACCCGGCGTTTGACGTGACGCCGCATCGCTACGTCACCGGCATCGTTACCGAGGTGGGTATCGTATACCCGCCCTTTGTCCGGCATCTGCGTGAGGCCGTCGCTCGGGCGCAGCATGCCGGCGTGGGTTGAATCCGGTCATTTGGCGCCAGGCGCGGGTACCATGGAGAGCTGCCGGTGAAGGATAGCAACGACATTCCAGTGGTCATACTGTGCGGAGGCGAAGGCACCCGCATGCGGGGCAGTACACTCACCAAGAAAGAGCTGGTTGAGATTGGCGGCCGGCCAATAATCTGGCACGTGATGCGCATTTTCTCCGCCTACGGCTACAACCGCTTTGTTCTCGCCCTGGGCTACGGCAGCGACCAGCTAAAGCGTTACTTTCTCAACTACGAAGCCTTGCACCGGGACATAACTCTGCGGTTGGGTGGGCCGGCGCATAGCGACCGGCAGGAGGCGCTCACCTATCATGGCGAACCGGAGCACGACGCCTGGCAGGTATCGTTGATCGATACTGGCCCGGCTGATGTGGAGAAGGCCAGCCGGATCGCCCGCGTCTCGCCTTACCTGGACGCAGACGAGTTCTTTGTTACCTATGGCGACGGCGTCGGCAACGTGGACCTGGGGGAGCTGGTCAGATTTCACCGTGAGCATGGCCGGACGGCGACGGTGACCGGCGTGCAGGTTCGCTTCCAGTACGGCACGCTGGAAGCGGATGAACAGGGGCAAGTCGCGTCATATCGTCAGAAGCCGCTGTTGCCAAATTGGATCAATGCCGGCTTCATGCTCTTTAACCGTTCCGCCTTGCCGTTGATGCAGGGCAAAGATGACATTCACCTGGAGCGACAGGTGCTGCCGGCGCTGGTGGATCAAGGGGAGTTAATGCTCTATCGCCACAGAGGTTTCTGGCGCTCGATGGACACGCTCAAGGACACGGTGGTGTTGGAGCAGCTCTGGCAGGAAAGCGCCCCCTGGAAAGTCTGGTAGCCTGATGCGCGTGCTAATAACGGGAGCAACCGGCTTCCTGGGACGGAGGTTGGCGCGCCTGTTGATTTCATCCGGCGACGATGTGGTGCTCCTGATGCGCGAGGGCTACGGCATGGGTTGGCCGCTGCCGCCGGAAATCAGCGCGATTCGCTCCCGCATTTCGGTCGTCTACGCGGACCTGCGCAACTATGTATTGACCGCCCGGGCAGTTGCCGAGGCCGCGCCGGAAGTGGTCGTTCATCTGGCGGCGGCCGGCGTTACTGCGCCAGACTTACCCATTGAAACCGCCCTTCGACACAATTTGTACGGAACCTTGCACCTGCTCCGCGCTTGCTTTGAGAGCGGTGAGACAGCGCCGCCCAGGCAGTTTATCGTCGCCCGGACGCCGGGCGAGCGCAGCGCGATGAATGTGTATGCCGCCAGTAAGGCTGCCGCCTGGCAGTTCAGCCGCATGTACGCAGCGACGCGTCAATGGCCGGTGATTGGGGCGATGGTGTTTCAGGCCTACGGGCCGGGCCAGCCGGCGCACACGCTGATCCCCTCGGCGATCAGGGCAGTACAGGCCGGCCAGGATTTCGCGATGACTACCGGCGAGCAGCAGCGCGATTGGATCCATGTTGATGATGTGGCGCGTGGGATAGAGGCTGTCTGCCGGCGGCAAGTTACGCCGGGAGCAACCGTGGAGCTGGGTGCCGGGCAGGCGATCAGCGTCCTGGAAGTGGTCAAGCTCGTTTACGCGCTGCTTGAGAACGGCGGCAAACCCCTTCCCGGCGCCCTGGCCACACGGGCCGGTCAAGAGATGGTGCAGGTCGCAGATGCCGAGGCCGCCTTTGAGCAGGTTGGCTGGCGCGCCTCCATCCT
>CAYVQP010000035.1:0-44204 GCA_964452775.1 uncultured Ardenticatenaceae bacterium | reverse complement strand
AAAAAAGGGGGCTTAGGCCGCACTTGATGCGCTACTATCTGACGCCGGAACCAGAGTGCGTGGGGACAACAGACGTTGAGGGCCACGACGCCAGCAGCGCCGGCGGTTCACCCCCACGTGCGTGGGGACAACGCACCCGTTCGGGGCCAGCACCCCGCCAAACCACGGTTCACCCCCACGTGCGTGGGGACAACGTTCTTTCGCGTCGTATGACGGGCAGCGCGAGGCGGCTATCGGTTCACCCCCACGTGCGTGGGGACAACCCTTCACCCGCGCCACCAGCTCATCCATGCGCGCCGGTTCACCCCCACGTGCGTGGGGACAACTATAGTAGGGAATAGCCCCCGAATAGAACTGATCGGTTCACCCCCACGTGCGTGGAGACAACATTCCGGCGGCCCTGCTCATGGCTGCCGGCCTCCGGTTCACCCCCACGTGCGTGGGGACAACGGACCTGAGCGGCGCAAACCTGAGCGGCGCGGACGGTTCACCCCCACGTGCGTGGGGACAACGCTACTTCAAGTGGCTGGCGCGTTACGAGGTCGGTTCACCCCCACGTGCGTGGGGACAACCCTAACCGGCTAAGCAACCCTATATATAGGCAATTGTATCACGTCCACCCACATATGTTAGCTTTCCGGCCCGGGTGGGCGGGGAATGCGCGCGGATACTTCGCCCCCGCCGTTCGGAATCTGGATGAGTTGCAACCCATCCCAGTCGCGTAACTCCCGGCTGGTGTCGCCGTGCAGCCGGATGTGAAAGCCTTGTTCATTGTTCATCGCGTATATCTGAACGACGCCCCCGGCCTGTCGAGCCTGACAGCACTTCTCCCACAGCCGGTCGCGCACCATCGCAGATACTTTTCCAAGGTGCGATGCTACACAGTCGGGCTTCCGGCCTTTGCGCCGGAAGCCCAACTATGGGAAACGTTGTCAGGCCGGAGCGAGGGAGAGCAGACCGCAGCCGAAGGCCCGAGCGGGGCCGATTCCGGCGGCGACGGCTTCCTGCACCCGGCCAGCGTCGGTCACCTGCAGCAACCCGTCAAATTGGACGGCAAAGAGCTTGAGCCGGCGCGATTCATGTCCGCCCCTTTGCAGGCCGGACAGGTACTCCTCGCTGCTGCTGCGCACGGAGAGCAGCCTGAAGCCGGATTGCTCTGCCTTGCGGCGCAGCCAGTCAAGATAGAGTTCCTCGCGAAAGAGGGCGTGGCGCTCGCCGTCTCTCTTCACAGTAGGGTTGGCGCGCAGGCGAAAGTAAAGCTGTTGGCCGGCGCGCAGGGCCAGGTTAAAGGGCTTGACTGCCGGGTTTCGCGACAGGTCAAAGGGATCCGGGGGCAGCAGGCGGCCGCTTGCTGCCAGGTCGGACCAATCGGGTTCGGTGTGTGATTGGACGAGAAGCATCAGGTAAGGCAAGCGCGCATGCTGTTCCAGCCGGAACAGCACTCTTTCGCCGGCCGGCAGGGTAGCCGGGAAGCCGCTCATCACGGTGCGATGGAGCTGATAAACATCGGTGACATCGCGCTGCACCGGACGCAGCCGGGGGTTAAGCGTCAGCTGTGAAAGGTATAACATGGTCAGACCTCCTCGCCCCTGAACGGAGGGGGCGCCAGAAAGGAAGTGGACACACGCCGGTTGGCAAAGCTGCGGTCTCCCTTGCGGAAGGAGAGCGGCACGTCGGGCCGGATCTCGGGGCCGTCCGGCGCTTCCAGGACGAGGCGCAATTGACCAAGCGCGGCATGGCGGGCCGGGTCCCGGCCGAGCCACGGGTAATTGCCCAGGGCGGTAAGCAAGTCGCCCGGCTGCAGCCCGTCCGGCAGATAAGGGGGCGCGGCCGGCGGACATGCCTTGCGACCGAGAAAGAGCAGCCAATGGGGGTCCCGCAGGGCGGCATGGAGGGCTTCGAGCCGGCTGAGATCATCGCACTCCAGGCCGACGAGAAAGGCGGCGTCGCTGAGATAATAGCGAGTGGAGGTGATCAGGCTGTGGCGCTCGATGTTGCCGCTGGCCCTCAGATAGCCGCTCTTGCCGGCCGTGTGCCAGTCGCGCAGGAGGTCGCCTTCCTGATCAACCCGCACCCCCATGCGCAGGGCGGCGAGGTCGTCCAGCGGGTCAGAGCGAGGCCGGCCAAGCGCGGCGCAAAGCATGCCGATTACACCGCTCTTGGAGGGTTCGCGCTCGGTGGTGCGCACGCCGAAGCGGCTCTGGGTGTCCCAGGATTGCAGCGGGGCGACGCAGCGAATGAGTAATGTGGGCATGGTCTCACTCCTTGGGCAGCGCGGCGCTGATCGTCCCGATCCAGCCGGACAGGGTGGCCTGTTGGTAGGGTTTGAGCACATCCAGGGCGGCGCCGTGTTGCACGGTGTGAACGGCGATGCACTCAGTACGGGCGTCATCGCGGGCGGCGGACAGTTGGCCCCAGAAGCTGTCCAGGGCCTTGATGGACGGCTCGATGAGGCCGCTGTTGCGGCCGGGCTGGACCGGGCTTTCGAAGGCGTTGGCCAGGTTCCAGCTGCGGCCGTCCCGGCGGACAACGGCCAGGGCCAGGCTGGTGGGGTTCTGGGCGGCGAAGCTGTTTTGCTTGCCGGTGGGGATGGCGTCAATGGCCGCGCGCAGGAAGCCTTCGACCGTGCGCCGGGCGAGATCCGCATCGCCGCCGAGGTTGTGCACCAGTTGCCGCCAATCAATGCGGGCGTAGCGGTAAAAGCAGGCGCTGTTGAAGCTGGTGAAGCCCATCATGCCCGCGCCGGGGCCTTCTTCTTCCTCCAACTGCTGCAAGTCGTCTACGGCGGTGTAGAAGTCCATCTCCATGCTGACCCGATGGGTAGAGATGGCGTGGGCCACCTGGCAAGCGGCGTCAATGTTCAGCTCAGGTTTCTCGGCCAGCATGCGCCCAAAGAGGGCGATATCCGGAGCGCTGGTGCGATCGCCGGTCTCTTTGACCAACTCCTTCACCAGGTCGGCGGGGGCGGCGCCCTTTCCGGCCCCGGCATGGACAGCGTCCCAATTGTCCAGCAGGGCGGAGACGATGCGCTCCACCTCCTCGTTGGAGAAGTAAACAAGCACGCTGGATTTCTCCGGCTGCCTGGCGTCCATCTTGCCGGCATAGGCGTTTACAAGAGCGGTTGCGACAGTGCGCGCGTCTTCTTCACTTTTGCCGGCGTCGAGCAGGCGTTGCTTGATGGGCCGGGTGAGCCACTTGGAACGCTCGCCGTTACGAGCAGCGGTGGTCTCGGCAAAGATAGGCTCGAAGCGAATGGCCCGCTTGAGGGATTGGGAGGAGATGCGGGCGCGGCGATGGCCGCCGAACTCGCAGTCCTTGGGGCTATTGGTGTCGTCCCGGTTGAGGTTCGACGGGGCAAAGTTCTGGATAAGGTGCAGTTCGATAAACATGGTAATCTCCTTTTTTATATGGGTCTACGATGAAGCGACAGGTTCATTTTGGCTGTGGCGGCGCCAGAAGTCGGCCGCCCAGCGCTTGAGGACACGAGTTTGTTGTTGCGACTGGCTCCAGCTGAGCAGGTCCCACATGAGTTGATGCCAATTGATAGCGATCTCCCTGGATTTGAGGAAGCTGACTGCCTGGCGCATGTGGAAGTGCAGGTCGTCCGGATGCGCGGTGAGCAGGGCGGAGAAGCGGCGTTCAATGGCCTCGGAGCCGCCGGATTGCGCGTCAACGGCGCGGCCAAAGTGCGCGCCCAGCGAGCCTGTTTGCGCCCCGCCCGGATGCAGGGCAAAGAGCGCGGCGACGAGATAGTAAACCTGTTCCGGCCAGCTGCCGGGGGTGGCATAAGCCGGCAAATAGGGCACCACGTAGGGGTACATCTCGGGGGCCGCGCCCGGCTCGCGACCCAGGCCGCGGCGGAGGGCCGCCAACGCGCCGCGATCTTCGGCCAGGCTCTCGAGATGGGTGACGAAACTGTGGGTACGACTTTCCTGGGTCATATGTTTTCCTCCTGAAGAATGGGTAAGGCTTCTCGAAGACGATAGTTCAGGTAGCTGCGGCCGCGCACTTCGCCCTTGAAGGAGCGCGGATCGCCGGAGAGGAAGTTGGCGGCGTGGTCCAGGGCCGCGCGGGCGGCCGCGCGAACGGCATCCTGCCAGGCCAGTTGCGCCGGCTCAGGTTGCGCCGGTAAGCCGGCGATCAGCGTGCGAAAGGGCAGGTCCAACCCGGCCCAGTAGTGGGCTTCGGCGGCGGTATGCCGGATCCAATCATCAACGGCGTCTCTGGTGTTGGGGTTCAGCTTTTGCCAGGCGGCTTCTTCCGGGTTGCTGACCTGCAGGTAGATACCGAACAGGCGAAGTGCGAAGCGCAGCTCGCGGCCGGCGGCTTCCGCCTGGTCCAGCGCGGAAGCCAGGCGCTCCACAAGGCGCTGATCGGAGAGATAGTGCAGGTCGAGGGGCAGGCGCTCTTCGCGAAAGAAGAAGACCTTGGCCTGTTTTTTGGCCATGCCCAGGGCGACGCAGCCGTAGGTCTGATGACGGGGGAGCATCCCTTCGGTGACCAACTCGGCCAGCCATTTGAAGCCTTCGTGAGGCACGGTGTCCCGATCATCGGCGGACCGGATAGCCAGCAAGGAAGCGCTGTCGCGCCAGAGGGCGCGCTCTTCCGAGAAGGTAAGGGCCAGCAGACCATGTTTCTCGTGCTTCCGATAGAGTTTCATCGCGTCGCGCATGGAAGCGTCAAGGCGCAGACCGGGGGCCATGGTCATCGTGCGCACGCCGACCTGCCCCCCGTCCTTCTCCGGCCGGAGCAGGATGCGGCGATTCTGCCAGGTGAGGTAATCGAGATAGCCGTAGGGAACCTGGCGGTCGGGTTGGAAGGGGTCGGCCATCTCCCAGGCCGGCCGGTCCTGAGCGGAGGTGGGGAAGACGCTTTCGTCCGGATAGGGAAGCAGGTTGAGGAGCAGGCTCTCCTTCAGGTTGGCCCCGGCGGCCAAAAAGATGATGCCTCCTGCGCCTGCGCCATCGGTGAACTTCTGGGGGATACCGCTCAGGCCGGCGAGGCCGAATACCTGGGCCGTAATCAGGGCGCGCGCCGCCCGGTCAGGCGAGAGGGTCAGCCCGGCATCTTCGCAATTGTGGTCAAACAGGGTGGCGTTATTGCCGGACGCCCAATCGTGCCGCAGGCTGATGATTGACTTGGGCTTAACCCTCGGGTCGCCGGCCTGGAAGAAGGGATAGTCAGGGTGAAAGAGGTCAAAGCGCTCATGCCAGTCAGCCAGGTAGGCGGCCACTGCTTCCTGTGGAATGCGCTCCGCCTGCCACAGTTCCAGCCAGCTGTCCGGGTCCGCCGGCCCAAAGAGGCGGTGCAAGATGACCAGCAGGAAGCGGAAGAGGGCGGCGGTTTCAATGGGCGAATCGCCGGCCAATGAGCGTAGCCGATGGGCCTGCGCAAAAAGCTCGCGCAGGCTCAACAGGTTGGTCTGCCCGGCCAGTGATTGGCAGGGCAACCAGGGTTCGTCAATCAGGTTGAAGCTGAACGGTCGGGTCATGTGGTCTCCTGTTTGATAATCTCCAGTCCAAGCTCGGGGGTGAGCCGGAGAAAGTAAGGGGTTTCAGGGACGGCAAACAGGCCGTCAACAAAGATGGCAGGCCGGCAGCCGCGCAGCGAGGGGTTGCGCCGCCAGGCAGCCGGCGATTCCTGCTGCAAGAAGTAGTTAAAGATGGCGCGATGCCGGAGGGTAACGACGTTTTGCAGCAGAATCCTGGTCAGCGGCGGGGCCGGTTCATCCTGCAGCTCCAGGGGAACCGGCCCATCCTCTGACACAACGAATAGCCGGTCAGCCTCTCCCCGCCAGAGGCAGACAACTTCAACACCCGGTTCCATGTCGCGAGTCTGGGCGCGCAGGGCGGCATGGATATCGGGCTGATCCTCTTCCAGGCCCATGTTGGTTTGAGCGAGTAAGCGGGCATTAGTCGGGGGGAGGACAAGCTGCCGGCGGGCTTTAGATTCCGCCTCCTGCCGGCGCTGGACCATCCTATCATGGGCGACGGCAACCGCTTGCCGCCAGTAAGCCGGCAGGTCAACAAGAGGTTCGATAGGCCCGTAGACGCTTTCGATGAGCGCGGTAGTCTCGGCGGGAATGGCGATGGAGGAACGCTGCCGGAGGGCGAGATAGGTGCGCCAGAGCACGTAGGGCTCATAGATATAGCTGTCGGAGCCGAAAGAGGGTAGACCGTCATCGCCGGCGTCCGGCCGGGCGACGAACAGCCGGCGAGCGTGCGAGCGGGGGCCGCGCCGGTGGCGATGCAGCCGGCCGGCCCGCTGAATCAGCAGGTCAATGGGCGCCAGGTCCGTGATCATCAGGTCGAAGTCGAGATCGAGACTCTGCTCAATCACCTGAGTAGCGACGACGACGGCCTTTGCCGGCCGGTCAGCCTCCTTGCCAAATAAGCCAAGGACGCGCTGTTCGATGCGGCTGCGCCAGACGGGCGGGAAGCGAGCATGAAAGAGGATGAGGTTGTCAGGGGGAAGGTCGAGGCCGTCCTGCTGCAGGGCGCGGTAGATTTCCTGGGCGCGGCCGACGGTGTTGCAGATGACGGCCGCACAGCCGCCTGTAGAGAGCGTGTCGCGCAGGCAGGCGACTATGCCGGCCGGAGATCGGGTGAGCGACCAATCCAGATAGAGGGTGGAATCGGGCGGCGCGGCGAGCGAGATGGTGTTTGGCTGGATGGCGGGACCGGCAATGGTGAGCGCCGGGTATGGAACAGGCGCATCAGACAAGGGGCGGCCGGCATATGCTTCGACGAGCTGCCGGCGGGTGGATGCGGAAAGCGTCGCCGAAAGGATGATGACGGAAGAGCCGACCGCACTGAGCCATTCGAGTAGCCGGTGGAACAGGGTGCTCATAAAAACATCATAGGCGTGGACTTCGTCAAAGATGATCACCTTGTGGCTGAGGCCGAAGAGGCGAACAAAGAAGTGGCGGGTCTGCAGGATGCTCATCAGGGCCTGGTCAACCGTCCCAACCGCGAAGGGACCGAGCAGGGTTCGTTTGCGTGGGCGGAACCAGGACATGGCGCTGACGCCGGTCTCTTCGTCATCGCCGACCGTCTGCAAGCTGACTTCACGCTGGAGGACGTCCTGCCAGGCGGCCTGGCTGTGGAGGAGGTGGTAGTTGAGCTTCATGCCGGGAAAGCGGTGGGTGAGCCACTTGCCGACCCGTTCATACATCTGGTTGCTGGTGGCCATGGTGGGCATGGCGACATAGAGGCCGCGGGAGTGGCCGGAGCCGGATTCGCGCTGTTGTAGAAGACGGTCGGCGATGTAGAGCGCGGCTTCCGTCTTGCCGATGCCGGTGGGAGCTTCCAGTATGAGCAGGAATGGAGGTTCGATGTTCGCCGACGTTGAAATAGCTTCGGATTGTGCGGGATGGGGCTGGCCGATATTGAGATAGCCGAATAGCTCAGAGAAGGTCTGCGCCTGCGAGGTTGGCTGCCAGTCCATCCAGCCCAGGTCTTGCAGCGAGCGGCGCGCGTTGCCGGCTGAACGAGCGGCGTAGGAACGGGTGGAGATGAATTCGGAAACGAAGCCAAAACATTCTTCGTTACGCGAACCCAACCAGTCGGCGACCGAGACAAGGCCGGAGAAGAGGGTGAGGAAGCTGTTGGCTGCCTGTTTGTCCGGCGTGATCGTGGCATCGCGCGGCGGCCGGAAGACGGCGTCCAGCTCCCAGATGAGATCGCGACGCACCTGCTCCCATAGCGGGTAGGCGCTGTCGTCAATATTGTCGGTGGCCAGGGGCGCGGGCCACGCGCCATGGTGGCCGCCAAGCGCCGTGGCAATCCGCGCGGCAAAGCGCGCGTCCATGCCCAGCATGTCGGGTAGGAGTCGCTGTAGCGCCCAGGTAGAGACGAGCGCGTGCGACGTGGCCGGGTCTTGAGTCTTGTAAGAGTAGTGCAGCGGGTGGCGAAGGATCAGGCCGGCGCCGGTCAGTTCCTGTTGAAGCGACGCGGGGGCGTACTTGCTTTGATACGCCGGTCCCGCCTTGCCGAGGTCGTGCAGGGCGGCCAGGAAGGCAATGAGTTGGCCGGCCTGCTGCAAATCCAGGTTCACGACCGTTGCAAGCTGCCGGCGGAAGGCCGGTGTGAGCGCCTCCTGCCAGAGGATCAGAGCGACCTGACCGACGTCTATAAGGTGATAAAGCAAACGGTGGATGCGGCCGGATGCGGGATCGGTCTTGGCGTAGGGCAGGAGGTGCGGGGGAAGCGGCGTGGTGGGCAATTGGTAGCTGGCGGCCATTCGTCTCACATTCTCTTCAATCTCAAGGCGTAGCTCCTCCGGCTCCAACACCTTCACATCCGCACCCCAACCTCGAATCCAGGGCAACATTTCGTGCCACTCGTCCACCGGCGCTGACCAGACACAACTGCCGTCCGGTTGATCCGCCAGCTCCTCCAGCGGATGCCAGATGCTTTCTTTCAGCCGGCGGACGGCGCTGTTTCCCCTGAATTGCAGTCGTACCGTAACTGGTTCGTTTTCGCTGAACCAGATACCCCAGGCGTGCCGGAGCAGGGCCTCGTCATCAAAGGTCGCGGGCAACTCGAAGCCATCGCTGTTCAGGGACGCACGCTCAATGCGATCCGTTTTGAAGGGGACAATGCTTTCAGTGCGCTCGCTGTAGCCGACGAGATAGTTGCTGTCGCTCCATAGCGAGGGTTCTATGAAATATGGATGCACTGTGTGTTGAATGCCGTGCATGCGATTCAGCGCCCGGTAGACGATGTTCACCTTGCGCTGCTCGACCCAGGCTTCGGTGATCGTTTCGAGGATCTGGACCCGGCCGGCTTCTGTGTTCTGTGCAGCTATCTTGTCTGCGGCCTTTACAAGCCTTTCCGTCATCGGCTGGCGTAGGGCGGATGCCAGCTTGCTCAGCGCTCCGGCCGTATGTGGTTGGCGATAACGGGTCTGGCGAGATGCGCGCCGGGTGGCGAGATAGAGGGCCAGCGCCTCATGCACCGTAACCCGAATGGCGGAGAGGTAGCGCGTGCGGTCAATCCGCCAGCGGTCGCTGGCATCCTTGATGAAAGGGACTTCATCTTCAAGCAGGGTGCGGTCCTTCCAGACCGTCGTCCGGTCCACCCCGAGCCGGTCAGCCATCTCAATGTCGGTGAAACCGCGTTGAATATAGAGGCGTTCCATCTCGCGCAGACGTTCAGCGCGATTCATTCCACGACTCATCTCTCCCTCCGGCTGCTCTTGTCTTTGGCAATCAGGGGCGTCGATCCCCCCGGATATGCCAAAGTATAGCAGATGTCGTTGACGGAAATGGCAACAGCTTAGCGCTTCCGGCTGAACAAACTCAGGCACCCGCGGTCATCCTCCGCCAACAAGACGCCGGCCTGCTGCAGATCGGCCAGGTCCTTGCTGATGGTCGAGCGATGCACTCCGAGCCGGCGGGCAATTTCTGCCGGCGAGATGCCCTCGTTGCCGGCGATGAGCTCTGCTTCCTGCCGCAGACGGATTTCCTTTTGTGGTTTACTGCCGAACATGGCGACCTCCACACTGTATGGTTGACAGTAGTGTGGAGGGTGCGTGTTGCCGGTACGGCAACACCGGCTTGTAAGGAGCTATGACGTTCGAAAAAGCGATTACTGACCATTGCGTGAAGAGGGCGCCGGTCGCCTTGCAGTATGCAAGCTAAATCGAAGCTTTTAGCAAGGTTATTACCAGAATTGCAACTCCGCCCCCGGTCGCCGGCTTGCACCCTGTCAGTATCTTTTGCGGTTGTTGGCGGCAGAGTGTCCGGCCACGATCGCTCATTCTCCTCGATAATTGAAGCGTAATTACAGCGCGGTACCCGGGCACGAATCGACCTTACCAACTCAGTCAACCAGATAGCCGTTGGGCTCTACGAGCGGCTTGACGCTCCCAAGCGTCAATCCGGGCGCGCCGGCTTGACGAGCAATCACCTTTGCCCAGTACGGAAAGGAGATGCTCAGATGATAAAGCCCATTGGCCACAAGTTAACGCGATTCTACTTTGTGTTGTCGCTGCTGCTGCTGGTAGTGGCCGGTCCCCTTTCGCCGGCTGCTCATCCCGATCCCACCATTGAGGGTTGCCAGTCCGGCACAGGTGAAGTCTGTCCCAACTAGGTGCGTTCGCGCATCGCCTGCGCCCTGTGGGTCTGTCGTTCGGTCAATCGCTTGCAGCGGATGGCCGGACAGGGCTCACAGGGCCCCAGCCAGACATAACGATCGGTCCGGTGAGGAAGGTGCAACATGGAAGCTCAAACTGTACTGCTCTTGCTCTTACTCGGTTATGCTGCGGGGGTTACGCTCGTTCTGATCATCCTGGGGGGACGGCAATCGCCGCCGGCAACGGTGGTCATTCAGGAAGCGCGGGGTAGCGAAGGCGCCGCCGGCTGCGGCACCTTCTTTATGGTCGCATTGCTGATGCTGATCGGTCTATTTGTGCTCAGTCAATGCGCAGTGTGAAAAGTTTAGAACGCCGGCCGGCCGGCTTCAACTGCCTGCCGGCCGGCTTCGAATTCAGCCACCAGCTGCTGCGCCCAATGGTGATGTGGATAGGCGGCCAACAGCCGCAGCGCCTGCTCATACTCATCTAACGCCGTCGCCTGCCTCCCGGTTCGCGCGTGCAGCTCGGCCAACGTACCCAATGTGTTGCCCAGACTCAAATTGTTGTTGCTCTGCTGCCAGAGGATCGCGGCGCGGTTAAGGTGCCATTCCGCTTCGACGTAGCTGCCCTGCTTCAACAGAGCGCTGCCGATATTTTGGGCGATACTGGCGCGGAGAAATACGTTGCCCGTCTCGCGCAATGCCAGCGTGTCCGCCTCGCGAAAGATGAGTTCTGCCCGGCGATAATCCTCCTGCTCATAAAAGAGTATCCCGTAGTTGCTGCGCAGCAGGCTCTTTGTGGTGGCATCACTGCCGTCTTCCAGCGCCTGCAGGGCAGCCTCATAGCAGCGGGCCGCATCCGGCCAACGGGACTGCCCTTGCCAGGCAAGCGCCAGGTTGTTGAGCGCTCTCGCCAGGTCGGTGCCGTCACCCAACAGCTCAAAGTAATAGACAGCCTGGGACAGCAAGGTCACTGCTCGCTCATAATCGCCGCGGATTCTAGCGATATCGCCGAGACAATTCAGAGTGGCCGCGTGCCAGATGCTGCCTGATGCCTGCTCGACAAAGCAACTTAGGGCCGCCAGAGCGTGGTTTTCCGCTTCGGTGACGGCGTTTTGGCGGGCATAGTCCAGGGCGCAGTGGTATTGCGCCTGCGCCCACAGCAGGTCATCTTTGTGCTCGCCGGCCAACTTCCCGGCCAGCTGGTGATCTTCCAGCGCCGGCCCCAACTGATCACTATGCCGGCGCAGCACGCCCCTGCCGTTTAACAATCGCACCTGCGTCGGCCAATCTTCTGCGACGCCCAGTTGGAGCGCCAGTTCGCACAGCGTCAGCCACTCCTGCCACCGGCCGGCTCGCTCAACGGAACGGTGCATCCGGGCCAACAATCGGAGCGCCTCCGGCCGCGTCGCAGGCAGAGCTAACCCATAGTGCACCGCCTGCAACATGTTGGGTAGTTCACGTACTATCTCCGGCGAGCTGAGCTGTGGGATTTCCAGCCGTTCCGCCCACAGCTGAACGTTCTCACTCACCGCCCAATTGAAGTGGGAGTCGGGCTCCATCATAGACGTTGCCGGCTCCAACCTGATATTGAGGTGTGCAGGAATGTCTCGGTCAGACGATGAATCGAATAGCGTCGCGCATGCACATCACCCATGGTGGACACCACTTCTAACAGTGAACGATGCACCAATTCGTCAATGGCCGCCCAAAACGCCGCATCCTCCAGGTTGCTCAGTCGCTGCATTTGGGCGGGGGCCATGCCGGTATCACCCGCCAGGGGCATGACCTCCAGCAAAGCCCGGGCCGGCGGGCTCAGCGTCTGCCAGGCCTGCCAGTAGATTCCCTGGTACAGTGATTCGGTCCTGGGCGTATAGGCCCGCTGCAGGTCGGCGATGATATCCCTTAGCGGTCTTACGGCTGCCAGGCTGACTACCAATTTGAGGGCCAGGGGGTTGCCGCCGGCCACGTCATAAATCTGCCGGACTTGCTCCTCTCCGGCTAAGGCCATGGAGGGTACGCCCAGGTGCTCGCCATAGCCCCGGATCAGCTCGCCGGCGTGCACAGGCGACAACTCCCGCACCGGCAAGTGATAGATGCCGGCCTGATCCGTGATGCGGGTGCGACTGGTGAGCAGGAAGCGGGTCGGCGAGGCAAGGGCGGGCAACACCGAGGCCCAGTCGGCCTCACTGTCGGGCAGTTCCAGATTGTCGATAACAATCAGCGACGCGTTTGACTTGAGCAGGTTACGGAGTTGTGCATTGCGCTGTCCCGGGGAAAGGGCGACCGGCATCTGGGGCGCCACTCGCGCCGCCAGCCAGGCCAACAGGCCGTCGGATGTCAGATCAGCAGGCGTTCGCTCGTCATGCGCCGGCCAGCCGGAATGGGTTGTCGTTCCGCCAACGCGCAACCAGAAGGTCTGGTCAAAGTGGAAACGGCGAATGATACGCCGCACCGCGGCGTCCGCCAGGGCGGTCTTGCCGATTCCGCCCAATCCAACCAGGGCAAGCACCTGCGCACCATCCGGCGCAAGCAACAGCCGGATGACCTCCTCCAATGTATCCTCGACGCCCATGAGCTGGTAATAGGTGGGGGGATAGAGGCCGGACTCAATCTGCCGCGCGCGCAATTCACGAGCCTGTTCCTCAGCCCGGATCATGACCGCGGTCAATTCCTGCACCGCTTTTCGCTGCCGGCGCAAGTAGCTATCTTTGTCCATGTGCATGGCGTCCGCCATGGCCCAGACACCCTCGTTCTCAAGAAAGCGGCTGGTCAGCAGCCCGGCCAACTGCGCGTCCTGGCGGCTCAGGGTATTGAGCTGTTCCCGGATCACCTCATTCAGCACCAGCCGGCGCATTTCAGGCCGTTCGTCGTGGATGACGGTCAGCTTTTGGCGCACGAGTTGCCATTGGAACAGGGGATTGGCTTCCACGCCGGTCGCCTCTCGCCAGTCGCGAAGCGCCGCCAGCACGTGAGGATACCATTCTTCAACTGTCAGGTTGTGCGACATAGCCAGCCGGATTCCTCTCAACGCCGGTTTGCCCGGCAAGACAATCTTCCGTTTCTGTCCCAGACTCGAGTACCAAATCAATGCGCATGATACCAGAGTGCACTGCAGCGCACCAGCGCGCACTGAATCGCAGCGATGCGCTGCCGGACTGCACCATGGCGCACCAATTGGTCGCCAAACCGGCTGACCTCTCGCTGTATCATTGCCGGGAGAAGTTGCCTCTGGGGCAGGGTAAAGTAAAGGCCAACAAGTGTGCAGTGCGCTGATTCACTTCCGTTTCGGATTGGATTGGTGCGCTGTTCGCTTTTTTTGCAGCATGAGAATGTGCTGCTAGCCGGAACCACCCCCCACCCTGGCAATGGGTCGCCGCCTCCTTGCCAGATTCCCACAAGCTGCCGCATGATACTGCGATGCTGTATATAATAGGAAGCGCTTACACTGCCGGCTCAATGCCCAATCGGGGATGTCAAGGCAAGCAGCTTTTGCCGGCGGGTCGTGATGGCTGGTTAGGCGTTGTGGATGCCTGGGAGGAGGATGAATGGTCACCTCGGATTCAAATGCGGAAGCGGCACTCCCGCAGGGACAGCAGATCATCAAGCAGTTGGCGGCTGTGGGCAGGATCACGCTTGCCATTACGGCGCAACTGGATCGCGACACCCTGCTGAAGGAGATCGTCAAGGAGGCCGTCGAATTTTTCGATGCAGAAGGGGCCGGCATCTATGAATACCACGCCAAACAGGAAGAATTGATCCTGGTGGCGGATCACTTCCGCAGCGCCAATGTGGTCGGTGTCCGGCTGAAGTTGGGCGAGGGAATGGCCGGCCGGCTGGTAGCGGAAGGCAAACCCTTTATGATCGTCGATGACTATGCAGCCTGGTCCGGAAGAGCCGTCGTCTACCAGGAGCACTCTCCTTTTGGGGCAGTCATTGAAGTGCTGCTTACCTGGCAGAATGAGATCATTGGGGTGCTTTACGTAGACAGGAGTACGGATAGACCCTTTGCAAATGAGAACGTCGAACTGCTGCGCCTCTTCGCCGATCAGGCGGCCATTGTTCTGAGCGCCGCCGATCTTGTCGCGAAAAACGCCAACTTGCTAACTCGGCTGGAACTATTGAGCAAGGCCAGCAACGCCATAATCAGTCAACTGGCCGGCGGCTCACTGGACGCCGTCCTGGACTTGATTGTCACCCAGGCGGCCTCAATTCTCAATGCTGAATCATGCGGAATTCTGCTGGTCAGGCGCCCCGGCTATCTGACCCTTGAAGCGAGCTATGGCCATCGGCCGGGCGGATTCGACAAAGGACGGGAACTACCCATCATTAGCGGTCCCGGCTCCGGGCTGACCGGCCACATCGCATCAGAAGGTCGGCTGTGCAATCTTTGCGGCGACGCTCTGACAAATCATCATACGCGCAAGGGAGAACCACCGCACGTTTCCTCCGGCGAGTGCCGCTCATTACTGGCTATCCCTTTATTTGAACGGCGATCTTCCGGTCTGCAGTTAGTCGGCTTGCTCCGTGTTGACAACAAGCTTGGTCTCTCGCATGGGACCCCGAGCTGTTTTACCAGGGAAGACGAGTGGGTGGCCACGCTCTTTGCAGACATGGCTATTGCGGCAATTGCATCTGCCGGGCTGGTGGAGCTGCTTGATCAGCAAAGCCGCAAATTGAAGCAGCTCATCGCCGATGCCCCCTTCTGCGTTGTAGCGATTGACAAGCATGGCCTGATCACGGAGTTCAACGACCAGGCGGCGCAGATGTTGGGTTATCAGGCCGGCGAAGTTCTGAACCAGTCTGTTGCGCGACTATACGCGGATTCCGAAGAGCCGCGGCGTGTCAAAGAGTGGCTACTTAACTCGACGGCAGAACGTCCCTTGCGCTTTCAAACACTGCTGCGCAGCAAAGGCGGCGAGGAGATTCCAATTCGCCTTGCGGCCGGCTGGTTGACCGATTCGCATGGGGACCGGGTAGGCAGTGTCGGTTTCTTCGAGGACCTGCGGCCCATTACCGAGATTCAACAAAGGCTGGAGTTATTGCTGGCCGCTGCCAATCTGGTAGCCCGGGCCGAAAAATTAGTGGATGGGTTGGCGCATCTGGCCGAACTGATTGTGGACCGGATGGGAAGCTCCGTCTGCACCATTTACTTACTCTATGACAACGATGCCTATTTGCTAAATCGTGCCTGGGCGGTGGCCGATCACGCCCGAGACAAAGTCGGGCGGCCTCCACACAACTACCGCCTGGAGGTGAGCACACACGCGGAAATTGACCGGTTGTTGCAGGCGGACCGGCCGGAATTTGCCGGACAGCCTGAAAGCGAGAGCAGCCTGACCATGTTTGAATGGGCGGAGGCGCTCGGTATTGAAGGTGAATTATCCACCCTAGCCCTGATCCCTCTGCGAACCGGCGCCAGAGCAGTGGGGCTTTTCTGCCTGGCGAGTGTCCCCGGTAACGAGCGCAGGAGGAAGAGCCATGGTCACTCTGAGCCGGCTACTGCACTGGCCAATCAGATAGCGGTCTTTATTGAGCGCATTCACTTGCTTGAGCGCACCACGCGTCGTAACGATCTCCTGCAGGCTCTGGAGGTCGCCGCGCGCTACATTAGCGCTGAACAACACCCGGAGAAGCTGCTTCACGGGGTGATTCACCAGGCAGTCGAGCTTGTGAGGTTTACGGCTGGCGGCCTGTATGTTAATCAGCCTCAGTTGGGACGGCTGGAGTTACGTGGTGTTTACGCATTACCGGACGGCGCAGCTGGGGAATATATCTCCCACTCGGACGGGCTGCTTGGACAGAGCGCCCAGGACGGCGAAACGCGTGTTTTTCATGAGTACGCTCTGCCCGGAAGCCGACAAGTTTATCCGACAGTGGTGGCATTGCCGCTCAAGCAGGATGGTGTTGTGGAGGCCGTGCTCTTCCTGGTTGATAGCAGCGAGCAGCGACCCCTGATGGCCGACGACAAGGATATCCTGAACCGCTTTGCCGTCCATGCGACCCTCGCCCTTCATACCTCCAGGCTACTGAATCGAGAGCAGTACATGTTTAAGATCTTGCATGTACTTCATCGCTTCAGCATTTACTTTCAGTCAATAGCTGACCGGGAAACAATAGCGCACGTCTTGTTGACTGCGACTACTGCCGGCTTCAGCCTCGGCTTCAATCGCGCAGCTCTCTTCCTGCAAGGGGAGAGTGGAGGGGTTCTTGTCGGCCGGATGGGAATCGGACACCTGAACCATGCCGACGCCAATGAGTCCTGGAGACGGGATGAAGAACGGGGTCTGATTGACTTGCAACGCTATCTTGATGCCCTGGAGACGGGCTCGCTTCCCCGAACACCGTTGGATTCTCGTATTCGGGGTCTGCGGGTGCCGCCGGATAATAGCCTGTTTCAACAGGCCATCTTGGAGTTGCGCGGCTTCATTGGGCAGGAGGCGCAGCTGGCCCAGTTACCCGCTCCCGTAGTCAACGCATTCGAGCCGGCAGCCCCATTCATCATAGCCCCGCTGGTGGTCCGCGAACGTCCTGTCGGGCTCATCTTGGCTGACAACAAGTTCACCCAGGCGCCAATCACCCCCGAATATCTGGAAGCTCTATCCACAATCGCCGGTTCAGGGGCATTGGCGCTGGACAATTTGTCCCAAAAGGAAGAAATCGCTGCCACCAGCGATAGACTCCGGTCCGCGCTTGCAGCTACCGGCAAACTGCTGGTTGCAAAGCCGCCGCGAGAAGTGCTGCAAAGGATTGCTGAACAGGTGCGCGACACGACCGGCGCCGCCTGGAGCAGCATTATCCTCCACGATGAGGCAGACTGGTTGATTGAACTGGTTACCACCAATCCGCGGATTGAGCGCAACTATGATATCCATGAAACAGTCCGCCCAAACGGCATCTCTGCGCGCGTGAGGCGCAAAGGCGAAGCTGTCGTCATCATGGATACGGCCACGTGGCTCGCTGACATCAACCCGTTCATGCTGCAGGAGAATATCCGTGCCGCGCTGTGCCTGCCGTTTACGATCAGCAGGCAGACGATCGGCGTATTGTGGCTGCACTTCAACGATCCGCGCCCTTTTCCAGAGACTGAGATAGACACTCTACAGCTTTATGTCAATCAGGCAGCGCTGGCCTATGAGGGCGCCCGGCAAAATCAGGAACTGCGAGACATGCAACAGATAGCCCAGGCGCTGGCTACGGCCGAGAATTTACCGGCTGTCTTGCAGCAGATAGTACATCACCCGCTAAAGCTGTTGGGTGCGGACGCAGCGGCCTTCTGGCCTTATGATGCACAACGCGGTGAATTTCTTCCTGACAACTCCGTGTCTGCCGGTTTTCCCGGAGATACATGGGCAGAATTACTACAACGCGAACCCCAACCCGGTGATACCGCCTACCATGTATTGGACTTGGGTTGGCGGGGTGTAGATGATATTGAAGACAAAGAGCGTTACTCGTTTCTGACTGATATGACCCGCGACCGGCTACGCCTGGTGGGCGTACGCAGTTATCAGGCGGTTGCCCTGGCGGTTAACGAAGAGAAGCTGGGCGTGCTCTTTGTCAATTACCGGCGCCGGCGGGTCTTTAACGAGGCGGCCGAAGCTACTACCCGCACTTTTGCTTACCACGCCGCACTGGCCCTCAAGAAGGCGCAATTGCTGGATCACGTCAGCCTGGCTCGCGACACGGCCCGGGCCGTTGCCGATATGACCACCCTGAACAATCTGGAATCTACGCTCAACTTAATTGTCGAGGCAACGCGTAAGGTACTCAATTGTGGCGCAGTCGTGCTCTATGTGCATGATCCTCAACGCCGCCGCTTTCACTATCCACCCACTATGTCCGGCGTCAAGTTTCCCGCCAGAGTGCAGAGCGAGAAGCGTGTGCCGCCTGATTCCATCGTGGTGCAGATGATGGCGCTGGATAAGCCGCGCATTGTGGACCGGGTTAGCGCCGATCCAGATTTTCGTGATCGACGCTTCGTTCAGGATGAGGGAATCGCCACTTGTGCGGCCATTCCCCTGCGCGTTAGACAACAGCGCTATGGGGTTATGTTCGTTAACTATCGCACCGAGCATCGGCTGACCGGAGGCGAGCAGGTTAATATGAACCTGTTCGCCAACCAGGCGGCGGTTGCAATCCAGAGCGCACAAGTGTATGAGCAGGCGCGACGGCGGGCGGAAGTACAGGCGATCCTGACTGAGACCAGCCAGCACATCATAAGGTCTCAAGCGCTGCCGGAAATACTGGATCGGGTGGTCCGGCAGGCGTGGCAACTGACCAATATTGGCGGGTCGCCGGCTTTGTACGTCAGCTTGCTTCTATTGGACGGAAATCTTATGCGACTGGCTAGTGCCTATCCGGTTGACCATCTACCTCCACTCCAGGCAAAAATTGGCGAAAGGGACCTGGACGATCCGAAAGAACGAGGCGTTACCGGCCGGGCGATTTTGGACATCGAGCAAACGTACCTTTACGTTCCGTACGTAAGTCGGGAACCCGACTACATCCGCTATGATCCTCTGGTACAGTCCGAGCTGGTCGTTCCACTGGTAATGGGAGGCCAGTGTATCGGCGCTCTCAACGTGGAACATGCTGAAGATGACGCCTTCGGCCATAACGTCATTCAGGCGCTTGTCTCACTAGCCGCGCAGGCGGCGATCGCCATCCAGAACGTGCGCGCCCATGACGAGGCGAAGATACTACAACAAGTGACAGCCGATATCGCCTCTACTCTGGAGTGGGAAAGGGTATTGACCTTATTGCTTGATACTGGCACGCGATTGACGAACACGGATTCGAGCAGCATCCTGCTATGGAGTGAACCCGAACAGCGATTCGCAGCCGCCTACAAGTCGTCGTCGCCCGGCAGCCCCCCAACCCGGTACGATGCCCATACTCGGGAGGACGGGCTGGCGTGGCGGATTCGCTCGAATGGCGAGCACATCGTAATCCCGGATGGCCGGCAAGACACGCGAGTCAGCAGGTTGGCGCTTCGGAAAGGACGTCGGGCGATGATTGGTGTGCCGCTAAAGGGTGAAACAGGGGCAGTTGGCGTACTGTTTGTGGACAGTTCAAAGCCCCGTCAATTCTCGGAACACCAGGTAGAGATGTTGCGTACTCTCGGCAGTCTGGGTGGAGCAGCCATTGAGAAGGTGCGCCGACACGAAGAACTTGTTGATGCCCAGCGAACAGTGGGCGATCTTACCGCCGAACTATGGCAGAGCGTATCAAGTAGCATCTGGTTACACGCCGTGACAGGATCAGCCCTGACAATTTCCTCCGATGTAGGATTGCTGCGGGAACGTTTCGCAGAAATAGGAATGGCTGACGATATGCAGGAAGTACTGGATCGTCTTGATCGGCAGCTACGCCAGTTGAGCGAACAACCAGGCATGCCGACCCTTTCCGATACTGAAGGCGTGGAATCAATTCGGCTAAACAGGTTCTTGCGTGAGCGAGTGGACAAACTAAGGACGCCGTATGAACACCAAGACGTCAGTTTCCTATGCAAACTGCACTTGAGCGACTCCGCCGCTGTGCGCGCCAACCCGATCTACTTGCGCGAGGCCATAAACTTTCTGATCACAAACTCTTGTGAAGCAATGGAGAAGAGCGAGGTGAAACGGCTTACAATCACGACCAGACAGGCAAAAGGGGGCGCTGAAATAATCATTCAAGATACCGGCTGTGGCGTTCCAGTTGAGTACCGCCCACTGCTATTCAATCAGCAAATACCGGGCGCCAAAAATGGACGGGGAAAGGGGCTTCGACTGGTAGGCGTTATCGTCCGAAAGTATGGGGGTGAAGCGAGGCTGGCCGCTTCAGACAGTTCTGGCACAACCATGGTGCTCTGGCTGCCGCTATCACATGGAAAGCGTTGATCATCTCGCAATTCAGCGCCCAATAAGGCGCAAGTCGGGTTGAACGGTCGTCACTTGATTTACTGATTCAAAGGCGGCGCGTGCAGCTTGAACCCCTGGCCGCGGACCGTTTCCAGGAAGCGAGGATGTTTGGGCTCCGGCTCGATTTTCTGGCGCAGCCGGCTCATAGCGGAAGTCAGAGTATCTAGTTCTCCTCGGTAATCATCATACGGGATATTGAGCAGCTTATGAAGTTCCTTCCGCGTGCATAGCTGGCCTGTGCGCTCGCTCATAAAATCCAGAATAGTGTATTCCTGCGGCGTCAACTTCTTGCAC
Source organism: uncultured Ardenticatenaceae bacterium (assembly GCA_964452775.1). Taxonomy (GTDB): domain Bacteria; phylum Chloroflexota; class Anaerolineae; order Promineifilales; family Promineifilaceae; genus JACKCB01. The sequence continues at coordinate 23,929 of CAYVQP010000035.1, read as the reverse complement.
TGACCCTCCACCCAGATCTCTCGGTTTCGCCTGTCAAACCAGAAGCTGGTGCGGGCCGCATCCGGCAGGGAGGATACCGCCGACTGTTCGCCAATTTGCAGGCGGCCGCCTATCATCGCCGCCGACAGTAGGGCCGATGCAAAGGGCTTCAGCCGATGACTTGGGTAGTGTATATCCGGCTGAAACTTCTCCAAATCGGCGCAGGTGACGTAGAAGAGGGCCGCCAGGTAAGCGTCTTCGCTGCACTGCACCTGCGTTGCCGCCCATCGGCGAATGCGCCCCACCAGGCGCAACAAATCGGCAGAAGCCTCCGGTAATCCTTCCAAATCTATCCTGTCGGGCCAGGAGTCGTCTGCCAACAGGCGCGTCTCCAACTGTTGTAGACGGGATAGATCGATATCTGCGGCCGTCTGCCGTTTCAGGTCGGCTTCGAGGGTTACATAGTCGTGCATAAGGGGCGCTTCGCCGGCCGAGGTGAAATCTATCAGCCATGCCACGTTATCGCTTCCAATCAGGGCCGTATCCGCCCGCACATTGCCGTGCACGCGTCCCCAAATCATCGCCCCTTGTGGCCGGAAAGGTTGGCTTTTCCATAGTGCAGAGGGATTAGGATAGATGGTTGAGATGGTTGACTCGCCGGCCCTGGGAAAGAATCGCAGACTTCTGCCCTGATAGTCGCAGCGACCAATGCCGGCGTCCAGTATCTGTGCGGACAGAGAGCGCACGCGGCGGTCCATCTCTTCGACCCAGTCGGAAGGCATGCGCCCGGTGTAGAAGTCAGCCAGGCTCGTCTCCTTTTCAATTCGGGCGCCTCTCTCATGCCAGCCGGTTAACTGCCGGCTGAAAAGAAGATCCAGAGTGCTCAATAAGTTCTCGGTCTGCTTTCTTATCAATATCTCGCTGAGCGAAACTGTCTCCTGTAATCTGCCCCCGTGCACATGGTAGGCAATTGCCCCAAAGTGAGTGAGCTGTACAGGTTCATTGTGTAGCCGGAGGCCAGGATAGGCCGCAAAACGAGGTACAGCTGCCTTATATAGTGTCTCTTCGCGCTCTGCCTGCGCCCGCCGGCTACAGGACACGATGAACTGATCCAGATTAGCGCCGTCAAAGGCAAACACTTTCACCAGGAAGTATCCGGACCCATACAAGACGATTTCGTCCAGCGTTATCTGCTTTTGATCCCTGAACAACCGGCGAAATAGATCGGTTATTTCACAGTACTTTTCTTCAAAGGGTATGTCTGCTAAATCCTGACCGAGTAAAGATACCATTTGCGTCAGTGAATGCTGGGGCTCCCGATAGATAGCCAGCTCCCAATTTAGTTCCACGTGCCGGTCAAATACCTGCTCAATTGCCGCCAGCAACTGGGAATAATCCTTTGTCTTGTTCTTATCGATAAAGTCGACCGCGGGTCGCCGCATCTGCGCGTTCTTGCGCATTGCCTCAGCGGCGTGGTCGCTCGTTGGGAAGCGGGTCAGAATGACTATGGGCGTCGATGAGGTCACGCGGGCCGCCAGCGCTATCCCGCTGGAGTCCATCTCCTCGTTATCGTCTTCCAGTCGCTTATCCAGAATCGCCAGATGAACATAGCGTGACTGTAGGATCTGTTCGGCCTGGACAGGGTTGGCTGCCGTGAGCACCCGAAAACCCCGCCGCATCAATTGTTGGCTATAGGTAGCCAGAAAATCAGGTAGATTGTCGGCCAGCAAGATTGTCCTTGCACAACCGTTAGTTGGCTCGCGTTCCATTCGAATTCTTCCCCTCTTCGTAGTAGGAGTATGCAGACCCGCCGGCCAATTGCCGAGGCGTCGGGCTGCCAAAGGACATAATAACGCCGGACGCCCCGATCATACCTGGGCGACCGGCGTTGGTCAGACGACGACCACGCACTGTCTATTATGCCACGGTCGCCGCGCGAATAGCCTGACAGTTGGCTGTCAGTTAGCTGGCGGCGTAGGAGTCGAGTACTGGCGCGATCTGGCTATGTGTCCCCTATGTGCCACAAAGAATGGCTCATCTCCATCATACTTGACCCGCCCTGTGCAGTTGACGACTCCGACTGCAGTTGGCTGAACTGCATAAATCGGCGAGTTGCTGGCCGAACTGACCAACCGGCCGATGCGCCATCTCGCTCAGTCGCGGCGAGAACTGCTCGAGAACGGCTGGACACCAGCCTGGACAGGCCGGCGCTGGCGTCGCTGCCGGCTCGTCTGCTCACTGGAAACGGGCCCGCGTGCACATCGACTATCATGTCGAGTACGGCCGGCGCTTCTACAGCGCGCCCTACACGCCCATTGGCAAGGAGGTCGACATCAGCAGGCCTATCGTTCCTATCGGGCATTCTCAGTCTCCCCAAGCGGTATGACAACACCGGGCGGACGTTTACGGATGGAATTCGCTAACGCCCTTTATTGGCCGTCAAAAACCCCAAATCCTGCATCCAGCTTCTCCCTCAACTGCCGGCTGCGGCGCACATACTCCGGCATCCCCTTCTCCAGCGCCAGCTCGCCCGCCTCGTCGCACAGCGTCCGCGCCTCCTCCATTTCCCCTCGCTCGTACAGCAACTCCGCCTTAGCCAGCAGCGGCCCGGCCAGATGGTAGGGGATGCCCTGTTCCCGCAATGCCGGCAGCGCCAGATCATAGTAGGTCAGCGCCGTCTCCTGGTCGCCCTGAGCGGCATAGACTCCCGCCATGCCGGCCTGAAACTCGGCAATGCGCGTCCGGTCATCCAGCACGCGGGCCAGTTCCAGCGCCCGGAAGTAGCAATCCAGGCTGCCCTCCAAATCGCCGAGGGCGGAGAGGATGCGGGCCTGATTGCTCAGGTCACGCGCCAGGCTGGAACGGTCGCCCAACTCCTCGCTGATTTCCAGCGCCTGCTGATTGGCGGCCAATGCCTGCTCGAACTGGCCCAGGTCGCTATATATGCGGGACAGGTTGGCGGCGACAACGGCCGCGTCCAACCTTTCGCCGATTTCTTCATACAACTGCTGCGCCTGCCGCACGCAGGCCAGCGCCTCGTCGAACTCATTGCGCTCATAATGGATGCCGGCCAGCAGATTAACCAGCTGCGCCAGCCCCTTCTTGGCCCCCAGCGACTGATGAATGGGCACCGCCCGCTGGATATAGCGCCGGGCCTCCTCCTGTTCGCCGCTGCGCCAGTGGGCCAGCGCCATCAGCCGCAACGTCCTGGCTTGCCTTTCCAGATTGGATTGGGCCGTGAACGCTGCCAGCGCCTGCTCCAGATGCGCCCTGGCCGGCTCAAGCTGTCGCTCGCGGATCAGCACCTCACCCAGCAGGCTGTGGGCTTCCGCCTGAGCCGGCGCATCGCCGCCGCTTTGCGCCAGCGCCTGTCGGGCCAGCTGAACCGCCTCCGCCTGCCGGCCCAGCTTCAGCAGGAAAAACGCCCGCCACACCAGCAATCGCGGCGCAGCGCCCAACGCCCGGATCGCCTCGGAAAACATCGCTTCCCCTTCGGTCAGCAGGGCGGCAATCTGATAAAAGCGGCCCACCGCCTCCAGCCCGCGCTCAATGGCCGGCCGGTAATCATGCTCCGCCGCCCATTGCCATGCCCGGCGCACGTTGCTCAGCTCAGCCTGCACCACCGCTACCGCCGACTGTGGCTGCGGCCCATAAAAGGCTCGTTCCTGCGCCGCCGCCAGCTCCAAATAGTAGTCGCTGTGCCGGCGCGCCGCCCCCGCCTGTTGGACGTTCGCTTGCCGGCCAATGTACTGGTGCAACAACTCATGCAGCACATAGCGCCCGTCCCGCCCCCGTTGCAGCAGGGACAAGTCCAACAGCCGGGCCATTGCCAGCGGCGACGCCCCCGCGACGGCCATCGCCGCTTCCAGGTTGAACGGCCCGCGAAAGACCGCCAGCCTGGCCAGGGTATCCCGCTCGTCCTCGACCAACATCTGCCAGGTATAGCCAAATACCGCCGTCATGCTCTGGTGCCGTTGCAGGCTATCTTGCGCCGACAGCGACAGCACATCCAGATTACGGCGGATCTCCCGGGCGATGGCCGGCGCATCCATGACCCTCACCAGCGCTGCGGCCAGCTCCAGGGCCAGCGGCATCCCCTGCACCAGCCGGCAAATCTCCAGCACCGCCGGCGCATTCTCCTCCGTCAGCCGGAAATCAGGTAGCGCGTGCCGGGCCGACTCCACAAATAGCCGGACCGCGCTGAAGGAAGCCGCCGTCGAGCTATCCTCTCCTTCCCCAGGATGCTCCAGCCCGCTCACCGCCAATCGCCGCTCCGCCCGCAACCCCAGGGGCGTAATTGAGCTGGCTAGCAGCCGCAACCCCGGCGCCGCGGCCAACAACTCATTCAACAGCGGCGCGCTGCCCGTCAACTGCTCGAAATTATCCAGCACCAGCAGGCAGCGCCGGCCGCGCACGTAATCCAGCAAACTGGCCTGCGGCCCGCTGCGCTCCCCCGGCCGCACTCCCAGCCCATTCAACAGCGCAGTCAGCAGCGCCTCTTCCGTGGTCACCGCCGCCAGCGAAATGAAATAAATCCCATCCGCGAAGCCACCCCTGGTCGCCAATCGCTCTGCCGCCCGCACGCTCAGCCGCGTCTTGCCCATTCCTCCCGGCCCCACCAGCGTCAACAGCCGGCAATCCGGGTCCAGGAACATCTCCTCAATTTGCGCCAGCTCCTGCTCCCGGGCCACAAACGGCGTGAACTGCGCCGGAAAATTGTGCAGTTCCGCCGGCCTGACCCCTGCCTGCGCCTCGCCCCGCTGTTCGGCCGCAATCTGCCGGTACAGGGCGCTCGTCTCCGGCCCCGGCTCAACGCCCAGCTCATCGCTCAGCAGCCGGCGCAAGCTCTCGTACTGCGCGATGGCCTTCCCCTGCTGCCCATGCAGCGACAATAGCCGCATCAGCTGCCGGTGCGACTCCTCCCGGAATGGGTCCAGCGCCGTCAGCCGCGCCGCGTACTCCAGCGCCGGCCCGTACTCGTTCCGCGCCGTGTGCGCGGCGGCCAGCTTGCTCAATATCGAGCCGGCCAGCTGCTGCAATCGTTCGCGCTGCACCAGCAGCCATTCGTCAAACGCCGCCGCGTCCGCCAGGCTGAACCCGGCCAACAATTCGCCCTGATACAGCCCGGCCGCCCGGCTCAAGCGCTCCAGGCACGCCTGGCAAAGGTGCAACTGCCGGTGGTCGTGCCCTTCGCTCTCCGCCCATAAGCGTTCAAACTCCAGCGCATCCACTGCCACCGGGCCGGACAAGTCCGCCTGCACCGACTGCCGCGTAATCGTCAACAGCGCATCTCCCCATCCCGGCGCGCCATCCTCCAACCCCTGTTGCAGCCGGTACAGCGTCTGCCGCAGATTCTTCAGCGCCGTCTGCTCCGGCATCTCCGGCCACAGCAGCGCCGCCAGCGAATGGCGCAGGTGCGGCCGGTCGCTCTCCAGCACCAGATAGGCCAGCAACGCCCGCACCTTATCCGTGCGAAAACGAATGGAGGTCTCCCCATCGCCGGCCGTCGCCGCCAGCGTGCCCAGGAAAGCCAAGCGTAATCGCTTCATCGAACCCGCTTAACCCATAACCCCACAGGTCTGCCGGACCTGCGGGGCTTCCGCTAATAACGTCACCGGCCACATCGCAAGCTGGTGACGTGTTGGAGACGTTTGCCCTGTACTATGAAACTGGCTTGCAAACCGGCATCTTGACCTGCGGGGTCTCTCAAAGAAACGCTACTTACAACAAGCAACCCCGCAGCTCTTACAGACGAATAGTACCGGAGGATTATACCAGAGTGAAAACCGACCCCATAACCGCCGATGACTCGCTCCTTCACTCATACCTGATCCGCCTTTACAGCGACAGCCGCCACGAACCCTGGCGCGCCACCGCCCGCCGCGTCTCCGACGGCCGCGAGCTGCACTTTGCCACCCTGGAACAACTATTCCTATACCTTCACCAACAAACCACCAACCATGACAAGTAACCCGATTTCCCAAATCGGCGCCGTAACCCGACTTTCCAAATCGGCCACGTAACCCGACTTTCCAAATCGGCGCCGTAACCCGATTTTCCAAATCGGCGCCGTAACCCGATTTTCCAAATCGGGTCGAAATGAAATTTCGACTTACAGGAGAGGATGAAATGCAAAAACCACGAAATCACAAGCGTAACCGGACCTTACTCTTCACCGGCCTACTCAGCCTGATCCTCCTCGCTTCCGCCGGCCGTCTGCTGCAGGCCGCCGGCCCAACCGCCCCCCGGACCCTCTCCCAGGTCTGGGAGCGAGCCCGGCAGGCCGGCTCCTACCGCTTCACCGCGGACATCGTCCAGACCGCCATGCCCACCGCCTCCGTGGAAAACGTTGGCCGGCGCTCGCGCACGGACACCCTGCACGTCGAAGGGCAGACCAACCTCAGCGACCGCTCCCTGGAGATGACGCTCTGGTCCAACGGGGGCAGCGTGCTCGACGCCGATAGCGGCGTGCAGGTGCGCGTGCAGGGCGAAGAAGCGTTCGTCCGCCAGGCCGGCCAGGAGTGGCAGCCCGTCTCCGATTTCACCGGCCTCTTCGCCCCCAACAGCGACTTCATGACCTACCTCGTCGCCGCCAAAGACATCGTTGACCACGGCGCGGCCAGTCGCTCCGGCTTCTCCTTCAACCGTTACGCCTTCACCATTGACGGCCCCGCCTACGCCGGCTACGTCCGCGACCAGATGCAGTCCGCTTTGGCGGCCGGCGGCGAATTGCCCCCCGGCGCTAACCTCGAGCTGCCCGAGCAATACGTCCAGATGCGCGGCCGCGGTGAACTGTGGGTCAGCGAGCAGGGCCTGCCCGTGCGCCAGCTGTTGCAACTGGAGATGCCCGGTACGGATAATGACCAGATCACGGCCGATGTCACCGTCAACTTCAGCGATTTCGGCGTCGCCGGTGAATCGGCCGCCGGCTTGAGCCGCGTGCTCCCCACTGCCGCGGATATCCATTCCGCCCTGGCCACCATCTTCACCCTCGCCGCCGTGGCCGGCCTCTGCCTGCTCATCGCCGCCAACGGCCGCACCCGCAAAGTCTACGCCGCGATCATGCTGGTCGTGATCGGCTCCATGCTGCTCTCCCCCTTCTTCCTGGGCAGCAGCGCCCAGGCCTTCTCCCAGCGCCAGGCCGCGCGTGCGGAAGAGCAGGCGGCCCTGGCGGACGATAGCGCCATGCAGCAGGCCCTCGACACCCTGCAGAACAGCCGCTCCGAAATCGAAGCCGGCGCTTTGGCCGCCCTCCAATCCGACCCGGCCATTGACGCCGACCTCGACGGGGTCAGCAACGTCCAGGAGCGCCTGCTAGGGGCCAACCCGCTCAGCACCACCCCGCAGAACGGCATGCTGGAGCTGGCCGGCTTCCAGCTACCCCTCAACGATGCCACCGACACCGACCTCGACGGCCTGACCGACTACACCGAAGCCATCCTCGGCACCCTTGCCGAATTCACCGATAGCGACAGCGACGGCGTGGACGACCCCGTCGAGCTACAGGGCTTTGCGTACAACGGCCAGACCTGGTACGGCAACCCCCTGGAACTGGACACCAATCGCGACGGCATAGACGACGGCCGCGAGTGGCTGCTCGACCTGAACAACGACAGCCAGCCGGATGACACGGACGCGGACGGGACGCCCGACCTGTTTGACGCGGATAACGACGGCGATTCCGTGCCCGACCATCTGGACCTCTCCCCCTTCACCGCCGGCCTGAACAACTATGACGACTCCAACCCCTTCGAATTGACCCTCGACAACCTGGGCCTGAACCGGCTCACCTACGTCGAGTTCCAACTACGCCCGGTCAACCCGGACCACCTCTGGTATGCCTTTAACGTCCTCGACTGGCCGGACGGCGATCGCACCGGCACCATGCAGGACGACGACGGCAACACCTATTTCGACCTGGACAACACCCTTCCTCGCTCACCCAACGAAAACGGCGACTTGCAGCTGGCGCCCATGCTGGAGCTGCGCATCCCCGGCGCGCCCGACCATTTGCCGGATGAGACCTTGCTCGAGCGTTACGGCATCGCCGTGCAGCCGTTGCCCAACGGCATGCAGTCCGTCTTTGTGCCCCTGCAACTGACCAGCGACGAGCGCGGCCAGGAGCAGGTCGCCTTTTACGGCAAGATGATCTACCTGCCGGAGTCCGCCCAATGGGGCAGCGCCCACCAGGCGCGCCTCGTCTGGGTGGTGCAGGCGCTGGTTGACGTGTGCGAGCAGTTCACCGACGGCGTCTGCAGCAGCTATTCCGCCCGCAACGACATCCAGGTCATCCACACCTACCAGGACCCCTTCACCCTCACCGGCCTGAACGTGCGCGAAAACCACAGCAGCGACGTGGCCCTCATTTACGAAGACCCGGCCGTTGACCAGGATCTGCAGGACGACACCGCCCTCTGGCAGCTCTCCCACGGCCTGGAGGGTACCTTCCTGGCCGGCCGCACAAGCCCCGGCCCCGGCGGCGCACCCCAGCTGGATGTCACCATTCCCGCCATTTACGACCGCTTCAATCACAGCACCAATGACGGCGTGGATATCGAGCAGCGCTGGAACATCACCGACACCCTCAGCGTGCACACCGCCTCCTATCCCGACCTGGACGCGGCCGTCATGACCACCGCCATGACCGGGACCGCGAGCGTGCTGGCCGGCAATTTCACCGCCGCCTGGACCGCCCAGGAGCCGGTCACGCCCACCATCCTCTTCGCCCGCCAGGACAAGTACCGCAGCGTCAACCTGGACGAGCTGACCGGCGTGAATGCCGGCCTCATTCGCATGAATGGCCGCCATGTCACCCTGGACCTGGCGCCGGCAAGCGTCCCCGTGCAGACCCTGGCCAGCCTCAACTGGGCCCCCTTCCAATATGACGGCGCGAACTGGTCCGCCTACCCCATCGAGCTGTACTGGGACGAGTTGGGCCGCCGCCACCAGGACGAGTACGCCCTCGAGTATGCTGACCCTGAGGAAGCCGGCGGCGCGCTCGGCCTGGCTCAAACCTACTATGTCGCTCTCTATCGGGGCGTCGTCAACGTCGTCGCCAGCGGAGACGTGACCCTGCAGCGCCAATACTTCACCAGCGACAAGCCCCTGGCCGCCAAATTCGCCGCCGCCACGCAGGGCGGGGCCATGTTCATCACCAAGATCCTGGCCAACACCATGCTGCAGCCCTCGCAGTCGCTGAAGTGGTTCAACTCGCTGCTGCAAAATTATAAGACTTACAGCGTGGCCAACCCCCTGACCACCATCGGCGCCGGCCTGAGCGCAATTTACCGCCAGTTCCAGATTTGGTGGCAGACCAGCCGGCTGGCTTTCGGCCTGGCCATGGCCGTCACCGTGGCCGCGGTCACCGCCGTCGGCGTCGGCGCTTACTACCTGATTACCGAATACCTATCCGGCGACCCCGGCGCGCGCATTGCCGCTGCGGTCATTGTCGGCGCGGTCACCGGCTATCTGGGCGTCATCGCTCCCATCCTGGCCATGCGGGACATGTACCGCGCGGTCACTAACCTGAACAGCTCCGCCGGCAAGCTCGCCGCCCTGCGCAGCGTGGCCATGAATGCGGGTGAAATGACCAGGGCCGCCCGCATTGCCGGCGTGGTCGGCCTGGTCATTGCTATCGGCATCATCTGGGGCGTCTTTATCTATGCCGCCGTCACCAGCGGCGCAGCGCCGGGCAGCGTCGCCTTTAACGCCCTGCTCGCCCAGACAATCGCCGCCACTATCGTCGCTATCCTCATGTTTGTGGTCTCGTTGACCATCGTCGGCGCTATCCTGGTGGCGCTGATCAGCGTCATCGACCTCATCCTCACCCTGCTGGGCAGTGACTTTACCATCAGCGGCTGGGTCACCGAGCAAGTCGCCAAGGCTATCTACCACTTTGAGCTGACCGTGGATAGCGATGTGCAGACCGGCGCCTTCGACATGACCCTGCTCGACCCTACCCGCGGTCTGGAAGCCGGCCGGCTGGCTCGCGTCTCCCTGCCCATCACCACCACCATCACCCACGACAACCCCGGCGACCTGCGCACAATCATCTACATGCCCGAATATTGGACCGCCAGCAACCTGCGCTCTACCTCATTCCAGTATGAGCTGGCCCTGGATGAGACCGACCTCTCCACCGGCCGGGGCAACATGCGCTCCGACTGGGAAGTGCAGCGCCACCACACCTATCTCAGCCAGCAGATGTACCAGGGCGTGAACGTGGTCAACCCGACGGTCAACTTTGAGATGAGCGCCGGCATCAACGTCTCCGTCCCCGTCCACCTGGGCAGCGCCTACGCCCTCCCCGGCGTGGAGTGCTGGACAATCTACCAGCCCTTCATCCCGCCCTTCTACTTCCCCATCTGCCTGGACAAGACCATCAACGGCAACAATGACGCCGAAGTCGGCGCGGCCCTGGTGCTGGACATCATGCCCGGCTCCCTGGACGACTTCTACCAGCTCGATTGGGGCGGCGCGGTGCAATTCCCGACTCCCCTGGACCACGACGGCGACGGGCTGATCAGCCGCTCTCTGGGCGGCAATGACCCCGACGATGCCATTGACCAGTGCAACGGCGGTACCTGCTGGGACACCGATGAGGACGGTCTCAGCGACCGCTACGAGCTGCAACTCCGGGCGGCCGGCGTGGCCGGCGGCGGCGCGCGCATCTCTCCGCTGGCCGGCGATACGGACGTGGACGGCCTCTGCGACCTGGACGAGATGCGCCTGGGTACCCGGCCAGACCTGCGCGACAGCGATGGCGACGGCCTCACCGACGGCGAAGAAGTGCGCCATCAGGACCGCTGCGATAACAACGGCAACAGCAACTTCGACGAGTGGCTGGGCGGCTGGAACTTCACCGCCACCTACACCGATACCGTGGGCGCCGGCCAGACGCTGACCACCTTGCTCAACTCCGACCCACTCAGCCCCGATGTTGACGGCGACGGCATGACCGACCTGGCCGAAAAGATGTTGCACGAGCTGGACCCGGTCGCCTACCCCTTCAGCCCCTACGTCTTCAATGAAAGCCCCATCGCCCTTTACCTGGCCCTCGACGATGCGGATCGCATCCTCGCCCCCGGCCAGACGGTCGCAGTCACCACCACCGTGCAGAACAACCTGTCCGGCCCGCTCTTTGCGCTCGGCGGCCTCACCACCACCTTGCCGGCCGTGCTTGGCGGCGGGGTGCTCACCCGCACCTACAACCTCAACTCCGGCCAATCTGCTACCAGGGTGGAGGATGTCACCGTGGCCGCCGGCAGCACCCTGCAGACGACCATTGACGCTGAATTCCTGGCCCGGTTGCACGACGGCGACACCTCCCTCAACTGGGAGTGGGAGCCGCCGCTGCTCTATGAGGACAAGGACCTCGCCGGCCTTTATCCCCGCCGGGCCGCCCTGACCGCCCTTTACGGAGCGGACAACGACTACGCCCTGGTGACCGTGGAAGGAACGAACAACGCCGCCATCTCCTCCGCCGAACCGCTGCTCTACGGCGACCCGCAGGGCCGGCAGGCGGTAGCGACCATCGGCGACGCCGTCGCCCTCAGCCCATCGCCCTCCGGCATTGCCGGCAGCTCCCAGCCGGCCATTGCCGCCAACAACGCCGGGGAGACGCTCGCCGCCTGGCCCAGCGCCTTCTGGTACAACTGCGCCGATGTCATCGTAGACAACATCTATGTCAACGCGCAGGGCGACCAGAGCGGCGGCTCCGAGTACTACATCAACCGCAGCAACGCCGCCAATGCCGCCGAATGGGCGGAGTTTCCCTCCGACGCCTTTGGCGAACGCCTCTGGACGGACCCGGTCGGCGGTCGCGCCGCCGGGGCCACCGTTGTCGTCGGCCTGACCCGCACCCTTTGCGAGGGCGATACCCTGTCCGTCTGGGAAGATGACGGCACGGACTTCCGGGTCGACGACTATGTCTGCAACCTCGCGCCGCTGGCCTATGCTTCCTCCCCCACTCTGACCGGCTTCACCTGCGCGGACGGCGGCGACACCACCCTGACCATCTACTTCCGCGTCGTCCCCAATGCGCAACAGGAGTGGCTGGGCCGCAACGACTACAACTGCGCCGAGGTCTACCTGGATACCCTCACCGTCACCCTGTCTGACGACCACAACGGCGCTTCCGAGTATTACATCAACCTCAACGGACACCACCTCACCTTCGGCGGTCTCTTGTTTGAGAATCCGGCCGCCGGCACACGTCTCTGGACCGACTCGGGCAGCGCAAACAGCGGCGACGTGCGCACCGTCAATACCACCGTCGCCCGCGTCTGCCGCGGCGACACACTCAACGTCTGGGAAGACGACAGCGGCCACAGCCTGGACGACTCCGTCTGCTCGCTGCCCATGCTGGACAACCCCGCCAACGGCCTACCCGGCGCGCTGGCGGAAGGGGCCAGCGTGGACCTTACCTGCAACGGAACCGGCGACGACCACGACCAGCTGACCCTGCGGATGACCGTCCGGCCGAACCCGAAATACATGGTCGCCGGGGCCATCCTCAACGCCGACGGCACGGTCAAGGTCAGCGGCCTGGCCCTGCAAAACTTCGAAGCGTATGATTACGGCTGCTACTTCAGCATATGCCTGCGCAAGGAGTACCGGCACATGCACTACCCGGCGGTAGCCAGCGACGGCGTGAACTTTCTCACCGCCTGGCAGACTGAGCAGGGCGTCATTCGCTTCCGCACGGTCAGCAACAACGGCGTGCCGGGCGCAGTAAGCTCCCTCTCAACCACCGGCCGGGCCAATGTGGACCTGGTCTGGACCGGCGCGAACTATCTCGCCGTCTGGGCGAACCTGTCCAGCCTGGCGAACGGTCAGATAGAGATGGCCGCCATTGGAACAAACGGCGTGCCGGGTACAACGATCATCGTGGCCAACAGCGCCCAGGGCGAATACCAGCCCAACGTCGCCTTTGACCCGCTCACCGGCAAGGCGCTGATCACCTATCTGGTGGACCTGGGCGGCGGAACCTTCCGCGTGGCCGGCCGCTTTGTCGAGGGGACGGTGGTGTCGAGCGAGTTTGAAATCGGGAGCATATCCCCGTACCTGGGCCTGCGGCCCACCCACGACCTGGCCTATGACCCGACCAACAACACCTGGCTCTCCGCCTGGGACTACTACAACAGCACGACCAGCCGGCGCGAGATTCACTACGTGGCCCTGGATGCGAACGGCGTGGCCCTGCTGCCGGAAGCCTCCAGCGTCTCGGTGGGCGGCGTTACCCCCACCCAACTGAGCATCGCCTGTAGCGACCCCAACGCCGTGGCCCCCAACTGCGCCATGCTGGCCGTCAGCGATGAGGCCACGCCGCAACGGTTGCGCCTGAGCCGGGTCTTCCTGCGCAGCGTGCCCCCCTGGCTGGGTGAGATCTCCGGCTCGACCTCCCTGGCCCTCACCGTGGACGCGGACGCGCCTACCTCCACCGTCGTCTCCCTGGCGGACAACCAGACTATGGCCATTACCGGCACGCTGATCATCGGCGGCGACGCGGAGGACCCCACCTCCAACATCGCCTCCGTCGAGGTCAGCGTGAACAGCGGCCCCTGGCAGCCGGCTACCGGCGCGGAGAGCTGGACCTACGCCTTCACCCCGGCCGGCGACGGCGCGTACACAATTCAGACCCGGGCCACGGACATCGCCGGCAATCTGGGCCCCGCCTCGGCGAGCATCACCCTCCATGTGGACAACGCGCCGCCCCAGGTGACTTCTGATAACGGCGGCAACCCCATCCTCGGCGCGACGCGCGGCGACGACGACCGCTGGCATCTGTCCTTCAGCGGCGGCGCGGCCGACGCGGCCGACGGCCTGAGCGCGGTGGAAGGGCTGGTCACCCCGGATGGCGACGGCTGGCAGCCTGCGGCGCTCAACGGCGGTCTGTGGACCCTCGACTACGCCCTGCCCTTCACCGGCGCGGATGGGGAGGCGATCACCGACCCCACCGGCCAGTACACCCTGCTGCTGCGCGCCGCCGACAGCCTGGGCAACCGTACGCCCGACCCCGACGCGCTGCAGGTTCCCTTCCAGGTAGACGCCGCCCCGCCCGTAGCCGCCCTAGGGGCTATGCCGCCGGCCATCAGCGGCAACCTCACCCTCACCGGCGTGATAACCGACCCCGGCAGCATCGCTTCCGGCGTGCAAGCGCTGGAAGTTGACCTGGTCCCCAGCGGGCAGATTACCAACAGCTGGCAATCGGCCACCCTGCTGCAAAGCGGCCCCGGCGTCGCCTCCGCCAATTGGGAATATACCGTCCCCGCCGGCCTGGAAGGCAACTATCTGATTAACCTGCGTGGCGCGGACGTCCTGGGCAACCGCAACGACAACCAGCTCGACTGGTTCAGCGGCTGGCAGGGCGAAGTTGACACCCTGGCCCCTCGCGCGACCGTGACCATGACCTACGAAGGCGCGGGCAGCGCCGCGGTCACCCGCATCTCCGCCTCCATTCAGGACATGAACCTCACCGAGGATGGGCTGGACTTCCCCTGCCCCATCCAGAACAAGGACCGCGTCCAATTCTCCGCCCCCTGGTGGGACGAGATCAGCAGCGGAACCCCACGCCTCTACGAGCTGCATCCGGAGTGCGTCATCCCGCAAATTCTGACCACGCCGGTCACCCTACACGTCTTCGACGCCTACGGCTACGAAACGGTGGTCACGGCCACCCTGCCCGCCGAAGCGCCGCCCGGCCCGCTGGCTCCGGCCGGCTCCAGGCTGAGCAGCGCCGGCGATGGCAGCGCCAACGATGGCAGCGCCAGCGATGGCGGCGACGGCATATCCTCGCCTCTTCCGCTCGATCCGGGCGCGCCCCTGTTGGCCTCCACCGTGCTCACTCCCACTCACGAGGGCGCGCTGGATTCGTTGCAGCCGGCGACCCTTACCGGCGGCGCTTACGCCGCCAACTACCTGAAGGCGCTCACCCTCACCGTAGACGGCGCGACCATCTACACCACTACCTGGGCCGCCGATACGATTACGGACACGCTGTGGACCGCCAGCTGGACCCCGCCCGGCGAAGGCGTCTACAACCTGCTCGCCCTGGTGGAGGACTGGACGGGCGCCATTCAGACCGAGTTGCAGCCGATCAGCGTCACCGTGGACACGCAAGCCCCGGCCCTGACCCTGGACGCGACGGTGATCAGCGGCGCTCAGCAGGTATCGCCCGGCCGGGTGGCCCTCAGCGGAACCGTCTCCGACAGCGTCGGCCTGGAGAACGTCACCGTCGCGGTGGACGGCCAATTCGTGGACAGCGCCGCCTTCGACACCAGCAGCTGGCTCTACCTGTGGAACATCGGCGCCATCCCTGACGGCCAGAGCTTCGAGGTAACCATTGAGGCAGAGGACGCCGTCCGCGCCACCACCCTGACCGAAACGGTGTTGGTAGACCTGGCGGCTCCGGCCCTGGTCACCCCCACTATCGCCTACCTGGACGCCGGCAACATGGCCGCTCCCCTGTCGCCCGGCGACACGGTCAGCGACGGCTCCACCCTGCTGCTCGACTGGACCGCCGGCCAGGACGGCAGCGGCGTCGCCGGCTACTATGCCGGCTGGACGAACAGCATCACCCCCACCGTCTCGGCGCTGACCCCCTACGCGCCGGCGGACCCGCTGCACCATGAAACGACGGCCGGCGAAGCCAGCGCCTGGGTTGCCCATATCCTTAGCGACGATGTGTATGGCAATCGCGCGGCCCAATCGCTTGGCCCGATCTACGTGGATGCGCCGGGCACGCCCGATTATGTCAACCCATTCGACGGCCTGGGCTCCGTCTACCGCGGCTGGATGGAAAACGGCTGCACCCTCATCGGCGCGGACAGCGCCGCGGCCCTGAACGCCGGCGGCGACAGCTCCTGGGCGGAAGTACAAAAGCTGTATCTTAGCTGGGACAGCGCCAACCTGCGCCTGGCCTGGACCGGCGCGGACTGGAACGCGGACGGCGACCTGAGCATCTATCTGGACACGGTCGCCGGCGGCGCAACCTCGGCCTACAACCCTTACGGCTCCCCGGCGACCATCAACCTGCCGGCTGCGCTGCAGGCCGACTACCTGCTCTTCATCGAGGACGGCGCCACCGCCGAGCTGCGCCAGTGGGACGGTGCGGGCTGGGTCGTCGCCCAAACGCTCGCCGCGCCCAATTACATGCTCACGACCGACATCCAGCCGGCGACGACTGACCTCTACCTGCCCTTCGCCTGGCTGGGCGCGCCGGCCACTCTGAAGCTGGTCGCCATAGCTACCGAGGAAGAGGCCCTGCACGCCTGGGCGGCCATGCCGGACAAGAACCCGCTGAACAGCGAGCGCTCGGTCAACTCCCTGGCCCTCCCCTACCTGGACAGCGCCTTCTCGCTGGTGCACCACTACGAGTGGGCGACCCCCGGCGCGGCGGGCGCCTGCCCCGCCACCGGCCACTTCCAGGGCGCGGACCTGCAAACGGCGCTCACCAGCGGGCCGGCCGGCCTGGCCGTCGGCTACCTGCATCACGACCTGCCCGGCCTGCTCGCCCCCGGCGCCTTCCTGGACACGGACCTGGACGGGACGCCGGACAGCGCCAATCTGCCCTTTGACATTGAGCCGGCGCCCATCGGCCAGGGCGCGACCGTGGAGTACACCCTGCACATCGCCAACCAGGGCCAGGCGGAGGCCACGGACGTGGTGGTCACCGCTACCGCTCGCGGCGGGCTGGAGTTCCCCGGCTCAACTTACAGCGCCAACGTGGGCGCAATCCCCGCCGGCGGCTCGACGGATGTCACCTTCAGCGCCCTGGTAAACACCGCCCTGGACGGCGAATCGGCCGAGATTGACGTGGTCATCTCCGACGCCGTCCACGGCCCCTTTGACTGGTGGTGGGTGCAACACGACATTGACACCGCCGGCCCAGTGGACGCGCAAATCGTCGCCCCGCTGACCTACGTCGGCCCCTTCACCAACACCATTCAGGGCACAATCAGCGATCGCTCGCCCGTGCCGGCCATTGACCTGCAGGTGGTAGGCGGCTCCGCGCAGAGTTGCGTTGACCCCACCTCGAAAGACGGCCAGTGGATCTGCGTATGGAATGCCGGCGGCGCGAATCACGGCGACACCTTCGACCTGCAGGCCCGCGGCACGGATGTCTGGGGCAATGCGGGCAGCTACGGGCCGGTGCACACCGTTATCGTGGACGCCCAGATTCCCACCCTGGCCCTGAACACGGCCACCCTGGACGCGCTCGCTGACGACCACATCGGCCCCGCGGAAACGGGCATGGGCGGCTCGGTCAGCGATGAAAGTCTGGCCGCCCAGGCGGAAGTATGCGCCCTGCCGGACGGCGCGGAGACGCCCAGCTGCGCCCTGCTGGATGTCAGCCCCGGCAATACGCCGGCCGGCGACTGGTTTGGGCCGGCTCCGCTGAGCGGCGACCTGGACGGCGGGCTGGTAACGCTCAGCTTCACCGGCCTGGACGCCGCCGGCAACCGCTCGCTGCCGCTTACGCGCACCGTCACCGCTGACCTGCGCGCCCCGCTGGTGGAGGTCGTCACTTACCGGGCGCTGGTCAGCCAGAACGCCCCGGTCACCCCGCTGGCCGGCGTCGCTACGGACGGCTCGGGCATCGCTTCCCTGGAAATCCACCTCACCGGCCCGGACGACTCCTTCACGGTCATACCGCTCACCCTGGCCGGCGACGCCTGGAGCTTCGACACCACCTTCCAGATGGCCGGCCTGCACTACCTGGGCGTGGTAGCCACGGACAACTCCGGCAACCGGCGGGTGTTGGGCACGTATGACGTGATGGTCCTGGACGCCGGCGTCAACCTGCCGCCCACGGTGAGCATCCCCGCCGGCTATGTGGTAGACGAGGGCGCGTCGGTCCTCCTGGACAGCAACGCCAGCGACTTCAACGGCGATCCGCTCACCTACGCCTGGGACCTGGACAACGACGGGGCCTTCGACGATGGGAGCGCCGCCGCCATCCTCTTCGACGCCGCCAATCTGAACGGGCCGAGCAGCTACCCGGTCAGCGTCAGCGTCACCGACGGCCTCAGCGACCCGGTAATCGGCGCGACCGTAGTCGAAGTGGAAAACGTCGCCCCGAACGGCATCACGCTCACTCTCGACGCCGCCGAAATTGACGAAAACGGCGCGGTCAGCCTCAGCGGAAGCTTTGCGGACGGCGGCGCATCGGACACGCACAACGTCGAAATAGATTGGGGCGACGGCAGCAGCACACAGGATGTCCCGGTCAGCGGCCTGACCTTTGGGCCGGTCGCGCACAGCTACCCGGACGACAATCCCACCGGCACGCCCTTCGACGCCTATCAGGTGACCGCCACGGTCACGGACAGCGACGGCAACAGCGCCGCCGGCGCAACCGGCGTAACCGTGAACAACGTCCCGCCCACCCTGGCGAACGTCTCCGCTACGCCGGTCAACGAGAACAACGAGACCGCCCTCAACGGCGAGATCGTGGACCCCGGCGCGCTGGACAGCTTCACCTTGCAGGTAGACTGGGGCGACGGCTCCAGCCCGGAGGCGTTCTCTTATGCGGCCGGCGACACGCTTATTAACCTGACCCACACCTACCGCGACGACAGCGCGACCGACAGTTACACCGTTGCCCTGACCGTCACCGATGATGACAACGGACAATATCTCAGCGACGCGGCCGCGACGGTGCTCAATGTGAACCCGGTCGTGCAGGCCTCGGGCGCTGCGACTCAGGAGGTGCAATACAGCGACGGCATCTCGCCGCTCACGGTCACCGCCGGCGACGTCATCGGCGACCCGCTGGCCATTGACTTCTCCTGGAGCGTTGACGCCGGTCCGCCGAACGCCGGCCTGCCCGCCGGCCTCTCCTTCGCCGCGGACGGTTGCGAAAACTTCGTGGATTACACGCAGAGCTGCAGTTGGACGGTCAGCGGCGTCGCCGGCGTGCCGGCCGGCCAATACGCCATCACCGCCACGGTCAGCGACGGCGACGGCGGGTCGGGCGCAGCCGGCTTCACGCTCAACGTCAGCCCGGAAGACGCCATCCTGCAATTCGACGCGGCCAACCCGGTTGCCGTAAAGGTAGACGCGCCGGGCAGCAACACCAGCCAACCCTTCTCGCTGGTCGTCGCCGTCGAGGAGCTGGAACCGGACGTGGCCGCCTATCTGGCCGCGGCGGGAGACATCAGCCTGGCGCAGGCCGCCATCACGCTTGAGCCGGTTGGCCCCGGCGGCCCGGTCAGCGGCGATTGCACCGCGGTCATGGCCGGCAGCGGCGACAGCTACGATGATGTGCTCACCGCCACCTGCGCCTTCGACGACGCGCCGGTGAACAGCTACCACGTGGCCCTCTCGCTGACCGGCGGCTATTACACCGGCCAAGCGGAGGAAACCATCGTCGTCTACGACCCCAGCCTGGGCTTCACCACCGGCGGCGGCTGGTTCTACTGGCCGGGCAGCGAGGACCCCAACACCGGCTATCCCGGCGACTGGACGTCCTTCGGCTACACGATGAAGTACAACTGGACGGGCACGAAAGTCCAGGGCAGCCTGTTCCTGATCCGTTACCTGCCGGACGGCAGCATGTACATGCTGAAGTCCGGGGTTGTTGATGGGCTGTCGGTGGGCGACGCGAGCTCCTTTGAGTGGGCCGGCTTCTCGGGCGCGGCGAGCTACCTGGAGCCGGGTTGGCTGTGGCTGGATGACGGCTACGCCTTCACCTTCTACGTGGAAGATGATGACGGGTGGTTCTTCGAAGATGACCGGGTGTGGCTGGAGGTGCGAGATAGCAACGGAGCTGTGGTTCCGGCTCTTTCGATGGCCCGGCCGGCGACGGTCAACGCCACCCTGGTTGACGGCGGTAATGTCGCCGTGTTTTACACGGGCAACCAGCCGCCGGTAGCGGAGTTCAGTTTTCAGACCAACGGCCTGACCGCCGACTTCACCGACCAGAGCAGCGATCCCGGCGGCAGCGTGGTCGCCTGGGCGTGGGACTTCGGCGACGGCAGCGCCAGCGCCGGCCAGAACCCATCGCACACCTATGCGGCGCCGGGGACATACAGCGTGCAGTTGACTGCCACCGACAACCTCGGGCTTACGGCCTCTACCACAAAGGAGGTGACCGTCGCTCCCGCGCCCACGCAGATGTACATCGGCGACCTGCAGGCCACGTCGGTGACGAGTGGGCTATTCAGGTGGAACGCCGAGGTAACTATCCTGGTGCTGTCTGACGCGGGGACGCCGGTGTCCGGCGCGACCGTAACCGGCGATTGGAGCGCCGGCGCGTCCGGCAGCGGCAGCTGCACAACCGGCGCGTCCGGAACCTGCACGATCACGAAGAAGAGGATTAACAACAACGTCAGCAGCGTGACCTTCACGGTGACGAATGTGACCCACACCACCCTGGTCTACAATGCGGCCCTGAACGTGGAGAGTTCAATCATAGTGACCAGACCGAACTAATGGAACTATCAGTTGTCATCAGCAGGCGCTGTTTTGCCCTTGCGGGCCGGCTTCACCTTGTACGAAGCGGCGCAGAAAGTTGTGCAGTCAGGTGAACTGAGCGATGATCGCGGTAGAATCATGCTGTCTTTGGAAAGTAAACCGGCATTGGTTTCCTTGCTCCTGCGAAAAGACACCGAACTGGAGCAAGGTTTATCCGAAGAAGCATGGACTTGAGGTTTTTGCATAACGCCCAACAGCGTTTGATCCAGCGCCTGGAGGACCGGTGTGGATTGGATTAGATACCGTGCAAGCTCCTGCACCATCGCCGCGATGTCAGTCTGTTCAGGGGCGCTTCTGAGCTCAAACGATGAATAACGTACCCCGGCAACCGACCAACGAGCCTGGTCGCTATGATGCAGCGCGGGTGGCCAGGTTGGGACCAACCCGCCAGGCTATCGAGCACTTGCAATTACCCGCCATCCGCTTGCGTAAACTCAACGCTATTCTGAATGCCTTAGAAATGCAGATTGAAGATGGCGGTGATGCCCCTGAAGTGAATAGCCGGTTGCTGGATGCATTAGGGCTGGCCGTGGTCCACCAGGTTGGTCGCCAGCGAGCAACAGACGTGCTCCAGGCTATCGCCGACTTCGTCCGGGTGGAGGAGGCGCGTTGGGCGCAGGCCCGGGCCGGAACGATGCCACCTCCTAAGCCGGAACCAGACGAAGAGTTGGACGAGCTGATGCAGACCGGCTACCAGTTAATATCTGCAAACCAGGCGGTTGCAGGCTGCGACCATTGGTTGATCGCCTGGGAACAGGTCAAAAAGCTGACCACGCCAACCATGCGTACGGCCGAGGCTTTTGACGATGCCTATCCGGACCTCTCGCAGTCTATCTCTAATTGGAGCCAGGACCTGGAAATGGAACTGCACAATGCCGGCCTTTCGAACCCAACTTACTTTGAGCACCGGGTACGGTATGCTCGAGAATACCTGACTCAATTCCCGGATGATGACATCGATTGCCACGTTGCCTTTAGAAGGGCGGAAGGTGAGGCGTTGTGGCAGTTGGGTCGGCCGGCCGAGTCGGACGCGGTTTACCAGGCGTTGGTGACAGCCTTTCCTGACCAGGCCTGGGGTTATATTGGGTGGTCGGACCAGTACTACTTGTGGAGGGATGCACCTGCCGATTACGACAGAGCCATGGAAATCCTGCACCGGGCCCTGGCTCGCCCAAATCTGGATGACCGCCGTTCGGTGCAAGAACGATTAGCGAGCTTGCACAAACAGCAAACAGACAACAAACCGGCGACGTCACTCACTACCCGGCAGCAGGCAAGCAAACAAAAACGTAAAAGCGGCGGAAGGAAGGGGCGTAAGAGGTAGCATCGCCGACGATAAGAAGTTCGCCGGCGCAACCTGATTGTCATCAGAATCCCCATTGGGTTCTCAATCTCTGGATTGAACTTTATTGGGCGTTATGCAAAAAACCCCTGGTAGGACGTCCAGTCACGGATGTCGCAGGCAATTAGACGAATAGAGATCATCAAGAGCGCGCAAGAGCCTGATGTTATTAATGCTCGTGGATGGGTGAAGTAGCCGCCACAGCGACCTGCAGCCGGGCAACCAGAGTAACCGGGTTCCGTTTCATATATTGATGAACCGATGATCCTGTGACCTCCTCCAAGAAAAGTGGACATGATTCTTGACACCTGGTTACACTTTTCTTGGAGGAAGAAATGACGGCAAAGAATTGATACTTTCCACCTGAGTTTAAGCGCGAGGCCCTGGCGATGCCGGCGTCGCCCGATACCGGCGTCACTGGCTGCAACTATCTGGACCAGGTACGTATCACATAGACTTCAATGTCGTCGTGTACCCGGCAGCTACTGCGCAATCCACCGCGCGTTTGGGCGAATTTTAGACTATAATTAGACGATATGACCGCCTTTACGCCTCGTTACACGGTCTCGCCCCCGCTGTTGGATGCAATCAAGCGCATCGCCGTCCTGGTTCACGATCTGAACCGGCAGGCGGTGTCAGCAGTCGTATATGCTGAGCTGCAAGCGGCGGCGGCGGCCATTTCCACCTTTGCCTCAACCAGCATCGAGGGAAATCCGTTGTCTCTGACCGAAGTCAAGCGTCTCCTCAAGCAGCAACCAGATCATCTGCGGCGGAGCGAGCGCGAGGTGCTTAACTACAATCAGACGCTTGCCGAACTGAATGAGATGAACGGGGTCCCATTTACGGGCGGGCTTGTTTGCCGGATTCATCGTGGCGTTATGCAGGCGCTTCTGCCGGACCACCAGGTGGGGCGCTGGCGGCGCGAGCCGGTGATTGTTCGCGATCCACGCAGCGGCGCCGTCGTTTACCTCCCGCCCGATGCAGATGATGTACCCTCGTTGATGGAGGAGCTTGTGGCCTTTGTGCAAGCAAATCGAGCAGCGCTGGACCCGATATTTCTGGCCGGCCTGGTGCATAAACAGCTGGTAGCCATTCACCCGTTTGTCGACGGAAACGGCCGCACAACCCGCCTGCTCGCCGCCCACCTCCTGGCCGACATGGGCCTCAATACCTTCAGTCTGTTCAGTTTCGAGAATTACTACAACCGGGATGTTACCCGCTACTTCCGTAATGTCGGTCTGTACGGCAACTATTACGAGCTGGCCGCCGAGTTGGATTTCACGACATGGCTCGAATATTTTGCGGGCGGTGTCTTGGACGAACTTCTGCGCGTTCAGAAGACGCTCGCCGAACGAGAATCAACGCCGGAGACGGCGCTCCAGCCGTACCACCTGCTTATTCTGGAGCACATTGACCGGCATGGTTACATTAACGACCGTGCTTATGCGCAACTGACCGATCGCGCCAAAGCCACCCGCATATTGGACTTCAAGAAACTGATCTGGCTGGGCCTCATCGAACGACAGGGGCGCGGCCGCAGCACCTATTATCGACGGCCGCGCGACGAAACGTGAGACGCAGGCTGAGCGCTGAGCGCTCAATCGTCACGACAGCGCTCCCGGCCGTTCCGCGCTCCTCCTCGTCTTGAATCCGGGCATCGAGCTAAGGGACATCCCCCTGACTCTTCGGACACGGAATTGGGGCGGGTCGTTGTCCCCGATATCAGAGGCGAATTTTCTTCGGGTGCTGGAACTGTTGAGAAACCTCGCCCAAATCACGCCACTCAGTGGATTCTGTTGCCGAAGCAACGTCGTTTGCTGGTCAATCAGTGACATTTTTCTGCTGGTAACGCCCGAAAAAAAACTGGTCTCTCAGCGTACACGACCTGCCGGACATTGACTTCCGTTCCCCGTGTGAAGCCGGCGAGACGGCTCAGACGGCGGCTGAGGAGGCTCTGACCGGCGCGGACTTCCCTTTCGACGACCTGGAATATCTTACCTGAGAGGTGACGAGATGAGCGCGCAAGTTATTCAATTGGCCCAACTGGAAGAGCTGCCGCAGGGAGAGCTGCGCGCCGGCGACGGTCAGCTGCGCGCGCCGGTAGCGCAGATGGGCGCTCTCGTCGCTATC
>CAYVQP010000034.1:4060-44372 GCA_964452775.1 uncultured Ardenticatenaceae bacterium | reverse complement strand
GCTGGAGCGTCCTATCACATGCTGCTGGCGCGGGCTTTGCGCCGGCGGCTACTGTTACTCTTCCACTCTTGCTGTAGCGCACGAGTATCGTCAAATAGATGCCGCTCTTCATCTCGGATTCGAGAGAGAATCTCGGCATTACGTCGTTTCTGCTCGTCGGTAAGCGACACTTTTTTCTTAGCCATACGCATACTCTCCTAGCAAGTAATGAACGTTTTACTTAATGGAAGCTACCGCCTGAGCTGGTAGTTGGGCGCTTCCTGGGTGACGGTAACGCTGTGCGGGTGGCTTTCGAGCAGACCGGCATTGGTGATGCGCACAAAGCAGGCTTTCTCCCACAACTCCGTCAGATTGGCCGCGCCGACGTAACCCATGCCGGAGCGCACACCTCCCATTAATTGATACATGACGTCTCCCAGCTGTCCCCGATAAGGTACCTGACCTTCAATGCCTTCCGGCACGAGTTTGTCGCGTTCTACTTGTGAAACCTGGCCGCTGCCGTAGCGATCCGCGCCATGACCCTGCATCGCCCCCAGGCTGCCCATCCCCCGATAACTCTTGTACCGCTTTCCTTCATACAAAATAATATCGCCAGGACTTTCGGCCAGCCCGGCAAGCATAGAACCCAGCATAACCACGTCCGCCCCGGCAGCCAGGGCCTTTACAATGTCGCCGCTGTACTTGATACCGCCATCAGCAATGCAGGGAATACCCTGGCGGTGCGCTTCCGCCGCGCACTCCTGCACGGCCGAGAACTGCGGCATGCCGGCCCCGGAAATCACCCGCGTCGTGCAGATCGAACCGGCTCCAATGCCCACCTTCACCGCATCGGCCCCTGTTTCGGCCAGCATTCTGGCCCCTTCGGCGGTGGCCACATTGCCGGCGATCAATGGGAAAGACGGATATCGTCGTCTGGCCTCGCTCAGGGTGGCAAGTACGGATTCCGTATGGGCGTGCGCCGTGTCGAAGACGACCACATCCACGTCGCTTTCGATCAGTCGCTCCAGCCGGGCCAACCCCTTCTCGCCGACGCCCGTAGCGGCGCCACAGATCAGGCGGCCGCTTGAGTCCGTTACCTGCTGGGGAAAGTCCACTTGCTTGATGATGTCCTTTACGGTAAATAGCCCTTTCAGCCGGCCATCATCATCAACGAGGGGCAGCTTCTCGATGCGATATTGATGCAGTATTTCCTTCGCTTCTTCCAGGGTAGTGGTGACCGGAGCGGTGATCAGCCCCTCGGCAGTCATAAACTGGCTGACCGGCTGCTCCCCCGGGGTCACAAAGCGGATATCACGTTTGGTAAGAATGCCGACCAGCTTGCCGGCTTCATCGGTGATGGGCACGCCGGAAATTTGATAGCGGCTCATCAACTCTGCCGCCTCCGCCAGGGTGGCAGATGGGCGAAGCGTGATCGGGTTGACGATCATGCCGGCCTGCGAAAGTTTCACCTTGTTGACTTCCGCAACCTGATCTTCCACCGAGAGATTGCGATGCACGATGCCGAAGCCGCCCAAGCGCGCCAGGCCGATAGCCATCTCGGCCTCGGTGACGGTGTCCATGGCGGCCGAAACGACGGGGATATTCAGCTTTATCTCGCGGGTCAGGCGGGTGCGGAGGTCAACGCCGGAAGGGAGGATGGTAGAGTAACCCGGGACGAGCAGTACGTCGTCAAAAGTAAGCGCCAGGGTCCCGACGTTCTCAGCAGCACGAGTAGTAACTGAAAGCATCATCTCCTCTTGGCGCGCCATTATAGCACAATTAAAAGGATTAGGGCTGATTCTCGGGCTCAGTTTCGCGCTTCGGTTTGGGCTTGCGCACGCGGCGCTTTTGCCGGCGACGCATGCCCGCCGATTGAGGCAGCTTGTCGTAGCGCGACAGGATGACCAGCACGCCGGTAACTACCAGAAAGACTGACAGCACCATAGAGTAGGTAATCACCGATTCGCCAAAAGTCGGCTGGTCGGGCCGGAAGAACTCCATCACGGTCCGGCCCGCGCCCCACCAGATCAAGAAGATGCCGAACAAGGTACCATAGCGCCATTGGTCACGGTAGCGATTGTTCAGCACGACCAGCACCACGAAGCCCAGCAGCAGCCAGATAGACTCATACAAGAATGTGGGGTGGAAGCGGGTCTCCGCCGGGTATGCCGTCAGGTCATTAAACGGGGCGATACGATTGGCGGCGTCAATCAAGATGCCCCAGGGCAACGTCGTGGGCGGCCCGTAAAGCTCCTGATTGATGAAGTTGCCCCAGCGACCGATTCCCTGAGCCAGCAGGAGCGCCGGCCCGACCACATCCGCATACAGCCAGAAGTCAAGGCGCTTCCAGCGGATATACAGGTAGCCCACCACCAGCGCGCCGATGAAGCCGCCCAGGATGTTGGCCCCGCCGGCGCGCAGATTCACCACATCGAGCAATGAATCATACTGCGCCCCGCGACCGGCGATTACCTCTTGCAAGACATACCACAGCCGGGCGAACAGGTAGCCGGAGATAACAACAATAATCAGTCCGTTTAGAAAGACGTCCGGATCGCCGCCCCGGCGTTTTACTTCGCGGCTCGCCCACCACGCGCCCAGCACAATGCCCAGGGTCACGATAATGCCGTACCAGTAAACCGGTATGCCGTCTCCAATTGGGATAGTGAAGGCTACGGGGTCTATTTGAATTCCATCTAGCATTACTTACGGATCCTTCTCAATTTATCAGGCACTTGAACTCTTCGCTCACGCTCCAACACCTGGCAAGAGCGCTACTCAATATATCCCAGGCCACGCAGTCGCTGCAACAGGTGCTTGTCTGCCTCCAGGTCAATTACGGCGTTCGGCGCGCGCAGCTCTCGCTGCCGCTCAACTTGAGAGATAAGCTGGCGCAGCTCCTGGTACATCGAATTTGCCTCACCCGGCAACTCCGCCATCACATCGTGCTGCTCAAGTGGGTCCCGATCTAACAGGTAATATTCGGCGCAACTGCCGTCCACTTCCACCACCTTACGGCCATCCTTGACCAGCGCCCGGCGCACCAACTGCGGTCGAAAGCGGGCCAACTGCGCCGGCTCACGTCTCTCAATCGCCTTCACCAGATTCAGGGGAGGATATACCTCCACCATTGCACGGTCATCTTCCGGTTTCTCTCCGCGCACGTCAGCCAGTAACGTCAGGCGTTGCGCCTCGGCAGCTTCCATGCCGGCCACCGGCTCCGGCAGCCCGCCGGCCGCGTCCAGTATGGTGTGGAAGACACGGCGCGTGCTGGCCGGCGCGTAAACCCGCCGCCCGGCTTCGATTCGCTCCGGCCAATGCAGAATCAGCGGCACGTGCACCAGTTCATGGTAAGCCACGAATGAATGACCCATATGATCATGCTCGCCCAACCCGTCGCCATGGTCGCCCACGATCACGGTCAGGGTGTTGTCCGGGTTCGCTCGCTCCGCAAGCATCGAGAACAGAGATCCCAGGTAATCATCCTGATAGGCCACTTCCGCGTCGTACATATCGCAGAGTACCCGCTCCTCCAGCTCGGACAACGGCTCCGGCAAGGGAACGGCCCAGCGATAAGCCTCTCGATTCCAGCGCTGCATGGTGGCCCGCGCTTCTTTGCTGCGCCGGAAATATGGCGCTTGCCGGTCTACAAACTCTCCCGGCGGCCAAAACGGCAGGTGCGTCTCCATCAAGTTAATGAACAGAAAGAGTGGCCGGTCCCTTTCTTCCCGTTCGCGCTGCCCCAGGAAATGCACGATGTCGCGCACCGAGCGGGCGTTCTGGCCCTTGAAGTTTGCCATGCGTGACCAGAGCGGCGTGAACCATGTCTTCAGCGACAAGCGAAATGCCAGGTCGGACTGGCCGAAGAAGTTCTGAATGGGATATGAAATCCGGCGCAGGAACTGGGTGTACTTCTCCGACAGGGCGCCCAGCGGCCCGGGCAGCGACGACGAATGTCCGGGGACGCTTGGAACCGCGCCGCCGTAATTGTAAAAGGTGTCAAAACCGCGCTTGAGGCCGTTATTCAACACCCCAACCAGTGGATTGTTGCAGAAACCGACCGTCTCATATCCGGCCGAATGCACCATATCCACGATATGGGGCAAATCAGCGCCAAGCGCTTGATTCGATTGGGTCACCTGATGCGCAGTGGGGTAGAGGCCGGTGAACATCGAGGCATGGCTGGGAATCGTCCACTGGGCCGGCGCGATACCTTGCTCGAACAACGCTCCCCGGCCGGCAAAGGCATCCAAATTGGGCGTGGATGCCGGGGTATGCCCATAACAGCCCAGGCGGTCCGCCCGCTGGGTGTCCAGCACAAGGAAGATGATATCCGGCTTGCTATCTGAAAGACTACGCATCAGCAAAACGATAGCCAACCCCACGCACGGTCAGAATCCAGCGCGGGGCGGCAGGGTCTATTTCCAGTTTCTTGCGTAAGTAGTGAATGTAGGGCTTGATATTGTCGCTACTATCAGGCTCATTAATGCCCCAGGCGCGGCGCATCAGGTCGCCGGCCGTGCACACCCGGCCGGGCATTTCGGCCAGCGTCACCAGCAGATCGTATTCGCGCGGCGTAAGCTCTATCTCTGAATTCCTGACAACGACTCGCCTACCGGACAAGTCAATAACTATCTCGCCATCGCCAAACACCAGCTCTTGCTCACGACTTTCGTCATCCGCCGTCCGGCGAAGGTGCGCCTTGACTCGCGCAAGCAGCTCCAGGGAACGAAACGGCTTGACTATGTAATCGTCGGCGCCAAGCTCAAGCCCCTCCACGATCTGGTTGACGCCGCCCAGGGCAGTCAGGAAGATAATTGGCATGTCGGAGAACCCGCGAATCTGCCGGCATAGCTCAAGGCCGCCAAAGACGGGGACCATCACATCCAGGAGAGCCAGGTTCGGTTTGGCCGATCTGGCGAGTAGCAGACCATCTTCAGTGGTATTGGCGATGTCCACCGCAAAGCCGGCGTCAGCCAACAAGGACGCAAGCGAGTTGGTGAGAGGAATGTCATCATCAACGATGAGAATTCTCTGTGGCATGTAAGGGTATGATGGCGACCCTGCAATCGCCTGAGATATCAACAACTGTCAGTTCGTGCGGCCCCCTGTCAACAGCGCACCTCATCCAACCATTTGCGGAGTCAGAAGCATCACTGCCTTAAGGCCCGATTGCACAGCACGGCTCAAGGATAGCATGGGCGGCCCGGCATCGCAAATGGCGCATGGCGCTGCTCCTGCCCGCGGCGGGATGCGGTTCCTGGGCGCGCATGGTAAAATCAGGCAGTCAGCAATCGGCTAGGATCCACACCTTCGCATGCAAATCACACGTCTATCACTTCAAAACTTCCGCAGTTACGTCCGGCTGGAACTGGACCTTCCGCCCGGCGTCACCCTGTTGCACGGCGACAACGCTCAGGGAAAAACCAACCTGCTGGAATCGATCTACTATCTGGCGACAACACGCTCGCCATATGCCGGGCACGATAGCCAATTGATCAACTGGGACTCTGATCAAGATCAGCTGCCACTGGTGGTCGGCCGGATCACTGCCGACCTGCGGACGGAGCGCGGGCCGCTGCACCTTGAAATGCGCCTGATCAAGGAGCAAAACGGTCGCATTGGCAGCTTTCGGCGGGAGGCCCTGGTCAACCGGCGCAAGGTGCGCCTGATGGACCTACTCACCAACCTGCGCGTGGTGCAGTTCCTTCCCCAGGATATCCAGGTGCTTACCGGGTCGCCTGCCGGCCGGCGGCGATATCTGAACGTCGCCTTGTGCCAGACCGACGGCCATTACTGCCGTACCCTGGCCACCTACGACAAGATACTTGAACAGCGAAACGCCACCCTGCGCCGGATTGCCGAAGAAGGACGGGGCGAGGATTTGCTGCCGGTGTATACCGATCAACTGGTGACTCTGGGGAGCGAGATCGTGGTTCGCAGGGCGCGCTTCATCGCCGACCTGGCGCGAGATGCGGAGCGTATTCATTACGAGGAGTTAACTGACGGCCGCGAGATAATCAAGCTGGGCTATCTGCCCCGGCTGGACAAGAACGGGAATGGATCGCCAAACGGGGATGAACCGGCAAAGGTGGTTGAACAGACCTCTCTTCTTGCCGAATCGGCGGTTGGCGCGGTTGCCCACCAATTGCGACAGAGGCTATCCGCCGGCTCCGTCCGGGAAGTCGCCCTCGGCCGTACCGACGCCGGCCCACACCTGGATGATTGGCGCCTGTGGGTGAATGGCCGGGCGCTCGACGCTTACGGTTCGCGGGGCCAACAACGCACTGCCATGCTGGCCCTTAAGCTGGCGGAAATAGAGTGGATGACCAGGGTCACTGGGGAGGCGCCCATCCTCTTGCTCGACGAAGTTGTGGCCGAACTGGATGACCAGCGCCGGGAACTACTCCTGGCCTACGTTCAGAGAGGAGCCCAGGCGCTGTTGACCGCCACTGATCTGGACATGTTTCCCCGCGCGTTTTTGGAAAAGGCGACAACTATGCGGGTCAGCAGCGGCCAGATCACGCCGGCTACCAACTTGCCGGCAACTGACCGCTGATGTGTGGCGCAACCGCTTAGAGCGGACGCTTGGCGGGCATCCCCGGCTGGCGGGGATAGCCGGATGGCGCCGGCCTCTCCTTTCGTATCAGAACCAGATAGTGAGGTCTTTCAACGGTGGGCAACTGCACGGTACGCAATCCGGGTGGAGAGCCACCTAAAAGCGAGAGCGCCCGGCCGGCAGCGGACATCTCTTCCTGCACGCCCTCACCCTTCTGCGCCGCCATCATCCCTCCCACGCGAAGCAAGGGTAACAAGTACTCAACCAGCACGCGCAACTCCGCCACGCTGCGGGCAACCGCCCAGTCATACTGTTCTCGATGCTCGACCTGATGAGCGACAAGCTCCACACGTTGCGCGATAATCAGCACGTTCTCCAGCATCAGCGCTGAGCAGACCGCTTCCAGGAAGCGCGCCTTCTTGGCGACGCTTTCAATCAAGGTAAGCGCCATCGTAGGAAAGAGGATTTTGAGCGGCAAGCCCGGAAAGCCGGCCCCCGCGCCAACATCCACCAGCGATGCGCCGGCCATATCCCCCATTACGCCGGCCAACGAAAGAGAGTCCAGAAAGTGACGCACCCGAATCTGCTCCGGCTCCCGGATCGCCGTCAGATTCATGCGTTGGTTCCATTCGAGCAATAGCGCTTCATACCGGGCAAACTGCGCCAATTGGGCAGCGGACAACGAAACGCCCAGGGTGGACGCCATCGCCCCCAGTTCATCCATCCCGGTCGCGCCAACCACTATTGCTGGCGCTCAAGCGCCTTATCCTGCGCAGCGACCTGGTAGGTGTCATACTGCTCGCCGCCGAAATGAGCCGGGGCAAAGCTCACCCACGTCTGCACTAAGAACATCTCGCCCTGCACCAGCAGCGGCACAATGGGCGCGATTCCGCCTTCGCCAAAGAAGAGATTCTCAGCGTTGCGGTAAAGCTCCCAGCGCTCGTCAATATCTTGTGAAAAGCTTGCCCGGCTCAATATGTCGTCTACCTCAGAGCAGGGACGATCCGGCCGGTTTTCGCTATCCCGGCAATGTAATACGTCAGACAACCAGTTGTGGGCATCCGGGTAGAAGGATGCCCAGCCCAGATTCCAGAGATCCGGGCGCACCTCGCCCGCATCATTTCGCGTATTGGCCAGCAGAGTGCCGAACTGTACCTGCTCAATGATGATCTGTTCTTCCTGACAGTTGAGTTCTTTTACCCACATGTCTCTGATGGTCTCGGCTATAAACAGGTCCAGGTCATTGGTGCCGACCAGATATCGCACCTCCGGCATGAAACGGCAATCGCGAAAACTGCTGTTGGCCATCTCAATGCGCGCCAGATCGGGGTTATAGCCTATACCCACGATGTCAGCGGGCGGCGCGCCAACCACGCCGGGCGGGCTGAAGTGCCGCTGCGCCAGACCCAGACCGGCAAACACTTCCTCGATCAGCGCCTCGCGGTCAATAGCCGCCGAAAAAGCGCGGCGCACACTCTCTTGCGCGAATACCGGGCTATCGAAGTTAAAAGAAAGGTAAAACGAGCGCTGATTGCTGATCAGCCTGAGCCGGCTGCGCAGAATTGCGTTGGCTGCCATCCCCTCCTGCATTTCATTCGTCGCAGCGGTGACATCAAGATTCTTCTCGAGCCACATCTCGTTCGCTTCATCTTCGGGCAACCACCAGACGTTTACCTGATCCACATTACCTGTGAAATCGATTGGCCAAAACGGATTTCGTTTCAGCACCATACGCACGTCTGCCGTAGATTCCGGCCCAATAATAAACGGCCCGCTGCTGATGAGATTTCCCCATGCCGCCCACGACTCATCGCCGCTCACCGACTCAGCCACAATCTCAGCCGGAATTGGGCGCATTTCCGGAAGTGTGGTCATGGTCAGGAAGTAGCTGGCGGGCTGGGTTAGCCGGAACTGAAGCATTGTGTTGTTGATAGCCCGGACCCCAACAACTTCTATCTCTTCTGACTCAGGGTCCCTGAGCACGTGCGCGGCTTCGCAACCATCAATAATGAAGAAGATAAAGGCGTCAGTCAGCTGGACAGAATTGCACAGGCGCTTCACCGCCGCGGCCACATCCGCCGCCACGACCGGCCGGTACGTCTTGACTTGCGATCCTCCGAGCGCAATGGAACTTTGCCCTATGGCGGAGGCCATCCAGTACACATCGTCTCGCAAATGAAACGTCCATATCAGCCCGTCGGCGCTCACCTCCCACTCGCTGGCCAGCTCCGGCACAACCGAGTTCGTGGCGTGGTCATAGCGCGTCAACCCGGCATACAGGTTCTCCACCAGGGTCACATCCTGAGTTGAGGCAGCTAACAGTGGGTCTAGCTCGTTCGGCTCGCCGGCGAAACTGACGTCCAGTATCGTCAGCTCAGCGGCATCCGGCGTCTCTGCTGTCGCGGATCTTCCAACCAGCCGGGCGACCAATTGGCTTCCCCGGTCCATCGCGGACATGTCTGCCCCCTGCTCTTCCGTATCATCGGCCGGACCGCAGGCGACCGCGACGATTAGCCAAAATAGCAGCAATATGAGTGACCGAGAAGATGAAGCGAGTGATGAATACATGCTGTGCTGTGGTTTTGCCCTGCTCGTCGCCCAATCTGGAGTGACGGCGGCGACCAAGTATACAGCATGCAGCGCCCAAGCTATGCTCCGTACAGGAGAGAGTTTTGGCAAACGCTCATATCAGGAGTGGAGCGGCATCCGGCTCGCTAGCAGCGCGATCCATGCCGAGCAAGAAGTGGTGAGCGATGATATTGGCGGCCGGCCGGACCTGAATCGATGCAACTTGTTTCTCAACGGAAAGCTCGCTTCGATTAACCAGGCAGAGTTCAGGCCGCTGGCCATATTTGGCTTCATAGAAGGCAGCCGCGCGCACCACCTTTTCTTCCAGGCTTCTTTGCTTGTCTGTGTCCAACCAGAGCATTCCTACGTTCATCTCTCGGGCCTCGTGAAAGGGTTATTGAGCCGCCACAACGCTGCTTACTGATTCCTATTATGGTACATATGTTCTAATCCGTCAAGATCACTTTGTTACTCTTCGCAGGGGTTGGAACGGCAATTTCGACAAAATTTGCCGCGTGGCCGGCCAAACGAAAAGACGACCCCGGTGGGGTCGTCTTCAAAGTCACATTTCGGTTACCGCCTACAATCTACGCCGTCTGCCGGACGACCATCATCACTTTGCCCTGGACACGGACATTGCCTGGGTGCACGTAGATTGGCTCCATCGTCGGGTTAGCGGGTTGAAGCCGGACGCGCGAACCCTCATTGAAGAAGTACTTCAGGGTCATCTCGCCATTTTCCGGCAGCCAGACCGCCACCATTTCACCATTCTTGGCCTCGTTCGCCGATTCCATAATGACAATGTCATCATCCTGCACCATGGCATCGATCATCGAGTTACCACGCACGCGCAGGGCATACAGTCCCTGACTCTTTCGCCCCGGCAACATCGCCGCGCTGATCTCCACCACGTCTTCTTCTGCATCATAAGCCGCGAAGTCGTCATGACCCAAAACAACCGGATTGCTGGCCACAATGTCGCCGGCAAGCGGCACGCGGATGAAGTTGGTCAGTTCGCTCGCTGCCTGCTTAATAGCGCCGAACAGGCTCATCGCCTTGTCCGTCAGCTGGATCCCGCGCGAAACTTCCGACTCACGCGTCAGGTATCCCTTTTCCTCCAGTCGCTTCAGGTTGTAACTGACGACCGAGGTCGAGGGGATGTTGGCCGCGCGGCCGATCTCGCGAATTGTCGGCGGCCAACCGTGTTCATTCACCGACGCCCACACACAATCCAAGATGTTCTTCTGGCGCTTTGAGATGTCGTTTTGTTTTGCCATTACCCTGCTCCTGGCGCAATGTCGTGCCCACCGGCATTGTGAGGACCAATCTGCGCATAAAATCCGCTCATATGTTCTGAGTATAGCACGAACACCTGTTCGGTGTCAAGATTTTGCACACGAAGTTTCTCTGGAATCAGCCGGCGAGCCCGGCAAAGGCCTGGCTGACCAGCGCCCGTTGGTTCGCGATGTGCCAGGTCATCGAACCTTCCGCCGGGCTGGCGCGCCGGGGTCGTCCCAGATAGCTCAGTTTGACCCTTGACCCAAGCAGTTCAATCAAGCAGTCGTGAACAAACTCCCAGGCGCCCATGTTCTGCGGTTCCTCCTGCAACCAGACCACTTCTTCCAGTTGAGGGTAACGATCCAGCACTGCCTGCACATCCTCGTATGGAAAAGGATATAGCTGTTCCAGACGAGCGATAGAAACCGCCGGCGATTGCGAACGTTCCGTGCTCCGGATCAGGTCATAGTACACCTTGCCGCTGCACCAGATCAGCCGGCGCACCTGGGCAGGATCGCGTTCCGGGTCGTCAATGGCGCGTTGCCAGCTGCCGGTCGCCAATTCATGCATGGTTGACAGCGCCAGGGGATGGCGCAACAGGCTCTTGGGGGACATGACGATCAGCGGCAATGGGTCGCTATACAGCAGGAGCGCCTGCCGGCGGACAAGATGGTAGTAGTTAGCCGGCGTAGTGGGGTTGGCGATACGCATGTTGGTCTCAGCCGCCAATTGCAGGAAGCGCTCAAGTCGCCCCGTGGAGTGATCCGGCCCTTGACCTTCATAGCCGTGCGGCAAAAGCAGAACCAGGGAAGACGTTTGCTCCCACTTTGTCCGCCCGGAGACAATGAACTCATCAACGATTGCCTGACCGCCGTTGATGAAATCTCCGAATTGCGCTTCCCAGATCACCAGGCGGCCCGGCTCGAAGACATCGTAACCATACTCGAAGCCCAGCACACCACTCTCAGACAATGGGCTATTATGAATCTCGAAAGACGCCTGCGCCTGAGGCAACTTTTGTAACGGCGTAAACTGTGCTCCGGTCTCCGTATCGTGCCAGACAGCGTGCCGGTGACTGAAGGTGCCGCGCTCCACATCTTCACCCGTCATGCGAATCGGGACTCCATCGGCCAGGATCGAAGCCAGCGCCAGACCCTCCGCCGCAGCCCAATCTACGGCGCGCGCATCCGGGTCAGCCAGCGCTTGCAACCGTTGCTCCAGTACACGAGCGATCTTGGGGTGTAACTGGAAACCCTCCGGCCGATACAGCAACGCCTGATTCAGCTCTTGCAGCGTCTCAACGGGCAGAGCCGTGGAGGTTCGCTTGGCTGTGCCGCGGGGCGGCGGCTCCAGTTGCGGGGCGGGAAAGTCCATCTCCGGCTTCAGGTCAGCCAACAGCGCCTGCAACTGCTCTATTTGCCGGCTGACCAGGTCCTCCGCGAATTCTTGGGTCGCCAGCCCGCTCTCCGCCAGTCGCCGCGCCCACTGCTCACGTGCCGTCGGATGGCCGGAAATTCGCTCATAAAGCAGCGGCTGGGTAAAGGTCGGCTCGTCTCCTTCATTATGCCCGTATCGCCGGTAGCCGATCAGGTCAATGACAAAGTCCTTATGGAACTTCGCTCGATAGGCGAAGGCGATTCGCGCGGCCGCAATGCAGGCGATGGGGTCGTCCGCGTTAACGTGAATGACCGGCATGTTGAAACCCTTCGCCAGGTCGCTGGCGTAGCGTGTACTGCGCCCATTTTGCGGCAGGGTGGTGTAGCCGAGCTGGTTGTTGGCCACGATGTGAATCGTTCCGCCGCAGCCGTATCCCGGCAAGCGCGATAGGTTTAACGTCTCCGGTACGATGCCCAGGCCGGGAAACGCAGCGTCGCCGTGAATCAGAATAGAGAGCACCCGTTCCGGATAGAATGCGGGCGCGCCGGCTTCCCTCACTTCACTACCCGCCGCGCGCGCCATGCCCATGACCACCGGATTGACATGTTCCAGGTGGCTGGGATTCGGGACCAGGATCACGGTGAGCGCTTCACCTACTTCTTGCACTACTGTGTCTTTGCCGGAATGATACTTGACGTCGCCGCTCCAGTCCCAACCAAGCTCGCGCATGAAGTAAGTTGCGTCCGGGTCCTTAAACTCTGCCAGTATTTGCTCGTACGGCTTGTGCAATACGTGGGCCAGGACATTCAGCCGGCCGCGGTGCGCCATCCCCAGGATCGTGTAGGCCACCTCTGCCTGATCACATGCCCCAACAAGCTGGTCGAGCATTGGGATCAACACGTCCAGTCCCTCAATAGAAAAGCGGGTTTTACCTGGGAAATGCCGGTGCAGGAAGCGCTCAAAGCTCTCTACCTCCGTCAATCGCCGGAGCAGGGCAACCTCATCCACATAGGCCAGGGGAGGTAGAAAGCGGCCGGATTCAGCAGCTTCGCGCAGCCAGGCCCGTTCTTCGGGTTTCTGAATGTAGTCAAAGTGGTAGCCGGTGGTCGAGCAGTAGATTTGCCGGAGCTGCGCGATGATCTTGTATGCGCTTTGCCCATTTTGAGAGCCCCGGCCGGAGATGATGTGACCCGGCAGCTGCCGCAAAGTCTGCTCGTCCAGACCAAACGTGGACATTTCCAGTGCCGGGTCTCCGGGCGGCGCGCTTCCCAACGGGTCAAGCTGCGCCCCGAGATGACCGAAGTCACGTATGCCCTCAGCCAGATTGACCGCCCGGCGAACCTGGTCGGTCAGCAGCGAGGGAACAGTGGATGGGTGCCCGGTCGCTCCGCCGGCTCCTGTGATTGGCGACACGCCATCGCCATCCGGGCGCCACACAGCAAACATGGCGCGCGTTTCGGGATCAACCGATTCGGGGTCAGCCAGATAGCGCTCGAAGAGTTCCAACACGTAGCCGGCGTTGGGGCCGTGAAATGATTCCCAGAGAGACATGGCTTTCACCTACTTTGCATTCAGTACTTGTTCTGCACGCTCTGCCGGCAACGGCTGTCGGGGCAAGAACAGCGCCGCTCCAAACGCTACTACCAGGAGTAACGCCGAGTATTGCAGGGCCAACGCCAATCCCACCTGATCAGCCACAATTCCCAGCAAGTAGCTGCCGATGGCGCCGCTGAAGAACATGAAACCCAGCGTCATGCCGGAGGCGAAGCCGCGCCTGCCCGGCAGCAATGACTGCGCCATAAGCACCAGGACGCTGTGCGGCATGCCGCCGAAGAAGCCGGCCAACAACATCAGCGGGAGGCGCCACGGGTCGCCCGCCGGAATGTAAAGCCAGATTGGCAGGATGGTACCGGCCAGGGCCAGCAAGATAACGGGCTTGTTGCCGATCCGGTCGGCCATTATGCCACCCAGCAAGCCGCCAAACGCCGCACCCAACATATAGATCCCCGCCGCCCAGCCCACATAGCCGGCCGAATAACCCTGCTCCGTGAACAGCTTCGGGGCAAAGTTGAGCACCGCAAAGCTCACCGTATTACTGATTACGATGATGATTGTCAGCGGGACGAGCGTGCGCTGGAGGTTTGCCGGGCGCGGGCGTACTACATTTGCGGCAAGCCCGCCGGCCACTTCCTCCAGCAGTTCGGGCTGTTCCGTAAGCCAGAGGACGCCGGCGAAGAACACCAGCGCAGCCGCCATCGGCAGGGCGATGAAGCCGATCCGGCCGTATGCGTCAATCAGACCGCCGGCAAGTATGGGGCCGATGAAGAGGCCCAGTTGTCCGGACATGAAAAAGAGCGCCGTGGCCTGTGTGCGCAACGTCTGGCTGGCTTCGCTGGCATTCTTCGTCCCGCTGGGATGAAACGCGCCGGAGCCGAGGCTGGCGGCTGTGATGGCCAGCAACGCCGGCCAGGGCTGAACAACGGAGGCCAGACTATAGAATACTATCATCCACCCCAACCCCGTCAGAATCAGCCAGCGCGTCCCGATCCGGTCGGCCAGCAGACCGAAGAACGGCTGCGAGAGAGCGCTCCCCAGGTTATACAGTAGAAGAAATGCACCCAGCCGGGCGTTGGTGAGACCCAGCGTGACTGCCAGGATCGCCACCAGCAGCGTGCGCCCGCTATTCATGACATCCACCGAAAAGTGGGTGGACGAGGTTATCAGGTAACTCCGGTCGCGAAGAAAGCTCGCTGATTGTGTGATCACGCCATAGTTCCTTGAAGCTGCGCCGGCTTGGGATAAACTCCAGCTATGCTGCAGTCTGACGAGAATGGCTGGTACCGCCGGCAAGCGGAACATCACTTTAAGAGAGCGCGCATTCAGGCCATGCGGGATCTCTTTACCACCTGGTTGGCCGGTCGCAAGAGTGAAAATCTACTGCCATTTGACGCTGTGCGCGCCGAATTGGACGACCGGGACCCGCTCTACCTTGGCGTCAGACTCGTCCCGATCACCCAGATCGTCGGCAGTGTTGCTCGCTATGATGATTTTACGCGCCAATTCCTTCCGCTCAAAGATAATCTGCGCGAACGCTGGATCAACGTAGAGGCCATTGCCGTGCGCCGCGGTTGGCCGCCGATCGATCTCTTCCAGGTCGGAGATTTCTACTTCGTGTCTGACGGCAATCACCGGGTAGCCGTGGCGCGCCAGATGAACTATGACACCATCGAAGCGCGGGTCTGGTGTTTTCCCGTTGACATTGACATCCACCCGGAAGCGCCGCTCGATGATCTGCTCATTCGCCTCAGTGAACGCAACTTCATGGATTGTACCAATCTGGATGAGCGGTTCCCGGATCACCATATCGAGTTTACTGCGCCGGGTCGCCATCGCGAGCTGCTCGCTCAGATAAAACAGTTGCAGCAGCTTCTCAGCGTAATTGACGAAAGTGAAGTCCCCTACGACGAGGCTGTTGCTAACTGGTACGAGATGATCTACCTGCCTTCAACGCAAATTATCCGGGATTCGGGAGTACTGGATAGCTTTCCGGGCCGGACCGAAGCCGACTTTTTTGTCTGGCTGGCTGTGCATCGCGATAACTTGCAGCAACATTACGGCCCCTACGATAACATTGCGGAACTGCTGGACAGGATCGCCGAAACGCGGCAGCCGCAGGCGATCACCAGGCTCTACCACAAGGTGCTGCGCCTGCTGGGCCGGCATGTCTCGCCTGTTCCTCTGCCGGACTTGTCTGACGATGACAGCAATCTCTGATAAAACGTTTACGACCATGTAATTGCGCTGTAAGATCGCCGGCGATAATAAGTTGGGTAACGGGAACGCCCACTATCCCATCAAACGCAGGAGCAGCAAATGTTAAACCGAATCTTGAACCGCCGGCAGGCGGAAGAACAGGTACGCCACGAGGGTCGCCTTCCCCCCGGCCAATCGCTCACCCAGAAGTTCCCCGTGCTGCACTACGGTTCCACGCCACGCTACAAAGATGACCTTTCTGACTGGAGTTTTCGGATATTCGGCCTGGTGGAAGCGGAAAAGAGCTGGTCATGGAAGGAGTTCAATACGCTGCCGAAAAGCCGGCTCCTGATGGATATCCATTGCGTCACGCGCTGGTCGAAGTTCGACACGACGTGGGAAGGCGTGTCTCTGAAGACGCTCGTTGAGTATGGCATTGTCCGGCCGCTGCCGGAGGCGCGCTACGTTGTTCAGCACTGCGACTACAATTACACGACGAACCTGCCGCTAGACGTCATGCTGGCAGATAATGTCCTGTTGGCCACCCATTTCGACGGCGAGCCGCTAAGCCTGGATCACGGCTACCCATTGCGGGTGGTAATCGGCACTTTCGCTGACCGGCGGGAAGACCAGTCCGCCTATTTCTGGAAGGGCGGTAAGTGGTTGCGCGGACTCGAACTCCTGGCCAATGATCGGCCCGGGTTCTGGGAGCGATCCGGCTATCACAATGAGGCCGACCCGTGGACGGAACAGCGCTTTAGTCGCGGCGACTGGTAGCTTGCCGCCCATTCTTTCTCCACAAGACTGTTTGACGCGAATCGCGGGATCAAGGAAACTTGATCCCGCGATTCCATTTTCTCAGCAGGACCATTATGACAGACTTGCTAACCGAATCCGTTCGTCACCGGATCAGCCGGACGCTGTTCACCACCCAGGGACTGTTCACCGGCGCATTTATCATCTCCTTTACACTCACCCCGATCATCGCCGTCCAGTTGACAGGCCAGGAGAGCGCCGCCGGGCTGCCAAATACAATTAACCTGCTTGGGCGCGCGATGATTGCCTATCCAATTGGCTGGTTGATGGATCGCATCGGCCGTCGTTATGGCTTTTCGCTCGGCTATGCGGCGGGCATTCTCGGCATGCTGATTTCAGTGTGGGCTATTGTCAATGGCTCGTTTGCCGCCTTCATGTTGGGGGCGCTGCTGGCCGGCATGATGCGCGGCGCGGTCGAACAGGGGCGGTACGCCGCGGCGGAAGTTTATCCCAGCTCGCGAAGGTCGCGCGTAATCGGCACTATCGTCTTTGCCGGCACCTTCGGCTCGATCCTGGGTCCCCTGCTGGTGGCGCCGTCCGGACAGTGGGTAACGCGCTTCGGGTTACCCGAGTATGCCGGCCCATATGTGCTTTCCGCCTTGTTGCTGGTCGTGGGCCTGCTGATCACCCTGGTCTTCTTGCGCCCCGATCCGCTGGTCCTGGGTCGCCAGGTTGAGCTGGCTGAGAAGAGCGACAGCCAGGAAGCGTCCGCCGCGCCCCGCCAGTTGCGGGTCATCTTCGGCAGCGGCGCCACTCGCCTGGCATTGCTTGCCCTGGTTATCGGTCAGATGGTCATGACCCTGCTGATGGTGATTACGCCCCTGCACATGAATCACCTTAACCACAACACCCAGGCTATCTCATATGTGATCATGGCGCACACGTTGGGCATGTTTGGTCTGTCCGGCGTAACCGGCCGGCTAATCGTTCGCTTTGGCCGCCGCCCGATGATCGGCGCAGGCGCCCTGGTGTTGGTGGTCGCCTGCCTGATCACACCTTTCGCCGCCAGTGTGCCGTTTCTGGCCGTTTCCCTCTTTCTGCTGGGGCTGGGTTGGAACTTCAGCTTCGTCGCCGGCTCCACACTGCTCACAGACAGTATCCAGGCCAATGAGCGCGGCAAGGCGCAGGGAGCCAGCGAGGTGGTTGTCGCCCTTGCTTCCGGCAGCGGCAGCCTGACGACCGGCTCCATTTTCTTTCTCGGCGGCATCATGGCTGTCGCCGGATTGGGCCTGGCTCTGGTGCTGTTTCTGGCCGTAGTCCTGGCGGCTTCGGTCAGTCGCGAGGCCAGGGCGGTTTCCTCGACAACTGCTCCATAGGCGAGAAATTAATTCCAGGCCAGGCTACTGCGCTTGCGCCAGTAGGCTGCCGGCGGCTCAATCAGTGCGATTGTCTGCCGGGCGGCTTCTTCATCCCACTGCACGCGCGTGGCCTGCACGTTGGAGGTCAGTTGCGCCACGGTCGCGGCCCCGCTGAGCGCCACATCAACCCAGGGCTGGGCCAGCACGCCGGCCAGCGCCAGGGAGTCAACCGATACATCCCGTTCCTCGGCCAACCGCGATAGCAG
Organism: uncultured Ardenticatenaceae bacterium; assembly: GCA_964452775.1. Taxonomy (GTDB): domain Bacteria; phylum Chloroflexota; class Anaerolineae; order Promineifilales; family Promineifilaceae; genus JACKCB01. The sequence goes on along the minus strand of CAYVQP010000034.1, from coordinate 26,478 downwards.
TTCGAGTTGTGGGCGAAAGTCGGGATCCTGGTTGCGAGAGGTCAGCCGGCCATTTGCCAGCGCCTCCTTGATTATGACGCCCATGCCGGCAGCGTGCGCCTCAGCCAGCGCCGGCCCTGCCGAAACCTCCAGCAAGTTCCAGGTGGCCTGCACGCAACCGAACAACCGTCGCCCATCAACACGCAATTCCATCGCCTTCCGTAAGGTCTCCGCTTGCCCGGCCCCGCTCAACGACAACCCGATGACCATGCCTTCATCTCTCAGCCGGGCCAACTCGACTAACACGTCATTGTTTTGTAGCACGCCGCTATCCAGAGTGGCGGAATGTATCTGGTAGAGCTTCAGGTAGGCGCCGAGTAACGCCCGGCTTTCACCACTCTGCCGTTGCAGCACCGACAGGGAATGCTCTTTGACCTCATGCTGCGTCGTCTCGACCCGCCAGCCGGCTACATAGGTGTAACCCCATTTTGAGCCGGCAGTCAATTGCTCCGGCTGCCGGTTGCGAGCGCGCAGCCAGGACGAGAGAAACTCTTCCGCCCGGCCATACGAGCGGGCAGCGTCGAAGTAGCGAATGCCGGCCGCCCAGGCCGCATCCAGCACATCGTGCGTGTGGGCGCGCATGGCTTCGACCGTGTAGTTGTGGCCCAGGTCTTCGGCATGGCTCAGATTGATGTAGCCCGGGCGACCGAGCGCCGCCAGCCCCAGGCCAATGGCGCTGACCTGCAATCCCGTTCCACCCAGCTCTCTGCGAATCATCCGTCCGGCCGTCTCCTTGTAGCGCCGTTTTCTGCCGTGCAGTATAGCTAACCCCCAGCCGCACTCAAAACCACACAATTGGCAGCCGAAACTGTGCTAGAATGACATCCATTACGGCGAGCAAGCGCTTTCCCAGGTAACAGGGACAGCGCGAGGATTGGCGGTGACCAGGCAACAGGGGTTGGAAGGTAGTTGGCGGTCAAAGTGGTTTCAACGCCTGGAAGGGATTGTGCTGCTTTGCCTCGCTCTGCACGGGGTCACGATTCTGCTCGCCGGCGGTGGGCCGGGGGATTGGCTGGTCGTCGTGCTGGTCCTTGCGCTGTCCGGCTGGGCCATTGTTCAGCCGGCTCCCGGCAGCGCCCAGGTGGCCGTCAGGGCAGCCGGTGTACTGATTGCCGCCTGGACCCTCTCTGCGGTCAGTGGTGGGCCGGGCAGTCTGTTCATCCTATGGTTCTTTGCCCTCGCGCTCGCCTATCCATTGCTCTTGCCGCTGCGTTTTGCGACCTCGCTTCCGATTGTCGCGACGCTGCTCTACGTCTCGTTGGGAGCCGTTTCAGGCGCTCTATTGCCCTGGGGCGTGATCCTCTCGCAGGCGCTCTTGATAGCCCTGATGAGTGGTATTGGGCTGTATTTTCGCCGACGACAGGAAAAGCAGATCGCTCCCAGCATTACAGACGATGAACGCGCACAGCAACTCCCGTCTGGTCGCTTGACCGCCCTCGACCGGCTGGCGCGCGGTGTGGCCCACGATTTCAACAATCTGATTACCGTGATTGCCGGGCAGATCGCATTGGCGCAGCGCGACCTGGGTCGCCGGGGGCCGGCCTATGATCATCTGCAGAATGCCAACGCCGCGGTAGAACAGGCCATCGCCCTCAGCCGGCGGCTGCAAATTAGCTCTTCCCACTCAGCGTGGGAGGTGAAGGCGATAGCACTCGACCCCTTCATTGAGTCGCAGATCTCAGGCTGGCGAGAATCGGCGCCGGCGCGCGTTACAATCCAGTTTCAGCCGGCCGGCGACTTACCTGATTTGCGCGCCGACCCAAGTGCGCTCCGCCTGCTGCTAAAGGAGACCATCGCCCATCGAGCAGCGGCTTTCGGCGGTAACGAGGGCGAGCTTATTATCAGCACAGGTCGAAAAGAGCCGGGGGGCAATGACGCCGGCTTTGGGCGTTACACCGGCTATATGCTTGGCGACAATAAATACGTCACGCTGGCAATTGGAGATAACGGCGACGCATTGAGCGACGAACATCTGGCGACGCTCTTCGAGCCATATCAGGTAGGCGGCAACACCGCACCCGGGCTAGGAATGGCGATGGTGCTGGGGATTGTGCGCAGCCATCAAGGCGGCATTGCGGCGACCAGCGTCGCCGGCCAGGGCAACACCCTCACATTTCTCTTTCCAACCTATCAAGGAAGGCACGAACTTGTGAGAGCGCCGGCTGTAGCAGATGCCGCAGGTCATCAATCTGCGTTGCGACTGATCCTGCTGGTAAGTGCGGATCTCTCGCTGCGCGAAAGTCTGGAACACGCTCTGGGAGATTCAACATTGCGGGTGATGGCAGCCGGGGATAGCGCCAAAGCGCTGGCGCTACATGCGGAGTTCGCCAGTAGTGTCGAGTTGGTCGTCATCAACAAGGGGCCGGGGATTGAGTCCGAGGTCGGCCTGGTCGAGGAATTACGGCAGCGAAATGCGCTCCTGCCGGTCATAGTCATCGGCCAGCGAAGCGCTAGCCAATTGGAGGGTCAGGAAGCGACGTATCTCTCCCCGACCACCACGTTGCCTGAGTTGGCGATGGCGGTACAAAGCGCACTATCAGGCCGGCGCTCCCCCGATAGCGCCACATAGCTGCGCCCCTTTCGGCAATTAGAGCGGCTTAAACTGCTCAAAGGGCTGCCGGCATGCGTTGCAATAATATATGGCCCGGCACAAGGTAGAGCCGAAAGTGTTCTTGACGGTGGTGTTGTATGAATCGCAGTAGGGGCAGGCCACCGGCTCATAAAAGGTGATCGCCAATCGGCCGCCGTGTCGCGCCGGCGGGGCCAGCCCAAATGCCTTCAACTTGGCGCGGCCCGCATCGTTGATCCAATCGCTGGTCCAGGGCGGAAACAGCACACTCTCTACCTCAACAGAAGCAGCCCCCAGCTCTCGCACCCGAGCGGCAATGCTGTCCCGGATGACCTGTAGTGCAGGACAGCCGGAAAATGTCGGTGTCATCTTCACTAACACCTCCACCCCCGCTGCGCCACAGGCGACCTGCACATCCCGCACAATTCCCATCTCCACAACCGAAACCAGCGGAATCTCCGGATCCTTCACCTCCTCCAGCGCTCGCCAGATGGATTCGGCAGTCAAGAGCTCGCTTTGTCCCATGATCATCGAGCCGGCGGACATCTCAGCCTCACCATTCCGCCTGGGGATCAGCCCGCGCTACCTGCTGCAGGTCCGCCAGTAATTGATCCAGATGTTGCGTATGCACGTTACGAGGGGCGCGCGCCTCGTCAAAGTCGCCCTCTACTGCCAGCCCGACCTCCTCCAGGAACGGTAGCACACTACCGGCCCACTCGGCCCGCAATTCCGCCGGCTGCGGGAAGATGCCGGCCTCTACCAGCAGCGCCTCGTCTGCAGAGGGCAGGAATAATTGCCCACAATGTGGCCGGAGTTGTTCCAGCGCATGTTGCATCCGGCGATTACTCTCGACTGTTCCCGATGCCAACCGTTTCACCCAATTGTGCGTATGGCGCAAATGGTACAGCTCTTCCGGCATGATCTTCGCCGCCGCTTCAGCGCACGGCACGTAGGCGCTCGACCTCATCCGGGCCAGCCGTATCCCCTCGAAAACGTCAAAGATGTACTGCCGCAGCATGGTAAACGCCCAGTCGCCCTTGGGCAGCTCCACCAGTTGTACGTTGCGGAACTCCCGCGCCTCGCGGAAGAAGACGAGATCGTCCGGCTTCTCGCCCGTCAGTTGGCAGCGCAGGTCCAGCCAGATGCCCGCATGCCCCATCTCGTCCTGGGCGATATTAGCGAAGGCGATATCTTCCTCCAGTATCGGCGCATGGCCGGCCCATTCCGAATTGCGATGCCCCAGGATCAGTTCATCATCGGCCAGCGCCAGGAGCTTGTCCGCAAGAGCCTGCTGTAAGCGCTCATCCATCAAGGGCTACTCCTCCTCTTCGAAGGCCGACTTCATGTCGTGAATCATGCTGATCGTCCGGTACTCCTGCGGCCGGCGATAGCTTTTGGACTCGGCCGGGGAGAACATGCTGGCGACGTCATTCTCCCGGCTGCGCGTAATCGCCCGTTCAGGACAAATCCACCAGACGAAGGTGGTGACGGTCGCTCCGTAACGGCTCAGAGCACGTTGAAGCGCCTGCTCCGGCCCGGCGGCCATGACCTCGCCGGCGTACACCACAAAGGACATCGCCCGGCGCTGGCTCTGCTTTTGAAACACGTAGAAGCATTCTTCGCCGGCGGCGCTCACCGGAACAGGTTCGCTCTGCTCTAATTCCTCGCTTGTACGCGACAGAATGGCGGCAGCCGGCGCCACCCACAGGCTGGTCACGGATGGCCGGCGCACAAACACGTCACGCGCATTTTCCAACGCCATCTCCGGGTCAACGGCGTGCACGCTACCCACATTCTTGTGCGGCCGGCCCGGCTGGTCCTGCAAGAAGACCTCGTAACGCGGCCATTGCGTGCTGTGGCTACCACCCTTGGTCAACTTGCCACTCCTGCTGCTTGTTTCTCCGCATAGGCCGCCATAGCCTCGCGCACCCAGGCTCCCTGCTCATGCGCCGCACGCCGGGCGTCGAGCCGTTCGCGGTTGCAGGGGCCGTCGCCCTTCACCACCCGCCAGAACTCGTCCCAATCAATCGGGCCGGTGATCCAGTTGCCGCTCTCCTCATCCAAGTGTAGCGCCGGGTCCGGAATCTCCAGGCCGAGCAACTGCAGTTCCGGGACCAGTTCGTTGACAAATTCCTGGCGCAGGGTGTCGTTAGAGCGGGTCTTGATGCCCCAGCGCAGGAGCGTTTGGCTATTTGTAGAGGCCTCATCCGGCAAACCAAACATCATCAGGGTTGGCCACCACCAGCGATTCAGCGCATCCTGCACGCACTTCCTCTGGTAGGGAGATCCCTGCGCGTACCGGATCACCATCTCCTTGCCTTGCTTCATGTGGAAGCTTTCCTCGGCGCAGATGCGCACCATTGCGCGCGAATATGGCCCGTATGAAGCCTGCGCCAGCATCGTCTGGTTCTTGATGGCCGCGCCGTCAACCAGCCAGCCTATGATTCCGTTGTCCGCCCAATTCAGCGTGGGGTAGTTGAATACAGTCGCGTACTTGGCCTGCCCGCTGTGCAACTGCTCGATCATCTCCTCACGCGTGATCCCCAGCGTTTCTGCCGCATGATAGAGATATTGTCCATGCCCGCCCTCATCTTGCACCTTGGACAAGAGCACCATCTTCCGGCGCAGATTGGGGGCGCGGGTGATCCAGGCTCCTTCCGGCAACATGCCCACGATCTCGCTGTGCGCGTGCTGCGAGATCATGCGGATCAGTTGTCGCCGGTATTCCTCCGGCATCCAATCGCCGGGCTCGATCTTCTCGCCCCGCGCAATGCGCGCTTCAAACGCCTGCAGCTTCGTCTGATAGGTGGGGTCGTTTTCTTGCATCTGATCGCTCCATTGTCGTCTATTTGTCCGGATAGACATGGCCTGCACCTTACCCCACTATAATACCAGCGACCGCGCCAAAATGGGACAATCCGAATAGAGCCTTAATGGTACCCGCTCTAACTGTCACTCCCGGCTCTTTGGCGCTTCTGGCCGGTAACCCCCGCGCTATCATACCTACGGGGTTGCTGGGGTGGCCGGGCGCCAGAACCACTCAGGGAGTTGAGAGGAAAGATCGCCGGGCCATTATGCTATAATCACTCTTCATAGGACGTGCGGTCTGCCGGCGCTGCAACTAAAGACCAGCCCCGCTGCTCGCCGTACAATCATAGTTACCTGCGTGTGAGGCGATATGTCTGCTGCAATAATTGGATGGGAGAGCGAAACGCCGCCGCCGGACGGACACTACTTTAATGAGTACCTCAATGTCCGCGGCGGCCGGCTGTTCATGGAGGATCTCGACCTCGCCGGCTTGCTGCTGGACCCGCCGGATCCGCAAAGGCTGTCAAAAAAGCTGAGCAGCCCGCTGGAGATCATTTACTTGCCCATCATCAGCCGGCAGATCGCGCGTATGCGCCAGATCTTCACCGAAGTGTCCGCCGAGTTGGGCTATGCCGGGCAATTCCTCTACGCCTACGCCAGCAAAGCCAATGCCGCCGAAGAGGTCATCCGCACAACCCTGAGCGCCGGGGCGCACCACGAAATGTCTTCTACGGTAGATGTGGACATCGCTCGCCTGATGATCGCCAGGGGCTTACTGCCGCCGGAGCGATTGATCGTGTGCAACGGCTTCAAGGGTCCCGGCAGCGACTACGCAAGCAATATCCTGCGGCTGCGCCGGGAACACGCCAACCTCATCCCGGTCGTTGAAGATCTCAGCGAGCTGGCCCCATTGCTCTCCTCCGATCTACCTCTGGACGTCGGCCTGCGCCAGAAATGTTACGGCGCGCACGATGACGAGAGCGATATGGACCAGGCCAATTCACGCTTTGGGCTGGACGTGGCGGACATCTGGAAGGCGGCTCAGTACATCGCCGCCGCGCCCAATCTCTCGCTGCGGCTATATCACGCCATGGTCGGCAGCCAGATCCTCAACCGCGAAGATTTCGTGAATTGGCTAGAGCCGCCAATGGAGATTTACGCGCGGCTGCGGAAGTTGTACGACACCTTGCACATCTTCGATTTCGGCGGCGGTGTGCCGGTGCAGATGACCCTGGATTTCCGCTTCGACTATCGCGCCTTCGCCCGGCTGCTACTGAGCACCATGCAGGAAGTATGCGGGCGCTATGGCGTTCCTGTGCCGGACATCATGGGTGAGTTCGGGCGCTACACGACCACGGAACACGGGGCGCACCTGTTCAGGATCGTGGCCAACAAAGATAATAGCTCTGATCTACCCTGGTACTTGATTGACGGTTCGATCATGTCGTCCTTTCCGGATAGCTGGGCTTTGGGCGAACATTTCACCCTGTTGCCGTTGAACAATCTCGACCGGCCATTTCAGCGGGTACAACTCGGCGGTATTACCTGCGACAGCGACGATGTGTACCCGCCGAAGAAAAGTCATTCAGCCTTGTATCTGCCGGTGGATAGCGAAAATCTGTACGTCGGCTTCTTCAGCATCGGCGCATACCAGGAAATGCTCGGCGGGGTGCGCGGCAGCAAGCATTGTGTCCTGCCGGAGGCCAATGAGCTGATCGTTGAACGCGACCCGGCCGGCGAATATCAACTCACCGTGTTGCCCGGACAGACGGCGGCTGATGTGTTACGCAATCTGGGTTATCACGCCGGCTGAGATAATCCATGAAGGGGGCGCAACTTCCGCGCCCGGCGTTCGTAGAACTATTGGAGAGCTGAGTTTCAGGAGACCTAGATGCAGAATATGGATAGAACGCGCCTCATCTTTGTCGCTATCGTCGGGGTAGCGATTCTCGTCGTGTGCATTGGAGCGGCGATCACGCTCTTGCCCGGCATGTTTGGCGACGATGGCCAGCCAACAGCGGTAGCCGGCGATGCCACCGCGGTCAGTGGAGCAACGCCAGTCGTAGAGGTCAACCTGGATTCGCCGGAGCCTGTCTTCGGCCCAAACTACGATCCCGATGACGGCCTGCCTACCTACATCTGTGGCGCCGACGCCTTCGGTAGCTACTTCACCCTCCAGCAGATGCAGCAATCCGGCAAGGATGTTGCCCATGGCTTCCATCTGGGCATTGTGCCTTTCTTCCTGGACGAAGACCCCGCCTACGACGTGTCCGAAGAGCAGCGCAATGCGCTATTGAAGAGCGGGCAATGGGATTGCTTGTTGACCACACTGGACGCAGTTTCTCTGGATAGCCCCGGCGTGATTACCGCCATTGTGGACGAGAGCGCAGGAGCTGATCAGCTGTGGGCGCGCGGGTTAAGCACAATCAACGACCTGAAGGATTCTCGTATTGCCTTCGCGCGCAACAGCGTCGGCGAGTATTTCGTCTATTACGCGCTGTCCATCGCCCGGCTCAATCCCCGCTTTGACGTCACCTTGGTCCCGCAAGACAGCGTCGCCGAGGCGGTGCAAGCCTTCAATGATGGGCAGGCCGACGTAGTCTCCGGCTGGGAGCCGGACATCTACGACGCGGAGAGCAGCGGCGGCGAACCATTGCTCAGTTCCAGCCAACTACGTATTGTCATTGACACCATCGTCACATCGCGACAATCTATCCAGGACAAGCCCGACCTGGTGCAAAACTTTCATAACGCCTGGTTTGATACGCTGAAAGCGCAATTTGAGGATTTCGACACCGCCGCCCGGCAGATCGCCGAGTGGGGACACAATGACTGGACCTTTGTATATCCGGAGACCGCCAGCGACGATTTCACCTTATGGCTGGAGAGCGTCGCCCAGGCTGACCTGGGCGACAACGCTGCTGTGATGCGGGACACCCGGCCGATCATCAGCCGACTGGAGATCGCCCGGCGCGTCTGGGCCGCCGCTGGCCTGGAGGTGCCGGATGACGCCGTGAACGACCTGGTTGATCCCAATTTTGTCGCTCGCGCTGCTCAGCAGGCCGCTCTTGCCAGCAGCGCCGACCCGGTGAATGATACCTTTTCCATTTCGGCCAACATTGACCTGAGCACGGTCAGCACTGAAGACGCGGCTACATTGGCGGTGCTGCCGTGCCGCCGATTCACATTTCTGCCGGATTCGGCCGAGCTGACCCTGGAATCGCGGCGCATACTGGATGAATGCGTCGTGCCCACCATGTCGCAAAGCGTTGGATTGCTGTTGGAGGTCACCGGCTCTTCCGCCTGGCCCGGCCCGGCCGGCACTTACACCGAGGCGGAGATCCAGGAGTTCGCGGTTGCCCGCGCCCAATCGGTTGTTGATTACCTGGTAACGCAGGGCATCGACCCGGCGCGCTTCATTGTGGATGCGGTGCTGCCGCCAGCAGATCACCGCGAGACGGAAGATCCCGCTATTCAGGCTGAAGATCGTTTTGTTGAGATGACCCTGATCACGGTGGGCCGGTAGCGCATGATGAAGAGAGTAAGAAGACTCAGCGCTCTATTCTGGCTGGCAGCGTTGCTGGCGTTGGCCACCTTAGGCTGCGGCAGCAGCGACGGTCCTCCGTCCGATGCGGTCATCGTTGATGTTTTGGCCAATACCAGCCTGACCCCCTGGCTAAATGAAGCGATCAGTCAGTTCAATGAAAGCGAAGCAGTGACCTCCGAGGACAACCCGATTTTCGTGCAGCTTGTCCCAACGGATGCCGGCCAGGCTATTGTAGACATCACGGCGGGCAGCGAACCCGATCTATGGATACCGGACAATGCGGCCTGGGCCGGCGTGCTGGCTGATCAAGGCAACGATGCTTTCACCGGGGATTGTGTCAGCGTGGCCGAAAGCCCGCTGGTCATCGCCATGTGGCAGGCGGTAGCCGAATCGCTGGGCTGGCCCGGCCGGGAGCTTGGCTGGTTGGACATTGGCAGTCTGGCGGCCGACCCCAGCGCCTGGGCCTACTACAGCGGCGGGCAGTACGGCGACTTGCTGCGCCTGGGGCACACCCACCCCGGCCTGTCTGCCACCGGGGCCAGCACATTGCTTGCCATCGTTCAGGCAGCCCAATTGCAAGAGGATGCCGTAACCGCCGCAGATATTGACCAGCCGATCGTGCAGGCCTCAGTTGGCGCATTTGAGAGCGCCGTCTCCTGGTTCAGCAGCAGCACCGGCGACCTGGCCGAAACGATGCGCAACCGGGGCATCGGTTTCCTCGGCGCGGGCGTCATGTACGAAAGCGACGTGTTCAACCAGGGAGCCGGCGCCGATGCGGAAACGACCCTGGTGCCGATATATCCCTTTGAAGGCACCTTCATGGCCACCCATCCGGCCTGCATTAATGCCGGCGCAGACGCTGAAAGCGTTGAAGCCGCCGAAATGTTCAGGAACTTTCTCCTGACCGAAGAGGCGCAGCAGCTGGCGATGGCGAAGGGCTTACGGCCCGCAAGCGGGGATGTGCCGGCTGACGCGCCCCTGGCAAGCCATCCCGGCGTAGACCTTGACCAACCACAAATCGAGTTTCAGCCGCCCTCAGTAAGCACAGTTTACGCGGTACAGGAGTTATGGCAGGAAGCGCGCAAAGATGTGAACCTGGTCATGGCAATTGACGTGTCAGGCAGCATGCGCGGCGAGAAGATGGAAAACGTCCGCCGGGCGGCCCGCCAGTTTGTGGAACAAATGGGAGATGACGATTATCTGTCAATTGTCGCCTTCTCAACTGAGCCGATGGTGCTGGTCAGCCATGAACGGGTCGGCGACAGTCGCCAGGCGCTGTTACTGATGGTTGATCGTCTGTCTGCGGGCGGCGATACGGCCCTGTACGACGCCATTGGGGATAGCGCCGTGTTGATTGATGAGACTACATCGCCGGAAAACAGCAACGCCCTGGTCGTGCTCTCAGATGGGCAGGACACCTTCAGCCAGCGTTACCTCTTCAACCAGTCGTTAATTGATCTGGCAGCCGGCAACGGCACCACCGTGTTCACCATCGCTTACGGCGACGACGCCAACGCGGAGTTGTTAGAAATGCTGGCCTTCCAGGCGAACGGCAACTTCTTCCTGGGCGACGAAGCCAATATTGATGCTATTTACGAGGAGCTGTCCGCTGCCTTTGGCGGCAGCGCCGGTGTGGGCCGCTAAGCTCATCAAATAACCCCGTAGGTCTGCTTCTCAGACCTACGGGGTTTTTCAAGATCGCGGGAGCGACGCTATTCGTGCTTTTCGAAATAGGCGTGGGGATCGGACTCGTACACATATACCCATAGATCGTTTGGCGCGCCGGCGGACCAGTTGTAGACCCATTCTGCGACGCGGGGCGGCATGTTCACACAACCATGGCTGTGCTTGTAGCCAAAACGATCGTGCCAATAGGCGCCATGTAGCGCGATGTCATTATCGAAAAACATCGTGTGTGGCACGTCTTCGATGAAGTAGTAGTCAATCTTGCCTTCGGCGCCGGACATCTTGGTCGCCAGCTGCCTATCCCACACCTGGAACAGCCCCTCGTGGGTGGGCCAGCGATTCAGGCCACTCGATATCAGGCTGGCATAGACCATCCGGCTTCCCACATAGGCCGCAAACGTCTGTTCAAACAAGTCTACCTGCGTCCAGTAGTCATTCGGGCCCACCTCAGCGGGCCGCTCCGACAGTTCCACCAGGCTGATATTGGTCTGACGGATCCAACGCCCTTCACCTATTTCGTACCACAGCCAATCCTCTTCACCGACAACCGCATCAAACACCTGGACGAATGTATAACGCTCTAGTGGTGTATATTCGGGGTTCGGCTCGCCGTCCGGCTCATCGCTGGGGGTAACCTCCAGCACCACCCAGCCAAACGGTCGCTCCGGCTGGATATTAATCTCCACGCCGGTGAACTGGGATATTTCCGCCATAATGAGGTCTTCGGCGCGCACGTACTCGCCGGGATTAATCTGATACCAGAGATCTTCGCCAAGCATCGCTACGCCGGCAATGGTGACAAACAGGAAGCCGTCGCCGGCATTGCGCACAATTCTACCGCCCGGTTGATCATACACATTCGTGAAGTCCGCCATACGGGCATAGACCGCCCGGTCCAGCAAACTGTCCGGGAATGGCTTCGGGGCAGCGAAAGGGGCTGTGCCGGGTCGGACATCGCAGACAAAGTCGCCGCCTTCCGACATATAGCACGCAGCCGCCCTTGCCGGCTCCGCAAACAACAATAGGATGCCCGGCAACAGCACTACCAGGGCGAACACAGGGATAATTCTACGAAGCATACCGATAAATCTCTCTTGCAACATCGTTCGGGTTTGTGGTGTCGAGATGCCGGCTATCGTTCCCGGGGTAGCCCGGGGATGCGAGTGACAGGCGTACGTTCTTCGCGCCAATAACCCAATAGTAACACAATCCTTTGAATCGCGTTAAGTGCCAATCCCTACGAATGCATGGCGCGATCCATGTGGACGAATACACTTCTATTGCCGGCCGGCGATAGTCAGCGGCATCGCCGGCAAAGTCATCTGAATTTAGCGGTATAGCGAACGAACATGATCGGTACCCTACTCAATGCCTTCACTGTCCTGATCGGCGGCGTATTGGGCGTCCTGCTTGGCCCACGCTTCCCCCAACGTATGCAGGAAACTGTGTTTGCCAGTCTGGGACTGTTTACCCTGGTCATCGGTTTCACCAGCGCGTTGGCTACGGGCAATCCGTTGATCGTGTTGGGCAGCCTGCTGGTGGGCGCACTGATTGGCGAGTGGATTCGGATCGACCTACGATTGGAGCAACTGGGCGGGTGGCTGCAGCGACGATTTGCCGGCGGCGACGATGCGGCGCAGGCCAATCGCTTCATTCAGGGCTTTGTCACGGCCAGCCTCGTCTTTTGCGTCGGCCCGCTCACTATCCAGGGCGCCATTGAGGATGGGCTGCTGGGAGACTACACCAAACTGGCTATCAAGGCGATGCTGGACGGCTTCGCGGCGCTGGCCTTTGCAGCTACCCTCGGCCCCGGCGTATTGGCCTCGATCATCGTCATTTTGCTCTTCCAGGGCGGCATCGCGTTACTCGCCCGCCTGGGCAGCGGCGTCTTCACTGATCCGATGGTCGCCGAATTGACCGCCACCGGCGGAGTGGTGCTACTCGCTATCGGTCTGCAACTGCTGGACATTAAGAAGATCAGAGCGGCCAACCTGCTGCCGGCCCTGTTCGTGGCTCCGCTCAGCGTCGCGCTGATGGATGCCCTGGGGATCGCTTATTATCCGGCAGTCTGACTGCCCCCACCCTCTTCTCCATCCGTTCAGGGTAAGACCAGAATGCGGCCACAGCTGCCGCAATAGACAAGGTCCCCCTGGTCAACTGCCTTCTTCTTCAAGCCGGAGACCGTCACCTTGCACACCTGACAACGACCCTGCTCCAGAGCGGACACAGCAACCCCACCGGCTTCACGGGAAGCTTCTTGATACGCGCTGAGCAGATCCGGAGGAATACGCGCGGCGTACTCCGTCCGCTCTGCCACGAGCACATTCACGCGGGTGGCTAACTCCGTCTGCTCCTTGCGCAGGTGCTGAAGCCGAAGCGTCCAGGCGCCCTCCAATTCGTTCAACTTCGCCGTCGTTCTTTCGTTGGCTGCCTGGGCTTCCTCTGCCACTTCCATCGCACCCAGGAGTTCATCCTCCAGAACAGACCGCCGGCGTCCGAGCGCTTCCACTTCGTGTTGCAGGTCTTCCAGCTCTTTAGGGTTCTTCACATTGCCGGAGTACAGACGCTGCTCCGATCGCCGCGACTTCTCGTTTATGCTCCCCAGCTCCTCCTCCAACGCTTTCTGCTGCCTGCGCCGGAGCTGGAACTGCTGACCGGCTTCCTCTGCCTCCTGTTTCGCAGTCCGGACGGCCTGATCGGCCTTCTGCGCGCGCAGGACCTCAATCAATCGCTCTTTCTTGGCGGCGATTTCGCTGTCAATTTGTTGTAGGCGATAGAGTCGGTGCACCTGGCTCATGGACGATTACCACAGTAATTCGGGAATGATTAGCAAGTCGGCGCAGCGAGCACGCCCGCCGGTCTGCCACCCTTGCTAACACGCCGGCTCCCGGCGGATTCTAGCACAATTGGAGCGAAGCAACAGAACTACGCTATAATGCCCGCATGACTGCGCCCATGCTTCAACAATTCCTGGAACTGGAACAGCAGCCCTACACAGAAACGGACGCGGAATGGGATGCGTTTGTCGCGGCTCATCCCCATGGCAGTATCTTGCAAACTACTGCCTGGGCGCAACTGAAGAACCGTTTCGGCTGGCGTTCTCATCGCGTCTGGCTGCGTCGCGATGGACAGTTGGTCGCCGGGGCGCAAGTCCTCTATCGCTCGGTGGCTCTGGGCGCGATCCGCATCGGCTACATTCCTCACGGCCCACTGGTTGATTGGCGGGACGAGGAACAGGTGAATGTGCTGGTCAATCAAATCGATCAGTCCGCCTTCCAGCATCGCGCCGGCTTGCTGAAGATGGAGCCGTACCTGTGGCAAGATTCAGTCGGGCCGGAGTTGTGGCGCGATCTCTGTCTTCGACATGGCTTTCAGGCGAACACGGACACCATTCAACCTCCGCGCACCATGCTCATCGATCTACTCCCTTCCGAAGAGGCGATTCTGGCGGCGATGAAGCAAAAGACCCGCTACAACATCCGTCTGGCAGCGCGCCAGGGGGTGACGGTGCGCGTCGGCGGGGCGCAAGATGTAAAGTACTTTAACGGCCTGATGTTGGCGACCGGCCAACGGGACGGCTTCAGCGTGCACCAGCCGCATTACTATCTCGCCGCTTATGAGCTGTTTGCGCCTGACAACGCTGCCCTGATCATGGCAGAATGGGAGGGCAAGCCCCTGGCGGGAGTGATGGTGTTTGCCTTTGGCAAGCAGGCCGCCTACCTGTACGGGGCATCCAGCGACGAAGAACGGCAGCGAATGCCGGCCTATGCCGCGCAGTGGGCCGGCATTCAGTGGGCCAAGGCGAACGGCTGCGCCACATACGACATGTGGGGCGTGCCCGACGAGCCTTGTGAAACGCTGGAAGCCGAGTTTACCCGGCGCACAGACGGCCTGTGGCCGGTCTACCGCTTCAAGCGCGGATTCGGCGGCGATCTGAAGCGCACCGTCGGCGCGGCGGACCGGGTTTACAACAACACCCTCTATCGCCTCTATCGCTGGCGGCGAGGAAGATAGACGGCTTCCGGCCAATATCCATGAACGCAGGAACCCTGGAATCAAAGAAGGCGCTTGCCGGTTCATACGACTTCCGTCCTTTGCCTTCGCCGGATGCCTGGAGCGCGGCCCTGCGGACCTTCGACGCTCCCCACGTGCTGCAAAGTTGGGCCTGGGGCGCCTTGAAAACGCGCTGGGGTTGGTCGGCGCAACGGTTGCTGCTCCAGACGTCCAGTCAAAACGATCCGCCAATCGCCGCCGTTTCCGTGCTGAAGCGTAAGATCCCGCATACCCCTTATTCAATCCTATATGCGCCCAGGGGGCCGGTACTTGACTATCGTAATCAGGCAACACGCCGGATAGTCTTTGACCAGCTGGCCAGGTTGGCGCGGCAGGAGAGGGCGCTCTTCATCAAGATCGATCCGGAGGTTGTGCTCGCTCGTGGAATCGAGCCGGAACAGCCGGACCCCGACGGCCAGGCGCTCGTCTCCGACCTGGAACGATGGGGCTGGCTCTACTCTCAAGATCAGGTTCAGTTCCGCAACACCGTATTGCTCGACCTTACCCGGCCGGAAGAAGAGCTGCTGGCCGGCATGAAGCCAAAGACGCGTTACAACATCCGGCTTGCCGGCCGCAGCGGCGTGACCGTGCGACCCGGCAACCCGTCTGACTTCGCGGAGATTGCCGCCATCTATCAGGAAACTGCCGGGCGGGATGGCTTTGCCATCCGCCCGCTGGAATACTACCTTGACGCCTGGCAAACCCTTTACGACGGAGTTATGGCGTTTCCTTTTGTAGCCGAGTACGCGGGTCAGCCGTTGGCAGCGGTAATCATCGTCAGATCCGGCAACAGGGCCATCTACATGTACGGCGCATCGCGGCAGCAAGAACGCCAGCGTATGCCCAACCACCTGCTGCAATGGGAGGCAATTCGCTGGGCAAAGAACGCCGGCTGCGAGGTGTATGATTTCTGGGGCGCGCCGGACGACTTCGTGGAGAGCGACCGCATGTGGGGGGTGTGGCGCTTCAAAGAGGGCTTCGCCGGTCAGGTGGTCAAGCATATTGGGGCCTGGGATTTTCCGGCCCGCCCACTCCTTTACTGGCTCTATACGGCGCTGATCCCGCGCTATCTGGACTTCCTGCGCGCGCGTCGCAAATCCACTGCCGGCGTGACGGAACAATTATAAATGGAGGGTATCGGTGACGAAGACAATTGTCGTCCTGGAAGGTGACCAGACCGGTCAGGAGTTGTTGGAAGAGGCGCTGCGCGTTATTGATCCGGCAGTAACCGGCTTTGATACGCACCTGATTCGATACGACCTCCGCCTGGAGAATCGCCGGCGCACGAAAAACCAGGTGGTGTATGAAGCAGCGCAGGCCATGCGCACGCATCGCCTGGCGCTGAAGGCAGCCACGATCACGCCGGACGCGCCGGACGACGTCGGCAGCCCGAATGCCATCCTGCGTCGTGAGATCAACGCGGAAGTCATCCTGCGCACCGGCCGCCGCATCCCCGGCGTCCGCCCAATTGGCGGCGTCTATTCACCCATCGCGGTCGTGCGCATGGCCCGCGGAGATGCTTATGAGGCCAGGGAATGGCGTGAGGGCGAGGCCGGATCGCTGGACGAAGTGGCGTTTCGTACCGAGTCTATTGACCGCCGCCTCTGCCGGCAAGTAGCTGACTTTGCATTCCACTATGCGCGCCGGACCGGCTCCAAGGTGTTCGGCGGCCCGAAGTATACGGTCAGCCCGGTCTATGAAGGGATGTTTAAGGAAGAGCTGGACTCGGCGGCGAAGCGATTCCCGGATGTGCGTTATGAGCCGCAGCTCATTGACGCAACCTTTGCCCTGCTACTGGCTACGACCGGCGATCCGTTGGTCATTCCCAGCCTGAACCGGGACGGCGACCTGTTATCCGACATGGTGCTGCAGATGTTTGGCTCAATCGCCGGCTCCGAGTCGCAGGTCATCTCCGTAGATGATGAGGGCATCGTTGACTGCGTGATGGCGGAAGCGCCCCACGGCACGGCGCCGGCCCTGGAAGGGCGCAACGTGGCCAATCCCATGGCGATGATCCTGGCGGCGGCGGCCCTCTATGGTCACATGACGGAAACCATCGCTCAGCGAGTAAGTCGCGCCATTTACGAGGCCACCCTGGAAGCAGTGTACGACGGCATACGCACCTCCGATTTGGGCGGCGGCGCGCACACCACCGAATTCACCAATGAGGTGATCCGCCGGGTGCGCAGCAAGCTGGAAGTGTGGTCCACGCTCTCGTGACGAACATGCGCCGCGCCCGGCGCGCGCTGCGGCTTTCGCGACTGGTCCGGCTACCGCGTTGAGCTTTTCGGCGCTATTCGCATAAAGCCCGCAAACCTTCAACGTTACCCCAACAACAGTTCGACGATGAGCATCGGCCCGGTCGCTCGACTTGGAGGGCGGTAGCCGTGTGCTATAATCGCAGGCTGGTCAGCGCCGACGCATCTTCGATCGGCCAACCCCCGGACAGTGGAGATAATCCGGCTATGAGTAACGCGGAAGACTTGCGCCAGTCGATCCTGGCGCAGGTTGCTGAATACTATCGCGAAGTGCACGCCCCCCGGCCTTTCGTTCCCGGACAAAGCCGCGTGCATTACGCCGGGCGCGTCTATGACGCCCAGGAAATGCAGAACATGGTCAGCGCGGTGCTCGACTTCTGGTTGACCGCCGGCCCATTCGCGCAGCAATTCGAGCAGAAGCTGGGCCGATTCTTGGGCGTGCGCGAGGTTGTGCCGGTGAATTCCGGCTCCTCCGCCAACCTGGTAGCCATGACTACCCTCTGCTCCAAGAAGCTTCCCAATGGTTTGCGGCCGGGCGATGAAGTCATTGTGCCGGCGGCCAGCTTCCCCACCACGGTGAACCCGATTATTCAGAACCGCCTCGTACCCGTTTTCGTGGATAGCTGCCTGGGCGACTACAACCTGGACCCCAATCAACTCGAGGAGGCGTACTCACCCCGCACAAGGGCGCTGTTTTTCGCCCATACCTTAGGCAATCCAGGCGATATGGACGCCATCATGGAGTTCGTGCAGCGGCATCACCTCTTCCTGATTGAGGATACCTGCGACGCCCTGGGATCGCGTTGGGATGGCCGCCTTGTAGGCACTTTCGGGCAGCTGGCCACGCTTAGCTTTTACCCGGCTCACCACATCACTATGGGCGAGGGCGGCGCTGTGTACACCAACCGGCCCGGCCTGGCCAAGATCGCTCGCGCCGTCCGTGACTGGGGTCGCGACTGCTGGTGCGGATACGATAGCCCCCCGAACGGCAAATGCGGCCTCCGCTTCGATCGAGAAGTGCCCGGCATGCCCGGTTACTACGATCATCGCTACTTCTACACCGAGATCGGCTATAACCTGAAGTTGACCGACCCGCAGGCGGCGATGGGCGTGGCCCAGTTGGACAAGTTGCCGGATTTCATCGCCGCCCGCAAGCGCAACTTTGCCTATTTGTACGCCGGACTTGAACCGTTCACGGAGCATTTGCTTCTTCCCACGTGGAAACCCAAGGCGGATGTCTCCTGGTTTGCCTTCCCCATCCTGGTGCGGGATGAGGCGCCATTTCGGCGGGACACGCTCACCCGCTTCCTGGAGGCGCATCAGGTTGAGACCCGGCCACTGTTTGCCGGCAACATCCTGAAGCAGCCGGCCTACCGGGAGATTGAGCATCGGGCGGTAGGCGAGCTGCCGGTGGCGGATCAGATCATGCGCGGCGCCTTCTTTGTGGGCGTCTTTCCCGGCATGACCACCCAACGACTGGACTACATGCTCGACATCTTCGCCAAGTTCTTCGCGCAACTGTAACGGTATCCTTGACTCAGTCGCTGCCGGCTCAAGGTGTGAAATACGCTTCATGAAACTATCGGTCATCATCTGCTGTTACAACGAGCGGGCAACCATTCGCGACGTAATTCAGCGGACGCAAGCAGTTGACCTGGGCGCCGGCTGGGATCGGGAGATCCTGGTGGTGGACAACTTCTCCACGGACGGCACGCGAGACATCTTGCAGCAACTTGATGACCCCGAGGTAACCCTCTTCTTTCATGAGCGAAACATGGGCAAGGGCGCATCCATTCGCACCGGCATCGCCAATATGACCGGCGACTACATGTTCATTCAGGACGCAGATACAGAGTATGCACCCGCCGACCAGGCGCTGTTTTGCCGGAAGGCAACCGAGAGCGGCGCGGCGGCCGTCTTCGGCTCACGCGTGCTGGGCGGCGAGATCAAGTCTCGCTACCGGCGCACGCTCTTTGGCAACCGCCTGGTCACCTGGATCGCCAACACCTTCTTCGGCGGACACCTGACCGATGTGGCCACCGCCTCCAAGATGGTGCGCGGCGATGTGATACAATCCCTGAATCTGATCAGCGCCGGCTTTGATCTGGACTTCGAACTGCCCGCCAAGCTGATGTTAGCCGGGCACGAGATTGTCGAGATCCCGATCTCCTACAACCCGCGCACTTACGAAGAAGGTAAAAAGATTGGCTTCCGCGACGCGATTGCCGCCGTGATGGTCATGCTGCGCGTCCGGCTGGGCCTGACGGCAGTCCTGCTGCCGCAAGAGCACATGGTAAAGGCGCGGGAAAGCCGGATCTGACGAGAATATGCTGCCGTATGGTGGCGAGACAAACGACAAACACATGAAAATTGTAGTGACTGGTTCCATCGCATACGACTACCTGATGTTCTTCCCAGGTGAGTTCACGCAGCACCTGTTGGAGAACCAGTTGCACTCGTTGAGCGTCAGCTTCCTGGTTGACTCCTTGCGCCGGGAACGGGGCGGCATTGCCTGCAACATCGCCTATTCGCTGGCCTTGTTGGGCGGTGAACCTCGCGTCATGGCCACCGCCGGCAAGGATTTCGGCGAATATCGAGCCTGGCTGGAAAACAATGGCGTTGATACCAGTGGGGTCGTGCAGATCGAGGACGAGTTTTGCGCTTCATTCTTTGTCAATTCCGACCGCGCAAACAACCAGATCGGCCATTTCTATCCCGGCGCAATGGCATACGCCGCCCGCCTGAAGTTTGCCGAACTGGTTCCGGACGCTGAACTGGCGATCATCTCGCCCAATGATCCGGAGGCTATGCGCGCTCACATTCGCGAATGTAAGGAGTTGGGCATCCCGTATATTTATGACCCCAGCCAGCAGACAGTGCGCCTGGGCGCGGAAGACCTTTACGAAGGGGTGACCGGCTGTTACCTGCTCACCGTCAACGGGTATGAATTGAGCATGATCACGGAAAAGACCGGCCTGTCCAGAGAGCAGATTTTGGAGCGAGCCGGCGGTATCCTGGAGACCCTCGGCAAGCACGGTTCACGAATTCATGTGAACGGCGAAGTATATGACATTCCGGCCTTCCCTATTGACCATGTGGTAGAGCCGACAGGGGCCGGCGACGCCTTTCGGGCCGGCCTGATACGCGGCATACAGTTGGGCCTCCCCTGGCCGGAGGCAGGCCGGATAGGTTCGTTGGCTTCTGCCTACGCATTGGAAAAGATGGGCCCACAAAATCACCACTACACGCGCGAGCAATTTGTGGCCCGTTATCGCGAGCAGTTTGACGATCACGGCTTGCTGGACGGTCTTCTATGACCGTGGCAGGCTGGGACAATAGTGACGTTGCGTGCGCCGGGTGGTTCGGCGTAGCGAATACAAGAGATTCACAGGAGAATAGACAGAGTCATGGATTATGACGTTAAGAATACAGAGTTAGCCACCGGCGGCCGCCATCGCATCGAATGGGCGGAGCAGGAGATGCCGGTGCTGCGCAGTATCCGGCAGCGCTTTGCCGAAGAACGACCCCTTGCCGGAATCCGCGTTGCTGCCTGCCTACACGTGACCACCGAGACGGCCAATCTGATGCACACCTTGCAGGTGGGCGGCGCGGACGTGGTCTTGTGCGCCAGCAATCCGCTCAGCACACAGGATGATGTGGCCGCTTCGCTGGTGTCTCATTATGAGATCCCGGTCTTTGCCATTAAGGGCGAGGACAATCAGACCTATTACCAGCATCTGAATGCGGTGCTGGATCACCGGCCGCACATCACCATGGATGATGGGGCCGACCTGGTCAGCACCTTGCACAAGGAGCGCACCAATCTACTGGATGACATCGTCGGCGGCACCGAAGAGACGACCACCGGCGTCATCCGTCTGCGGGCGATGTCTAAAGACGGCGCTCTAAAGTTCCCGGTTATCGCCGTCAATGACGCTTTGACCAAGCACATGTTTGACAACCGCTACGGCACGGGCCAATCCACCCTGGACGGCGTCATCCGAGCCACCAATTTCCTGGTCGCCGGCAAGACGATTGTGGTCGCGGGCTATGGCTGGTGTAGCAAGGGCATTGCCAAGCGGGCGGATGGTCTGGGCGGCAACGTCATCATCACCGAAGTTGATCCGCTCAAGGCCCTGGAAGCGGTCATGGACGGCTTCCGGGTCATGCCCATGGCGGAGGCGGCGCGAATCGGCGACATCTTTATCACCGCTACCGGCGACATCAATATCCTCGACAAACATCATTTCGAAGTGATGAAAGACGGCGCGTTGGTCGCCAATTCCGGCCACTTCAACGTGGAGATCAACATCCCCGCCCTGGGTGCATTGTCGGTCGGCAAGCCCCGCCGGGTGCGTGAATTCGTGGAGCAGTTCGAATTGGCGGATGGCCGCAAGATCAATTTGCTCGGCGAAGGACGCTTGATCAACCTGGCGGCAGCGGAAGGACATCCCGCCTCGGTCATGGACATGAGTTTCGCTAATCAGGCGCTCAGCGCAGTATACATGCGAGAGCACGCGGATGAGCTAAAGAACCAGGTCTATTCAGTGCCGGAAGATGTCGATCGTGCGATTGCCCGCATCAAATTGGCTTCCATGTCAATCAATATCGACACCTTGACCCCTCAGCAGGAGAAGTACCTCAATTCCTGGGAAGAGGGTACATGATCGGCCGCTAAGCCGGCCTGAGCTTGCTGTTGCCGGATTAGGTTAGGGTGCTTCATATGGATGCCTGCATCAATCATCCGGAATTGGCCGCCATTGAGGCTTGCGAGGTTTGCCGCAAGCCCCTTTGCGGCCTTTGCCTCTGGTATACGGCGGACGGCCACCGGCTATGCGAAGAGCATGCGAAGGAACAGGAAGCCGCCGGCGAGGTCGTGCTGTCCCCGGAGACATATCGAGAAGCGTTGCCCAGTAGTCTACAGCCCAGGCCGGAGGAGCCAAGCGCCGATCAATCACAGCGGACAATCTACCGGGGAAACAGCTATGATCTCACCGCCCTGATTGCGGCAATAGTCGGCGTTACCACCCTGGTCAGTTGCTGCGGCGGCTACTACTGTCTGCCCTTTGTGGGATTGACGCTGGGCATCATCGCCTTCGTAAGCGCCGATCAAGCCCTTGACACTGTGCGCACCCGCAATCTGGCTGTGATTGGTATTGCTGTAATGGGCGTGATTGTGTTCGCTGTTCTGGCCTTCATTGCTTTGTACGTGGCGCTAATCGGCCTGGCCATTGTCGCCGGCCCATAGTCGCGCTTCCGGCGCTCAATTAATACCGTTCCTGAGAAGCCGGCCTCTCGCCTCCGCACGAAGGCCGGCCTGACTATGTCTACTCCCCGCGATCATCACGTCTCCCACCGCACCGGCATGGTACGCGCCGCGCGCATCTTCTCGAATGCCGTCAGCCCGCCCACCATGTTTGCTGTCCTGGGACTGGTCTTTGCGCTGGCCACCCTCCCC